>NZ_CP017267.1:112500-786666 GCF_001870205.1 Vagococcus teuberi | reverse complement strand
CAAAGCACTTAAAAGTACATTAATCTTCGTAGTAAGAGGTTTTGAAATTTCTCTTAAAACAATAAAACCAATAAACCCTGCTAATAAGACTGTCACGGTTGATTTTTCTTCATAACTCCAAGCAAATACATTTCCAAACACTTCAATAAGCAATGTTGTGATAACCACAGTCAACCCACTTGCTAAAGGTGGTTCAAAGACATTCTTTAAAAACATTCCTTTAATTGGTTGTGTATTTGGTCGCAACGCTAAGAAAAACGATGGTATTCCGACTGTTAAGGCATTTATTGGACTCAATTGGATTGGCTGGAACGGATAAGGTGAACTCACAAAAATAAAAATAGCAGCTAAAAATAATGAGTACACTGTTTTAGTTAAGTAAAGAGATGACACACGTTGAATATTGTTAATAACTTGTCTTCCCTCCAACACCACGTCAATCATGGAATCGAAATTAGAGTCTAATAAAACAAAATCAGCAATTCCCTTAGCTGCATCGCTACCATTAGCCATAACAATGCTACAATCAGCTTGTTTCAATGCTAAAATATCATTCACACCGTCTCCTGTCATTCCCACAACATGATGGTCATCTTGGAGTGCTATAACTAGTTTTTTCTTTTGTTCTGGTGAAACTCGCCCAAAAATGCGGTGAGTCTTCACTACTTCTGGAATTTTATCATCAGGTATTTTACTCATATCAATTGATTCCTCACCATGTGATACACCCGATCGCTTCGCAATTTGTGCTACCGTTTCAGGATGATCGCCAGAAATGATGCAGATATCTACTTTTTCTTGTTTAAAATACTCAAGTGTTTGCGGTGCTTCTGGTCTAATCTCATCTTCCAAATAAATAAACCCTAATAACTCTAAATCATTTGGTAAGACTGTTGTTGCCTCATCAACCTGACTACGTGTAATGGCAATGATACGCAATCCATGACTAAATGCTTCAGACATTTTAACTGATTGAGCTTCAGAAAAATCACCAAATAAATATTCAGGTGCTCCCATGAAATAAGTATAATCATTTTTAAACGTAATCGCACTCCATTTTCTAGCAGAAGAAAACGGAATTTGTTTTGATGGTATTAACTGCTCATCTACTTCATTAAAGTAGTGCATCAAAGCAAGGCCCGTTGCATTATCTTCATCCAGACCTTTAACCATCGATCCTATCATTGCTGAAAATGTTTCTTTCGATAAATGATTTTCATCAACTGTATCAAATTCTACCACTTTTAATTGTCCGCTTGTCAACGTTCCCGTTTTATCAAGGCACAATACATCTACTCTAGCAAGTGTTTCTATTGCCCCCATCGTTTGAACAAGAACCTTCCTACGACTTAACTTTATGACCCCAACAGCTAATGCAACAGTGGTAAGTAAAATTAATCCTTCTGGAATCATTCCCATAATAGCAGCCGTACTACCAAGTATCGCTTCGTTTAATTGCGTTCCGCTTGTTAGACTTGTAATCATTAGAATGGCACCAATTGGAATGATTACCATAGTAAGAAGACGAATTAGACGATTCATCATCATGATCAACTCACTATATATGCCTTTTGTTTGCTTTGCTTCTATACTCAATTTATAACTGTAACTATCTTTTCCAACATGTGTAGCTTGCATCAACCCACTACCACTCACAATGAAACTTCCAGAATAGACTTCTGAACCATTGGTTTTAATGATTGGGTCTGACTCACCTGTCAATTGAGATTCGTCACACTCCATGCCTTCAGTATCCAGCACTATACCATCAACAACAATTTGTTGTCCTCGTTTTATATTTATTAAATCATCCTTAACCACTTCATTTTGCGGAATCTCTAATACCTTATAGTTTCGTATAACACTGACTTTCGATTCACTTAACAAACTTAATCGATCAATATTATTTTTTGCTTTAATTTCTTGATATACACCAACTAATGTATTTGTAATAATTACTCCAAGAAAAAGTAAATTTTTGTAACTACCTGTATATACGATAAAGCCTGCTATCACTAAGTTAATAAAATTAAATAATGTAAAACTATTTTCAAACACAATTTGTTTAAATGAACGTGTTGTCTTAGGGATTGCTTGATTTACTTCTCCTCTAGCAATCCTATTTAACACTTCTTCATCTGTCAGTCCTGGATAGGATTTTCTTTTTAACATATTATCCCACTCCTAACACTTGTTATACAATAAGAATACCATTAATTATCTTATCTGTCTGTTTACTAATTTAATTTTAAAAATCTTTACCTATATTTAAAAAAAGAGATGATTCTCTCATCCCTTTTACTTTACTTATTCATAATAATCTGTGTAATGCGTTGAATACAGAATGAGATACCATCTGTTGCCGCATCTTGTTTTGCTTCAGATAGATCAAACGCTTCACTATCAACCTTAGCGTTCTCAGCATCAATCGAATCAATCATTTCTTGACACCCTTCAACATACTCTTTAAATGCTTTTTCCAATTTTTTATGAATCCCTAAAACTCTAACAGGTGCTTTTAAGTGGCTCAAAGTGTTTTCCATTACTCTATATTCTTCTGTACCTTCAGAAAAATGGCTCTTAATATCTGTTAATTGTTCAACTGTCAAATCTGATAAATTTTCCTCATCAATTGCGTTACGAACAATTTCATATGATGGATTCATCTTTTCTCCAACGTTTTCAGATTCTGTGACAACTGCATTAATAACTTGCAAATATTGGCCAACATTTGGTTTTTTCAATGATATTCCCCTCTTTCATTAACTCTTATTTATTTTACTTTTTTTAACATTTTTTTAAAGGATTGGCTGCCATATTTTTCTTCAAATTGCAACACATTAACTCCAATATTATAGATATACTCTTATTTTGTCAACATAAATGAAAAAACTATCCAAGAAAATATGGATAGTTTAAACATCCTATTTATAAATCGTTTTTCGTTGAATCCATTTAACAATTTCTACTATTGGTAGAATAGCAAATGAACCAATTAATACTGCCAACCATTGATGACCATCTAAGTGAGCTACTTTAAACAAATCATTAAATCCTGGTACAACGATTGTTGCTGCAAGTAAAACAAATGAAAGTAAAATCGCATAGTTAAAGATTTTATTTCTAAATGCCCCAACTTTAAAGATTGATTCATGAACAGATTTCACGTTAAATGCGTGAATCAATTGAATTAATCCAAGTGTTGCATAAGCCATCGTTAACGCATCTGCATGGATAGCATCATAGCTTGAGTGGACCGGGTTATTAATGGCATACATGTACACACCAAGTGTCAATCCTGCCTCTAAAATACCCTGATAGATAATACTACTCATAACACCACCTGAAAAGAAGTCTGAATCTCGACCACGTGGTTTGTGTTTCATAATACCTTTTTCAGCAGGTTCCAATCCTAAGGCAATCGCAGGGAATGTATCAGTTACTACGTTAATCCATAATAAGTGAACTGGTAATAATGTATCCCAACCGAGCATTGTCGCAATAAATAAGGTTAAAACTTCCCCTAAGTTTGCAGCAAGTAAGTATTGAACTGTTTTTTGAATGTTTGAGAAGACCTTGCGTCCTTCTTCAACGGCAACGATAATAGTGGAGAAGTTATCATCAGCTAAGACCATATCACTTGCCCCTTTAGATACTTCCGTACCAGTAATACCCATACCTATACCAATATCAGCAGTTTTAAGAGCTGGTGCATCGTTTACTCCATCTCCAGTCATCGCCACTACTTTCCCATCTTTTTGCCATGCTTTAACAATACGTACTTTATGTTCAGGTGACACTCTAGCGTAAACGGAATATTGTTCAATAGAATTAGCTAGTTGCTCATCTGACATATTATTCAATTCGCCACCAGTAATAACAGCATCATGTTGACCTTCTTTTAAAATACCAAGACGCACAGCGATTGCTTCAGCGGTGTCTTTATGGTCACCAGTAATCATGATTGGACGAATACCGGCTTCTTTGGCAACACATACAGCTTCAGCTGCTTCTTTACGTTCTGGGTCAATCATCCCGACTAAACCTGAGAAGATTAAATCCGCCTCAACATTTTCACTTGTTAATTCACTTGGAATCTCATCTACAATTTTATAAGCCATAGCAAGTACACGTAATGCCTGTGTCGCTAATTGTTTATTAGTCTTTAAAATCAAGTCTTCTTCTGATTTATCCATTGGTTTAATGTCGCCATTGACGTCATAGTTTGTACAACGTTTCAATAATTCATCAGGCGCACCTTTTACAGCTACAAAGAAACGACCGTCAGGTAATTTATGGAATGTCGACATTAATTTTCTATCAGAATCAAATGGTACTTCGGCTAATCGTGGTTCTTCTTTTAATTTTGATGCAATATCATAACCACGATCTTCACCATATTTAATTAAAGCAGTTTCTGTTGGGTCACCAATTAACGTGCCATCATCAGAAATTTTTGTATCATTACAAAATGTCATGATTTTTAAGGTTGTGTTATCTAATGGAATATCTTTTGAATCACGAATTGATTCATTGTTTGTAAACACTTCTTCCACTGTCATTTGGTTTAATGTCAATGTACCTGTTTTATCAGAACAGATAATATCTGTACTACCTAACGTTTCAACAGCCGGCAATTTTCTTACCAAAGCATTACGTTTAGCCATTTTTTGAGTTCCTAAGGCTAAAATAATCGTTACAATCGCAGGTAATCCTTCTGGAATTGCCGCAACGGCTAATGATACAGATGTTAATAACATTTCCATCCAATTATGTCCACCACGTAACATTCCCACTCCAAACATCACAATACAGATGAAAATAATCGCAATAGATAACACCTTACCTAATTTATTTAGATTTTCTTTTAATGGTGTATTTGTTTCGTCAGCTTGAGCTAACATGTTAGCAATCTTACCAACCTCAGTATTCATTCCTGTACCTGTTACCACACCAACACCACGACCATATGTGACATTACTGTTCATATAGGCCATATTGATGCGATCACCAATACCAATATCTTCTTTTTCTAAAACCACATCTTCTTTTTCAACTGGAACGGATTCACCAGTTAAGGCTGCTTCTTCAATTTTTAACGACGCTGTTTCAATCAAACGCATATCAGCTGGAATCACGTCTCCGGCTTCTAGCAACACAATATCACCAGGTACTAGATCTGTACTTCTAACTGTTTTAGTTGTGTTATCACGACGTACATTAGCATTTGGTGTTGACATATCTTTCAATGCTTCAATTGCTTCTTCAGCTTTTGCTTCTTGCACCACTCCAAAGATTGCCATAATAAATACTACGACAATAATCATAATCGCTTCAACTTGGTCTCCCATGAAAAATGATAGCACCGCTGCCGCAAGTAAAATGATAATCATAAAATCTTTGAATTGGTCTAAAAATTTACTAAATAAACTTTTTTTCTTTCCCTCATCCAATTGATTATGACCATACTCCTTAAGACGTTTTTCCGCCTCCGCAGTACTCAACCCATTAGGAGTTGATTGCAGTTTTTCTAGCACTTGTTTCTCATCTTCAACATAAAATGCATCATTCAACTGCTTCTTTTTTTGCTCTGACATCTCTTTTCCTCCTTTTATTTGTCGCTATACATAAGTCAAATAAAAAAAGACCTACGTATGCTTAACTACATACATAAGTCTCACTATTTAAGGTAACACCAGAAATACGTAATGATTTCGATTGGTGGCATTACCGCAGTATGTAGAACTGCCAGTTACTCCCTTATGAATAATCCCACTTGATTATATCATGAAAATTTTTAACTTACAATTAATTCACTATTTTCTTAAAAAATTCATATTATGTTTCGACATCAAACATCTTCTGACCATACTTTTTACCTGAAACCAAATCATAAACCATTAACTGATAGTCCTCATAGATCTCTCTTTCTTCTTTAGTAAAAGATACTTCTTTTTCCCATTTTCCATTTACATAATACATTTGTTTTTCAAATGCTGGTAATACTTTCTGTAATTCAAGTAATAGAGCATTAAATCCTGTTTGTTCAACAGATGAAAAATGAGTAATCAAACTTGAAAAGTAAAACGGACTCATGACTTCTTCTTTATGTGATCCCTGAGACAATGTATCATAAATTAAATACTCTGTTAAATGAGTTGTAATTGGGTTGTTTTTTTCAACAATATCATCTGGATAGATAGACGGTAAGTGATCCCCCCAGAAAACCACAATTGTCTGTCTATCTAATTTATTAATGTCCTCAATAAATTGTTTCAATGCTTTTGATGTGTATGAAATATCTAACGCATAATTATCAATTGAGGAGCTAGATGCTGAGTTCGTCAATGTATAAGGTGAATCCGTGTATTTATTATTATATGGCATATGCGTTTGCATTGTCACAAGATGGACAAACGATGCTTTATCAGATTTCTCCATCACATCTAGTACTTCACTAAACGCTGAGGCATCTGAAATATAACCATTATTTGACAACCTTTCCTTATGAGTCATGGTATTTTCATCTAAAAACTGATTAAATCCAAGAACATTATAAACATCTTTGCGTTTATACATAGATGTATTGTAAGGATGGATAGCTACTGTTTGATAATCCTGTTGTTTTAAACTCGAGACAATCGATGGAAATTCCGTTTTCTTAGGTAACATCATAGTATATGGTGTCGTCATTTGAGGATTAAGTAATCCCATTGAAATTCCTGTCAATGCTTCAAATTCGATATTTGCTGTCCCACCACCATAGTTTTGCGACAACATCTCGCCAGAATAAACAGACTGGCGTGCCACACTCCTAAAATCAGTAATAGGACTTTTATTTAATTTAATGCCATCTAACTTTTCAGGATCAGAAAAACTTTCAGACATAATAAATACAACATTAGGTTTTTCTTTGTTTTTCTTTTTAGCATTATTCTCTTTTGCTTTTGTATCATATTTTTTGACGATTTTGTCGATTGTTTCTTTTGAATAGTTTTTTGGTTCATCCATGGCTTCAACTTTTAAATTATATAAAAAGCCACCCATAAAACCTGTATTATAGTAGTTCATTTTTTGACTATATGGAATCCATAGCGCAGTTTTATTGTACTCTTTTCGTAATAGATTGTTTGGTTGGTTAAATAAACTGGCATAAAATAGCCCTGTGATTGAGACAACAAAACATACTAAACGAATGATTTGTTGACGTTTACTTAAACGAATTGAGCGATATAAGGCGTAGACTAGTCCTGCTAATGCTAAAGATATCAGTACTAACGCTAAAATAAAATACGTATTTCCAATGATATCTTTCATCATCGTAAACTCAAAAATCATTTTTAAATCATCTGGGTAGATAGGTTCCATCCTCAATGCCATTTTCTGACTGTTAGCAATACCAAGTAACCCAATACTCGTGATATAAATGATATTTCCTATTAAAAACGACCCGCTTAAACTCATAAGAAACATATCTAAAAATAGCAATACTAGCGTCCCTAGTAGAAATTTCTCAACATGCCACTCCATAGCAAACTTCCACGCAAGCGAGAAGCTCCAAGTATTTTGACTTAGTTGTAAATAGAAATTACTTAAGTAAACAATAATTAAAGTTAGTAAGACTTTGGTAATTGGATTAGTAAAAATCCTTTTTAGCCATGATTTTTTTTGATTTTGCTCTACTCGTCTTTGAACCATTGATTCTATTTTACCCAAAATGTGTCTCCTAACGTAATCGGTAAATGACGTTTATGTTCTGACTTTTTATACCATCTCTCAATTGTTTCTCTATCTTTATCACTAACTTCTTTACCTTCTAAGTAATCATCAATTGCCTCATAAGTCACACCTAAAGCATCTTCATCAGCTATCATTGGTCTATTTTCTTCTAAATCAGCTGTTGGAATTTTCTCATACAATGATTTATCAGCACCCAGTTCTTTTAGCAAGGCTTTTCCTTGTCTTTTGTTTAGTCCAAATAAAGGTAAAATATCTGCTGCGCCATCACCAAATTTGGTGAAAAAACCTGTTATATTTTCAGCGGCATGATCTGTCCCAATTACCGCGCCACTTCTTTGACCGGCCACCGCATATTGCGATACCATTCTTTGACGAGCTTTAATATTTCCTTTATTAAAATCACTCACCACGATATTTGAACCTTCATTTAATTCTTTCACTAAAGCATCCACGCTAGATTTTATATTTATAACTAATGACTCATCTGGTTGAATAAAATTTAATGATTTTTGTGCGTCATCTTCATCTTTTTGAACGCCATAAGGCAAACGAACGGCAATAAATTTATAATCATTATCACCCGTTTTTTCGCGTAATTCACTGATTGCTAGCTGTGCTAGTTTACCGGCTAAAGTGGAGTCTTGTCCGCCGCTAATGCCTAAAACATATGTTTTTAAAAACGGATGTGCTAACATGTAGTCTTTTAAAAATTGCACACGTTTTATGATTTCTTCGTTTGCACTAATCTGAGGGGCTACTTGTAAGTTTTTTATAATAATTTGTTGTAATTCGCTCATTTCTATCTCTCCTTATAATTAACCTATATTTTACCACAAATTTATAAATCATATATAGTTATTCTATTTTTTTGTCATTTTAGATACCAGTTGAGATGATACAATTTCTTCTGCCTTACTAATCGGTAACCAATAAATAATTTGGCTATGTGTCAATTTTGGTAAAATCTCATCTTTTTTCAAGGAAGCTCTATATAGAAATAACGTTTCAGTTTGATTAAAATGTTCATGTGTCGTTTGTTCGATCAAATCAACAAAATTTACTACATCAAAATGTAAATCAAGAATTTCTTCCCCGTAACGTTCAATGGCTTCAAGAGTTGTTTCTGCATAATTTGGTGACACTTCTAATAACTGTTTTTCACCAGTTTTAGAAGTGGTAACTAATAGATGATTATTGTGCTCAATCCAAATAAGAATTCTGAATTGTTGATTCATTATACTCTCATTCCTTTCACAAAAAAAAGAGTCCTGATAAGATACCAGAACCCTGTTTAACACTGAGATTATTCTGCAGCGTTTTCGTCTTTGAGACCATATTTTTTGTTGAAACGATCCACACGTCCGTCTGCTTGTGTAAATTTTTGACGTCCTGTATAGAATGGATGTGAATCTGAAGTGACTTCCACACGGATGACTGGGTATGTGTTACCATCTTCCCATTCAACAGTTTCTTCAGATGTTTTAGTTGATCCAGATAAGAATTTGAACCCTGTTTGTGAGTCCATAAATACTACTGGATGATATTCTGGATGAATTCCTTGTTTCATATTTCTCTCTCCTTTGCCCTGATTCATTTGCTGAAACAGAGTTATTATTATAACGATACTATAGTAACATGTTCAAACTATTTTAGCAATTTATTTTTTTAAAAAAGAAACGTCTTTAAACGACTCAAAAAATGTCGTATTATTCTTTGTTTTCTTTAAAAAGTTTAATAGCTGGTTCGTTGAGTTAATTGAATCACCTTTCATATGACGACGTAATTTCCATACCTCTTCTAAATGTTCAGGTGACATTAATAATTCTTCACGCCTTGTACCAGATCGCTTGATATCAATCGCTGGAAATACTCGTCTTTCAGATAACTCTCTAGATAGATGAAGCTCCATATTACCAGTTCCTTTGAATTCTTCATAGATAACATCATCCATTCGACTTCCTGTATCAACTAAAGCGGTCGCCAGAATAGTTAAGCTACCGCCTTCTTCAATATTTCGTGCAGCTCCAAAGAAGCGTTTTGGTTTATAAAATGCTGCAGGATCAATCCCTCCACTTAGCGTGCGTCCACTTGGTGGGATAACTAAGTTGTATGCTCTTGCCAAACGCGTAATACTATCCATTAAAATCACAACATCACGTTTATCCTCAACTAACCTTAATGCTCTGTCAAGGACTAACTCAACGACACGTGTATGATTTTCAGGCATTTGATCAAAAGTAGAAGAAACTACTTCTCCATCAACACTTCTTTCAATGTCCGTTACTTCTTCAGGTCGTTCATCTATTAGTAGCACAATCAATTCAACATCTGGATAATTTTTAGAAATACCATTCGCAATTTCCTTAATGACACTCGTTTTCCCTGCTTTTGGTGGTGCGACAATTAGACCTCTTTGGCCAAAACCAACCGGTGCGAATAGGTCTATCATTCGTGTAGAAAGATCTGTTTTTGTGGTTTCTAAAACAATTTGACTATCCGGATAAAGAGCTGTTAATGCAGGAAAATGTGGGCGTTGTTTTGCATCTTCTGGATTTCTTCCATTAACTGTTTCAACGTGCATTAATCCATAATAACGTTCCGACTCTTTTGGTGGTCTTGCTTTTCCTGATACTTTATCCCCATTACGTAAACCAAACCGTCTAATTTGTGAAGATGAAATGTAGATATCTTCTTTACTAGGCGTATAGTTAATCGGTCTTAAAAAACCATAACCATCATTCGATACAATGTCTAAGACCCCTTCCACCACGAAAAAACCTTGTTTTTCAGCTTGTGCACGAATAACTGCTAAAGATAATTCTTTTTTATTCATTTGACTATAATAAGGTATTTTAAAATCTTTTGCATAAGCATAAATTTCTTTTAGGGTCTTATGTTCTAACTCACCCATCGTTAAATAATCGCGCATATTATCCCTCTTTATCTGTGCCTTCTTCCATTCGAATATCAGCACCTAGATTTGTTAGTTTTTCAATAATGTTATCATACCCTCTTAAAATATTATCAACATTAGATATTCGTGTTGTCCCACTTGCCATCAGTCCAGCAGTCACTAAACAAGCACCAGCTCGTAAATCGCTCGCCGTAACGTCTGCTCCAACAAGTTCTAAATCTTCCTGTCCATTCAAGACAATCATTTTACCTTCCACACTAGCATCAGCGCCCATTCGAACTAATTCAGGAATGTGGTTTACTCGTTGCTCATATATGGTATCTGTCACGATACTTTTTCCATTGGCTTTTAATAATAGAGGTGTAATTGGTTGTTGTAAATCTGTGGCAAATCCTGGATACGGTACAGTGGTTACGTTAATTGGTTTTAACTGTTTAGCAGGATGGACTTCAATACTATCTTCACGAATCGTCATCGGTACCTCCATTTCATCTAATTTGGAAATAAAGCTCTCTAGATGCTCATAAATAACATTTTGCACGACAACACCTTCACCACATGCTGCGGCCATCGCTAAATATGTTCCGGCTTCAATTCGGTCTGGAATAATTGAATGACGACAACCATTTAGTTCATCTACACCATCAATACGAATTTCATTTGTACCAGCTCCACGAATTTTTGCTCCCATATTATTAAGTAGAGTTGCCACATCAATAATTTCAGGTTCTCTAGCAGCATTTTCAATCACAGTGCGTCCTTTTGCTTTTACTGCCGCTAACATCACATTAATTGTTGCACCAATTGACACCATATCCATATAAATACGTGTGCCTTCTAAGCCATTTGGTGATTTTAAATAAGTTGCACCATGTTCAGTTGTTACAACAGCTCCCAGTGACTCAAATCCTTTGATATGTAAATCAATTGGTCTAGGACCTAAGTAACATCCTCCAGGTAATCCAACAACGCCTTCACCAAATTTCCCAAGCAAAGCACCCATAAAGTAATAAGATGCTCGCAAGCTATTGATTTTTCCACTAGGCATAGGAATTGATACCATATTTGTTGGATCAATTATCATCGTGTGATTTTCAAATGCCACTTTGACTCCCATAAGTTCTAATATTTCTTTTAATGAATGCACATCTTTAATATCAGGAACACCTTCTAAAATAACAGGTGAGTCTGCTAAAATTGCAGCTGGAATTAATGCAACAGCACTATTTTTAGCCCCACTAATTGTTACAGTTCCTTTTAATTTTTTCCCACCATTTATAATTAATTTTTTCATTTTGTATTAATGACCTCACTTTAGTCTTGAAAAAAGCCGCTTATATTAAGCAGCCATATATAGTTTCATATTCACAATGTATAGTTGTATTCTATCATACTCTATAAATGAAAAAAAGTGATTGAAAAATTTATTTAATTACAAAAAAAGAGTGCCCAACATTTAGTCAGACACTCTTATCTTTTTACATCATTAAATTACGCTTTACCGTTTGATCCAAACCATTGGATACGTTCTTTAACTAACTCAGTTACTGCAGTAGTACCTGGAGCTAATAATTTACGAGGGTCAAAGCCTTTACCTTCTAAGTCTTTACCTTCTTCAATGTATTTACGTGTTGCAGCAGCAAATACTTCTTGACATTCAGTATTAACGTTAATTTTTGATACGCCTAAAGAGATTGCTTTTTGGATTTGATCTAATGGAATACCAGAACCACCATGTAATACCATTGGTTTACCGTCGATAACGTCAGCAATTTCAGCTAAACGATCAAAACTTAATCCTGACCAGTTTTCTGGGTAAGAACCATGGATGTTACCAATACCTGCAGCTAAGAAGTCAATTCCTGTTTCAGACATTGCTTTACACTCAGCTGGGTCTGCTAATTCACCAGAACCGATAATTCCGTCTTCTTCTCCACCGATTGATCCAACTTCACACTCTACTGAAACACCTTTAGCATGAGCTTTAGCAACAACATCTTTTGCTTTTTCTAAGTTTTCTTCAAATGGTAAGTGAGAACCATCAAACATTACAGATGTGTAACCAATTTCGATACATTTTAATGCATCTTCATATTCACCATGGTCTAAGTGTAATGCTACTGGAACTGTAATTCCCATTGAGTCAATTAAGTCTTTAACTAAATCGTAACATACTTGGTAGCCACCCATATATTTTGCAGCTCCCATAGAAGTTTGAATCATTACTGGAGAATTAGATTCTTGTGCACCTTGTAAGATAGCTTTAGTCCATTCTAAGTTGTTTGTGTTGAATGCACCTACTGCATATTTACCCTCTTTAGCTTTTTTTAACATTTCTGTTGCTGATACTAATGCCATAATTAAATTCCTCCTATTATGTTATCACTCTATTTGGTATAGGTGATACTTAACTAACACCATTATTTTAACACTCTTTAGTTATTTTTGCTAGTCAAATCACAATCTTTGATACTATTTTCAGAAAATTTTATTAAAGTCCTTTTTTAATAAAGATTGAATCCTGCTTCTTTTGTGTCGATGTAAATATTTTTAAATTGACTATACGCATCAAGGATAGCTTTATGCGTCTCACGTCCTATACCAGATTTTTTATAGCCACCAAATGGCGCTCCAGCAGGAATTTGATTATAAGTATTGACCCAAATACGCCCTGTTTCAATACCACGACTCACTTTCAGTGCTGTATTGATATTCTTAGTCCAAACACCACCACCTAAACCGTATTCAGAATCATTAGCCATTTTTATCACTTCATCAATTGTTTTAAATTTAATCACTACTGCAACTGGACCAAAGATTTCTTCTTGAGCCACTTCCATATCATTAGTCACATCAGTTAATAAAGTTGGTGCCACATAACATCCTTTACCTAAATCACCATCAAGACGTTTTCCACCTGTTAAGATAGTTGCCCCCTCTTTACGTCCTACTTCAACTGCTTCTAAAATTTTGTTAACTTGGCTTTCGTTTACTTGAGCCCCCATTTGGACATTTTCATCCAATGCATCTCCAACAACAACAGCTTCAAATTTTTCTTTCAACTCAGAAACAAATTTGTCATAGATTCCCTCTTGAACAAAAATTCTAGAGCCTGCACAACATACTTGCCCTTGGTTAAATAAAATACCAAGTTGTGCTCCTTCAACTGCCTTTTCAAATGGCATATCATCAAAGAAAATATTTGCTGATTTTCCACCCAATTCAAGTGTTGCTGGAATTAATTTATCAGCTGCAGCTCGAGCAACTTTATATCCAACTTCAGTTGATCCAGTAAAGGCTAACTTGTTAAATCCTTCATGCCGTAACATGTAGTCTCCTGACTTAGAACCTTTACCTGTTATCACATTTAACACACCCTTTGGTAACATCGGACCAATCAACCTAGTTAATTCTAGTAAACTTAATGATGTTGAAGATGATGGATGAATGACAATTGTATTACCTGCAGCTAATGCTGGAGCTAATTTCCATGCTGCCATAAGAATTGGAAAATTCCATGGAATAATTTGTCCTACTACACCAATTGGTTCTCTTAAGATAAGTGTTAAGGTATCTTTATCTAACGCTTGTGCTGATCCTTCCTCACTGCGAATAACACCTGCAAAGTATCTAAAATGATCTGCACTAAGTGGCACATCAACCGTTTTAGTCTCACGAATTGGTTTGCCATTATCAATAGACTCTATATAGGCTAAATGCTCCATATTCTCATCAATAACATCTGCAATTTTTAATAATAAATTACTTCTATCCACAAGTGACCAATCGCGCCAAGCTGGCAATGCTTCTTGAGCAGCTTCTACCGCTGCATCAACATCTTCATCAGCTGCATCCACGAATGTTCCAATTTTTTCACCGTTTACCGGTGAAAAACTATCAATTGTTTCACCCTTAACACCTTTTGTCCATTCACCATTAATAAACAACCTATATTCTTTGTATATGTCATTAATAACTGTCATAACAATTCTCCTTTAACATTTTTTTATTTTGGTATAGTTAAAATTGTATAGGTTTTCATTTTAAAACTCAAGTCTTATGCTCGACAAAAAAAGAAAGGGTTAATTTACCCTTTCTCCTTTATGTGTTTGTTCAATTTCTTTCCCCAAGAAATATGATATAGCTGTGCGTATTACAACTATTCCTCCAAGAATGATAATATCTTGTGTCGATGGATTTAAAATTGTTTCAATAATATCTGAGGCTATAAGCACTTCTAAACTTAATAAAATATATGATCCTAGATAACGTTTTATGCCGTTGTTTCTAACTGAAATTTCTTCTCGAGTGCCACCACCAACTTCATTTTTAATAAAGTCAATAATTGCTTTGGCTACGCCGACTAATAAAATGATTACTGAAAAAGCATTTAGTACAAAAATAATCGCATCAACTACTTCATGTATCATGACTATTCTCCTCTTCTTTCATATATAAGTAAAAACAAGCAAAAAAGAGCATCAATCGACACTCTTTTTTTCTATAATTCTTCTTCATCGTCACTTTCGTATAAATCATCTTCTTCAACGATAGTTAAATCTTCTTCTACACCTTCTGGCACATCGTCATCAACATCATTGTCAGCACCGATTTCTGATAAATCAGTTGTGTATTCTTTGATTTCTTTTGTTTCATCTTCTTCATCTTCATACAACTCATCATCTTCTTCATCATGATCAACTAAGTCTAAGTCTTCTGGATCATCATCGTTATAATCAATCGCATCATCGTCCATTCCGATAAATGCATTAACTTTTTTACGTTTTTTACGACGTGGTGTTTCTTCTTCATCTTCATCCACACCAGAAACTTCTTCGTCAATTGAATCGATTGGATACCAACTACGTAAGCCCCAACGATTGTCTCCTAAAGAAATGAAACTTCCGTCAATGTTTAAGTCTGTATAAAATTGCGGCAAAATGTCACGAATTTCACTATCTGCTTTTTCTAAGTAGTTTTGGATTTCATTTACTAAATCACTAAAATCAATGATGTCTCCGCGTTGATTTAAAATTGCATGTGCAACTTCAATCATCGACAATTCATCTTTATTTATGCCCTCAAAAGCTTTAATTTCCAACTGACACACGTCCTTTCACAGTCTATTCTTTATCATACAATAACTAGTGTTTCTTTGCAATTGAAAATTTTTGTAAAATATCATTAAGCTGTAAAATTTATAACCAAATGATACATTCCTAATTTTTCTTCCCCAGCAAACAAATCATAATCAATCGCAATATCACCTGAAGTCGGGTTATCTTTTAAACTGACATGTAAGTGATTAGTGAGAGTAAAAATACTCATCATGCCATATGGCGTTGAATAAGTGGTTTCTCTTCTTTGTTCAAAAGAAAAGTTCAATTTCATTTTTACTTCTCCAGACCTAATCAATGTCACATCACCATCTGGTAATACTTTGATCGTGACTGGCACTGGTTTGTCAACGCCTTCCAGTAGTTCGTCATATCGTAAATAAAGGACATCGTTTATCACAACCATGTGACCATTGACATCAATTAAAAATTCTTTGAATTCACCTTCTTGGGTTACTTCTGTTTTTACTAAAATATTAACTGGTGTTTTTTCTCGTTGAGACACACATGCCACCTCTTTGCTTTTTTATTTATTTTGGTCTTTTTCACGTAGTTTGTCAAACCTTTGTGATTATTCTTAAATCCTTTTCGTTTCACAAGAGAATCGGTATAATGAAAGAAGAATATAAAGGAGTTGTACATTATGTCTTCAAAACCACCTGTTGTTTTATTTGAACAACCTCAATTAACAAACGAAAAAAAATATGATCCATTTATATTTACTGATATATTGGCTGATTATTCAGGAAAACATCAAATTCCTATTATTCATTTTTGGACCATGACAAACGAATTAATCTTAGGTATGCAAGATACTAGGGTAACACACCTATCTGATGCGATACAATCTGTGAGAAAAAATGACTATCATCCAGTTGTTAGAAATTCCGGTGGTCTAGCTGTGGTAGCTGATGAAGGAATATTAAATTTTTCGATTATTCTACCACAAGAGTTTACTAATCAAACAAGTATTAATCATGGGTATGAAACGATGAAAGACATTATTTCAAATGCCCTATCTTCATGGGATGCTACTGTAGAATCTTTTGAAGTAACTGACTCATATTGTCCAGGTGAATTTGATTTAAGTATTAATCAAAAGAAATTTGCTGGTATTGCTCAACGCCGTATAAAAAAGGGATTGGGTATCATGATTTATATCAGTATCAATGGCAATCAAGAAAAACGTGGGGAATTAGTGAGAGAATTTTATTTATCAGGACTAAAAGAGGATTTCGGAAAAGAGCCTTTCCCACCAGTAAATCCTGACTCAATGAAAAATTTATCCGACTTACTTTTAGAAGATCTATCTGTCGAACGAGTAAAATCACTTATAATAGGAGCAATCAGTCAAACCTTTGTTTTGGATAAAACGGCACAACAACAATTTGAAATGTTTTTAGACTCTGTTGAATTAAAAGAAACTTACGATAAAGGGTTTAAACGCATGGAGCAACGCAACGAAGGCATCACGACTATTTTAAAGGAGACTAATTAATTGATTGAAAAAGTATTTAGAGACCCTATTCATCATGATATAAAAGTGGAACACCCCATCATATTAGAATTAATCAATGCAAAAGAATTTCAACGTTTGAGACGAATCAAACAACTTGGAACGACTTCTTTAACATTCCATACAGCCGAACATTCTCGCTTCGGGCATTCGCTTGGTGTGTATGAAATCACTCGTCGTATCTGTAATTACTTTAAGCGAAATTATGATGTGGCAGAGTTTGGTGAAGATGGCTGGGATGACTCTGAAAGACTCATCACGTTATGTGCGGCACTTTTACATGATGTAGGACATGGGCCTTACTCCCACACATTTGAATCAATCTTTAAAACAAATCATGAACAACTTACTGTTGATATCATCACATCTAGTGACACTGAAATCAACAAAATATTACGCCAAGTATCTGATGATTTTCCAGAAAAAGTAGCAAGTGTCATTGCAAAAACTTATCCAAATAAGCAAGTCGTCCAACTCATTTCAAGTCAAATAGATGCTGATAGAATGGATTACTTACTAAGAGATGCTTATTTCACTGGAACAGAATACGGAACCTTTGATTTAACTCGTATATTACGTGTCATCAGACCGCATAAAAGTGGAATTGTTTTTAAAGTTAGCGGAATGCATGCGGTTGAAGACTATATCGTTAGTCGATACCAAATGTATATGCAAATTTACTTTCATCCTGTTTCTCGTGGTATGGAAATGGTATTAGATCGTTTACTACAACGAGCGCAAGATCTGTATCAGGACAATAAACACTACTTTGTCAAAGCATCACCTCTACTCGTTCCTTTTCTGTCACATGAATTTAACCTAGAGGATTATTTAGCTTTAGATGATGGTGTGTTAACAACAGCCTTCCATCTTTGGAGTCAATCAGATGATGCTATTTTAAATGATTTATCAAAACGATTCTTAAACCGTGTACCATTCAAGTCAGCAACATTTTCAAAGAAAACTTTTATTCTATTACCTGAGTTACAAGAACTAGTAGAAAAAGTTGGCTTTGACGAAAGATATTACACAGCGATTAACTCGAGTTTTGATTTACCTTATGATTTTTATAAACCAGAAAAGTTGCAGAATAAAACACAGATTGAACTTATCTATCCTGATGGGCAATTGATTGAATTAGCTAGTGCGAGTGAACTTGTTAGAGCAATTGCTGGTGAATCTAAAGGTGATCAACGTTTTTATTTTCCTAATGAAATGCTTGCATCCAATTCGTTAGACAATTATACTTTATTTGAAGACTCTATTAATTTATTCAGCAACTCCATTAAAAATGGAGAAATAATCAAAAAGGACGTGTAATATTTGGGTATTAAAATGGTAACTATAGATATTGACGGAACATTGGTCAATTCAGAAAGAAAGTTAACACCAAAAGTGAAAGAAACAATCAAAAAAGCATCTGATTTAGGAATCGATATTGTCTTAACAACAGGACGTCCTTCGATTGGGGTTATTGATTTAGTAAAAGAATTAGGTCTTGAAAATGACCATAGTTTTATTATTACATACAATGGCGGCATGATTCAAAATGCCGGAACAAAAGAAATCATTTTACGTCATTCATTATCATTAGAAGACTATCAAGATGTGGAGCTTTTATCTAGAAAACTCGGCGTGCATTTTCATACTCAAGATGCCGATACTATGTATACAGCTAACACTGACATTAGTCCCTATACTATTAATGAAGCAGTGATTACTGGTATTCCACTACAATATAAACCCGTAAATGACATGACAAAAGATATCAAACTTGTAAAAGCTATGATGATTGATCATGAAGATATTCTTGATGCCGCAATTAAAAAAATCCCTCAAGAGTATTATGACCGTTTTTCAATCGTTAAAAGCGCTCCTTACTACTTAGAAATACTTGACCCTAAAGCAACTAAAGGAGAATCAGTCAAAGAACTGGCTGAACATTTAAACATTAAACAAGAAGAAGTCATGGCCATTGGCGACAATGAAAATGACTTATCTATGATTGAATATGCTGGTATTGGGGTTGCAATGGGAAATGCGCTAGAGAGTGTAAAAAATATTGCAGATAAAATTACTAAAACAAATGATGAAGATGGTGTAGCACATGCAATTAACGAATGGGTGCTTAACGATAACTAAAAAAATCCAGTTACTATTTTTCTAGTAACTGGATTTTTAATATGCTTATTTATTTTCTTCACCATACCAATCATAATGGAACACGCCATCACGATCTTTACGTTCGTATGTATGAGCACCAAAGTAATCTCTTTGTGCTTGAATGATGTTAGCAGGTAAATCTTTTGTGCGATAAGAATCGTAGTAAGAAATAGCTGATGAGAATGTTGGGACAGGCACACCTGTTTCAACAGCTAAGGCAACAACATCACGAACTGATTGTTGGTATTTTGTTGTGACATCTAAGAAATAATCATCTAAAATAAGATTTTTAATTTCTGGATTTCGTTCATAGGCATCCGTAATTTTTTGTAAGAATTGGGCACGAATAATACATCCAGCTCTAAAGATTTTCGCAATATTACCATAGTTTAAATCCCAGCCGTATTCTTCACTAGCCATACGCATTTGAGCAAAACCTTGTGCGTAACTCATGATTTTACTAAAGTATAATGCTTGACGAATTTTTTCTACAAATTCTTTTTTATCTCCAGTAAATTCTTTCACTGGTGGTGCAGGAATAATCTCACTTGCCGCTACACGCTCAGTTTTTAATGCTGAGATATATCGAGCAAAAACAGATTCTGTAATAAGTGGTAGTGGTGTTCCTAAATCAAGTGCGTTTTGACTTGTCCATTTACCAGTTCCTTTGTTACCAGCAGCATCTAAGATAACATCAACAATTGGTTTACCAGTTCCTAAATCATCTTTACGCGTTAAAATATCTGACGTGATTTCGATTAAGTAGCTATCTAACTCACCTGTATTCCATTCTTTAAAGATAGCAGCAACTTCTTCAACTGATAATCCTAAAACACGAGTTAAGATATCATATGATTCAGCAATTAATTGCATGTCTCCATACTCGATTCCATTATGTACCATTTTTACATAGTGACCAGCTCCATTTGGTCCAATATACGTCACGCATGGCTCACCATCTTCTGCTTTTGCTGCAATTTGTTCAAAGATTGGGGCTACTAATTCATACGCTTCTTTTTGTCCACCCGGCATCATAGAAGGTCCTTTTAACGCTCCCTCTTCTCCACCAGATACACCAGTACCAATAAAGTTAATACCAGAAGTTGCTAGTGCTTCATTACGACGGATAGTATCTTTGAAGTAAGTATTCCCACCATCGATTAACACATCACCTTCGTCTAAAAATGGTAGTAAACTTTCGATTGTTAAATCAGTCGCTTTACCTGCTTTTACCATTAATAAAATTCGTCTTGGTGTTTCAAGAGAATTAACAAATTCTTCGATAGAATAAGTTGCAACTAAATTTTTATCAGGATGCTCTTTGATAACTTCCTCTGTTTTTGCTGATGTACGGTTAAAAATAGAAACAGTATATCCTCTACTTTCTATATTTAACGCTAAGTTTTTACCCATGACTGCCATACCGACAACACCAATTTGTTGTTTAGACATACATCTTCCTCCAATTCTGTTTTCAAAAAATGATACTTTTTTATCTATATTATATCTTTTAAATAATTATAGCCTATTTTACCTAAAATATAAATAGACATGACCTTTCAAATTAAACATCACATCTAGACAATAGAAAAACAGCAAAAATAATCAATAGCATACTGACTATCTCGATAGGTTTTAAAACCAACCCTAAAAATAAAACTGAAAATAAAGCTGAACTTAATGGTTCAAATGATGTTAATAAACTCGAAAACTGTGGTGGTATATATTCTGTACTTTTAAGTAAACAGATATATGAAAAAACGGTACCAATAATCACTATAACTAAAATTCCTAGTAACACACCAGGGGTAAAAGTAGGTACATCTTGCCAAATCGGTTGATAAACTTGAAAAGACATCCCACCTATTAACATACCCCAGCCTATAATAAGTGTTGTCCCATATTTTGCCATAAGTTTTCTTGGTTGAATAATATAAAAAGCGCCAAAAAATGCGGATAATAATCCCCAAAATAACCCATTCGGTGAAATAGCTAATTCATTTAGATTTCCTTTAGTTACTAATAAAAAAGTTCCCAATAATGATAGCACAATACTGACTACACTTAATTTATTGGGTAGCTCTTTTTTTTCGATAATAAAATAAACGACTAATAATATTGGTGATAAATATTGTAATATCGTTGCAGTCGCTGCATTACTAACTTGAATAGCCTTGAAAAAAGAATACTGTAACCCAAGTACTCCCAATACACTAAAAATAATTAATTGAATTAATTCAGTTTTATTTTTTAGAGGAGATAAGCTATCTTTATTCCCTTTTCCCATTTGATACATTAAAATTAAAAAACCTGCCACAATCATTTTAACGGCTACAAGCCAACTAGCTGATACGTGTTTTGTTGTCATCAAATATTCAGCCACTACTCCAGATACACCCCAAAAAACGCCACCTAAAATAGCTAAAATCATACCCTTTAATTTACTACTTCTTTTTTCCATTTTTTCACCTCCCCTTGTCGCTTTATTCTACAGCTTTAAGGCCCATAAAAACAATAAAAACCTAGAAATATTCTAGGTTTCCATCGTTTATTTTATGGTTAATTTTAAGTGTTCTAAATTCGTATACATAACAGACAGATAATCTTCTCCCCCATCCATCTCTTTTTTAGTTAAACTCTCTAATGGATTAAGTTCTGAAAGTGTCGCTCCAGTTGCACTAGTAATGGTTTCGGCTACTTTTGATGACGCGCTACTTTCTGTATAAATCACTTTAATATTATCTTTTTTGACTAAGTCTTCAATATTTTTTAATTCTTTAGGTGTAGGTTCTTGATCAGGAGAAATGCCAGAAATTGCCACCTGTTTTAATCCATATTGTTTAGCTAAATATGAAAAAGCAGTGTGTTGTGTGACAAATGTTTTTTGCGTGGCATCTTTTGTTGCATCCACGTAAGCTTCATTTAATTTATTTAGTTTCTGTGTAAAGTCAGTTGAATTCTTTTCATAGATATCTTTATTTGGTGTATCAACTTCAACTAAGCCTTTTGTAATCGTCTCTACTTCTTTTTTAGCCAAAACAGGATCTAACCACACATGCGGATCTAATTGATGATCATGTGAGTCTTCTCCTTCATGCTCATGTTCTTCAGTTGCTTTCATCAAATCAATACCTTGGCTTGCTTCAATCACTTTCACTTTTTTCGTATCAATAGATGCAAGGACATCTCTTACCCATGTTTCCATCTCATTTGAATTATAAATAAATACATCAGCATTTTGAATTTTAGCTAAATCTTTTGCACTTGGCTCATAATCATGAGGTTCTACACCAGCTTCTGTTAAAACCGTCACCTCTGCTTTGTCTCCTGTTACTTTTTTCGCAAAATCATACATTGGATAAAAAGAGGTTACCACTTGTAGTTTATCTGCTTCTTTTTTATCTTTTTTTGCCGTATTACCGCATGCAACAAGTAAACTAGTCAAAGCCATACCTAAAATAATTTTGGTTAATCGTTTCATTAACTCATTCCCTACTTTCTTTTAAATCGTAAACATTACTATCTAATGATATATCATAAACGTTTTTGCAATTTATTTCAAGTAAAAATAAAAAAAGTAAAACAGCTAAACAGTTTTACTTTTTTTATTTACTTTATTTTTTCTTTTTCTTATGATTTGAGGAAAAAGCATCTTTCATTTTATCAAAGAAACCTTCTTCTTGCTCAACGGCTGCTTTTTCACCATTTAGTTCAGCAAATTGACGCAATAATTTCTTTTGATCTTCGTTTAGTTTTGTCGGTGTATCGACTGTTACAGTAACTTGTTGATCGCCGTTACCATTTCCACGAAGTTTAGGTGCTCCTTTACCTTTTAATCTAAATGTTGTACCAGTTTGAGTTCCAGCTGGAATTTTTAATTTCACACGACCGTGAACTGTTGGTACCTCAATTTCATCTCCTAATGTTGCTTGAACAAAGGTAATGTGATGATCATAGTAAATTTCAGATCCATCTCTTTCAAAGATAGGGCTATCTTCCACACTGAAGACAACATATAAATCACCATAAGGTCCACCATTGTATCCTGCTTCTCCTTGTCCAGATAGACGCATTTGTTGTCCATCTTCAACACCAGCAGGAACTGTAACCTTAACAGAATGCGATTTAATCATGCGGCCTGCGCCATGACATGTTTCACATTTTTCTTTGATGATTTTTCCTGTTCCTTGACACTCATCACATGGTTGTTGACTCATCATACGACCAAGTGGCGTTTGTCTTTCAACATTGATGACACCAGAGCCATGGCATTTAGGACAATTTTCAGGATGTGTTCCTGGTTTTGCTCCAGTCCCATGACATGTCGCACACTCATCTTCACGATTGTAACGAATACTTTTTTCTAACCCGAAGATTGCTTCATTAAATGTTAAGTCTAATGTGTATTGTAAATCTGAACCTTGTCTTGGCGCATTAGGATTACTAGAACGTCCTCCACCGCCAAAGAATGATTCAAAGATATCTTCAAACCCTCCGAAACTACCACCAAAATCTTGGAAACCACCACCGCCAAAACCACCAGCACCAAAACCACCAGCACCAAAGTTTGGATCAGTACTTGCATGGCCATATTGGTCATAAGCCGCACGTTTTTGTGCATCGCTTAATACTTCAAATGCTTCAGATACTTCTTTAAACTTCTCTTCTGCATCGGCTTCTTTATTTATGTCTGGATGATATTTTTTGGATAGTTTTCGATAGGCTTTTTTAATCTCATCATCTGTTGCTGTTTTAGATACTCCTAAAACCTCATAATAATCTCTTTTGGCCATATATAACTAACCCTCCATTTTTCTAAAACGTCTAAATTCGTTTAAATCATACCACAAATCAGTCAATTTTAGAATGCTTTATCGTGATAATCAAGAGAAAAAGCCAAAAGCACAATGCTTTGGCTTTTTTCTTGGCTCATCATTATTTCTCGTCGTCGTTGATTTCTTCAAAGTCCGCATCAACAACATCATCCGCGCCACTTTGTGCTGCTTCTGGATTTTCTTGTGCTTGTTGCGCTGCTGCTTGTTCATACAATTTTACAGTTAAAGATTGTACGATTTCATTTAATGCATCGCGTTTAGATTTCATATCTTCAATGTTATTAGCTTCTACAGCTGCTTTTAATTCATCACGAGCATCTTCTGCTTTTTTCACTTCGTCCGCATCAACTTTACCTTCTAACTCGCCTAAAGTTTTGTCAACTGAGAATAATAATGCATCGATGTCGTTACGTAAATCAACTTCTTCTTTACGTTGTTTATCTGCTTCAGCATTTGCTTCAGCATCTTTTACCATACGTTCAATTTCTTCATCTGTTAAACCTGAAGATGATTTGATTGTAATAGTTTGTTCTTTTTGAGTACCTAAATCTTTTGCACTTACGTTAACAATACCGTTTTTATCGATATCAAATGATACTTCGATTTGTGGCACACCACGTGGAGCTGCAGGAATATCTGTTAATTGGAATCTTCCTAATGTTTTGTTGTCAGCTGCCATTGGACGTTCACCTTGTAAGACATGAATATCAACGGCTGGTTGGTTGTCTGCTGCTGTAGAGAAAACTTGTGATTTACTTGTTGGGATTGTTGTGTTACGGTCGATTAATTTAGTGAACACACCACCCATTGTTTCAATACCTAATGACAATGGTGTAACATCAAGTAAGACCACATCTTTCACATCACCAGTGATTACCCCACCTTGGATAGCAGCACCCATTGCGACTACTTCATCAGGGTTAACTGATTTGTTAGGTTCTTTTTTGGTTTCTTTTCTTACAGCTTCAACCACTGCAGGAATACGAGTTGATCCACCAACTAAGATAACTTCATCAATTTCTGAAGTTGAGATACCAGCATCTTTGATTGCTTGACGAACTGGAATTTTAGTTCTTTCAACCAAATCAGATGTTAATTCATCAAATTTCGCACGAGTTAAGTTTAACTCTAAGTGAAGAGGTCCAGCTTCTCCAGCAGTAATAAATGGTAAGCTAATTTGAGTACTTGTTACACCTGATAAATCTTTTTTCGCTTTTTCAGCTGCATCTTTCAAACGTTGAACTGCCATTTTATCTTTAGATAAATCAATGCCATTTTCTTTTTTGAATTCTTCTACTAAATAGTCGATGATTTTTTCGTCAAAGTCATCCCCACCTAGGTTATTATCCCCTGCAGTTGATAATACATCAAATACGCCATCACCTAATTCAAGGATAGACACGTCAAATGTACCACCACCTAAGTCAAATACTAACACTTTTTCGTCACGGTCAGTTTTATCTAAACCATAAGCTAAAGCCGCTGCAGTTGGTTCATTAACAATACGTTCAACTTCTAAACCAGCGATTTTACCAGCATCTTTTGTTGCTTGACGTTGAGCATCGTTGAAGTAAGCTGGAACAGTAATAACTGCTTTATCAACTTTTTCTCCTAAATAATCTTCAGCAAATCCTTTGATGTATTGTAAAATCATAGCTGAAACTTCTTGTGGAGTATATGTTTTCCCTTCAACTTCTACTTTATATCCAGGTTCACCCATATGACGTTTAATAGAAGAAATTGTATTTGGGTTTGTTACTGCTTGACGTTTAGCAACTTCACCTACTTGAATTTCCCCATTTTTAAATGATACAACAGATGGTGTTGTACGGTTACCTTCTGGGTTAGTAATAATTTTTGCTTCTCCGCCTTCCAATACAGCTACTGCAGAGTTTGTTGTTCCTAAGTCAATACCAATTATTTTACTCATATTAAAAATCTCCTTTATCTAATTAATTTATTTTTAAATGTTAAATTTATATTATTGTGTCACAATAACCATTGAAGGTCTTAAGACACGGTCATGTAAGATGTATCCTTTTTGTAACACTTGAACAATTACATCTGAATCTTGTCCATCTTCAGCTGGGACTGTTTGAACAGCTTGATGTAAGTTTGGATCAAATACCTCACCTTGGGCTTTTATTTCCTCAATACCTGATTCCTTGAAGGCATGTAACATGCTTTCGCGAACCATCTCAATTCCTTTTTTCATTGCCTCACCGTGCTCGTCACTTACTTCAATCGCTAAGGCACGATCTAAGTTATCTAAAGCTGGCAACAATTCTTTTGCTAATTCCTGCGCGCGATATCTTGATGCTTCTTCACGCTCTTTTTTATGACGATTACGCATATTAGCAATTTCTGCTTGCGCTCTTAAGAATTGATCTTCCATTTTGTCCAACTCTTCTTGAAGTTTTTCTTCTAAATTTTCTTCTGTTTCGACGTTTTCTTCTGCTTCAACTACTTCTTCTACAGTTTCATTTGTTTTTACTGTCGATTCGTCTTTTTTTTCTTCTTCCTCATTAACTTTATCAACTGATTTATCTTTCTTCACTTATGTCAGTCTCCTTTCACTCTCCACTATTTTCCAAATGTCGATAATATGTTTCTAGATGCCTAGAAAGCTCATCTGTTAAAACATCCATTACTCCTAACAGTTTCGAATAGGACATGTTAGCAGGTCCTAAAACTGCGACTAAACCTTTACCTCGTTGAAAAACATCGTATGATCCTGTCACTAAACTCATGTTTTGCAACAATTCGTTGTTTAGCTCCTCTCCAATCTTGATATCAATCTTTTCATCTGTGTCTGAGATAAGTAATTCTGTTAGCTTATCTGTATCACTAATTAATGAATAAACCGATTGAAATTCGTTTGGATTAGTGATGGCTTCTGAACTTAATAAATTCATCCCACCACCAACATAGATTTGCTCATCAAATGCTTGATTGAACACATCCTCAAACAAGTACAAGATATTACCAGAATTACTAAAGTAACGTTGGAGTACTAAAGGAATCTCTGTTCGAAGTTTGTGGTAAACTGTCAAAAGTGTTTCTCCCAACAATCGATCATTGATTATTCGAATCATTTTTTCGATATCTTCAGTTGACACTGAATGTGGAATTGAAAACACTTGACTCTCAACATATCCTTGATCAATCACAATAATCGCCATTAACTGACGGGCATTCAATGGAACAATTTGAAAACCTGTAAGCCGTCTTTCTTTTACTTCTGGCCCTAACGAGAAAGCTGTGTAACTCGTCAACTCCGATAAAATATTCGCCGACCATTCAATAATTTCATTTGTCGCATTAAATTTGCGATTAAATAATCGTTTGATGTGTTGAACATCGGTAGAACTAACCTTACTAGGATCCATTAAATGATCCACATAATAGCGATAACCTTGCATTGAAGGGATTCTACCAGAAGACGTGTGCATTTTTTGAATAAGACCAAAATCTTCCAATTTAGATAACTCATTTCGAATGGTTGCTGAACTGACAGTAATGCCACTATTCATCAACGTCTTCGATCCAACAGGTTGCCCCGTCTCAGTATAGAGCTGAACTAATAGTTGTAAGATGTGTTCTTGTCTACTACTCAACATGCGAATCACCTTCCTTATTAGCACTCTTTCTTATTAAGTGCTAACTACATTATCAAATATATCAAGGATTAATTTTTTTGTCAACTAAAAGCACCTCTTTTTTAGCACTCTTTTGTTAAGAGTGCTAAACCCAAACGCACAGATCTTAAAAACATTGATATATCAATGTTTTGACTCTATTATCCCATACTATTTTTTTAGCAATCACAAAAATTTGTCTGTTTATTTTGCCAAAAAAACGAGAATAACAAAAAAACAGCCTAAATTCTTCGCTTTAGACTGTTCTTTCTTATTTTTCTAATAAAAACTTCTCAAAAACATCATTCCCTAAAATCAACCCTTTATCTGTTAGAGAAATATATGAGTTTTTAATTTGTAGCATTTCTTCATCTATTAGTTGTTGTGCTATCTCACCATAGACTGAATCAAACTTTTGCCCAAACTTTTCTTCAAAGTTAGTTAATGATACACCTTGTTTTTTTCGAAGACCTAAAAACATTTCTTCTTCCATCTGATGTTTGATCGTTAAATTTTCAGTTGTGATAGTTGGCAACTTATCTTGTCGCAATGGTTCCAAATAATGTTGGATTGGCCCATGATTTTTATATCGTACATTACCTAAGTAACCACTTGCCCCTGCTCCTAAACCATAGTAGTGATCATTATTCCAATAAACCAGATTGTGCTGACTTTCTTTTCCAGGCTCACAAAAATTACTCACTTCATATTGGTGTTTACCAGCTAATGTCATACACTCAATCGCTCGTTCAAACATATCTCCTTCAACATCAATCCCCGGAAGATGCAATCTACCTTGTCTTGCCCAATTATAAAACATCGTCTTATTTTCTAAAATAAGTGAATACATTGAATAATGTGGTAAATCAAGCCCGATTGCTTTATCTAATGTATCTTCAAAACTTTCCATTGTCTGATTTGGTAAAGCATATATTAAATCTATGCTGACATTTGAAAAAGCCGCTTTTTCTAAAAGAGTCATAGTATCAAATACATCTTGAGCAGTGTGTTTACGTCCGATTTTCTTTAATAACCTGTCGTCAAACGTTTGAACTCCCATAGACAAACGGTTCACACCATGAGTTTGCATGACCTTTATTTTATCGAGTGTTAAATCACCAGGATTTGCTTCTACTGTAAATTCATCAGTTGGATTAAAAGGTAATAACTCCTTTACTCCACCAAGTAAACGATCTAGCTGTTTAGCCGATAAAGAAGTTGGTGTCCCTCCACCGATATAAATTGTTTCTGTTGTATCAGATGGATATAATTCTTTGGTTAATTTTATTTCTTTTAGTAGCGCTTCGATGTATTCATCGACAGGTTGTCCTTCAATAAATACTTTATTAAAATCACAATAAAAACAAATGTGCTCGCAAAAAGGAATATGAATATAAGCCGACGTCATACGAGCCCTCCTAAGTTATCAAAATATTCCCTTGTATCTTGTTCATCTTGTTTTAATTGCGCGATCAATCCGTCAACATTATCAAATTTTTTCTCGCCACGTAAAAAGTGTAGCCATTCCACACTGACTTGCTCTCCGTATATGTCATCAGAAAAATCTAAAATATTTACTTCAATCGTCATTGGGCGATTAGTTTCAAACGTAATATTGTAGCCAATTTGAGCCATACCCATATACCATTTGTCGGCAACTTTTATTTTTACTACATAAACACCCACTTTAGGCAATAATGAATACGATGGTGCTTTTATATTAGCCGTTGGGAAACCTAATAATCGTCCACGTTTATCGCCATGAACAACCACACCCGTTGTTTCATAAGCATAGCCTAATAATTGATTAGCTGCTCGCATGTCTCCGATTTTCATGCATTCACGTATTGCTGTCGAACTGACTTTCTCTTCTCTATCACTCAACTTTTGTACTTCGACAATTTCAAATCTGTCTTTAGCATATGTAGGTAATATGCTCATATTGGCAATATCTTTTTTACCATACGTGTAATCAAATCCTGCCACAACGACTTTTGCATGTAAGCCAACCATGTACTCATCAACAAACTCTTGCGGTGATAATCCTGCAAAAGATGAGGTGAACTCAATGACATATAAATAATCGACACCTAAACGCGTCATACGTTCTTCTTTTTGTTCAATGGTTGTGATGTATTTCATTTTTTTATGATCAATTTTTTGAAACACAACTGCTGGATGATGATTAAAGGTCATAACTGCTAATTTCAATCCTTTTTCATCCGCAATTTTTTTTGCTGTATTGATAACTTCTTGATGTCCTCTGTGAACACCATCAAAAAAACCTAATGCCAATACAACATCATCTTGTGGTAATTTTTCTGGGTCATATGGATGATGAATGTTAATAATTTGCATAACAAAATACTCCTTTAATCATTTCGTATTACTTTGATTGGTTTGAACATCCCTGGTTTACTTGGATGTTTACCATATAAACTAACTAATTGCTCATTAAAAAATAAAGCAATTGGTTGTACTGGATCATATCCGTCAAAAAACGACTCTGGCATGACCAAACCATTTTTAATTAATTGATAATCCTTTGAACTTAATGTCTTTTTTTGAAAAGATTCAACTGCTCGCTCAAGAGGATAGAAAATATCGTCTGTTAGTCCTTCTTCAACTTTTGAACGAATGTCGTCTAAAGTTATCGCTTCTTTTGAGGTAAAACCACCACTAGAAAGTCGTGTTAAATCTGACATGTGAGCGGCATAACCTAGTCTTTCTCCTGTATCGACTGCAAGAGTCCTCACATACGTTCCTTTAGCACAATCTACTTCAAATTTCCATGACTGTGTTTGAGTTTCTTCATTATACTCGGGTGTCGTAAGTCTTTTATAGTGGTGAATCGTCGTCTGTCTTACTGGACGTTCTACTGTTTCACCTTTTCTAGCATAATCATATAATCTTCTACCATTCACCTTTACAGCAGAATACATAGGAGGAATTTGTTGAATATTCCCCGTCAACAGTGACATGGTATCATCTATTTCTTTTTCAGTTAGTGGAATATTAATTGGAGTGGTGTCAACGACCTCTCCACTTGCATCTTCTGTTTCTGTCGAAAAGCCAATTGTCACTTCACCAATGTATACTTTATTTGATTCTTGTAAATACTCCACAACTTTTGTGGCTTTACCGACACAAATAGGCAACACACCATCAACATCCGGATCAAGTGTGCCACTATGACCTACTTTTTTTGTTTTTAAAATTTTTCGTAATTGGAAGACACAATCATGACTTGTCATGCCTCGTGGTTTCCATAGAGGGATAATTCCTTCCATCAATCTTCTCCTACTCTTTTCGTCATTTACCCAATATTATAGCATACTTACATACCTAATTAAGACAAAAGGCTTTTATAAGCAACAAAAAAAGGAGGAGAATCCCCCCATTTCACTTTTATTAAAGTTCCCATCCCCAAGCTTGTCTCATGGCATCCATTAACTCAACAACTCGTTGGCTAACTTCACGACAATCTGGTACATGATTTAACCCTTTTTCACTTGCTAAGTGGTTTAACATATCTAATTCATAAGTAAAGACATCGCGGTCATTTCCATCTTCAATGACTTGTGTTGTCCCATTATTATAGAAAATTTCTGCTGTTGTCGCTCTTGGGAAGTCATTAATTTTTAAAAATCCTTCATCACCTGTAATCAAAATTTGCTTTGGTAGTTTTCCTCTGAAAGATAGCATGACACTTGCTAACTCATTATTTTTAGTTTTTAATACTGTGACAGATTTCTCATCTACTCCAGTTGGTGCCATCACAACTTCTGATGAAACAAATTCGATGTCTGTTCCAAGTAAATAAACAGCCGCTGAAAGAGCATAAGGTCCAATATCAAATAAAGCTCCGCCACCTTTTTCAAGTGAGAAGAAACGATTATTCTCATCATATTCTTTACAACTTCCGAATGTGATGTTAGCTGTACTGATTTTTCCTAAAACATTTTCTTTTAATAAACGACTTACTTCGTGATACATCGGCATATAAAATAACGTGACGGCCTCTAAAATCACGACATGATGTTTTTTAGCTAACTCAAATAGCTCTTTGGCTTCTTCAGCTTTTAAAACCATGACTTTTTCACACAAGACATGTTTTCCTTTTTCAATAGCTTTTTTGGCAAATTCATAATGTGTTTGGTTAGGCGTAGCGATATACACACATTCTAACTCATCGTCATCAAGAAATTCATTGTAGTCAGTATAACCATTGTGTAGATTATGTGTCTCTCTAAATGTACGCAAAGAGCGTTCATTACGATTATAAACTGAGTGAATCGTGTACTTAGAAATATCCACCTGTGTGACAAATTCTGTTGCAATCACACCTGTTCCAACTATTCCGATATTTTTTATCAATTAAATCGCCTCCTAATTAATCTTCTTTTAGTTTATCACAATTATTTTTTTACCGTTAATGATACACAAACTCATGTTATAACATAAAAAAGCTAGAGAAAAATATTCTCTAGCTAATTGACTTAGTCTTTATTTAATCCTCTTAATAATTCATCAATATGATTTCCGTATTCTACTGACTCATCTCTAACAAATACTATTTCTGGCGTCTTGTAGATACTTAATCTATGACCTAGCTCACGTCGAACTAAACCTGTGACTTTATCTAATCCTTCTTGAGCTTTTTGTTTATCTGAGGCTTTATCGCTTAATAAACTATAATAAATTGTTGCTTCTTGTAAATCACCTGTTACTTTTACGTCCGTGATACTTACATTTTGTACACGTGGATCACGTACTTTTTTATGTAAAATATCATTCACTTCTTTTAATATTTCTTGAGCGACACGACGATCTCGGTAATTTGCCATATGCTTATCCTCCTCATATAAATGAGCTGAATTATTTTTTAACTTCTTCCATGATATATCCTTCGATTACATCATCAACTTTTACGTCGTTGTAGTTTTCTATAGTTACACCACATTCAAATCCCATTTTAACTTCTTTAGCATCGTCTTTAAAACGTTTCAAGCTTGCTAAGTTTCCTTCATGAATTACAATGCCATCACGAATCAAACGAATACCACAGTCACGACGAATAGATCCTTCCGTTACGTAACATCCTGCAATCGTACCAACTTTAGATACATTGTAAGTTTCACGAACTTGCATTTGTCCTGTAATTTTTTCAACAAATTCAGGATCAAGCATCCCTTTCATCGCTGTTTCGATTTCTTCGATAACTTTATAGATGATTCTGTGTAAACGAATATCTACTTGTTCTTGTTCTGCTTGTGTACGAGCTTGTGCTGTTGGTCGAACATTGAATCCGACGATAATCGCATTACTTGCAGAAGCTAATGTGATATCACTTTCGTTAATCGCCCCAACTGCTGAATGGACGATTTTAACACGTACGCCTTCAACATCAATTTTGGTTAAACTAGCAGCTAATGCTTCAGCTGATCCTTGAACGTCGGCTTTGATAATAACATTAACTTCTTTCATTTCGCCGTCTTTAAGACTTTCGAATAAATTGTCTAATGTCACACGTTGGCTAACTTGACGTTGTTCTAACAACGCACGTTTTGCTCTTTCTTCACCGGCTGCACGAGCTGTTTTTTCATCTTCAAAGGTCACAAATCTGTCACCAGCTTGTGGCACATCATTTAACCCTGTAATTTCAACTGGTGTTGCTGGTCCTGCTGCTTTATCACGGCGACCAATATCATTTGTCATCACACGCACACGTCCATGAGTGTTACCAACAACGATTGGGTCTTGAACATGTAGTGTTCCTTGTTGTACTAATAATGTTACAACAGGTCCCTTACTTTTATCTAAACGTGCTTCAATAACTGTTCCGATTGCACGTTGTGTTGGATCAGCTTTTAAATCTTCTACTTCAGAAACAAGTAAAATCATTTCTAATAATTCTTCAATATTATCCCCAAATTTTGCAGAGATTGGAACAAAAATTGTGTCTCCTCCCCATGATTCTGGAATCAAGCCATATTCACTTAATTCTTGCATCACACGATCTGGATTGGCACTTGGTTTATCAATTTTATTGACCGCCACAATAATTGGGACTTCTGCTGCTTTAGCATGATTAATGGCTTCAACCGTTTGAGGCATCACACCATCATCAGCTGCAACAACTAAAATAGTAATATCTGTGATACTTGCTCCACGTGCACGCATACTTGTAAATGCCGCATGTCCTGGTGTATCTAAGAATGTAATTGGTTTGCCATCAATATCAATTTGGTAGGCACCAATATGTTGCGTGATACCTCCAGCTTCACCTGAAGTTACTTTAGCATTTCTTAATGTATCTAACAGGGTTGTTTTACCGTGGTCAACGTGCCCCATAACAGTAACAACTGGCGGACGACTAACTAATTTGTCCGGATCAACGACTTCAGATTCAAAGAATTTATCAATATCTGCTACGTCTTCTTGAACTTTTTCTTCTGCTTCAATACCATAATCAGTCGCTAATAATTCAATTGTGTCTTTATCTAACGCTTGGTTTTGGTTAACCATCACACCTAATAGGAATAATTTTTTAATAATTTCTGCTGGTTCACGGTAAATTTTCTTAGCAATATCTGCTACGTTCATCCCTTCAGTGTAAACTAACACTTCTGGTAATTCTTTAAATTTACGTGGTGGTACAGCTGGTTTATTAGATGTTTGATGTTTCCCTTTTTTATTGTTGCGTCGTTTGTTATTTTTGTTATAACGGTTGTTTTGATTACCTTGATAAGGACGGTTACCATTGTTATTACGGTTTCCACCTTTATTTTGGTTGTTATTATTGTTTCCAGTCGAATTATTATTTCTGTTTGGTTGACTATTAGTATTTCCAGCTGGTTTTTTAGTTCCGTTAGCTGATGCATTTTGATTATTGTTTGATTTATTCGTTGGTTGTTGTTTGTTTTGGTTCTGATTATTCACTCGATTACCCTTACTGTTATCATTATTTTCTGATTTTTTATCAGAATGATTATTTTTTTTAACTGGTGCTTGACCAGGTTTTTTATTATCTTGTCCCTTAGCTTTTGAAGGTGCTAATAGGTGTTTGACTTTACTAATGTCTGAGTCAGTTAATGTACTCATGTGATTTTTTACATCAACACCTGCGGACTGAGCTTTTTCTACGATATCTTTACTAGGAACATTTAGTTCTTTTGCTAATTCATATACGCGTTTTTTACTCATTCTCTCACCGTCCTATTCTGTCATTAGTTCACACATCTTTCGAGAAAATCCGGTGTCACATACCCCGACAATCATACGATTTTTGCCAATAGCTGAACTCAGTTCGGCTGAGGTGCATGGCGAAATCAATTTTGTATGATAGCTATGACACTTGTCTCTCATTTTTTTTTCGGTATTTTCACTTGCGTCACTTGCTAAAATTACCAAATTTACAGTATTTTTTCTGACTGACTGTAAAGTAGTTTCTTCGCCGGTAACAAGTTTACCAGCTTTCATTGCTAAACCTAAGAGATTAAGAAATCGTTGTTTATTTTCCATTTCCGAATAATTCTCTCCTTGCCTTTTGGTGTGACACATAGTCTAGCAACTCTTGATAGAATTTATCTGTCAACGTATCGTTTAGCACTCTATCTAAAATCTTGTGATCCCAACTTTTTTGGACAACTTCTGGTTCCATAGATAGATATGCCCCTCTACCAGGCATTTTTCCAGTTGGATCAATTGAAATGTCGCCCTCTTTAGAACGAACGATACGAATCATTTCTTTTTTAGGTTTCATTTCATTCGATACAACACATTTACGCATTGGAATTTTTCTTTGTTTCATCTATTTCGCCTCCAAAAAAGTGATTTTATTTTTCATCTTCTTCTACTAGATCAACCTCTTCAGTTACTTCTTGAGAGATATCATCAATAGCATCTTCTAGAATTTCTTCCACAAATAATTCTTCGTTTGCTTCAAGAACTTCTTCTAGTAATTCCTCTTCATTTTCAGCTGCAATTTTTTCCCATTCAGACTCAGGTTTAATATCAATTTTATAACCTGTTAATTTTGCTGCTAGTCTAGCATTTTGTCCACGTTTACCAATTGCTAATGATAATTGGAAATCTGGTACAACAACTGTACAAGCACGTTGGTTTGGTTCAAAAATAACATCTATTACTTGTGCGGGATTTAATGCATTTGAAATAAAGACAGCAGGGTCTTCATTCCACTCAACAATATCCATGTTTTCGCCTTTTAATTCATTAACAATCGCTTGAACACGTTGTCCTTTAGGTCCAACACACGTTCCAACTGGATCGATGTCTTTATTAGCAGCTGTTACAGCAACTTTTGCTCTGTCTCCTGCTTCTCTTGCAATGCTAATAATCTCTACTTCTCCATCATACACTTCTGGAATCTCCTGTTCAAACAAACGTTTTAAAAGATCCGGATGGCTACGACTCACATATACTTGTGGCCCTTTTGATGTGTTTTCTACTTTTGAAATATAAACTTTGATGCGATCGTGTGGTTGATAAACTTCATTTGGGATTTGATCTTGTTTTGATAATACCGCTTCGATTTTTCCTAAATTGACATAAATGTAACGACTGTCTTGACGTTCCACAATTCCTTGCATAATTTCATTTTCATAAGCACTAAACTCATTATAGATGATTGAACGTTCAGCTTCACGCACACGTTGCAAAATAACTTGTTTTGCTGTTTGTGCTGCTATACGACCAAAATCTTTTGGTGTCACTTCAAAACGAATCATATCACCGATTTCGTATGCTCCATTAATTTTCAATGCTTCTTTTAAGCTCACTTCAAGTTGAGAATCCATTACTTCTTCTGTTACTTCTTTAACAGAAAAAATATGAACATCTCCTTTTTTATCGTCAAACTCAACCTCTACGTTTTGCGCTTGTCCATAATGACGCTTGTAAGCTGATACCATTGCTGCTTCTAGTGCTTCAATGACAATGCTTTTTGAAATACCTTTTTCGCGTTCAAGAGCGTCTAATGCTCCTAACATTTCCTTGTTCATGTATTTCCTTAACCTCCATTTTAAAATTGAATAGCCAATCTCGCTTTGGCAATATTTTTTCTATCAAATGTCATTTCTTTTTCTTGCGTTTTTATTTTTACTAATAGGGTTAGCGTCTCTGGGGTAACTTCTTTTAAGAAACCTTGATACTGCTTTTCTCCTTCAACAGCTTGATAAAAAGAGATGTTTATATAATCATCAATTGCATTTACATAATCTTCTTCTTTTTTCAAAGGTCGCTCAGCCCCAGGTGAAGACACCTCTAAAAAATAGGCTTGTGGAATTGGATCTGGCTCGATTGTGTCAAGTTTTTCACCTAATGCTTCACTGACTAGTGCACATTCATTGATATCAATGCCACCATCTTTATCAATAAATACTCTTAGGAACCAATTTTTCCCTTCTTTAACATACTCAATATCTACTAAGTCAAATTGATAGTCTTCCAAGATTGGAGTAACTAAGTCAGTGACTATTTCGACTACATTTGCCAATATTTTCGCCTCCCTATACATTTTCGAGAAATTCATCAAAAAGAGTGAGCGTCAACACGCTCACTCTTTCCACTCATATCACACAATTTTATATTAGCATATTTTTCATAACTATTCAATGTTACTAACTTTTTTTTGAAAATACGGTTAAGATTTTTCTAAGATTTTTATTTTTAATTCTTTATTAAAAAATTTTTGTTAATTTAACTAAATATATTGATTCTTTAAAAGGAGTACTAACATGACTAAAACGAAAAAAATTATTACTGGATTACTAATTGGGCTGCCTCTCTTTATCGTGACAGAAGGCATTCGTGAAAACAGACAGCTTGATGTTGAATCCATTATCATCACAAGTAATCGGGTTAATGATAATCCTGTAAAAATTGCGCATATTTCTGACCTACAGTTTCCAAGATTAAGAGTTAGTCAAACACAATTATTAAACGAATTAGAAAAAGAACAACCTGATGTCGTGTTTTTAACTGGTGACACAATTGATCGCACTGAGTCTGTAGAAACAACCGAATTTTTTCATTTTTTAACTACGTTAACCTCGCGCTACCAAACTTATGTTATCAATGGTAACCATGAAGAAACAAACCCAGATTATGCTTTATGGAGACAAACAATCAAAGCCAGTGATGCGGTTTATTTAGAAAATGACGTAACCAACTTAACAATCAAACAAACATCATTTAATCTAATCGGTTTAAGTAACCGTCAAACAGCCCTACCTATAAATCAGATGCATTCAATCGATCCAACCATTGATACACTTATACTTGCACATCATCCCGAGTTATTTAATCATTATATTGTATCTTTCAATCAGCCGCTTGCTATTTTTAGTGGGCATGCTCACGGTGGTCAGTGGAGGCTACCTGGAACAAATGGCCTTCTTGCGCCAGACCAAGGTTTCTTACCTAAATTAACAAGTGGTCTTTATATCAAAAATAATTCTCACTTAATTGTTAGTCGTGGACTTGCTAATAGCAAATTCCCTCTACGACTCAACAATTATCCTCACTTGATTTTTACGACTATTAAGCAAGCATAATAAAAAACAGACGCTTTTATCGAGCGCCTGTTTTTTATTTTTTTAATGTGTTTGTCGTTTCATGAGTAATGTCTCTACCTCGACCTTTATAGATGTCGGAATATCATCATCTAATAACATCAACAACTGATTAACTGCTATACTTCCCATAGATTCTGTTGGAACATGTATTGTCGTTAAACTTGGTGTTACATATTTAGCGACACTAATATCATTAAATGATACTAAGGCAATATCTTTTGGGATCTTTATTCCTTTTTCATTCAATGCTCTCAGTGCCCCGACAGCTATGGCATCACTTTCTGCAAAAAAGATATCGACAAATTTTTCAGGAAAAGTCCCCTCTAGGTAATCTTTCATTATTTTATAGCCAGATTCCACACTAAATGTTGTTTGTAACACAGTATCTATCGTGACATTTTGCGGTAATTGGTGAGTTAACTTATTAAGACGATAATCTTCTATTGGCTCATGCAATGTTTTAGTGTATTCCAATCCTTGTAATATCCCAACAGATTGATACCCTTTTTCTTCTATCAATCCAGCTACTAGAGACATGGCTTGATTCATATCAACTATAACAGATGAAAAACCATAGTGAGATGCATCAAAGTCGATAAAGACAATTGTCTCAACGACATCTGACATTTTTTTGATCTCTACTTCATCAAATTTACCTAGGGCTAGTAACCCATCTATCTCTTCTTTTCCCAAAGAATCCATCTCACATTTTACCAATTCAACAGAAAGTTCTTCGGCTCTTTTTTCAATCCCTAAACGAATAGCCAAATAATAGATATCTTCCAACTCTTCTTCAGGTTGATACCATTGAATAAGACCAATTCTTTTGGTTTGTTTCGGTTTCTTTTTATGATGTTTCGTATAATTTAACGCTTCTGCAACTTCAAAAATACGACGTTTGGTCTCTTCATTTATAGATAACGTTGCATCATGATTTAATACACGAGAGACGGCAGCTGGCGACACCCCTGCTTTATTTGCAATATCCTTTATTGTGGCCACCTGTGTTATCCCCCTTTCATTTTATAAAGTTGACATAAATCGCTTAAAGCCATCTTGACCTTCTTGCGTTCGTTTATATACCCCAGCATCTTCTAACACGTGTAAGAAAACTTCGCCGATAGCTTCTTCTATTTTTTCATCAACATTTTTTTCCGTAATGTCTTGTGTTGATTTTATTTTTCCAGCCCACTCTTTATGGTAATCTACCATGCTATGTTCCTGGTTTAATAAAAACTTTTTCACATCTTCCATCTCTTCTTTTAAACGTGGTGGTAAAATAGCTAAGCCCATCACTTCAATCAAACCAATATTTTCTTTTTTTATATGATGATATTCTGGATGAGGATGGAATATGCCATCTGGGTATTTGTCTGAAACATTATTATCCCGCAACACTAAGTCCATTTCATAATTTCCGTTTTTTCTTCTTGCGATTGGCGTAATAGTATGATGTGGTGTCCCATCATCACTAAACGCCTTTATTTCTAACGACAAATCTGAATAATCTCGCCATTTTTTTAATATATAATCTGCTGCATCAATAACATCCTCTTTACTATCACTAGTTACACGGATAACAGACATTGGCCATTTAACCGTACCAACTGATACATTTGGAAAATCTAGTATATCATAACTGGTTTCAATTGGTGAGCTTTCGATTGGAAAATGAAAACGTCCCCCTTGATAATGATCATGAGATAAAATAGAGCCACCAACAATCGGTAAATCAGCATTTGAGCCAACAAAATAATGTGGAAAGACATCCAATACATGAACTAATCTTGTAAAGGTTTCTTTATTGATAGACATTGGTCTATGAACAGCTGAGAAAAAGATACTATGTTCATTGTAATAAGCATAAGGCGAATACTGAAATGCCCATGGTTCATCACATAAATTAAACCGAATCACTCGATGATTAAATCGATTCGGGTAACCAATCCGTCCTGAGAATCCTTCATTTTCAATACACAGCATGCACTTTGGATAATTAGCTGTCTTCATAGTGGCTGCTTTTTTTATTTCTTCAGGATCTTTTTCCGGTTTTGATAAATTAATTGTGATATTTAATGTGCCGTACTCACTGTCATACGGAAACTCAATATTTTTTGCAATTGCTTGAGTCTTAATGTAATCATTATCTTTACAGAGTTCGTATAAGTAATCTGTCGCTTTTTCAGGTGATGTTTCATAGTTTTTATTGAACTGTTGATTCACTTCTTTTGGACTTGGTGTCACGATATCCATCAGCTGACCAATTAGCACATCTTTTTCATGAGCAGTTGATTTAATTTTTCCTGAATCAATAGCTACCTCTACAAGTTTTTCGACCATCTCTACGGGGAGTGTCCCTTCTATTTCTCGGTCATCTTCATAATCATCTAATCCAATAAGATATAGCACTTTGTTAGTTAAATACACTCTATCCAATTCATCCCAAAGACCTGTTGATATGGCATATGAAACAAATGTTTTAATCCATTGATTTGTCATACTATCTCACCTCTTTTTCATAACCATTTGGATGAGTACTATGCCACTTCCATGCAGTTGAGATAATCGTTTCAATATCAGTATGAGTTGGATTCCAGCCTAATATTTTTTTGGCCTTGTCGTTTGACGCAACTAATATGGCTGGGTCGCCAGCTCGCCTTGGCGATACATCATATTTTATATCTTGTCCGGTCACGCGGATGGCTTCATCTAATAACTCTTTCACCGAGAATCCATGACTACTTCCTAAATTGATAATTTGACTTTCTTCATTTTTATCCAGATAATCAAGTGCTAAAATATGTGCATCAACTAAATCCAATACATGTACATAATCTCTGATACATGTGCCATCTGGTGTTGGATAATCATCTCCAAAAATATGTAATTTATCACGTTGATGAAGTGCTACTTGTAAGATAATAGGTAATAAATGTGTTTCAGGCTGATGTGCTTCTCCGATTGTCGCATCAGGCATTGCGCCAGCCACATTAAAATATCTCAGTGACACATATTTCATGTCATAAGCATTGTCACACCACTTCATCATTTTTTCCATCATTAACTTACTTTCACCATACGGGTTTTTAGGATTTGTTAGTGTTGTTTCACTAATTGGTGTTTCTTCAGGCTCACCATAAGTTGCAGCAGTTGATGAAAAGACAATATCTTTCACATTATACTCATGCATCACTTCAAGTAATGTTTGCATACCATACACGTTATTATTAAAATATTTCAATGGGTTTTCTACTGACTCTCCCACCAAAGAACTTGCCGCAAAATGAACGACTTGCTCTATCTTTTCTTGTTCAAAAACATGAGATAAAAACTCTTTATCTCGAATATCCCCTTCGTAAAAAGTAGCATCTGGATGTACGGCTTCAATATGTCCCGTCAATAAATTATCTACCACTACAACATTTCGACCGCTCTCAACTAAACGTGCAACAGCATGAGAGCCAATATATCCTGCTCCTCCTAAAACGAGTACTTTTTTCATACTAACTCTCCTCTACGATAATTTTCTAGTTCCATCTCCAATGGATGCTTCATAAAAATCAGCGGCATAACCGATTTTTTCTTTGTAGCCATTTCCAACAACCTCTTCAAAAGAATCAACATTGTCCTTGTTGACTAAAGCAATCGCACAGCCACCAAAACCAGCTCCCGTCATTCTTGCACCAAGCACGCCGGGTTGCTTTTGAGCATAATCTACTAATGTATCTAGTTCAATACCTGTCACATCATAATCATTTTTTAGTGATTCATGTGATGCATTAAGTAATTTACCGAATGTTTCTAAATCACCATCTGTTAGAGCTTTTTTCGCTTCAAGTGTGCGTTCATTTTCAGTGATAGCGTGTTTAGCACGTTTTCTGACAGTCTCATTATCAATGTATTGGCTATTTTCGTTAAACTCGGCCACACTTAAATCACATAATGTTTTTATATCAACATGTTTTTGTAATTGTTTTAGTGCGCCTTCACATTCACTGCGTCGTTCATTGTATTTTGAATCTGCTAACTCACGGCGTTTATTCGTATTCATAATCATAATGACATACTCACCAAATACGGCTGGGACTAAGTCATAGTCTAGTGTATTAGTATTTAATAAAATTGCGTTGTTTTCTTCCCCCATACCAATGCCAAATTGATCCATGATACCAGAATTTACCCCGATATAATTATTTTCAACTTTTTGGCCCAGTTTTACTAAATCAAGTCTTGGAATATTTAACCCACACTCATCAGAAAGGATCAATCCTGTTAATAATTCAATCGAAGCTGATGATGATAGACCTGCCCCATTTGGAATTGTTCCATAAAATAAAATATCAAATCCATGACGAATATCATAGCCAGATTGTTTTAGTAAATAAATGACTCCCTTAGGATAATTTGTCCAGTCATCCTCTTCTTTATATTCAAGTTCTGAAAGTTTGATATCTTTCACGCCGATATCAGGGAAATTCATCGAATAAAAACGAATTAACTCATCATCACGTCTTCTAACTAATCCATAAGTTCCAATCGTAATTGCTGCTGGAAATACATTTCCACCATTATAATCTGTGTGTTCACCTATTAAATTAATTCTTCCTGGAGAAAAATATTCTGAATCATTTTTTTCTTTAAATACGTCTAAAAAAGTTTGTCTTAATTTCGTTAACATCGTTTCCGCCTCCTAGTAAATATTTACTAAATTAATTATAACGTTTACTGAATGCGGTTGCAAGAGGAAACAGAAAAAGATGATAACTTTAAGTTTTCACCTAAAATTATCATCTCTAATATTATTGATTTAATTTTTACTCTCCATAACCATGTGGGTGGCTTTGATGCCATTGCCATGCACTAGATATGATGGTTTCTACATCAGTGTATTGGGGATTCCATCCTAAAATAGTTTTCGCTTTTTCATTCGATGCCACTAACATTGATGGGTCTCCTGCACGTCTTGGTGCAACTTCAGCAGGTATATCTTTTCCAGTTACTTTGATGGCTTCAGTCAGCAATTCTTTTACTGAAAAACCATTGCTGCTACCAAGATTAATAATTTGGCTTTCTTCATGTGTGGATAAATAGTTTAAGGCTAAGATATGCGCGTCAACTAAATCTACGACATGCACATAATCACGAATGCATGTGCCATCTGGTGTTGGATAATCATCACCAAAAATCATTAATTTTTCACGTTGATTTAGTGCCACTTGTAAAATGATTGGGAGTAAATGCGTTTCAGGGGTGTGATCTTCACCAATTGACGCATCAAGCATCGCACCTGCCACATTGAAATAACGCAATGATACATATTTAATCCCATATGCGTTATCACACCATTTCATCATTTTTTCCATCATGAGTTTACTTTCACCATATGGATTCGTTGGATTCGTTGGCGTGTCTTCCGTAATGGGTGTCACGTCTGGTTCGCCATAAGTCGCAGCTGTTGAAGAAAAGACTATTTCTTTTACGCCAAACTCGTTCATCACTTCAAGCAATGTTTGCATGCCATACACATTATTATTAAAGTATTTTAGTGGATTTTCAACTGATTCTCCAACAAGTGAACTTGCGGCAAAATGAACCACTTGGGAAATGTCTTCTTTCTCAAAAACATCTGTTAAAAAATCTTTATCACGAATATCTCCTTCATAAAACGTGGCACGTTCGTCCACTGCTTTTTTATGTCCTGTCAATAAATTATCAACCACAATCACTTCTTTGCCACTATCCAATAACCGTTTTACTGCATGAGAGCCAATGTACCCTGCTCCTCCTAAAACTAACACTTTTGACATTTGTCTTCCTCCTAAATTTTTTCTTATAACATATCAAACAAGGACAATTGATTTTCATCTGGTAAGTCTTTTAACACACCATTGTCTGTCATGTATTCGATCAATGTTTTAGATACCTTTCCTCTATTAGATAAATCTTCCTTAGATAAAAAGTCTTGTTCTTCCCGAGCTGCCACAATTTGTTTCGCTACGTTCAATCCTAAACTTGGTACAGAACGAAATGGTGCAATTAACGTATCACCATCAATTACAAAATCTTCTGCATCTGATTTGTATAAATCAATCATTTGGAATTTAAAGCCACGTTCTAACATTTCATTAGCAATTTCCAAAACGGTTAATAAGTTTTTCTCTTTGGTTGATGCGTCCATTCCTTTATCCGTAATTTCTTTCATGCGTGCTTTTACCGCTTCTTTTCCTTGTGACATCGCCACAATATCAAAGTCATTGGCACGGACTGAGAAATAAGCTGCATAATAAAGGATTGGGTAATGCACTTTAAAGTAAGCCACACGTAACGCCATCAGCACATATGCTGCGGCATGGGCTTTAGGGAACATATATTTAATTTTTAAACATGATTCGATGTACCACTCCGGCACATTATTCGCACGCATCTCTGCTTGCCACTCATCTGGTATCCCTTTTCCTTTACGCACACTCTCCATTATCTTAAACGCTAAGCCATCTTCTAAACCGGCATGCATTAGGTACACCATGATATCATCACGACACCCAATCACATCAGCAAGTGTGGTGGTTCCTTGACGAATCAACTCTTCTGCATTTCCTAACCAAACATCTGTACCATGTGACAGTCCAGAAATTTGTAATAACTCGGCAAACGTTGTTGGTTTTGTTTGTTCTAACATACCACGAACAAATTTCGTTCCAAACTCTGGTATACCAAGCGTTCCAGTTTTTGAATAAATTTGTTCTGGCTTGACCCCTAACACTTCTGGTCCAGAAAAAATCTTCATGACTTCTGGATCATCAGCTGGAATAGTTTTTGGATCAATACCCGATAAATCTTGCAACATACGAATCACTGTCGGATCATCGTGTCCCAGTATATCAAGTTTTAATACATTATCATGAATCGAATGGAAATCAAAGTGAGTCGTACGCCATTCAGATTCTTGGTCATCAGCTGGGTATTGGATTGGAGTAAAGTCATACACATCCATATAATCAGGAATAACAATAATTCCCCCCGGATGCTGTCCAGTCGTACGTTTCACTCCAGTTGAGCCTTTTGCTAGGCGGTCAATCTCTGCTCCCCGGAAACTCAAATCATTGTCTCGCTCGTATCCTTTAACAAATCCATATGCTGTTTTATCAGCTACCGTACCGATTGTTCCGGCACGGAAAACATAATCTTCCCCAAACAACACTTTCGTATAATTATGTGCTTCTGGTTGGTATGTCCCTGAGAAGTTCAAATCAATATCGGGTACTTTATCTCCGTGGAATCCTAAGAACGTCTCAAATGGAATATCGTGTCCGTCTTTTGACAGTTTAGCCCCACATTTGGGACAGTCTTTTTCTGGCAAGTCAAAGCCTGACCCATAACTACCATCTTCAAAAAACTCTGAATACTGACATTCAGGACATAGATAATGTGGTGGAAGTGGATTTACTTCTGTAATACCTGTCATAGTTGCGACAAAACTTGACCCAACTGATCCACGAGACCCAACTAAGTAGCCATCTTCTAAACTCTTATGAACCAGCTTTTGAGAGATTAAGTAAATAACGGAGAACCCATTCCCATTTATACTTTTTAGCTCTTTTTCAATTCGTTTCTCAACGATTTCTGGCAACTCTTCACCATAAAGTCGATGTGCTTCATCATAACTTAATTTCGTAATCTCATCTTCTGAACCTTCAATTTTCGGCGTATATAAATCCTGTTTGACAGGCACAACGTCTTCACACATATCCATAATTTTTCGTGTGTTGTCTACCACAATTTCTTTGGCTTTTTCTTCACCAAGAAAACTAAACGCATCCAACATTTCATTCGTTGTTAAAAAGTGGACGTCCGGTAATTCATAGCGATTTAGAGGATTCGCTCCTCCCATAGAATTTATTAAAATTTTACGGTAGATTGCATCTTCTTTATTTAAGTAATGGACATTTCCTGTTGCCACCACTATCTTACCTAAATCGTCCCCAATCGACACCAGATTAGTCATGATGTCTTCTAAATCTTCATCATTTTTAACGAGTTCTGCTTCAATCAATGGAGCATAAACTTGTTTTGGCATGACTTCGATATAGTCATAAAATTTTGCACGCTTTTTGGCTTCTTCGACACCTTTTTGCATCATCGCTTCAAAAATTTCACCATTACTACATGCTGAACCCACTAACAATCCTTCTCGAAATTCAGATAACTTCGAGCGTGGAATACGTGGTACACGGTAAAAATAATTAACATTTGACATAGAGATTAATTTAAATAAATTTTTCAACCCTGCTTGTGTTTGAGCGAGAATCGTCGCATGGAACGGTCGTGCTCGCTTATACGCATCTCCCTCACCAATATGTTGATTAAACTCATCATGATAATACACACCAAATTCTTCTTGTGCTTTTTTGACAAATATCCAACACAAATGACCGGTTGCTTCCGAGTCATAAATCGCACGGTGATGTTGTTCTAAATTGATATTGTACTTTTTAGATAAACGATTCAACCGATGTGATTTCAATTCAGGATGTAATAATCTCGATAATTCTAATGTATCAATGACCGGATTAGGAGCTTCTGGCATATCATATTTTTCATAACTAGTATTCAAAAATCCCATATCAAAACTAGCATTATGTGCCACTAAAACACTACCGCGACAAAATTCTTCAAAAAGCGTTAAGACTTCTTTTTCAGATTTTGACCCCTTTACCATATCATCTGTAATTCCTGTCAGATGAATTGTTGTTTGAGATAATGGATGACCAGGATCAATAAACTGCTCAAACGTATCAATAATATTCCCTTTATGCATTTTTACAGCAGCTAACTCGATAATCGTGTCATAAACCGCTGATAGTCCAGTTGTTTCCACGTCAAATACGACATATGTCGCATCTGTTAAACTTATGTGTTCTGGATTATATGCAATCGGCACACCATCATCCACGATGTTTGCCTCTACACCAAACAACACTTTTACGCCATGCTTTTGTCCGGCAAAATAAGCATCTGGATACGCTTGTGCGCCACTATGGTCGGTAATCGCAATTCCTGGCATCCCCCATTTTCCAGCTTGAGCCACTAAATCTGTGGCACTATTGGTCGCATCCATCGTACTCATATTCGTATGGACATGCAACTCCACCCGTTTTTCATCTTCTGGTGCTGTGTCTTTTCGTAACTCTTTTTTGACCTCAACTAAATCTTGACAGTTCATTACTAAGTCACGCATAAACGTGTCTTCCTGAATGCTTCCTCGTGCTCTTAACCAGCCACCTGGTTTAATCGCTTCAAACACTGCGACATCTTTTTCGTTATTCGAAAATTTCTTTACAGCAAACGATGAAGAGTAATCTGTCATTTTTACAATTAATAGCTTTCGTCCAGAACGTAACTCACGAATTTCTTTATCAAACACATACCCTTCAATGGTAACGCGTCTTTCTTCTTCAATGATGTCTTCCATTCGTGTAATCATTTCATCACTTGGTATTGTTCTTCCAAGTTGGATTGGACCATCAAGCTCCATTGTTTCTTGTTTTTTCTTTTGTTGCTGATTTTTTTCTATTGCTGCAGCTGTTTGTTTTTGTAACTCTTCTGCTTGCTCTTGTTGTCGTTGCTCAAACGCTTTTTGAATATCTGACTCTTTTGTGTCATCAATTCGCACCACAAATTTAAAATCAGGAAATCCGAAACGTCTATATAATTCACTCAAATAACCTAAATGTTTTTGACTTAAATACTTTTCTACACCTTCATTTTCTACCAACAAAATAATTTGTTGGTCTTCAATAAATGGTGGTGTCTGTAATAATGAATTTTTTACAACATTGGTCATCTCTTCGTTGTCTTTTAAGACTTGATACCAATAATCAGCTAATAAATCATCATTTATCTCTTTGTCTTGGCTCGTTACGATTAAAGATGTATTAGCAATTTCTTTAAATGCCGTTTCTAAGTGCGTAGATAAAAGCTGATAATGTGACATTGGTAAAATATGATGAAACCCTAAATTAAACTCCCATAGTCGACTTTTTTTATGTACAGTGACTTTTTTCACTTCACCTGTTTCTAAAAGAGGATAGTTGGATAATTGGTCATCTAATGCTATTTGTTTTACTAATTGAGCATACAATTCTACTGGTGAAAGGCTCATATTCATCCCCACTTTCCTTTTTACATTATACATTAAAAAGGTTCTTAGTAAAAATAGACTAAGAACCTTAAAGGCATTGTTACTTATTCAAAATATTTAATGTTGCGTATAATTCATCACGACGAATTTCTAATTCATCTTGTGTTTTCTTAATTTTCACTTCAACAATCTCTTCTTCTGCTTTTTTGCCAACAGTGATTCTAAATGGTGCACCTACTAAGTCGGCATCTTTAAATTTCACTCCTGGACGTTCTTTACGGTCATCTAATAATACATCTAAACCATAATTTTCAAGTTCTTTTTCGATATCTAATGCAAGATTCCATTGATGCTCATCTTTTGGATTGATTGGAATGATATGAACGTCAAATGGTGCAATTTCTGCTGGCCAGTTGATACCATCTTCATCAGATAATTGTTCTGTAATAGCTGAAAGTAAACGACTCACACCAATACCATAAGAACCCATTTGAACTGGAATTGCTTTTCCATTTTCATCTAATACTTCGGCTTTCATTTTTTCTGAATAGAACGTACCTAGTTTAAAGATATGGCCTAACTCAATACCTCGCGTGAATTGTAATTTTCCACGTCCATCAGGAGAAATTTCGCCTTCTTTTACTAAACGTAAATCCACGTATTCTTTTGGTTCAAAGTCACGTCCTGGATTTACATTTGTAATATGATAGCCTGTTTCATTTGCCCCTACAACTGTGTTAGACAAATCTTCAACATAAAGGTCAGCAAGTAACTCAACTGTCTCTGGTAAGCCTACAGGTCCCAACGAACCAAATTCAGCACTTAAAACTTCTCTAACATCATCGTCTGTAGCTGGTTCTAAGTTAATCGCATTTAAATAATTTTTTAATTTCACTTCATTTAATTCATGATCACCACGTAATAAAATCATAACAGGTTTATCATCTGCCATATAAAGCAATGATTTAATAGTTTTTTCTTCTGGTATTGATAAAAATTCTGATAACTCAGCAATTGTTCCAATGCCTGGTGTTTCAATTTTTTCCATTTCAAGTGGTGTTTCATGTGATTTTTTTGACGCATAGAAACTTGTTGCCATTTCTAAGTTGGCTGCATAATCACTTTCGTTAGAGTACACAATCGTGTCTTCTCCAATTTCAGCAATCGCCATAAACTCTTTTGAATCATTACTTCCCATTGCACCACCGTCACCAATGATGACGCGGTAGTTTAAGCCACAACGATCAAAGATTTTTTTATAAGCTTCTTCGAAATCTTTAAATCCTTCATCCAAACTTTCAACTGAAGAGTGGAAAGAGTACGCATCTTTCATGATAAATTCACGACCGCGTAATAATCCGAAACGAGGGCGTTTTTCTCCACGATATTTTGATTGGATTTGGTATAAGTAAAGTGGTAATTTTTTATATGAATTAACATCTTTACTAATTAAGTCTGTAAAAGTTTCCTCATGAGTTGGTCCAAGAAGATATTCTTTGTCGCCATCTGCTGTGAATGTCATTAAAGAATCACCATATGTTTCATAACGACCACTCTCACGCCATAAGTCAGCTGGGATAACAGCTGGCAATAACATTTCATTTGCATCAATTTTTGCAAATTCTTCACGCATAATTTTTTCGATTTTTTGAATCACTTTATAAGCTAGTGGTAAATAAATATAATACCCACTTGATACCTGTCTGATATAACCACCACGAAGCAAGATTTTATGACTCATTGCTTCTGCTTCACTTGGCACTTCACGCAAGGTTGGCATAAAAAATTTCGATTGTTTCATAAATAATAAACTCCCCTAAATAAATGTATTATTGAATAAAGAAACGTTGAATATCATTCCACGTTACAGCGACCATCAACACAACTAATATAACAACCCCAGCCATTGTGATCATTACTTCTTTTTCTTGACTTAATGGTTTTCCACGCACCCCTTCAAACAGGTTTAACATTAATTTTCCACCATCAAGACCTGGTAAAGGAATCAAATTCATAATACCTAAGTTGACTGATAGCATTGCTGTAAATGATAAAATAGCAATGATTCCATTTTTGGAAACTGATTCAGACAATTTAAAAATCATCACTGGACCACCTAGTTTATTGATACTAAACCCAGTGATCAAATCGCCTAAAGCTTTAAAAATAGTTAATGAGTTAGCAGCCATCTGTGTTATTCCATATTTGATTTTACCAAAGAAAGATAACGGCGTAAACTTATTACTCATTTGAATACCAATCATTCCAATTTTTGGATTTTGTTCATTCTTTTCTGGTACCACTTCAATTGTTGATTTTTCACCAGATTCTTTTTCGACCACTAAAGATACAGTCTTATTCAAGTTCGATGAAATTTCCTGTTGAATATCTGTAAAATCAGGCGTTTCTTTACTGTTTACTTGAAGTATTCTATCACCTGGTTTAATGCCTGCTTTATCAGCTACACTATCTTGCATCACTCCACCAATAACATTAGAAGGATCTTCTGTGTATTTCCCGCCTTGCATAAACGCAACTAATATAAATAACACCGCAGCTAAAATAAAGTTGTTTAATGGACCGGCAAAGTTGGTCATAACGCGACGACCTAATGATGCTGATTGGAATTGAACATCGCGTGGTGCAATTTGTGTCTCTATTCCATCTTCTTCAAGAATAATAGCATCGTGAGAGACTGGGAACACTTTTTCCTCAGATTCGTCTCCATTCTCATATCCTTTAATAAATAATTCATCCTCTAAATCAAAAGCAATTAATTCAACTGGAATACTATTTGGTAATTGAATTTTTTTTGTGGGATTAATCTTTGTTACAATACCGTTTTCATCCACTACAAGTGATAAGTGCATCCCTGGAGATAATTCTCCTTCGTCTTCTCCCTCACCTGCCATACGTACATAACCACCAAGTGGTAACAAACGAATAGTATACGTTGTCCCATTATGACGATGATAAAACAGTTTAGGTCCCATACCAATGGAAAACTCACGTACTAGTATTCCACCACGTTTTGCGAAGATAAAATGCCCGAACTCATGAACTAACACGATTAAACCAAATACAAAAATAAATGTTAAAAATGTTTTCATCAGAACATCCTTTCTACCATAATCAATTTTCTATATGTTAAAATAATCCTACTAAATGCATAAATGGAAAAACAAATAATAAACTATCAAATCTATCTAAAATGCCACCATGCCCTGGTAAAATATTACCTGAATCTTTTACACCGTAGTATCGTTTATATGATGACTCGACTAAATCACCAAGTTGCCCTACTATTGAAAATAAAATCGTTAGTAATAACATCGCAAATATATTATAAGTCATCGGCCAAATCATAGTATAAACTAATGACACCACCATTGCAGATGCGATACCTCCAAGAGAACCTTCAATTGTTTTATTCGGCGAAATATCTGATGCAAGTTTTCTTTGACCATATTTTCTACCAACCATGTAAGCCCCAATGTCAGTTGACCAAACAATAAACAACGCATACATTAAAACATGTAATCCTGTCTCTCTAGCAGAGATGAAGTTTTGGAAACCTGTTCCAATATATAGACTAACTAATACAGGAAAACCAACATTATCAAAAGTAAATTCATTTTTTGAAAAAACTGGTAATACTAATAATGCCATCACAATTAAATAAAATAATGTATTTCCAGTTACTGTACGTGGTAAAAACTCATACCAAGTCGAACGAGGTAAAATAAGAAGTATCGTCCCAATAATCGCTAGTATCCCTTCAGGTGTCTTGATTTCAAGACCTTTCATTCTAAACAACTCATAAACCGCAATTCCACCTAACATGGCCATCACGATTTGTAGCGGCATTTGTCCAATCACAATTAATGGAATAAATAAAATCAATGCTACTACCGCAGTAATCACTCTTTGTCTCATTTACTTGCATCTCCTTTTGTTTTCAATCCTCCAAAACGACGTTGACGTTGTTGGAAGGATCCTATTGCCTCTTCTAGATTCTCCAAACTAAAATCAGGCCAATAACTATCAGTAAAGAATAGTTCACTATAAGCAATTTGCCAAAGTAAAAAGTTACTGATTCTCTCTTCCCCACTTGTTCGAATTAACAAATCTGGGTCTTGCATCTTTTTTGGTAAACTAGCTGTCATTAAGTAATTAGAAAACATTTCCTCATCGACTTCTTCAATATCTTTTCCTTGTTTGACTTCTTCTAACAACTTATTTATAGCAGTTAGTATCTCAGCTCGACTACCATAGTTTAACGCGAAATTAAGGACCATTCCAGTGTTATCTTTTGTCTGTTCAATTGCATTTTCGACTGCTTTTTGAGTGTGTTTTGGCAAATACTCTTTGTATCCCATAACCGTTACCTTAACATTCTCTTTGACAAGTTCTGGTACAAACACATCAAAAAAATCAACGGGTAACTTCATCAAAAATTCTACTTCACTTGACGGTCGTTTCCAGTTTTCTGTTGAAAAAGCATATAGTGTTAATACTTTTACGCCTAGCTTACTGGCATAGGTTGTTATTTTTTTGACAGTATTCATGCCTTCTTTGTGACCGGCAATTCGTGGTAAATGTCTAGCCTGGGCCCATCGCCCATTGCCATCCATAATAATTGCTATATGCCTTGGAATGTCTCCATCCTTAGAAAAAGATATTTTATTTTCTTCTCCTATTTTTTCCTTCGCTTGTTTTGTAAATAAATTAAACATAAAAAAAGCCCCCTCTAAAGACTTGAGCATAAACATGCACTCATCTTATTGTAGCAAATGGGACTAGAAAAACCTATAAAAAAAAGGATAATCCTACTTTTTTTAAAAGAATTTATAAAAAAACAAGGTGTGAATTTATTCGCACCTTGTTCTTACGGGCTATACGTCTAAAATTTCTTTTTCTTTATCACTAACAATGGCTTCAATATTTTTAACACTTGAGTCTGTTAATGATTGAACGTCTTTTTCTAATCCACGTAACTCATCTTCTGAAATTTCTTTATTTTTCTCTAATTTTTTTAATTCATCAATTGCGTCTCGACGGATATTACGGATAGCAATCTTAGCATTTTCACCTTGTTTACTTACTTCTTTTGCAATTTCTTTACGACGTTCTTCTGTTAATTGAGGAATCACTAAACGAATAACAGTTCCATCGTTTGTTGGTGAGATGCCGATATCACTTGCTAATAACGCTTTTTCAATGTTTTCCATTGCTGATTTATCAAACGGTGTAATCATTAACACGCGTGCTTCTGGAATTGTAATAGAAGACAATTGATTAAGTGGTGTTGGAGCACCGTAGTAATCTACAGTGATGCGTTCAAGCAAACTAGCATTAGCTCGTCCTGCTCTAATTTGGCCTAATTCGCGTCTCAAACTTTCCTCAGATTTCTTCATTTTCTCTTTTGCATCATTTAAAATCACTTGACTCATTTTTTATTTCCCCCTTACAGTTGTTCCGATTTGTTCACCTAAACAAACTCGTTTGATATTTCCCGGTTCATTCATATTAAAGACAACTAATGGTATATCATTATCCATACTTAAACTACTTGCAGTCGAATCCATTACTGATAATCCTTTTGATATAACCTCCATATGAGTTAATTCTTCAAATTTTGTAGCATTCATATCTAGTTTAGGATCCGCAGAATACACACCGTCTACATTATTTTTAGCCATTAAAATAACATCTGCACCTATTTCTACTGCTCTAAGCGCTGCTGTAGTATCTGTTGTGAAGTAAGGGTTACCCGTTCCTCCAGCAAAAATAACTACACGACGTTTTTCTAAATGACGAATTGCACGACGTCTGATATAAGGTTCTGCAATTTGTCTCATTTCGATAGATGTTTGAACACGAGTTGGTACACCTAAATTTTCTAGCGTGTCTTGAAGCGCTAAACCGTTCATCACAGTTGCAAGCATTCCCATATAATCTGCTTGAGAACGTTCCATCCCCATCTCAGCACCAATATTACCGCGCCAAATGTTTCCGCCACCAACAACTATTGCCACTTCTACTCCTAAGGCGTGAATTTCTTTGATTTCCTTAACCAAACCATTTACAACAGATGGGTTAATTCCAAATCCTTTTTCTCCGGCCAATGCCTCTCCACTGACTTTTAGCAATACTCTGCGATATTTAGGTTCTACCATTTTAATGCCTCCGATTTTATACTTATGTTTTACTAAAAATAATTATTTTCAGTAAATTTTTCAAAAAAAAGGAGCGCATATATTATACTACAATAAATGCGTTCCCCGATGATTGACTATTTACCCATTTGACTTGCAACTTCGTCAGCAAAGTTTTCTTCGCGTTTTTCCATACCTTCTCCAACTTCAAAACGCACGAATTCTTTCACTGTTCCACCTTTAGATGCAACAAATTTTTCAACAGTCATATCTGGATCTTTAACAAATGGTTGGTCAACTAAACAAATTTCAGCTAAGAATTTATTCATACGGCCAATAACCATTTTTTCAACGATATTTTCTGGTTTACCTTCATTTAAAGCTTGCTCAGTTAATACTTTTTTCTCGTGATCTAACTCTTCTTGAGATACTTGATCTTTAGATACATAGCGAGGGTTAATTGCAGCAACGTGCATAGCAACGTCTTTAGCAACAGCTTCGTCAGTAGTTCCTTCTAAAACTGTTAATACAGCAATACGTCCGCCCATATGTAAGTATCCACCAAATGCAGCGTTGTCGTCTTTTTCTAAAATTTCAAAACGACGGAAACTAATTTTTTCTCCAATAACTTGAGTTGCTTCAATCACGTCAGACTCAATTGTTCCTGCTTCTGTTTTGATTTTTAAAGCCTCTTCCATGTTAGCCGGTTTGTTTTCAGCTACCAATTTAGCAATATTTTTAACTAAATCTTGGAATTTTTCATTTTTAGCAACGAAGTCTGTTTCAGAGTTTACTTCAACAATAGCAGCTGTATTTCCATTAACGTATACATTTGCTAAACCTTCAGCAGCGATACGGTCATTTTTCTTACCAGCTTTTGCCATTCCTTTTTCTCTTAATAAGTCGATAGCTTCTTCCATTTTTCCTTCAACTTCAACTAACGCACGTTTAGCATCCATCATACCGACACCTGTACGTTCACGTAATTCTTTTACCATAGAAGCACTAATTTTACTCATTTATTGTTTCCTCCCAAGTGTTTAATCTTTTATTCTAATGAAAAAGCTATCTAAGACAAATGACAAAACCATTGGCTACTTTGTTCACCTTTGCCAGCAGCCCTAGACAGCTTCAATTTATTTATTATTCAGCGTTACTTCCTTCAACAACTTCAACGATTTCTTCGATTGAAGGAGCTTCTTCAGAAACAACTTCTTCTGTAAATACTTCTTCTACGATTTCATCTTCACCTTGACGACCTTCAATGAATGCGTCAGCCATTTTTCCAGAAATTAATTTAACCGCACGAATAGCATCATCGTTAGATGGGATAACAACATCAATCTCATCTGGATCACAGTTAGTATCAACCATAGCTACGATTGGAATATTTAATTTATGAGCTTCTTGAACCGCAATACGTTCTTTACGTGGGTCAACAATAAACATAACATCAGGAATTCTTGGCATATCAGCGATACCGCCTAAGAATTTTTCTAATCTTTCACGTTCTTTCATTAAACCAGCAACTTCTTTTTTAGGTAAGACTTCAAATACACCGTCTTCTTCCATAGTTGTGATTTGTTTCAAACGAGCGATACGTTTTTGGATTGTATCCCAGTTAGTTAATGTTCCACCCAACCAACGATGGTTAACATAGTATTGTCCTGAACGAATTGCTTCGTCTTTGATTGCTTCTTGAGCTTGTTTTTTAGTTCCTACAAATAAAGCAATTCCGCCTTCTTCAGCGACATTTCTCATGTAGTTATAAGCGTCATCTACTAAGCGAACTGTTTTTTGTAAGTCAATGATATAAATACCATTTCTTTCTGTGAAGATATATTTCTTCATTTTTGGGTTCCAGCGACGAGTTTGGTGACCGAAGTGTACACCAGCTTCTAGTAACTGTTTCATACTGATTACTGCCATTTTGTGTTTCCTCCAATGTGGTTTTTATTTTTCCCTCTTAACAGCATCACTTTCTTTGTGGACTTAAAGTAATTAAGCACCTCACAAAAAATCAACTGAAAATGTGGATTTGATACTACTTTTACTGTAGCACCTTTGTTAGTATATAACAGCTAAATAAGAAAATCAAACTTTTTTCACTGATTACTATCCTCTTTTTTACTACTTATTCATTTTATTGTATACTAAACTTAATATGATAAGGGAGGATTTTTACTTTATGACGACATTTTACTGTATGAGACATGGAAAAACAGAATTTAATCAAGCAGGTATTTTTCAAGGAGGTCTTGTTGATTCACCTTTACTAGATGAGGGAATTAAAACCGCTAAAAAAGCGGGTGAATATTTGAAAGATGTTTCGTTTGATCGCGTCATTATTTCACCGCAAAAACGAGCACAAGATACTGCTGAAGCATTTCTTTCAGTTCACCCTTCAAGCCCTGAAAAAGTCATAGAACCTAATATTCGTGAAATGGAGTTTGGTTCATGGGATGGCACACTAGAAAAAAATTATGATGGACAAACTCAATTTGAGCATCTAAAACATCGGCCTCATTTATATGACCCAAGTGAATTTGGTGGAGAGGATTTTAATACTTTATTAACTCGAACAAAAAATGTATTTAGAGACTATGCACAAAAACACCCGAATGATACTATCTTAGTTGTTTCTCATGGTTTAACACTACAAACTCTATTGAAACATTTTCAAGGCCTAGATTTAAGCAAAATTAGAGAAGGTGAATTATTAGGTAATACTAGTATTTCTATTATTGAAACTGATAATGCTGAAGATTTTTCTGTCACACGATACAATGATTTAACTCACGTTCTTTAATCTTTTTTATCTACTCAGCCACGTCATTTCGTGGTAGAATAGAAAAGTTCGATTAGATTAAAGGAGAGTCAAAAATGAGTCAGCTTAGCAGCACACTTTTACGATATGCAAAGAAAATAGAATGGCATTCATTTTTAATGGGTGGGTTGATGGTTATCTTTGGTTTTATTATGGTCTTCCATCTAGACTCACAAATCAAACAATATAGTATTATTATTGGTCTAATTGCCATTTTGAAAGGTTTTTTAAATTTCAATTACTACTCAACTAATACGCGATTAGAACCCAAAGAAAAATGGCACATTCTTTACCTTTTTTCTGGAATAGTCAGTATCATCATTGGATTGTTTATCATTTTTAACTTTTCAGCTACTAATAATGTACTATGTGTTATCTGTGGTTTTTGGTTCATTTGGGATTACATCCCCCAAATTATTCTAACAGAATTAGAATTTATCAATCATAGACAACTGCTTATAACATTTAGAATAATTCAAGGAATAGCTATTTTATGTGGGATTATACTAGTGTTCCAATCATTTATCCCCTATATTAATCCCTTGATGTTTGTTATTTGTTATTATCTTCTCTCAGGAGGCGTTCTCCTTTGGGAAAATTATCAAGTTTTTAAAAAAAGAAGCTAATCTTTTACTTAGAAAAGATTGCTTCTTTTTTTTGTCCTCTATATAAGAAAACGAGTATCACGATAAATATCAACAAGATACTGTACTTGCTCACATCTAGTACTTCTATTGCTTTAGTATCTATTTCTTTAAAACTATAGCTATGTAAAATATTATTCAATGATACCTTGTGTGACGTATTCGTCACTATAAGTAACACAGCCATCATAATTAATTGATGAACGATACTTCCGATATTTCCTAATCGGTACTTAGCAATCAATCTAAAATCACGAGGCAATACAAGATACTGATAAACAGCTTGGTTTAATTGTTGATTATAAATTGAAGTTGTGATACTTAGTGTGAACACACCGATATAAAATAATTGATGCGTTGAAAGTAGTAAAAAACTAATAACTAAACCATAAACAATGACGTGTTGCTTGTTTTTAATTTTTTTGCCAATCATTGGAGAGATAATAATAGACGTTAAGTATAGACTATACACAATCATTAACGATGATTTACCATGATTAATCATTTGATACAATGTGCAAAACACTAAAATAAAATTCGTTAGCATCCCCTTATATATCATTAAAGCACTCTCCAAAGGTCTGAATTGACGTTGTCTTGTTATTTTCTTGTAGTAAACAAAGTAAATGACCAATAATACAAGCATGATCAGCATTAAACTAATTAAAAAATTCGTAACTCCTAATTTCTTGTCTCCTTTAATAATGAAAACCGTGAAAAAGCCAACAAAGAATAATACGAGTGTTTCAATAGTTGAATAATTGGGGTATGGAATAGTCTCATCAATCGTATAATCAGGATAAGTTGATATCACACTATACAGCAGAATTAAATTTAATCCTAAAAATAAAAACGTTTCTACCATTGATACATCAATTAGTTTAAATAAAGCGGCTGAAAAGACTAGTCCATATCCAAGAGAATATAACTGACTACTCCCTTTAAACTCATTTAAACTACGCTCATGAAACATCACTGTGGTATAACTTGGAAACAACAATCCTGAACATATTCCTAACAAACTTCCTGCTATCCAACCAAATATAATTGACTGATTGATAAATAAACCAAATACACAACCGAGAATCCCTACGACAATTGAAACAGGTAATAATTTCTTCATTGGGAGTGTTTTTAACCTAATTAGAAAAAGAATGGTTGTCTTAAAACAATAAAAAAATAATAATGGCAACAAATAACTAAATTCTCTATTATGTTGCAAAAACACATGTACTAAAATAAAAATTGGAAATAAATTCATCCCATTAACTAATACAAATGGAATAAATTGTAATGATTCAAATCGTTTTTTTATATTTTCCATTATATCACCTCTTCTGTCCTCACTTAGTTTACAATATTTTTCTTTGTATCACAAAATTCTTTATATTTTGGAAATCAATCTTTTTTCGTTATAATACATATAAACTCAAAGGAGGAATGAATGTGTTAACTATTAAACAAATTCCAACAGGTACCATTCAAGAAAATTGCTACTTAATCTATAATGATAAATCGTTACTGGTGGTTGATCCGGGTGACGAAGCTAAAAAAATAGAAGCTGAAATTGATGCTTTAGATGTTAAACCTGAAGCTATTTTAATCACTCATGCTCACTATGATCATATTGGTGCAGTTGACGAAATCAGAGATAGATATAATATCCCTGTCTACATCAGTCCTATCGAGCAATCATGGTTAACTGATCCACAACTAAACTTATCTGGTTTAAGTCGTCACGATGATATGGCTGATGTAACCGCTAGGGAAGCTGAGTTTGAATTAAAAAACTATGATAACTATACAATTGGTGATATGACCTTTAAAGTTGTTCCAACTCCTGGACACTCACCTGGTAGTGTTAGTTTCATCTTTGATGACTTTATAGTTTGTGGTGACGCGTTATTTAGAGGCAGTGTTGGACGAACTGACTTACCTTTTGGTGATTCTCAAACTCTTTTATCAGGAATTAAAAAAGAATTATTTACCTTACCCGATGACACAAAAGCTTATCCAGGACACGGACCTGTCACAAGCATCGGTCGAGAAAAACAAGAAAATCCATTTTTTAATTAGATTTATATTAGTACCTATAGATACCTACTTATCTTAGGTACTTTTTAATTTCCAAAAAAAGATTTGGTTTTAAAAAAAGATAATGTATACTTAATTGTGATAAAAAGGAAAAAAGGGGAATTAATAATGGATTTTTATAACATATTAAAAGTAATCTTTTTAGGGATTGTTGAAGGGATTACAGAATGGCTACCTATTAGTAGTACAGGTCATCTTATTCTAGTGGATCAATTTATTAAACTAGATGCTTCAAGTGATTTTAAAGAAATGTTTAATGTTGTCATTCAATTAGGTGCCATCCTAGCTGTTGTGGTTTTATATTTTAATAAATTAAACCCTTTTGCTAGAAATAAATCAGGTATCGAGAAAAGAGAGACTTGGTCGTTATGGTTTAAAGTAGTCGTGGCGTGTATTCCAGCAGGTGTTTTAGGAATTTTATTTGATGATTTTCTAGAAGAACATTTTCATAAATTCGTTCCTGTGGCAATGATGTTAATTCTTTACGGCGTCTTGTTCATCATTGTCGAAAATCGCAATAAAACGATGAAGCCAACTACAACAACTCTAAATCAACTAACTTATAAAACAGCCTTTATTATTGGTTTATTCCAAGTTCTATCATTAATACCTGGGACATCTCGCTCAGGTGCTACTATTATTGGGGCAATGATTATTGGCTGTTCACGTTATGTAGCAGCTGAATTCACTTTCTTTTTAGGTATTCCTGTTATGTTTGGTGCTAGTGGTGTTAAAATTTTGAAATTCTTGTTAAAAGGAAATTCATTCGGTTCTCCTGAAATCATCTTACTATCAATCGGAACGATTGTTTCGTTTGTTGTCTCAATTTTAGCTATTAAATTTTTGATGGGTTATATCAAAAAACACGATTTCAAAGTATTCGGTTGGTACAGAATCATTCTTGGTACCATCATTCTCATTTACTGGTTAACAACATTATAATAAATAAAACCATTGAAGAAGCGATTTTCCGCTTCTTTTTTTATAATCATTCTCATTGATAACGACTATCAATCCCATATAGATTATAACTATTCTAATCTAGTTTTTTTTGTGTTACACTTGGTTCATAAGGAGGTAATACAAATGAGTTATCTTAAAGAAAACAAACAAATGCTTGCAACAATCGTCTGTGGCGTCCTTATGTTACTAGGGTTTATTGTAGACAAAAATAACATGAACTTCGCTCCCATCATCTATATCGTCGGTATGATTATTGGTGGATTTTCACAGACAAAAGAAGGTATTGAAGACACAATTGAGAATAAACATTTAAGTGTCGATTTATTAATGGCTCTAGCTGCTATCGGCGCATGTACAATTCAATTTTATTTTGAAGGTATTATGTTAACATTTATTTTTTCATTAAGTGGATCATTAGAAGAGTACACAACAAGTAAAAGTAAAAAAGAAATTGAAAATTTAATGGCGATTCAACCAGAAAATGCCTTTTTATTATTGGCAGATAATACAACAAAAGAAGTTCCTGTAGCTGAACTAAAAATTGGTGATAAACTTCTTGTTCCTAAAGGTGCTAGTGTCCCAATAGATGGTGAACTACTTAGTGAATACTCATCAATTGACGAAGCTGCCATTACTGGAGAATCAATTCCTGTTGAAAAAATTTATCATGACTCACTTTTCGCTGGAACAATAAACGTTGGTAATGCAATTTCAATGGTTGTAACAAAAGAAGCAAAAGATACTTTATTTAGTAAAATTATTCAATTAGTTGACGAAGCTCAAAATACACCATCCAAAACAGCAAGCTTTTTAGATCGATTTGAAAATGTTTATGTTAAAGCGATTTTAGTTATTGTACCTTTGATGATTTTTCTTCCCTACTTCTTTTTAGGTTGGAGTTGGAGTGAAAGTTTTTATCGTGGAATGGTGCTACTTGTTGTTGCATCACCTTGTGCTTTGGTTGCATCAGCAACACCAGCAACACTTGCTGCGATTTCTAACGGGGCAAAAAACGGGGTTCTTTTTAAAGGTGGCGTCTTTTTAGAATCACTCTCAGATTTAAAAGCTATTACGTTTGATAAAACAGGTACTTTGACTAAAGGTATTCCCGTTGTCACGGATGAATTTTTTATAGACTCACAATGTGACCATGCTGTCTCTACTTTAGTTACAATTGAAAAAAATTCAACACACCCTTTAGCAAATGCGATTGTCCGTTTTTATCAAGATTCATTTGTTACAATTAATGACTCTTTAGTTGTCGAAGAAATTGCGGGATCAGGTATGCAAGCAACAGAACAAGATACATTATGGAAAGTTGGAAATAGTGATTTTGTCACTGATTCCGAATTAGATGAAAACACAATGGAACAAACTTTACAGCTACAAAAAGAAGGAAAAACTGTTATTTATCTATCAAAAAATAATCAAGTCGTTGCGTTCTTTGGCTTATTAGACGTTCCAAAACCTGAGGCAATTGAGTGTGTTCGTTACTTTAACGAAGCGGGTATCACAACGACTATGTTGACAGGCGATCATCATCAAACAGCTAATGCCGTAGCAAAAATTGTTGGTGTGGATCATGTCATTGCAGATTGTTTACCAGAAGATAAAACAATTTTTATTAAAGAGCAAAAAGAAGAAGTTGGAACAAATGCTATGATTGGTGATGGTATCAATGATGCTCCTGCCCTTGCTAACGCAACAATCGGTGTTGCAATGGGACAAGGAACAGACATTGCAATTGACGTTGCTGATATTGTCTTGATGCAAAATGACTTGAATAAATTGGCAATGAGTCATCAACTATCTTTAAAACTCAAAAAAATTGTCACAGAAAATATGATTTTCTCTATTTCTGTTATTGTCTTACTTATTATCTCAAATTTTTTACAAGCGATTAATTTACCTTTAGGTGTAATTGGACATGAAGGAAGTACCATTTTAGTTATCTTAAATGGATTACGAATGCTTAAACCCATAACACCAAAAGAGCACCATTCACATTACCACACTCATACTAAAACAAAAACAGCTCACTAAAGTTTGGACAAATTGTCCAAACTTTTTTTATTGTCATTTCATAAACTTTATGATATAGTTTTAAAAACTAGATAAAGGAGTTTTTAATATTGAAAGAGTCTAACGAACTAAATTTAACAGACTTTTCTTTACCTTTATGGCATGAGTTACCTGACATTGATGTTTACATGGATCAACTAGTTACTATTGTTGAGAAATATTTGCATCCTTTATCAGCAAATGGGATTCCATTTAAACCACTTACACCGTCGATGGTAAATAATTACGTTAAATTAAAGTTAATTCCAAAACCAATTAAAAAAAAATATAGTAGAAAGCACCTTGCAAGAATTATTGTTATCACGATTTTAAAACAAGTCTTTGATATTCCGTCTATTCAAAGAAGCATTGATTTACAAACTGAAAATACAAATTCAGAAGATGCCTACAATCTTTTTTGTGAGTACCTACATGAATCATTGCATGCTTTTTCAACTCAAGGACAAACTATCGTCTTCAATAATCCAAAAACAGATATTGCCCCTATACGTTGGGCTTGTATCACCATTATTAGTAAACTTTTTACTGAAAGTGCACTAACTTCAACATTAAAACAGATAGATGAGAAGGAGATTGACACACAACATGACTGAAAAAATTGCATTATTAGTAGATTCCGGTATGGATACACCAACAGAAATTACTCAACTAGATGGTGTTTTTGTTGTTCCTCTAAGTGTAAATTACTCAAATGGTAGCTTTCTTGATAACATTGACATTACGGCAGACGAAATCTATGCTCGACTAGATGAAGAGATTCCCTCTACCTCTCTTCCCTCACTTGAAATCATTGAAGATACTATTAATCAAATAAAAAAAGAAGGTTATACTCATATCTTAACAGTCACCATTTCAAGTGGATTAAGTGGGACTCACAACGCATTAAGATTACTATTAGATGATCACAACGATATTCACACACATATTATTGACACAAAAAGTATTGGTATTGGTGGAGGAATTCAAGCAGCTTATCTAAAAGAGCTGATTGATAAGCAATACAGTTTTGATTCTCTTGTAGAAATCGGTGAACTTTTACCTAAAAAGGGACGAGTTTATTTTAGTATTCCAACCTTAGAATATCTAAAAAAAGGGGGAAGAATTGGATTAGTTACTTCCATTATAGGAACAGCTTTGAATTTAAACCCGGTTATTTCATGTAATAATGAAGGGATTTATTATACGGTCACTAAAGCACGTGGCAGGAAAAAAAGCTTGCAAAAAATGATTGATCAACTAGTCGAATTTGCTGGTGAAAGCAAAGACTATCGTATTGGTATTGCTTATGGAACGTGTATTGAAGAAGCTGAAACAGTCAAAAAAAACATTTTAGAGAAATTACCTCTTGCTAGCAACGTTTACTTCGATGATGTGAGTCCCGTCTTAGGTGTTCATACTGGACCAGATGTGATTGGGGTAACTATTTTAGATTTAAATTAGGAAACATTGTAATTAATTTATTGCAAACTGATTATGGTTTCTGTATAATGAGAATGTTGATTACATATGATTTATCAATGTAAACTCTATGTCGGAGGTGAAAACAAATGCCAAATATTGAATCTGCTATCAAACGTGCTCGCACTAGCCAAATTGCAAACGAGTCTAACTCTGCAAAATTAAGCAAAATGCGTACTGCTATGAAAAAATTTGAAAAAGCTGTAGAAGAAAATGCTGATAACCAACAAGAATTATTAGTAGCTGCTACACGCGAAATTGATATGGTTAGTGCAAAAGGATTAATCCATCAAAATAAAGCAAACCGTGAAAAGTCACGTTTAGCTAAAAAAATCGCTAAATAAAAAAACTTGATTGACTGAATCTTTTGATTTCCAGTCATCAAGTTTTTTTATTTAAATTCTTTCATCAAAAATAATTCAAACAATAAATTAGCATCCATGTATCCGGACTTCATCTTATAATCATTCTCCACTAGATAATCGAAAATCGCTCCCAGTGTCTTCAACTCAAATCGTTTTGCTTCCTGTAATGATAACTTAATACGATACGGATGAATCTTTAAGACATCAATCATATTACTTTGTTGATAATGTCTATCAGCCATAATCTTCACTTGAACTAATAATCTAAATTGACTAACTAAAATGGCATTAATTTTAATAGGCTCTTCACCTTGAAGGAGCAACTCTTTATATAATGTCAATGCGTTGTCTTTTTGACCAGATAAAACGTATTTCAATAAATCAAAAATACTATGCTCTAGCGTTCTTGGTATCAACTGATGTACCATCTCTTTTGAAATCTTTTTAGAATCAGTTGCTGCTAAAAACAGTTTATCTAATTCATTCATCATCTGACTTAGATTAGCATTAGTTAAATAAATAAATTCTTCAAATGCTTCCTTACTAATCTCGTACCCTTCTGCTTTAATCGTGTCAGCTACATATTTTTGGGCCAAACGATTATCCATGTCTGAAACATCAATCATTATCGCTTCTTTTTTTAATTTTTTCACGATTTTTTTGCGCTCATCTAATTTATCATATGGTGCTAGGAATACTAAAATTGTCGATGGTGATGGTTCATCTAGATACTCAAGTAATGTGTTTAAATTATGTTCGACATCTGTTTTCTTTTTTTCACCCGTCAAAAAATAAGGCTCTTGAATGAAAATAATTTTCCTATCACCAAAAAAAGGAATCGTTTGTGCCTCAATCATAACATTGTCTAGTAAATCTTGTTTCATATCGAATGTCATCAAATTAAAAGATTGTTCTTCTTCATTCATTCCAGACGCAACTAGTTGTTTTTTAAATTGTTTCGTTAAATAGCGTTCTTTTCCAAGCAATACATAAACGGAATCAAATTTTTTCTCTTTTATTTTTGCTAGTTCTGTTTGAAAACTCACTTCTACCCACTCATCCTTTTCATCTTCTCCTACTCATTTTAACAGATTTTCATTTCACTGACCGTATTTTTAACATGTCTTTTTTTAGTGGTAGCCATTTTTGATAAATCATGCCCTGTTCATCCGTTCTAAAAATCTGAATATTTTCTTGATTAAGTGTATCGAGTGTTTCAGGTGATGGATGTCGAAATCGATTCGCTTCTCCTACTGAAATAACTGCTTCTTCAGGATTTACTGCGTTAATGAATTGTAATTGACTTGATGTTTTACTCCCATGATGGCCTATTTTAACGCAATCTGCTGCTAAATCACTTTCCGAATATTTAGTTAATAATACTTGTTCTCCCTCTTTTTCCAAATCCCCCATCAGTAAAAATGTTTTTTCATGAATACTGAGTTTTAACACCATTGAATCATTATTTTGCCCATCACCCATAGTATCAGGAAAGAGTATCTTCATATCGATTCCTGGAAATTGTATATTGGTTGCTGATGTTACTTTGTTAATCTTTTCTATCTGTGTGCCCTCTATTTTTCGTCTGACATTTTCTTGTTCATGTGTTCCTAGCGTCATTATTAATTGTTTAATGTCTATCTCTTTAGCTAAACGATCTATGTCACCAAAATGATCTTCATGGGCATGTGTGATAAAAACACCATCTAACTTTGATACGCCCTTACTCTTAAGAAATGGAATCAAGGTATAGTCTGCTTGTCGTTTTGCGTTTCTTTTTTGTTTCCATTCTTCTTGTGGGAAAGACAAACTTCCTCCCGTATCTATCACATAATTTCCTCTATGAAAAGGCAACTGAATAAACATAGCATCACCTTGGCCAACATCAACAAAGGCAATCATTCCCATTGGATTTAAATATTTAAAACTAAAACACAGACAAGGACTAACAAATAAAAATAATACACGAGATTTAGAAAATTTAGGATGACTTTCCCAATACATTAAACAATACAATTGTGCAGTGATGATAGCTAACAATATATAAATAGGAAACGTGCCTGTAGTCAACTGGAAAAACGTTACTTTTTCACACCATTCCGCAAGTAAATGAATGCTTGAGATAATCTGTTCCAATAAGTTAATCAAAATAGTTGGTAATGTCATAGAAAACAACAGTGCCAAACACAATATTGGTAACAAACATTGAAATAAAATCGGCGTGAACAGCAAACTAAAGACACTAGACAATACATTAAACTCGTAAAAATAATAACTTAATAATGGAATCGAGAAAAAAGTTAAAAGTAACTGAAATAAAATGAATTGGTTAGATGCTTTTTTGTCCTTCAAAATTGGTTGAATAAACAAAATTAAGAAACTTAGGTAATAACTGAGTTGACCACCAATATTAAATAATAAAGTTGGAACAAATAAACTATGACTAATCAATGTCAGACTCCAACAATCTAACGGGCTAAGTTTCCAATGATTGCGACCATTTGCTTTTTTAATGATATGTTGCAGGCTTGCACGAACTACTCCAATACTATATCCCGTTAAGCCAATGAAAACACATAAAAATACTACTTCAATAATTGATACCTTTTCTTTTGTCAAACCAATTCGTAATAAAAGCGATTGAATCATGGTTATAAAAAATGTCACATGTAACCCTGATAATGCAAAAAGGTGCGCTAAACTTAGTTTATTCCACACTTCTCGGTTATCACCATCATTTATACCAAGTATTAAGCTAGACATATAAAAAGATGTATAGGGCCCAAATGTTTGATTTATTTTTTTAAATAACCTTGTTCGAAAAGAAGATACCATCTCAATTGGGTGTTTAATGGTTAATTTTTTTTCGGATACCTTTTCCACTTCTGTCAGTTTATAGACTCCTAGAACTTGCTTATTCTTCAAATAATCTGCGTAATCAAACCCATTTAAGTTTCGTCTTGTTTGAGTTTTGACTCTTTCTTGATAACTCGTTACAATCAGAGGATTTTTTACATCTAGCAAACGATCTTTTTCCTCTTTTGTTTTTAAATTGTACTGAAGTAAATATGTTCGATGATGATTTTTAGCCTTAGCTTTAACAAAATCTCCATCAACTTGTATAGCATCTGGTAATAGTATCCACGTTTGTTTAGTGTCACTATTTAATGTGTTTTCTCTTAAAGGTTGGGTCACAAAAAAATAACCATTTGCTAGTAAAAAAAATACTAAACAAATCGTTATGAGTCGTTTATTTTTTGAAAAACTTATCCGAAATCCTATCACTAAAAAGAACACAGCTATGCCCCATAGTGGCTTTAATAAATACAATAACCATAGCATATAAAATATAACGGGATAAAAAAAATACCCCTTGATAGAAGTATTTTTCTTATTCATTGTCTGTTCCAAAAGCTAATGTGTCAAAATACTCTTGTGATAGAGTGACTTGGTGAATCGTTGCACCAGCTTGCTCAATCAGTTTAATGGCATAATCATCATTTCGATAATCTTTTAAATAGTGAATCTTTTTAATGCCTGCTTGCAAAATCATTTTAGTGCATTGAAGACAAGGAAAATGTGTCACATATATTTCTGCACCATCTGTTTCAACACCAAATTTAGCACATTGTAAAATAGCATTCATTTCTGCATGAATCGTGCGCACGCAATGGCCATCAACTAAATAGCATCCTTCATCAATACAATGCACATCTCCTGTAACAGAACCATTATATCCACCTGCAATAATTCGTCTATCTCTCACAATCGTTGCCCCAACGGATAATCTAGTACATGTACTTCTTAAAGATAATAGCATACTTTGGGCCATAAAATATTGATCCCATGGAATTCTTTCTCTGCTCATTTTCTGACCTCTTTTTCTATGAATTAAGTTTATTGTAATGGATTTTACTTGATTTAACCAGTTTATTTATGTTAGTCCGTCCATTCCCCCAGCATGACCTCCTACTAAGTGACTCCGTTCAATCGCTGTGGCGCCTTCCAATAAACTCGACGCATGAACAATTGCGTCAAAACCAAATCGTTTGCGAATCACATCAATCGTCTGATCTAGTAATCGGTCATTAAGTGTTGTGCTTGCTTCTTCAAATAGATTAAGTTGAATTGCTTGATTTCCCACTAGTTTTGAATAACTAACTGCAGCACTACGAACAGCTTCACCATTATAATGAGTATCAAATAGTTGTAAACAATGCATTACTAACTCTTTTGATGAATCCGTCGCATCAATTTTGATTTGTCGTCTAAATCCTGTACTTTCACTGTATTTTGAATAACCAATGGATAAAGCCACACATTCGGTTTGAAACGACTTTGCACGTAGCCTTGTTGCGACTTGTTCTGCTACTTCTCGGATAACGATCTTTATCTCATTGATTTTGGTATAATCTTTTTTTAAAATTTGACTATTGCCAATACTTTTAGATACTGGTTTATAAGTTTCATTGATATTCGCTCGATCAATCCCCCAAGCGTGTGCCACTAATTGTTGCCCAATTAGTCCTAAAGGATGTCTAATATGAAAAAAATCATAATGTGCTAAATCATAAATACTATAAATACCTAATTGATTCAATCTTTTCTCCATCGCTTTATTGATACCCCAAAAATCTGTTAGCTTTGGTATACGCCACACTGTTTTAGAAACATCTTGATAACGCCATTCTGCAATCATGTCAGGATTATTTTTGGCCTCATTATCTAGCGCTAGCTTACTAAGCAACATATTATCACCAATACCAATCGTGCAATACAATCCCATCTCGTGATAAATATCTCGTTTTAACTGTTGAGCAAACTCATACGCTCCCATACGAAAAAGTTTTTTCGAGGCACTAATTCTGACAAATGTTTCATCAATTGAATACACTAAAATATCCTCATCAGCGACATATTCTTTAAACAATTCGTTTATCTTTATATTTTTTTCAATGTATAAATTCATTCTGGGTGGCACAATCAATAAATCTGGATGATGGGGTATTTCAAAACGTCTCGATACATTGCTAATCCCTAATTCTTTTTTTGCCCTTGGAGAAGCAGCTAATGCTAATCCTCCAGGTGAGTCAGCTCCACTCATCACTACAAGTAAAGTATTTAAAGGGTCTAGCCCTCTTGCCACACATTCAACAGAGGCATAAAAACTTTTCATATCAACGCATAAAATATCATCTTGCTTCTCTTTTGTGTAATCAAAAAATTGATTATTATTATAACTCATCGGCTCTAGTCTAACCCTTGGTACCATTTCATTTCAGATGCTAATTCAATGTGTCGAATTAACGATAGTTCTATTGGCAATTCATCAATATAAATTGTCGTCTCTGTATAACCTTGTATTTTTCCAACTAATTCATTTGAAAAACTACCATTATCACTATTTGCAATATTTGGTTGAATGCGAACAGGAACTTGTTTTAAAATCGATTCATTAATGACTGAAAGAATCTCATCAAAATCCATCATTGGTTTACCAACATGATAGGTTGAATGCTTCTCATCCATATGATGTAATTCTCTTGTGTGTTCGGATAGATAAAAACCTAAATATTTTTTTATCCCTCGATCATGATAATGATGATTTAACTCAATTGGTTCATTAGCCATATCATTTCATCTCACTTTTCTATTAACTCTCATTTCTTAAAATAATTATACGAACATATGTTCTAAAAGTAAAGAGGAAAATTAGACAGTAATGGATGATTTTAATTGTTCAAAGGTTTTTTCTCCTATTCCATCCACTTCTTTTAACTCCTCAATTGATTTAAAAGAGCCTTTTTCTTCACGATAACGCAAAATATTTTCAGCTTTTTTCTCACCAACACCATTTAATGTTTTTAATTCCTCAATCGTTGCTGTATTCAAATTAACTAGAGTATTTGTTGTTTCATCTTTTGATGACGCATTTTTAGAAGGAGTCACCTCAGCTAGTTCTTCTCCTTCTTTGGGTATATAAATTACCATTTGGTCACTCACTCGTTCGGATAAATTTACTTGTCGATCATCTGCCTCAGGTAAAAATCCACCTGCCATCTCGACGACTGTCAATACACGCATTGTTGCATTGACTTTGTAAATACCTGGCTTTACAACAGCTCCTTTAATATCCACATACATCTCATCACTCATCTGTTCACTTGATGACACCGTTGAGTATGTAGTCGAATTCTGTGTTGTCTCCATCACTAAATCTGGCTTAGGTTTGAATACGTTATAAAGCAGCATGATAAAGACTATTAGCCCAAAGATTCCTCCTATGACTATATAGTGCTTTTCTTTTAATTTTTCTATGATATCCATATCTTTTCTCCTTTCAAAGATAAGATACGAAAAAAACACACAACTTTTTTAAGTCGTGTGTTTTTCTAAATAGCCGATAGCATCTTGAATAGTTTTAACTGGAACAATGGTTAAACTTAGCTTATTTTTTTTAGCTGATTCTTTTGCTACTTCATAATTTGTTTTCCCATCAGTTTTATTATTAGGAGCAAAAAAGATAGTTGCTCCAGCTTTTTCTGCCGCCACCACTTTTTTCTCAATTCCACCAATGTCGCCTACTTCTCCTTTATCATTGATGGTACCTGTTCCTGCAATATTTCGTCCTTGTTTTAAATCTTTATGACTTAACATACTATATAATTCTAAACTAAACATCAAGCCTGCTGAAGGTCCACTGACACCTTTTGTATTAAATTCAATCTTTTTATCTGTATCAATAGTTGTTTGATCAACAACTGTTACCCCAATGCCTGGACGGTCTAGTTTAGGTAATTTAATAACTTTACCTTTAGCACTTCCTTCTTTTCCATCTCTTTCAAACCCAATATTAACTGAGTCATCTACTGATAATTTTTGCAATGATTGAATAAATTCATCTGATTGTAAAACTGTACGATTATCTAGTTTTTGGATCAAATCTCCCACTTCAAGTTTCTGATAAAAACTTGAATAATCAGCCACAGATAATACATAAATCCCTTTATATACACGTTTATACGGTATATCAGCTAACTCAAGTGCGATTTGAATCGCTTCGTTTTTCGAATTTTCCATATTATATGTTTGAATTCGGTTATATTCTCTTGAATCAGAGTCACCCAAAATATCTTGCTTAGGAACCAGTTCAGAATTTTTATTAAATTGACTTAGTAAAATAGTCAGGACATTGGCATTTTGAACTTGAACGGTGGTCATCATGAATGAGCCTTTCTCTGTATCTTTTTTACCATCTACCGTGATGATATCATTTAGCTTATCAGCACTACCTGGAGACTCAATATAATAAGGGAGGGGATAAACTAAAACAACAATACCTATTAATAAAACAATAAGTTTAAGATAAAATGATTTGTTTTTTAAATGCTCTTTTTTCATGACTCTAACCTTCTTATTTAAATTTTAACTGTAATTCTTCATTCACTGTTTCCGGAACAAAGTCTGACACATCCCCTTTAAATTTTGCAATTTCTTTCACCATACTTGAGCTAATATGATTATACTGCTCATCAGAAAGTAAGAAAATTGTCTCAATGTTAGAAGATAAATGTTTATTTAACACAGCGATACTTTTTTCATACTCATAATCGAGTTGATTACGAATACCACGAACTAAATAATCTGCTCCTAGCTCATTGGCTATTCTAATAGTTAAATCATTGTCGCAAACACGAACAGATACGTTTGCTAACGAATGAATCTCGTCTTCTATAAACTGTTTTCTTTCTATCGCTGTAAAAAGATTTCTTTTTGTTGTATTTGTAAACACTCCTACCACTACTTCATCAAATAATTTACTCGCTTTTTGAATGGTATTAAGATGTCCCTTCGTTACCGGATCAAAACTTCCCGGAAATAATGCCACTCGCTTTTTATTCATTTCAAACCTCCTTTAATTGATAAATCCTGACTTTCGTCATGCCATATTGTTGTTCTTTTTGTAAAACTAATTGGTCAATTATATCTGGTAATATAACATGTTTATCCATCTCACAAATGATTTTTGCGTGTTTTTTTAATAAATTTAATGATTGTAAATCCATCATATTTTTTTCTAACTCTTCTTTAGCATAAGGTGGGTCTAAAAATACATAGTCACACAGCACGCCTTGTTCAGATAAAAAATGAAGTGCTTTAGATGCATCTAATTTTTTTACAACAAAAGAATCTGGTTGTTTTGTCATTGCTACGTTTTCTTCTATAACTTTTACAGCGGGAAAAAAAACATCAAAACAATACGCTTTGTCCATACCGCGTGAAACACTTTCTACTGCTAGGTTACCACTACCACTATATAAATCTAAACACACACCACCATCAAAATAAGGCCCAATCATGTTGAAAATTGATCCTTTTATTTTATCAGATGTGGGCCTAGTATTATCCCCTTTTAATGATTGTAATTTTCTTCCCTTAAATTCACCTGCAATCACTCGCATGATATTTCTTCCTCTCTATATAAAATTGGCGATAAAAAAAGTATTTGTCTTATGTCAGACAAATACTTTAATCATCAAATTCTGCTAAGCGAATTTCTGTTTTTTGCTCTTCAAAATCTAACGGTTCATCATGACAATCTTGATTTCCTAATCTATTAGTAAAATTCATATTAATATCTGGTCTAAATGATTGCTCTACACTTCTAACAAAAAACTGTTTATTTAATTTTTCAATTGTTTCTTCAACAGACTCTTCATCTACATATAAAACCACATATTTCATTTTTTTTGATACATAATAAACATAGCCAAATCGTTTTAGATTTCTTAATTGTTTTAAACTATAAACCCAAACGACTAATCCACGTCTGGGTGTTAATTCTAACTCATTTGTTAACATGACATGTCCCTCCACAACCTTTTTTAGCAAATTCAAAAAAGGGATTTCCTGCATCAACCTTTATCGTGTCTGATATTGCTTGTGCGATATCTAGACTAATATAGTCTAACACATTTTGAACATTTGTTTCATTTACTTTGAACGTTGCAACTAAATCATTCACATCTAGTGAGCGTTTGGCTCGTCTTAAGGCTCGTCTTGTCTCTTTAAAGTCTGGTGCATATTTACCATAAGGTTCAATTTTTTCAAATGCCTCTTTTTTAGCTAGAAATTCTTCCATTAGATCTGACACATCTTTACTCTCAGCCATGCTTTTATATGACGCTATATAATCTTGAACAGTCTGACTACTAAGTACGTCTCTTGCTACTTGACTGGCTTTATCTTCTAAATCAAATAATTCATCATTATAAATCATCTCTTATCGCTACTTTCAGTGGTTAATGATGCATTAGCTGCCTTTTGATTAAATAAAACTAACACTTGATTTTTATTATAGGCTATGCCAATATACTCATCTTTTGAATCTTTAATTTCACGTTGATCAAAACGATTGACAAACCAATTGGTGACAATAAACGGGACATCTCCCATGCTTTGCACAAATAAACCATGTGTATTTTTATCTACTGGTTTCCCTAATTTTAACAAACACTCCATCTCTTCATTAACTAAAAGGAAACTATCACTTGGATTACTTGATTCAACTTTTTCTTGCCATTGTTCCAATCGGTCATCTTTTTTTATCACTAACTTAGGATCTTTATTGAATTCAGCTAACGCTTTTTTACTTTCAAGTACAAGTTCTGTATCAAGTTTATAAGGTTTACGATTAATTCGTTGGCGTACAATATTTAAAATAGTCAATAATTGTTCTGTATTAGCTTGATTGACCATTTCCCACTCATCATCTGTCAGCTCAACAGGCGGATTGGTTGTTTCCTCACTAAACTGATAAGGAATCATATCCACTAACGTGCTTTTACTAACGTATCTCACACCTAATAATTTACCTGTATCATAGTTAAAATGAAGCAAAGCATACGTGCCATTATCAAATGAAATCAATGGACGATAATTCATATCATCTTCTGTCAGTTCAATTTTATATTTTTTGTCCTTATAGTCAAATTCAAAAGCGGGATAGATTGTTGTGATTTCAGAAATATCACCTAGTGTCATTTCTAAATTAAATGGAGCAATATCAACTTGTGTTCCTAAAACAAACGCGCTTGATACTGTACCTTTTGTCAGTTCAACTTGATAATAATCGGTCGCATTATCGCCATAAACCAACCACTTTCTATCACTCCCAACTACCCATTCATTTTTAGGGTTTGGCATTTTTTCTTTCAGTTCTTTTTCTGACAAACCAATAATAGTTGCCATCCCTGTTGCATTTAATTTGTTATGTTGTGTCGATTTTATTTGAGGTTTAACTTCATTAACCACTAACTCATCTACAGGCTTAGGAGATTTTTGTGACAAGACGACTGGTTTCATATAAAAAAATGTTAGCACAATTACAAATACTACTATAAATTCTCCTACACGACGCACCTTGTCACCTCCTACTCTCTACATTAAATCGTTAATTCAACTAATAAATCTCCCGCTTGAATGGCGTCTTCGTCTGCAACTAGAACACGCTTCACAATACCATTGCGTTTAGCATAAATGGTTGTTTCCATTTTCATCGCTTCTGTAATCATAATTGGATCACCTTTTTGCAATGAATCACCCGGTGCTACTAACACTTTTAAGACAGATCCGGGCATTGTTGCTGCAACGTGTGCATCATTTGTTGGTTCAGCCTTTTCTTTTGCCATAATAGTTGATTTGATATTGCTATCTTTAATCACAATTTCACGACGTTGACCGTTTAAATTAAAGAATAAGACGCGATTTCCTTCAAGGTTAGGCTCACCGATTTCATCTAATGTGATAATCAATGTTTTTCCTTTTTCAATACGCACTTCAACTGTTTCTCCCACACGCATTCCTTGGAAGAAAGTTGGTGTATCAAGTAATTCCACATCGCCATAAGTATTATACATTGTCATATAATCTAGAAATACTTGTGGATACATGATATAGCTGATTACTTCTTTATCTGTCGGTTCACGGTCAATTTTTCCAGCTAGTTCTTCTTTCACTTGATCAAAATCTACTGGTTCAGCTAAACTACCAGGTCTTACTTCAATAGATGGACGGCCATTTAAAATAGTTTCTTTTAATTTCTTAGGAAATCCTCCAGTTGGTTGTCCTAAATCTCCTTGGAAGAAACTAATCACTGACTCTGGGAAGTTTAGCTCACTGCCTCTTTCCTCTATATCTTCTTCAGTTAAATTATTTTGAACCATAAATAGTGCCATATCCCCTACAACTTTTGAAGATGGGGTAACTTTAACAATATCACCAAACAAATAATTAACGCGTTCATACATTTTTTTAATATCATCCCAACGCTCACCAAGACCAACTGCTTTGGCTTGTTGTTGTAAGTTAGAATATTGTCCACCTGGCATTTCATGTTGATAAACTTCTGTTTGAGGAGCATTAATGCCATTACCAAATGGCGTATAGAAAGCACGAACATCTTCCCAATAATGATTGATTGTTTGAACAGACTCAATATTAACATCTAAATCACGATCGCCATTTTCTAGTGCGTAATATAAACTACTCATACTTGGTTGACTTGTTGAGCCACTCATGGCACTCATTGCCACATCAACAATATCCACTCCAGCTTTAGCAGCAGCAGAATAAGTAATAATTCCATTACCGGCTGTATCATGAGTATGTAAATGAATTGGCACATCAACTGTTGCTTTTAATTCTGAAATCAAATGATAAGCTGCTTGTGGTTGTAATAAACCAGCCATGTCTTTAATCGCAATAATATGAGCACCCATATTTTCTAAATCACGGGCCATTTGTTTGTAATAAGCCATATTATATTTTGGACGACTTGGATCAAGAACATCCCCAGTATAACAAATAGCTGCTTCTGCAATTTTATCAACATCTCTAACATATTGAATACTTTTTTCCATTTGAGGAAGCCAGTTTAAACTATCAAAAATACGGAAAACATCAATACCTTCTCTAGCGGCTACCGTAATAAATTCTTTAATGACATTATCAGGATAGTTTTGATATCCAACAGCATTAGAACCTCTAAACAACATTTGGAACAATGTATGTGGCATTAATTTACGCAATTTTTTCAGTCTAATCCATGGGTCTTCATTTAAGAAACGATATGCCACGTCAAACGTCGCACCACCCCACATTTCAAGTGAGAATAATTCTGGTACAAGCTCACTTGTTTCTTTCGCAATATGTTTTAAATCAGTTGTTCTAACGCGAGTTGCAAGTAAACTTTGATGTGCATCTCTAAACGTTGTATCTGTTACTAAAACAGATGATTGATTCTTAACCCAATCAACAACAGCATCCGGTCCTTTAGCATCCAAAATCATTTTTGGTGTTTCAATTCGTTTTTCTGTTGTTGTAATAATTTCAGGAATTCTAGGAGAAGAATGGTATTTTTTCTCATGTTTTCCAATTCCAGGGAAACCATTCACTGTGACTTCTCCAATATATTTCATTGTTTTATTTCCACGGTCTCGCATTTTAGGGAAATTAAATAATTCGTCTGTTGTATCAATAAATGTTGTTGTTGCTTCACCGCTCACAAATAAAGGATGAGACAATACATTATAAAGAAACGGAATATTTGTTTTTACGCCGCGAATTCTAAATTCTTTTAATGCACGTAACATTTTTTGGACAGTTTGTTCAAATGTAATACCATGTGTACATACTTTAACCAATAATGAATCAAAGAATGGTGTAACCATCGCACCAGCAAACGCGTTTCCTACATCTAAACGAATACCATATCCACCTGGAGAACGGTATGTATCAATTTTACCAATATCAGGTAAAAAGTTATTCAAGGGATCTTCTGTTGTAATACGACATTGGATCGCATATCCATGAATATGAATCCCATCTTGTTTAGGTAAGCCAATATCTTTATGTAAATCTTTACCCATTGCAATTTGTAATTGACTAGTCACAATATCAACGTCTGTAATTAGCTCAGTAATAGTGTGCTCTACTTGGACACGTGGGTTCACTTCAATGAAATAGAAACTGTCTTTATCAACTAAAAACTCAACTGTCCCTGCATTTATATATCCAACATGAGCCATTAATTTTACAGCGGCTTGACATATTTCTTCCCGTTTTTCTGGTGACATTGACACACAAGGTGCAACTTCAACTACTTTTTGATGACGTCGTTGAACAGAGCAGTCACGTTCAAAAAGATGGATAACATTGCCATGTTCATCCCCTAAAATCTGTACTTCAATATGTTTTGGATTCACAATGTATTTTTCAACATAAATTTCTTCACTACCAAATGCCGCTTTAGCTTCACTTTTAGCCCGTTCATATCCATCAAGTGCTTCGGCTTTATTGTGTGCAACACGCATACCGCGTCCGCCTCCACCTAAAGCGGCTTTAATCATAATTGGGTATCCAAATTCTTCCCCAAATGCGACAACATCATCTACGCCACTTACAGGTCCATCAGTTCCAGGGATAGATGAAATTCCTGCTTCTTGAGCTGCTAATTTTGCTTTAATTTTATCTCCAAAAATATCTAAATGATGTAAGCTTGGCCCAATAAATTTGATACCTTCTTCTTCACAACGTCTTGCAAAATGAATATTTTCAGATAAAAAGCCATATCCCGGATGGATGGCATCAGCACCACATTCTTTTGCGATACGAATGATATCTTCAATATCTAAATAAGCGTCAATTGGTTTTTTCCCTTTCCCAACTAAATAGGCTTCATCTGCCTTAAAACGGTGAATGGAACGATCATCCTCTGTTGCATAAACCGCCACTGTTTGTAAATTTAGCTCTGTACACGCTCGAAATACTCTGATAGCTATTTCTCCACGGTTAGCTACTAATACTTTCTTCATATTACATCCCCCACATTTTTATTACTAATTGAACATCAATAATAACTGAGATTCACTATACTTGCCATTATCAAATTTTTTACGTTTTTCATCTGCACTAATGTTTAGTGCAAATCCTACACCAATAGATAAAGTTACTAAACTAGATCCTCCTTGACTCAGAAATGGAAATGTCACACCAGTTAAAGGAATGATTCCCGTAATACCTCCAAGATTAACAAATACTTGTATCAACATCATACCTGCTATACCAATACACATCAATGAATTAAAATTATCAGTTGAACGAATGCCTATCGTCATAATTCGTAAAATTAAAAAAAATAATAACATTAATAAAATTAGTGAAATAAATAGCCCTAATTCTTCTACAACAATCGAAAACATAAAATCGGTTTGAGCATTTGTTAAAAAACCCTTTTTTTGAATACTCTTACCAAGACCTAGTCCAAACCATCCACCATTGCTTAATGCAAAATAAGAATTAATCATTTGATGACCATCACCAAGTGGATCGGCAAACGGATTAGTAAATGTTTTAAACCGTTTATATACATACATCATTCTCTGTGGAAATAAAGAACTACCCAATAAAGAAATAAACTGAATCACTAGTGTTGAAACAACAACGCCACCTCCAACGACCACTAAAGTATAGAGATACGGGATACCACTTGCCAACACCATAACTAATGCAATTAAAATTAAAATAGCCGCCCCACCAGTATCAGGCTGGATTAAGACTAACACGATTAAACTTCCAATTAAAATCATTGGTTTAAATATAGCATCTTTAAAATGCCCCAGTATCATATCTTGCCGTCGCGATAGAATATAAGCTAAATACCAAATAATAATGATTTTTAGAAACTCTACGGGTTGAAGACGTACAGGACCAATTTGTAACCATCCGTCTGCACCACCACCACTAACTCCTAAACTAGTAAATTTAGTTAACACAAGTAAGGCACCAATAGTAAGAATTGCAGTCATAATAAACTGTTTATTTTGAAATACCTTTGTTTTCATTTTATAAGTAAACAAAATGGCTAATAATCCAACTATAAAAAAGCCACCTTGTTTTATCGCTTCTAAAGCCAATCCTTGAGAATTAACAGAACTTGCACTATAAACCATTAAAATACCAACTATTGATAAAATTAAATAAGGTACTAAAATGAAATAGTCCAAAAAATACGTTTTCTCTATCTTCCTATGCACCGATTAAATAACCCCCACATCCATTTTAACTACCAGCATCCTTTTCTTCCTGATACACCATGTTATATACTTTATTTAACTCTTTCTCTAACTCAATAATCATATCAAGGCCTTCTTGCCTATTAATCAAACCAATGGATTGAGCAAATTCAACTTGTTTTGAAAAGCCAAACATTTGTGTATCAACAACTTCTTCAAAGGCTTTACATTGGGCTATGCATTGATGATTTCTTTGGTTCGTTAATAAGTGTTTAATTTTATTTGCTTCAACTGTTAGTGCACTTAAAATCGATTCTTTTGATATTTCTAGCATATTAACTGCCCTCCCTTTTATTTGGTTCATTATACCATATTCTTTTCGCTCATATGTTTAACTTTTTAAGTATGCATAAGAATTTTTATAAAAAAAAAGGAAAGCACACTCGCTCTCCTTAAAAAACTTATTTTTGAACTGCTTTATAACGGTTGTTTACTTCATCCCAGTTAATAACATTAAAGAATGCTTTCACGTAGTCAGGACGAACATTGCTATATTTTTTATAATAAGCATGTTCCCAAACATCAATACCTAATAAAGGAGTTTTTCCTTCTGTTAATGGAGAATCTTGATTTGGAGTTGACATAATTTCTAATTTTCCATCATTATCAACTAACCAAGCCCAACCTGAACCAAAACGACCAGTTGCCGCTGCTAAAAATTGATCTTTGAAATTATCGTAGTTACCAAAAGCACTTTCAATTGCTCCTTTAATAGCGCCAGTAGGTTCGCCACCACCATTAGGTCCCATAATTTCCCAGAAGAATGCATGATTTGCGTGTCCGCCACCATTGTTTCTAACAGCCATACGGATATCTTCAGGTACGTCATTTAAATTAGTAATCAATTCTTCAATTGATTGTTGTCCTAATTCTGGATGCTTTTCAATTGCCGCATTTAAATTAGTTACATATGTGTTGTGATGTTTGTCATGATGTAATTTCATTGTTAATTCATCAATATGTGGTTCCAACGCATCGTATGCATATGGTAAATCTGGTAAAGTATAAGTCATAATAATAATGCCCCCTAATTTTTTTGATAATTATGAACAATTTCAATATACCACTGAAACAATACAAAAAGCAAAAAATAAAACCCAGAAACCTTCAATTTCTCGTTTCTTGTATTCATTTGCTAAAAGCGTTACAATGAGTAGTAATTCAATTTATACTACAAAGGAGTTATTATGCGAACATTTGACTTAATAAAAGCGAGTTTTAAGCAACCTACTTTGCTATTAGAAGGTAGAAATAAAAAAGGATTTCATATTTTTTTATATTTGTTATTACTAGCTGTCATACTCTCGTTACCTGTTATTTATCAAGCAACATTAATTACTAAAACAATTCAAGATGATGGAAAAAAAATCATTCAGAAACTTCCAGAATTTTCGATTGAGGATAACACGCTAGTCACAAAGAAAAAAAATGATGGGTTTATCTATCAAACAAACTCACTTATCTTTACGTTTGACCCTAATGATAAAAGAACCAAAGAAGAGATTGAAACTGACGCAGCAAGTAATGTCCTTGTTGTCGGATTACTAAAAAAAGAAATCATCATGATTTTACCTCGAGTTGGAACGACAACAGATATTATGGAAGATAATGTATTGACGATTCCTTACTCAATGCCACAAGCAAATATTTTAAGTAAAAATGTCCTTGAACAACTTTTTGCAAGCAATACTAGTCGTTCAATGTGGTTTAGTATCATGTTCTTTGTCACTTGGTTTATGGTGTTCTTTAATTTATTGATGGATATTGTCATTCTTTCTTTCTTTGCCAATATCTTTACTAAATTTAGATTAATTGGGTTTAAGTACAAAGATGTATTTAAAATCGTCGTTTACTCTGCAACACTGCCTAGTATTTTAACGGCTATTTTACAATTTGTATGGCCTAGTATTTCATTTGGATCAGTTGGTGTTGCACTAACCTTATTGATTTATTTCAATGCTTTACCTAAACGAATTAAAAAATAAAAAACTGTAGAACGATTAATCGTTCTACAGTTTTTTATTGATATGTAAAGCTTGGTTCATTTAATTTATCATCTATATCAACAGTTAATGTATAATCGGTAAAAAACCAATCATCTGCTTGTTCTGTAAAATAAGTGATGCCGTCAATAACAGTTGTTGTACGAGCGTCTTCAGGTTCTACAAGAGAAATACCCGTTGAAAAACCAACGTGAACATTCGTACTACCACCATACTTTCCAAAAATACGGACAAAATTACCAGATTCTAGTCCTAGTTCTTCCACAAACCACTTGTGGGCGCTATCTGTTACAATAAGTTCCATTTTATCTTCCTCCAACTATTCGGATGTCGAACTTATTGTAACACAACCATTAAAATCCTTTTAATTTCATGCTCATTTGTTATTTCATTTTCGCATCTAGGTAATCTACATCATCATTATGACCAACAACTAATAAAACATCACCTTCTAAAATTACCTGTTCAGCAGGAGGGGACACAATCAAATCGTTTTTCCCACGTCTAATGGCCACAATAGTAACATTATAATGTTTTCTGAAGTTAATTTCTTGAATTGTTTTGTTGAAAAATTGTTTATAACTCACCCGAATCTCAACTAAAGAATAATCCTCTGATAGTTCAATAAAATCAATCATGTTTTTTGAAGTTAATTTATGACCCAAACGATACCCCATATCACGTTCTGGATGGACAACTAAATCTGCCCCAACTTTTTCCAATACACGACCGTGATACTCATTTTGTGCCTTAGCCGTAATATGTGGGACACCCATTTCTTTTGCCATTAATGTTACTAAAATGCTCGCTTGGATATCTTCACCAATTGTGACAATCACATGATCGAAGTTTCTTAATCCTAATGAACGTAACGTTGCTTCATCTTGTGCATTAGCTAAAACAGTATGCGTCGCTATGTTCATGTATTCATTCACACGGTCCTCGCAATTATCAATTGCTAATACCTCTTGGTTTGATTCAACTAACTCTCGACACACACTTCCGCCAAAACGTCCTAATCCAATAACTGCAAATGTCTTTCTCATGTAAATTGTCTCCTTAAAGGTTTAATTAATTATTTTACTATCCCATGCTTAAACGCATAAATCGCTGCTTGTGTTCGGTCATCTACATCTAATTTAGACAAAATATTTGACACATGGGTTTTCACAGTTTTTAACGTGATAAATAATTCATCAGCTATTTCTTGATTACTCTTTCCTTCAGAAATTAGTAACAAAATCTCTTTTTCACGATTAGTTAAATCTTCATGCAAATCATGTACTTTAGGCTTAGATAAACGCTCCATCATTTTACTGGTCACTTCAGGTTCTAACACTTTTTCTCCATTATATGCTGAGCGTATGGCATTAGCGATATCTTTAGCCGATGATGTTTTTAATAAGTACCCTGCTGCTCCTGCTTCAATTGCTGGATAAACTTTTTCATCATCTATAAAACTCGTTACAATGATAACTTTAGCTTCAGGCCACTCAGACAGTATTTTTTTTGTAGATTCAATACCATCCATAACCTCCATGACCAGATCCATCAAAATAACATCCGGTCTTTTCTCTAGTGCCTGTTCATATCCCATCAATCCATTTTCAGCCTCACCAACTACTTCAATATCCGATTGAATTGATAAATAAGATGACACACCTAAACGTACCATCTCATGATCATCTACTAATAGTACTTTAATCATCATGTTCCTCCTTTAGAATCGGCACTTTTATTTCGATACTGGTACCTTGTCCTTTAAAACTGACAATACGACAAGTTCCTCCCATTCCTTGAACACGTTCCCGAATATTTTGCAATCCATAACTACCTACCTTTTCTTCTTTTACATCAAACCCCACACCATCATCAACTAATCTTAATAAAACTGTTTGATCGATTTTTTTAAGATAGACTTCCAATAAATGGGCTTTAGCATGTCGTAAAGTATTAGACAGTAACTCCTGTGTGATTCTAAACAAATTATCTTCGATTGAACTTGGAAGGGTAACATTTTCAATTTGCCACTTTAACTCTATATTAATCTTTGTTTGTAATTCTTTCAATAACATTTCGATTCCTTGTTGAAGTGTTTTTTCTTCCAAATTAATAGGACGTAAATGAAGTAATAACGCACGCATTTCTGACTGAGACGTATTAATAATAGAAGCCACTACTTGGAGCTGTGTCTCAATAACTTCAGGCACGTCCATTTCCTCAACCATCTCATTTAAAGTAGATAACATCATTGTAGCGGCAAATAACTGTTGGCTTACTGAATCATGCAACTCTCTTGCAATGCGGTGACGCTCAGACTTTATAATATCCTCTTTTGATTCTCCATCAACGTATTTAGGGATTGAACTAAGTTCTTGTAGTTCTTTAGACATTGATAACATTTTTGAACGAACATTTTGAACATCTTGCTCTAACTCATCAACTAAACCATCTTCTTGATATTTTTTTTCTTTATTTGAAAAGATAGTATGCTCGTAGTTACCCACGCTTAAAAAATGAAGTTGTTCTTCTATTTTCCCATAAGTATATCGATTGACTAGATACAGAATAGAAAATGCTATTCCACTAACAGCAATAGCTATTACAATAATATAGACAATAATTGGAACTTTAAATAAACGCGTTGTTATTAACTCAAGCATCCATTTCCGTTGGTTATTCGCGAAAAAGTATGTATATAGTGTCAAAATTAATACAATAAAAGTTAGAAAAAATGTGTAAAAAAAGATAAGTGGTCGGCTTTTTTTAGACATCATACACGAATCACCTCAAGATCTCCGAACAATGTATTAGTAATCACTTTCAATCTTCTTGTTGAATCATCATAATCTTCACTATAAAGTTTTAACGACTCATTATTTAAATGATACACTTCTTGATCAAAATGAACCGCCCCACGCATACTGGAATGTTCTAATAAAATACCAATTCCTGTTGGCACCAAAATACGAGTTCGGCCAAATACTTTTCGAATAATCACGACATTATCTTCTTTTGGTAATAATGTATTACCTAAGTCAATAATCGTATCACCAATCATCAAAGAAAAATTAATATCATCCCACTCATATGTATCACTACCCAAACGCTGACTACCAATCCACGAACGCTTAAATCGTTTTCCAGCACGTTTACTACGACCTGTCGTTTTAATCATTTTAATTTGTTTTTTATTCCAAGGAGCAAAATTAAAAAAACGAACTTCTGAAATCTCTCTCATCACTAAACCAAAATAAATAACTGCTAAAATTAACATTAACCATACAGCCGGGCTATTAAGTAAACTTAACACCATGATGATGATGGAAGCAACTAGTTGAAACTGATTAAATGATGTTTTGTATTTTTTATTTAATACATAAAAAAGGTTTACAACGGAAAATGTCAAAAATATAATAGCGGGGATATTACCCAATAATTGATATAGAGCCCACAACAATAGTAATAACTCAATTACAATAAATACTCTCCATGAGCTGCGCATAACTAATCGGCTCCTTTTTATTTCATTTGATTTATTATAACGTTTCTTTTAACATACATAAAACTTCAAAAGATTGAAAATTATCTAAGACTTAAGACCTATACTCAAAATAAAAAGTTATGCAATTGCATAACTTAAGAAATTTTTTTAATTTTTACATTCATGCTACCACCAGGTGTTTCAATCGTTACAGTATCATTTAGTTTACAACCTAACAATGCTTTAGCAATTGGTGAATCATTTGAAATTTTCCCTTCAAATGGATCAGCTTCTGCACTACCTACGATTGTATACTCTTCTTCTTCACCATCTGGTAGTTCGACAAATGTCACCGTACGACCTAATGAAACAGTATCTTTATCTGCACTATTATTATCGATTATTTGAGCAAAACGAATCATGTTTTCTAAGGTTGTAATACGTCCCTCAACAAATGCTTGCTCGTCTTTTGCTGATTCATACTCAGAGTTTTCTGATAAATCCCCAAAACTTCTAGCAATTTTTATGCGTTCGACAATTTCTTTACGCTTAACTGTTTTTAGCATTTCTAATTCTTCTTCTAATTTTAGTTTACCTTCTAAAGTCATAGGATAGACTTTTTCCATAGTACTCTCACTTCTCCTTAACTAATCTATATCAGTTTATTTCTTATAAAGGAATAGCTTTCCTGAAATCATCAGAAAAGCTTGTCCTATTTAATATACACAACACAATACCACGTTGATTGAAAAATGTAAACTCTTTATTCTATGAAAATTTTTTATCATTTAAAATCAATTGTTTTTATCATCTATATACTCTTTTTTATTCACTAAATGTTCATCATATGTTTTTGCATAATAAACTTTTCCCGTCGACACATCGGCTAAGAAATATAATGCATCTGTCTCTTCAGGATTTAATACAGATTCAATTGCCTGTTGGCTTGGATTATTAAACGGTCCCGGTCCAGTCCCTTTATTAATATACAAATTATAGGGTGAGTCAATTTGTGTATCTTTTTCTGATAGATGAACTTTATGCTCCTCCATTGCATATAAAATTGAAATATCTGATTGTATTGGCATATCAATGGCTAGTCGATTTAAGAATACTTGAGCTATCTTACGTCGATCTTCAGGCGTTACTCCTTCTTTTTCTACTAATGAAGCAAGTGTTAAGACTTCTTGTACGGTCATTTTTTTTGCTTTGATTTGATCATAATAAGGTGCTAACACTTGATTTGTCTTATCAACCATTTGCGTGATCATATCTTTAATTGGCACATCTTTATAGTAGTAATAAGTGGCAGGATATAGATAGCCTTCTAAACGGTACCGTGTATCCTTAGCATTTTTTGCACTCTCAAGCAAGTCTGGGTATTTCGTTACTAATTCATTAAAGAATTCTTCATCCTTCACTACATCTAAGAAATCATCTTTAGATAGTTTTGTTTCTTTACTAAATAATTCAGCAATCTGATCTACGGAATACCCTTCAGGAATGGTAATTTTAGCATCTGCTAATGAGACTGGTTCATCTGTTCCACCCTCTTGTAAACTATCTGTAATTGCCTCAAGTGTCATACTAGGTGACATTTGATAATATCCAGCTTGAAAATCAGCTTTATTGTTCATTTTTACATAATAAGAAAACACTAAACCACTTTTGATAATTTTATTTTTTTCTAAGATTTGTCCAATTTGTTTACTACTACTTCCTTGCGGGATTTCAACTTGAATTAATTTTTCATTTTTACTATCTAATGGCTTCAAACTAGAAGTAAAGTACTGATACGCAAAAAATCCAGCAATAGACAATGTCATAATCAATACAGCAACAATAATTAGCACAATTTTTTTCACCATATTATTTTCTTTCTTACGTCCTTTGTAACTTGTTTGTTGCCTTCTATTTTGCGTTCTATCTCTATTTCTTTTTTGTAATTCTTGCTCATCAGGTATATGTTTAGACTGCTCTTCTTCTTGGCTTATAGTGTCATCCGACTTCATCGAATCTAACACATAGCCTCTTAGCTCTTTACCCGTTTTATGTTCTTGTTCACGATTAAGGTCATCATTTCTATCAGTCAAAAAAGGGCCTCCTTTTATTTAAATTTGCTCTTACTATTATACATGATTATTATGAAATTCCAAATACCTTAAACAAATTATAGATATATTTTTACGTTTTCTTCCTCTTTATTTTTCATACTAAATAAGATACAATAAACTAAATCGTCGAAAGGAGGGTATGACAGTGGAAACATTGCCAAATTGCCCAGAATGTAACTCATCATACACTTATGAAGATGGACTAATGTATATTTGTCCAGAATGTGCTCATGAGTGGTCAACACAAGACTCAGAAACCGTCGAAACGGTCAAAACAGATGCTTTTGGTAACCCGTTAGCTGATGGTGATTCTGTCACAGTCATCAAAGACTTAAAAGTAAAAGGTGCCAGTCAACCAATCAAACAAGGAACTAAAGTTAAAAATATCCGTTTAGTTGAAGGCGATCATGACATCGATTGTAAAGTTGATGGATTCGGTCCAATGAAATTAAAATCTGAATTTGTTAAAAAACTATAAAAAAATGTAACTGGGAATCTTCCCAGTTACATTTTTTTATTTTAAGCCACCTGTCGGACTTGAACCGACGACCCCCACCTTACCATGGTGGTGCTCTACCGACTGAGCTAAGGCGGCATATTTAAAATACAAATTATATAATACTTAGTTTATCAACGTTTGTCAATAATGGAATACAACAATAAATTATCATATAATAAAATACGAGTAGTAAATAGTATTTTATTGAAAAAACTCACTAATTATTATACGATATGTATAGAACAATTGACTGGAGAATAGATACAGGATGAAAATACGAATTATCGGTTATGCGGGTAGTGGTAAGACGTCACTTACTATAAGGCTACAAGAAAAATATCGAATTCAAGGAATTGCCTTAGACGACTATTTAAAAATTAAAGATAAAAATCAACGTTATAACCAACTTAGTGAACGTTTACAAAATCTATCTAACTGGATTGTGGAAGGCGTTCAAGTCAGTCGATGGACCGATCAAAGCATGAATGATGCTGATTTAATCATCATTTTGGATTATCCTTTATCTCTTTGTCAATATCGCGTTACCAAAAGAGCTATGACACAATGCTTTCAAAAACAGAAATCTTTTGCTCAACGAAAAAAAATAATAAAACGTATGTTTAAACTCTATAAATGGAATCGTAGATTTAAAAAAAGATTACCTGACATCAAGCAGAATTTATACATGAATCACGGAAAGCTTCTCATTCTTGAATCTCCGAACGATGAGAAGCGTATCCATCGAGAAATAAAATCTGATCGTAGTAAACTAAGTAATAATAATAGAAAAAAAAACAGCAAGAAATGATAAATTTCTCGCTGTTTTTTATTTAAAAGTCCATTAAAGCTAGCATATCATAGCCTTTAATTTTTTCACGACCGTTTAATTCATTTAACTCAACTAAAAAGGCACAACCAACAACTTCGCCACCTAATTGTTCAACCAATTCGATTGTTGCAGCTATTGTTCCTCCAGTTGCTAATAAATCATCACAGATAATCACTTTTTGTCCTGGTTTAATCGCATCTTTATGTAGAGTTAATGTTGCTTTACCATACTCTAATCCATAATCAACTTCGATTGTTTCACGAGGTAATTTTCCTTTTTTACGAGCTGGAGCAAAGCCAATTCCTAATTCATAAGCCACTGGACAGCCAATAATAAATCCACGAGCTTCAGGTCCTACAACCATTTCAGCACCACGTTTTTTTGCATATTCAACAATTTGATTAGTTGCTTCTTGATAAGCAGCCCCATCTCCCATTAACGGTGAAATATCTCTAAAAATAACTCCTTCTTTAGGGTAATTAGGGATACTAGCAATATAATCTTTTAAATTCATCTGTCTTCCTCCTGTTGCGATATCCATTGACGAATATCTGCTACATTACTATATAAAAATAGTCTTTCCATGTCAATTTTATGTAAGTAAGCTTGATAAACGTCGCTTTCTTCTAAAGCTTTTTCACTCGGATTAGCAACCTTGCTCATCAAACCATCTTCTATTGTAACAAATCCTAAATCAAAAAACACTTTTATGATAAAAATTAAATGATTTTTAGATATTTGTAAATAATTAGATAAATCATCTAATTTATATCTCACATCAAGGTTTCCCTGAGCATGCAACAATTTAAATACTTTTCCAAATTGTTCCCTTGTCGGAATGCCTGATAGATAATGTTCCGTTGTAATATTCAACCACAAATATAAGCGTTCAATGTCACAGCTAGAGACCAGTTTAGATACAACTTCTAAGTCATATGGGCAATCAACAAAAACCAATTCCTTAAAGCCGACTAACTTATCAACATCTTGTAATTCATGAATATAGTAAACTTTATCTTGCGGCAATGAATCCACTTTTGTTTCCTTATTAAACACAACGAAAATAGGATGAATCGCTAAACTATCAAATTCATCTAACTTGCCACCACGCATATCAAATATTTGAACCCCTGACACACGGTAATCTTCAAGCATTAATTGTGCTTTTCTAAACCCATTCCACTCATTTATGGATAATTTTCCAACAACATCGAGTAAGCCTCCTGTTGTCATTTCACCAATTTCAGCCCCCTTGCCAAAAGCAATACAATCTAGCTGATGACTTTCTTGTACGAGCTGACCTTTCAAATGATTACCATCTGCTCCGATTTTTTTCATTCCTTCAGCCTTAACATCAGACACCATCACAACAGGCGAAGGATTATCTGTTCCAAAAGGCGCCAGTTTTTTCATCTCTTCTATCACATCTACTGAAACGTCTTCAATCAAAATATCTGCTTCAATGTCTAAACTGTCTTTTGAACCACCATCTATCAAGGGATCCACAATTGTTATAAGAGACTGTCTTACTTCATCTAAATTATCACGTTCAAATGATAATCCTGCTGCCATATGATGACCACCAAATGAAGTAAATTTTTCTTTCATTTCAGACAGAACATGGAACAAATCAATATCCGCGATACTTCTACCTGAACCTTTCAATAGTTCGCCATCACTTGCCGTAGTCATAATAATCGCAGGACGTTGCGTTTGTCTTACAATGTGACTGGCAACAATTCCTAAAACACCTTCATGCCAATCATCTTTTTCTAAAAGATATATAGGTTGTTCTCCCATCTCCTCAACCATCTGAAGAGCTTCTTTAGTAATTTTTTTTACTAATTGTTGTCTTTGGCTATTGGTTTCTTGAATGTCCTTTGCGATAACCATTGCTTCTTCTTCATCAAACGTTGATAGCAACTCAACGGCTGGCATAGCATTTTTTAATCGACCCATCGCATTAATACGTGGTCCAATACCAAATCCGACCGTTTCTTCATCCGCTGTTGCTAAGTCAATGCTTCCAACCTCTGCTAACGCATGTAAACCAACACGTTCTGATTGATTTAAAATCTTTAGTCCTAAACTAACAAGCGCACGATTTTCTCCAGTCAAAGAAACCAAATCAGCAATTGTGCCAATCGCAACTAAATCTAAACTTTCCATCGGCAACTCACCTAAAAGAGCTGTCGCAACTTTAAACGCAACGCCAACACCTGCCAAATCTTTAAATGGGTAGTCTCCTAAAGGGTGTCTGGGATGAATAATGGCGTAAGCTTCCGGTAATTCATCGGGTAATTCATGATGATCTGTTACAATGACGTCAGTCCCTTGTTCTTTAGCATACGCTAATGCCTCATGACCACTCACGCCATTATCAACTGTAATGATTAATTGAATTCCTTGCTCAATAAAGTACTTATATACATCTAAATTTGGACCATAACCATCAGTAAAACGATCAGGCAAATAATACTCTACCTCACCACCAATTAATTCGATGGCTTCTTTTAACACTGTCGTACTCGTCACACCATCAGCATCATAATCTCCATAAATTAACATCCTCTCACCTGATGCAACCGCCTCTTGTATTCGTGTCACCGCTTTTTCCATGTCATACATTAAAAAAGGATCGTAACAATCTTCTAAAGAAGGGTTTAAAAATGCATTAACCTCATCTATTGTCGTTAGTCCTCTGTTAACTAAAAGGTGACTCATTAGAGGAGATAGGTTTTGTTGTTTAAACTCTTCAACTGTGGTTTGTTGTTCGTCAGTTAGTAATTTTTTTTTCCATTTAAATTGAGATTGTTTCACTCAAACACTTCCATTCTATTTCATTCATTTTATTTTAAATTTCTGAAATCTCACCTTTCACAGTTTAACATAGCTCAATTCTTTCAACAAATACTTGCCAATATAAATAACCCTTTGATACTATAGAAAAGACAAGGAGGCTCTCTTATGAAGAAAAAAGCACTATGGACTATCGTTATTTTATTATTAATTGAATTGATACTAGTTGGTGTTTACTTTACTAAAAACACTAGCCAAAACAAAAAACTAAAAACGGAAGAATCATCTATTCTAGCCAAATCATCTAGTCGTGAAATTAAAGAAACAACGACTACCTCTGAAACAAAACCTGGTGAAATTGATACAACGGATTGGCTAACAAGTGACACTGACATTTCATTTCCAATACTAATGTATCATAGTTTAACTGTCAGTAATGACGGAAACACACTGAAACTACCACCTGAAGAATTTAAAGAACAAATGGAATGGCTGAAAGAAAATGATTACTATACATTAACACCTGAAGAGGCATATATTGTCCTAACTGAAAATAAAAAGCCAAAAGAAAAAATCGTTTGGATAACATTAGATGATGGTTATCTTAATAACTACACAGACGGCTTTCCTATTTTAAAACAATTAAAACTAAATGCGACAATTAACTACATTACCTCAAAACAAGACAATCAATATTACTTCCACCAAGCAGACATGGAAAAAATGAAACACAGTGGGCTTATTTCAATTGAAAGTCATACTGTTAGTCATCTTGATTTGAATACATTAAGTGATGAACAAATTCATACAGAATTACTTGATTCAAAAAAATGGCTTGATGACACACTTAAACAGCAAACAAGTGTTATATGCTATCCAGCTGGTAGATATGATGATCGTGTTGAAAAAGAAGCTGAGTTGACAGGCTATAAACTCGGTCTAACCACTGAACCTGGGTATGCAAGTAAAAATGATGGCTTATTTGCATTAAAAAGAATTAGAGTGTCTCCAGGTTTTGATAAAGAATCTTTTGGAAACTATCTTACTTCAAGTAATCAATATGCTAATAACTAATAAAAACGTATTAACTTAGGCAATTAAACTCTAAGTTAATACGTTTTTATTTTTTTCATTACTATTACTTTCTTTAAGCCATAGCTTTTCGTTGAACTAATGGGCGTAACTTTTGAGAAATCAATACAATCAAAATCACTTTAATGATAGTTGTTGGAATAAAAGGTAGCACCGTTGCTGTAAAGGCTACAGATAGACTACTTCCTGCAACAAAATGAAACATCACAAATCCAACTACGAAATTTATAATAGCACTTAAACTTAGTCCAAGATAAAGAGAAAATGGATTATCTCTTTCTGCAAAAGCTCCTGAAATATAAGCCATTATTGGGAAACTTAAAATAAATCCTCCTGTTGGTCCAAACACAACAGCAGCTCCTCCAGAAAATCCTGCAAAAACAGGTAGACCAATTAATCCCAATAATACATATAACAATGTAGCTACTGTCCCTGATTTTTTCCCAAGTAATACCCCTGTTAATGGAATAATAAATGTTTGTAGTGTCATCGGTACGCCGTAAGGCATTGGAATGCTTATTTGTGATAGAACCACAATCACTGCCGCAAATAATGCAATTTTTGTTAAATCTGATGTTTTAAATTTTGTCATAGTCTCTCCCCTTTTCTTTTTTATTATAGCAAAAAAAAAAGGTTAGTCAACCTTTTTTTCAAAAAAGTTGACTAACGTATTTTTAAGGAAACTTCTCCAAAACGCAGTTCTCGCGTTTGCCCATCAGAGCGTTTTACAACAAGTGAGCCATTATCTAAGATATCTTCTGCGATTGCATCATAATTTGTGGTACCTGATACAACAGAAACAGGATGTCCAATCACGATTGATTTTTGTCGATATATGTCCATCATTTTTTGCTGTGTCATACTATTAGCTTGTAAAAAGAACTGATTAATAATCTCAGCAGCAATATGATTTCTAACCACGTTTTTATCATCAAACAATGCAGTTGCAACTGATTGCACTTGATCTGAAAATAGTCGAGAATCTGTCGAAACGTTTATCCCTATCCCTACTACAATCCAGTCTAGTTTACCTGTTTCAAGATTGGTTACAGCTTCAGTCAAAATACCACAAACTTTTTTTCCTTTAAGAAACAAATCATTTACCCATTTAATCCCAATATTTTCACCTGTGAAATGTGATAATACGTCTGCTACTATCACTGCCGAATAAGCTGTCATAAGTGAAGGTTCGATATTTGGTAACTCATCTGGTCGAATAATCAAACTCATATAAATCCCTGTGTCCTTTGGTGATTCAAATACTTTCCCGTATCTTCCTCTACCTTTAGTTTGTTCATTGGCAATAATGACTGTTCCATGTTCTGCCCCAGCAACAGCTAATTCTTTTGCTCGATTATTGGTCGAATCAATGGAATCATAAACATTAATCTGAGTTGCATCAATTGATTGGTCGAGGTAAGGTTTCATGCCTTGTAAAGATAGTTTATCACTAGACTCCTCTAACGAGTAACCTTTGCTTTTTACAGCTTTAATTGGATAGCCTTCACTTTCTAATTGTTTGATGGCTTTCCATACAGCGTTTCTAGATACACCAATTGTCTCTGCCAGTTTTTCACCGGAGAAAAATTCTCCCCGATGATTTTCTAGCATTTCTAATGTTTTACTCTTTACTGTCATTTTATTTCCTCATTATTTAAATACTTGTCGAACCAATTTGCAATATCCGTTAAGCGAGCGACCCTTAGATTTGGTATACCAGCTCTTGATAACCCATGACTTGATTTAGGGTAGACGATCATTTCTGTTGGCACATTAAATCGTTTCATTGCTGTAAACATTTGCTCTCCTTGTTCTTTTGGACAACGTAAATCTTCTTCTCCATGTAAAACTAATAAAGGTGTCTTAGCATTTTCAACATAAGCTAGCGGAGATAATCGCCACATCTCTGAAATGTTTGGTAAATCTGTTAATAATTGATACTTAACAAAGAATGCCCCAATATCACTTGTTCCATAAAAACTAATCCAATTTGAAATAGAGCGTTGTGTCACTGCCGCTTTAAATCGTTTTGAGTGACCAACAATCCAGTTTGTCATAAATCCACCATAACTACCACCAGCTACAACCAATTTTTTTTCGTCAATTTCGGGGTGTTCTGTTAATACAACATCTAATCCTGTCATCAAATCTGTATAATCTTTATTGCCATAGTCACCTAATATCGCACTAACAAATTCCTGGCCGTAACCTTGTCCGCCTCTTGGGTTTAACATTATCACGCCATAACCATTTGCTGCATGATACTGCATCTCATGGAAGAATGTTTCACCATAACAAACTTGTGGTCCGCCATGAATATATAAAACAGCTGGATGATTTTTTTGTGTCGTTACAGGAGGCACATACCATCCTTGAACAGACACATCTTTTTCTGATTCATACCAAAATTCATGTGGTGTTGATAATTCAAGTTCAGTTAAAACCGATTTATTTGGATTATAAACAGTTTTTAACTCTGATGTACTTAAAGACAATACACCTAGAGCTGATGGTTCTACTAAAGTGGAATACGTCACAGCAAACTCATTTCCATCAAGATAGGCATCTGTTAAATGATTTTTTTCATCATAAATTTTTTCTAAATGACCTTCTAAGTTTCCTTGATAAAGGAGTATTTTCCCATGATGTGTGACTGGAAAAATAAATTCTTTAGTAGATAGCCACTCAATGTCGACTCCTCTAACTTGTTGTTGGAAATCACCAACAATCGCATCTCCCACTTCCTCATCTAAGTGTTCAGTTAAACAAGCTAACTGTCCTGTTTTCATATTGTAGTGATACAATTTATTTTGTGAAACAAAACCAAAATCAAAAGTATTCCCTGTAAGGAGTAACTCTTCTTCTGTTGCATTCATTTTCCCATAGTAAAAACTTCCTGTAGGTAATGAATTGGTTAAGCAAGTGAGTGAGTGAGTTGAAAATTCAAGTTTATAAACAGTAATTCCATAATCCCACTCATCTTTTGGGTCTTTTTCTCTTCCAATAATGGCATAACTTTCGTCTTTTGACACATAGTCTAAACTAAACTCATCTTTTGTTTCATAAAGAATCGTTTCCTCTTTTGTTGCTACCATCACTTTACTCAATTGATAAGTCGCATCTAAATCTAATAGACCAGATCCATCTAGTTTATAAGTTAGTTTGTCCCATTTTTTAGGTTGTTCAAATGATGTTTCTGTCGTTTCGTTTTTTGATTTGGTCTGAATAAAATAAATCGCACTGCTTGAAGTATTCCAAGTATAGTTTGAAAAGGACTCTTTTTTCATTATGCTAAAGCTACTACCACCATCAAGAGCCTGAATATTCAAGTGTAATTCTTTTTCTTTTTTACTTACAAAACTTAGCCATTTTTTATTAGGAGATAGTTTTAACTGACTAATTGAAACGTCTTCTCCACTCCATAATCGTCGTTCGTTGGTTGTTTTATTCACACTATAAATTCTTGATTCGTATTTGTTTGTTTCTTTATTGATTGAGTGCTCCATAAAGAAAATCAACTCACCAGAAGTTACAGGTTGAGATAAACTATTTAATTCAAATAAACTATCGGTTGTCACTTTTTTCATCTAATCAGTCCTTTCATATTACTATCATTGTAAAACAAAGAATTATAATATATACTAGCCAAGACACAAAAAAGATGACCTCATCTCTTGATAAAGTCATCTTTCTCTTATCCCCTATTTTTTAATGCTAATTTTACCGTTTCTTCAGCTAATACATTTTGTGGATCTATGACATGCTCATTCATTTGGTTTTCAGCATCTTCCATCATAGATAATTCTGTACAACCTAACACAATCACGTCACAATTTAACGTGTTAAACATGTCATCAAGCACTTCATGATACAAATCATGGTCTAATTGATTTAAATGTTTTATTTTTTCAAAAATAAGTTTGCTCACCTTATCTTGAATGTCTTGTGTTGGATGAACAACCTCAAATCCAGCTGATTCAATAAATGGATCATAAATTTTATTTTTAATCGTTCCTTCTGTTCCGATGATACCCACACGTGCATTTTTTTCATAAGCATCACTCACACGATTAATCGCAAGTTTTGGCATATGAAGTAATGGCTTGTCCGTCGCTTGTTCCAACTCATCAAAAAAATAATGTGCTGTGTTACAAGTTAGGACGAAAAAATCAGGTGATAATTTATCATATGTTTCAATCACATCAAGTAAATATGGTAATGGATTCTCATTGTTTTCTTTATCTAATATATAAGAACTTCTATCGGGAATTGTTGCATAATTTACTAAAACATAATTTAAATAATCTTGGTCTTTTTTGGCAGGTGTTTTATCATTTACCATTTTGACATATAATTCTGTCGCTTTTGTTCCCATACCACCAATGACGGTAAAGAAATGTTTCATGTCATCCCACCTTACTTACCATATTTTTTAAAGGCTTTTCGATAATATCTAAACATGCGTTGAAGTAGCATATAACGTTTAATGCTACGGTCACCATCATAATAGAATGTGTAGCCATAGCGTTTATCAGCAATCATGTCTCGGGCAATATCTTTATAATGCGTTTCAGGCACGTATTTGTCAAAAATATCGATTGGGACATTTAGCCATAACTTACCTTGTTCTTCCGGAATATTCGCAAAAACAGGTTCGCTATCCTTTAAGTCATCATAGATATAATCTCTTACTACCCACTCAGCTAAATTCAAGCCGTTTAACGTGACAAAGAAACTACTTCTACCTTGTCTTAAATTAATTTCAAAGAATTTATATGTATTATCTTTGATGTCATATTTCAAGTCAAAGTTTGCAAATCCAGTGTATTCAATATCTTCTAAAAAGTCTTTTACTTGCTTGTAAATAGCTTCATTGTAATCAGGCATAATGGCTAAATAATTTCCGATACCAAGTGGTGTTGGGTCTTCAAGTAACGGATGACCTAAGCACATCATTTTTACTTGATGATTTTTATCAACATAACAATTTAACACACGCATCGGGCTTTCGTTGCCTTCAACAAATTCTTGTAAAATTAAGTTATCTTTATAACCTGCACCATATATACCATGGATGACACGGTTATATTCTGTCATATTGTCAATGATATAAACTTTTTCTTTAATTGGGTCAGTAAAATCGTTCCAAGACACACTGTTTGCTGGTTTTAACGCAATCGGAAAATCAAAAGGTTGTGTTGCCTCTGAATTTTCTACCATACGGCGAGTGATAATTTTTGTTTTAGGATACGGCAAATTGTATCTCTCACAAACCTCGTAAAAATCTTGTTTATTAACTAATTGTTTTTCCAACTCTTTGTTGATGTAGGGACAAACAAACGTTTCAGATAATTCTTCAAGATGTTTTGAGATAAGTTCAGTATACCAATCTCCCATCCCCATCAAAATGACTGGGACATCAGAATTTTTATATTCTTTTGCAACTTCTCTCATTGTTTCGATAAATGTTGGGTCTGTGTCAAAATTCGGCACTACTTCAATAGCCAGTATTTTTGTGTGTTTGGTTGGCGCAATCGATGCACTGGCGATTGTCCGGACAGGTTTATTGGTAATGTCATAAAATGAGCGGGCCATGCCATATAGATTCAAGTCTCCACCGAGTAATACGGGGATAAACTCTTTTTTCTGAGTCAATACAATCGGTTCCCTTCTTTTAATTAATTTTCAATAAAATAAACTTGATACCAAACAATAAACGTGTAAATAGTAAATATTTTTTGCATATTTGCTATTCCTTGTTTTTGTTCTTCCAATAAACGATTTAGGTAGTCCACATTAAAGAATTTTTCAGCTATATCAGAGTTAAATGCCTCTTTTAACATCTCTTGGTATTTATCTTCTTTTAACCAAGAAGCTAGAGGTGATGGGAATCCTAGTTTTTCACGATTGACAATACGATCTGGTAATTTTGCTTCTGAGGCTTCACGCCAAGCAATTTTTGTGACACCGTTTTTCATATCTACACGTGTATCTGTAGGCATTCTTTTCGCAATTTCAGCCACTTCTTTATCAACTAAAGGTGTTCTAACTTCTAAAGAATTTGCCATACTCATACGGTCTGCTTTATGTAAAATATCATAAGCTAACCACCCATGAATATCAAAATGTTGCATTTTAGTCACATCATCTTTACTTTTTGCTTCATCAAATAAATCTTTAACATAAAGAGATGAAGATTTATTGTAACGCGTATTTTTCAATAAATCATTTCTTTCAGCTTCGTTAAACACATAATTCACACGATAATAACGTTCGCTAATATCTTGAGCACCACGAATTAAGAATCGACGACCATGGAAATGTGGCAAACGTTTCGCTGTTTGAGCAAACAATTGACGCATATTACGTGTCGTAAATTTCTCATATTTTCTAAATGTTCCTGCTTCTAAGTAAGTATTATACCCACCAAAGAATTCATCTGCACCTTCACCTGATAAAGCAACTTTTACATGCTTACTTGTTTCTTTTGATAAGAAATACAATTGAATCGCAGAAGGATTAGATAAAGGCTCATCCATGTGATACATTGCTTTAGGAATAATTCCAAAGAAATCTTCATCATTAATCATGATAGCTGTATTTTTTTGGTCAATTTCTTTTGCAAATTCTTGTGCCCATTCTAATTCGCTGATGTTTTTATCTTCAAATCCTAATGAAAATGATTGGATATCTCTATCTTGTGATGCTTCATTTAAAATGTAGCTTGAATCAATCCCACTTGATAAGAAACTTCCCACTTCAACGTCAGCAATCATATGTTTTTTCACTGATTCATCAACTGTTTCAATGATGTCACGTTTTGCTTCATCCATTGTCATTTTTTTCTCTTCTTCAAATGTGAAGTGATAGTATTCATTCACTTCTAAATCGTTATCTTTAAATTTGAAATAATGACCTGGATTGACTTTATAAACATTTTTGAATAATGTTTCGTCACTTGGAATGTATTCAAAACTTAAATGAAGTGGTAATAACTCTTCATTTAATTCTTTAACGAATGATGGGTGATCTAAAAAGGCTTTAATTTCTGATCCCCACATAAAGGTGTCTTCATTTTTAAAGTAATAAAGTGGTTTGATACCAAAGTGATCACGAGCACCAAATACTTCACCCGTTTCAGAATCATAAATAACAAACGCGTACATCCCACGAATACGGTCTAATAATCCTTCTTGCCAAGCATCATAGCCATGAATCAATACCTCAGAATCCACTTCTGTTTTAAATTCATACCCTAATTCTTGTAACTCTTCTCTTAATTCTACATAATTATATATTTCACCATTAAACGTTAATACTTTTGTGTTTGTTTGGTTAGTCATAGGTTGTTGTCCATGATTTAAATCGATAATTGATAGGCGTCTAAATCCCATTGAGATAGCGTCATCTTGGTAAAATCCTTCATCATCTGGTCCTCTATGTACAATTCGATCCGCCATTTTTTTGATGACTGTTGGATCAATACCTGGTTGGTTCATATATCCGACAAATCCACACATGTTTTCGTCCTCCAATTTTATAAATAAAACTTCTAATCATAAGTAACGCATGATTCCTCAACTATCAAGTATACTGCAAATTACTTGTAAATTAAAGTATATAATAGATACTTCCAAATTAAAATAAAATAACCCTATAATTCTGTTAATATTTTATTAAGAATTTACCCAAAAAAACATACTTCAAGAAATAAAAATCCCCTAAAGTATGGTTGCCTCACTTTTTTCTTGGGCTAGATACTGTAACTTTTTACCAATATCTATTAAATCTCTTTCTTTTATAGGATAGTCAAATAACTGAACATGAGATGAATAGCGATTCATCTCTTCCAATGTATTGGGAATATTCGTTAACATCAAGTCAATTTTATGTGTGTCAGTCAATTTCTTGAATACAATATGATAATCATACTTATAACGATATAAAATCCGTTCTTCAATATCTTTAGCAATAAAATAAGGTAAGTCAGTATCCAAATAAATTACAATTTCTGGTTCATAATATGTTAAAGGTAAAACCGATGAAAATAATAAAATATACTTTTGTAGTAAAAAGTCTTCCATTAAAAATAAATCATTACCTGTTTGATCATACAACTGTCTTATGGTAGATAATACCTTATGTTTTAATACAGGGTATCTATCATTCACCTCACTCATAACGTAATAACCATCAACATCTACATGAACACGCTTAAATAAGCGACAAAACATATGAGCACAAAAACTCGTAATAAAAAAACGTTCCTTTAAATCTTTTGGTATCTGTACGAAAGTCTCTTGAAACACTCTCATGAATTCCATCGTTGCTTGATATACATCAGACTGTTTCATTTTATGATAGCCTAATATTTCTTGTTTAAAGACACTTGATTCATAGAATTTTGTTTTTATTTGAGCTACAACAGCATAAAAATAAATTTCAGATTCACAATAAATATGAAACTCCTGCATCACATTTTTTAAAAATGATAACTTTTCGATTAAAGTACTAATGTCAACATAATTCTTCCAAGATTCCTCCATCATCACAAAATGCTTTTTTCGTAAACGGATTAAGTTAGTTGATAACACATACGCCAATTGTTTACGCTGAATAACTGAAAATTGGAGATGATTCGTTTCGGAAAATAAATCTACTGTTTGATAAATAATGGTTTTATTAATTGTTTTAAATGGCCATTTAATTCCTTTATAAAGCGTCCACATCATAATATAAATAATTAATCGAATCTGTTTTTCATTTCCTACTATAGAATATGTTTGCCTTGATAAGCTTAAATCATATAATTCAAACATTAATTTAATTTTTTTTAAAGATGCCTTCACAGCATGGACGCTAGTGTAATTATCCAATGCATATCGTTCAATATTTATCCCATCTTCTACTATAAGATGTTTCAACAACTGGATGGTTTCATCTTTTTCAAAAATATAATTTTTTAAATCAATATAACCTGATTCACTATCTAAACAAATCCCCCGATATTTTTCATATTTAATACTAACTTTGACTTTAGATGTCTGATTAAATATATCCGTTATATCACGAATTTGCTGGATATACCTTTGTACCGTTCTTTCAACCATATTAATGTGAAGTCCTATTTCTTTAGTTGTGTACCATCGCTTGTTTTCCGAAATAAAAGATAATATTTCTAATAATTGTTGATTTGTCGGATTTAATAATCGAAACATTTGCTTTTCCATCATCTCACCACTTTATTGTATACTATTTTTTCATCATATCATGATTATATATTATTTTTGATACATTTTTGTAAATAATATGTCTATTTAATTAAATATGTTAAGAGATAGTTCCTCTACAACATCTTTTAATAACTTCATCCCTGCCAAACTATTACCTGATTTATCAAGAGGTGGACTAAATACACCAATGCCATATTTATTAGGAGCAACACCCATCAAGCCGCCACCAACACCACTTTTTCCCGGTATTCCAACATGAGCTGAAAATTCTCCCGACTCATCATACAAACCAGCAGTTGTCATAACAGACTTTACTAAAGTAGCTGATTCTTCAGATATTAGTCGTTTGTTGTCCCAAGGCTTTACCCCTTTATTTCCTAAAACACTCGCCATCATCGCAATATTTACTGTCGTTACATTTAAAGAACACTGTTTAAAATAAACCTCTAAAATACTATCTACATCACCTGATAACATGTGATTACCTTTTAAATAATAAGCAAGCGAGCGATTAATATCACCCGTTTTTGACTCCGACTCATAGATTTCCTCATTCAAACTAATACTTTCATCATGACAAATTTCTTTTACAAATGTCAACAAACGACTAAAACGTGTGTCAGGTGAATTGCCTTTAATCAAAGAGGTTGTTTCAATCGCCCCAATATTAACAAATGGATTTAGCGGATGTTTGTCGTGATTGATTTCCATATTAAGTGGTGAATTAAACGCAAAACCAGTTGCTTCCGTATTGATATGCTCTAATACAGTAGTTAAGCCATTATCTTCAATAGCTAATAAAAGTGCTGGGACTTTTGACATGCTTTCAATCGCAAATTTTACTAAAGCATCCCCAGCTGAAATAAGTTCTTTACTTTCTATATGATAAAGAGATATCCCTAGTTGATTAGGGTTTACACTGGCTAGTGCTGGAATATAACTAGCATTGGCCCCCATAGAACAATATACTTTATTCTTTGCAATCAATTCATCTAATGTTTCCACGTTCATCTTATTCATCTTCTTTCGTAGTTTCCTTTATTGTGACGAAAAGAAACGAAAAAAAAACGTTATTTTTACAAACCTTCTAGGTATTTTTCATAAATCATCTATAGCTTGGCTTAAATAAAAAAGATAGTCTATTAATTTTGATAATAAAACACTGATATTTTCATTTGTTTTTCAATAAATCAGCGTAATCTATATACTATATTTATTTTAAGGAGGACTCATTATGGAAAACCCCATCGTCAAAATAAAACATCGTAATTTACTCGTGGTGACGATTATTATCGGTAGCTTTTGTACTGTTTTAAATCAAATGCTCCTAACCACTGCTTATCCAGATTTAATGAGACAATTCTCAGTTTCAACTTCTACCATTCAATGGTTAACAACTGGTTTCCTACTAGTTAATGGTATTATGATTCCACTCAGTGCATATTTGATGAATAACATTCGTACTAAAATTTTATATATTGGCGCTATTTCTCTTTTTCTAGTCGGTACCATCATTTGTTTAATAGCAAATTCATTTGATATGCTTCTATTTGGACGAATTATTCAAGCTATGGGTGTTGGAATTTCACTTCCCTTACTACAAACCATTATGTTGAGCATCTATCCAGAAAACGAACGGGGAAAAGCACTTGGTATAGCAGGTATTGTTATCGGGCTCGCTCCTGCAATTGGGCCAACTTTATCCGGTTGGGTCATTGATACTTTTAACTGGCGATATCTTTTTGGGTTACTCATCCCGATTGTCGTATTAGTCATTATCTTGTCCTTTATTTTTATGCAAGACGTATTACCTCTACATCCATCAAAAATTGATATTCTCTCGCCCGTCTTATCAACTTTAGGATTTGGTAGTTTACTTTATGGTTTTTCATTAGTTGGCGATCACGGATGGACAGATCCATTAGTTCTAATTCTTCTATTAGCTGGAGCGGCACTTGTTGTTCTTTTTAGTCGAAGACAAAAGAACATCAAAAACCCTTTTTTAAGTATGGCAGTATTCAAATCAAAACTGTTTACCAACACCACCATATTAAGTGGGATTGTAAACATGGCTATGGTTGGAGCAGAAATGGTGTTACCTCTTTATATCCAAAATGTCCGTGGGTATGATCCCTTTCACTCTGGTTTAGTTTTACTTCCTGGTGCACTTATTTTAGGTATCATGATGCCCATTACTGGAAAGATGTTTGACAAATACGGCGCTAAACATTTAGCGATTATTGGCATGAGTTTACTAACATTTGGGACAGCTTGTTTATGTACTCTAAATGAAAAAACTCCCATGCACTTTATTACCATTATTTACGGTATTAGAATGCTCGGGGTTGGGATGGTCATGATGCCAGTTACTACTGCCGGTATGAACTCTCTTCCTGATAATCTAATCAGTCATGGTTCTGCGACAAATAACACAGCAAAACAACTATTCAGCTCAATTGGAACAGCGATTCTCATTAGTTTTCTCTCGCAAGCAACACTTAGAGATATGCCACACAAATCTCTTTTGTTAACTTCTCCACTCACTTATAAATCCGACGTGTTATCTGCCACTCTGCATGGATATAACATCGCCTTTATTGTAGCAACACTATTTTGCGCGATGGGCTTAACACAAGCAATTTTGATGGGTGTCAATAAATCATTCAACAAAACAAAAAAACCCCAACAATCATAAAAATTGTTGGGGGTATTTCAATTATGTATATAATTTTTGGAAGCATTCAAAACAACATAGCTCTAAAACCTTACCACAAATCCTTTAAATAGCGTCTCCGTTTTGGAAGCATTCAAAACAACATAGCTCTAAAACTATTCGCATGGAAAATGAATACCATAAACTGTTTTGGAAGCATTCAAAACAACATAACTCTAAAACAATGAAATTGATCATAAGCTTCATTGATTTGTTTTGGAAGCATTCAAAACAACATAGCTCTAAAACCCCCTACCGTTTTTATTACTGGCTAAATGGGTTTTGGAAGCATTCAAAACAACATAGCTCTAAAACGATAGTATGAGAAGTCATGCGAAAGTATATGTTTTGGAAGCATTCAAAACAACATAGCTCTAAAACTCGTGGATTGAATAGCGCAATCGCTAGAGCGTTTTGGAAGCATTCAAAACAACATAGCTCTAAAACGTTTATGTTCGTGTAATAACAAAATTCAGCGTTTTGGAAGCATTCAAAACAACATAGCTCTAAAACAAGGTAAAGTTATTACAGAACTAGATGGTGGTTTTGGAAGCATTCAAAACAACATAGCTCTAAAACTAAAAATTAACGTATTTTCGTGGATTTATAGTTTTGGAAGCATTCAAAACAACATAGCTCTAAAACACAGTACCAGCATACTCATTCCATCCAGATGTTTTGGAAGCATTCAAAACAACATAGCTCTAAAACACAAGAAATGGCAAAAAGAACAGTAATCAAGTTTTGGAAGCATTCAAAACAACATAGCTCTAAAACGCTCTAAGCTATTTTCCATTCTATCTAACAGTTTTGGAAGCATTCAAAACAACATAGCTCTAAAACTAAACTAATACAGTAATTGCACCCGAATAAGTTTTGGAAGCATTCAAAACAACATAGCTCTAAAACTTCGTTTAGCGTGACATTCCATTGTCGAATGTTTTGGAAGCATTCAAAACAACATAGCTCTAAAACAACAGCTCACTATAATCGCCATATAACCCAGTTTTGGAAGCATTCAAAACAACATAGCTCTAAAACGCTCTAAGCTATTTTCCATTCTATCTAACAGTTTTGGAAGCATTCAAAACAACATAGCTCTAAAACGTATCTAGTCGATTGTTTCGCTCCTTGAATGTTTTGGAAGCATTCAAAACAACATAGCTCTAAAACCTCGTAGAAAAAGATTTCGTAATCGCACTATAGAGACTCATAGCAGGTCTTTTGTTTTAAATGCTTCATTTTTAATTTTTCAAAGAGCTCTATTTGTATTTATTATACCATTAATTCTTATAAAAATAAAAATCCTCATCCAATATATAATTTGAGAAGCCTTTCATCTCATATCTTTCAATAAATAACACATCAACTTGATTTAAGCTAATAAATTCTAATAAAGACTTCATTTCATTGATTGATAAATACACACTAACATTTATAAAAACTAAACATTTTTTCTTATTTAAATATTTATAAACCTCAATAATCGTCAATATTTTTTGAAAAATAGATCCTTGCTCCACATCTATTTTTATGCCTAATGATTTAAATAGCTCTAGTATAGTTATCTCATCCATAATTAAATCTAGATTGTGGTCTACCAACTCATCTGAAATTATTGTTGTTATCTGATTTGTTAAAAACTCTATCTTTGTTTTCGTTTCAATATCGATATTTAATTGATTTTCTAAATCAGTATATATTAGCTTAATTATTTATGACGAATTAACATCAAATCTTAAAATATCTGTAATTAAAATCATGTCATTTGATTTCAAGTTATTATACTTAGAATCAAATAGTTTAATATCATTTGTTTCATCTATCCGATACAATTCTTGGACTACTTTAGTAAAATACGGTTGATTCTTGATAACAAAATATAATGGGCCATCAATCACAATAGGCGTATCTAATAAAGAAATATTCAATTTAATCATAATCATCACCTAAAAAAACAACTCTACTATCAGAATTACCGATACTCATATCTTTTTCTCCTGATAAATAAACCATACGTGCAAACTGTTTCTCTGTAATATTCAATACAGTTATAAGACCATCTTCAGGATTATTCTTTTGTAGTCTGGCTAGCATCGCTTTTGAAGATGTATCATTAAGTAATAGCTTGCTATAAACAGAAAATTGATGCATTAAGAATCCCTCATTAATCAAGAACTTTCTGAATTTACGATAAGCTTTTCTGTTTTCTGCTGTTTCTGTTGGCAAATCAAACATTACTAACATTCTCATATATCTATAACTCATATCCTGAAACTAGGAATACCTTCCATCTCTCCGTTTAATTTTTTTACCACTTTTTTGGTATAGTCACTTACAATATTAGTTAAATACATATTTTTATTATCATATTTATATGTATTACTAAATAATTCAAATAAATGTCGTTTTATTTGAATGAAATCTTTGCCTTGATGCTCATAGACTAGTTCATCAACAAGACAACGAAAAGGTTCCATCACATCACTTGCTAAATTATAGCTATTAAACTGATTACTATGCTTTAATCCCAATTGCGTAATACAACCATTTTTCACAATCTCTCTAGCAAATAAGCTCATAATTAAAGTATATCCATAATTCAGAGCACTGTTAATATCAGAATCATCACTCCTAGAAAAATCGGAACCAAACAATGTATTGAAATAAACTCTTGCAGCATGACCTTCACGGTTAGATGGATCAAGTGGTTGCAACTCATCATGTAAATATAAAAGGGAATCTGATTTTTCATGATAACTCTGATACTTTAAAAAAGTACTTTGGTTCAAAATTTTCTGCGAAATAATATCTGTCCATACTTCAATCTTAATTTCTTCTCCCCAATTAACTTGCTTAGATACTTGTAAACTACTATCATGTCTTCCATAGAAAGGAAGTAACTTACCAATTGGCAAACGATGGTCGTCACAAAATAGTATCAGAATATTTTCATCAACTAAACGCTTAACCAACATAGTAGTCAATGTAATATCTGTTGTTTCAAGTAATAGTATATCTATTTCAGATAGATGTATCATTTCACTTTGTTCGGGTGAGCGATATATTAAATGATTGTTTTTATAACTTATTTTTGAATGCGTGTTTATTACTATAACCCGCCAACCCATTATAATTTCTCCAAATCTATGCGAGTTTCATATAATCCGGTAATTGATTGGTAAATCAGTACACTTTCAAAAAGCTCTTTGATATCTGAAACTCTAGTATATCGGTATCTATTAATTTTCACTCCAAAATAATCAAAATCCATTGCTACCCCAAAACTAGTAAATTTCATTAAATTCAGACTGGATTTCGCTACGTCTAATATATTTACTTCCTTATTTTCACTATACTGTTTGTTAATTTTATTTAGGTTATTATCTGCTCCTATTAATTCTTTGGAGTAAGTATTTACTTCGTCCATCAATTTATCATAGTTTTGTCTATGCTCATTGATATATGTTAGGCTTTCTTTATTGCCATCGATTGCTTTTTGAGAATGATACAATAGTTCTACTAAAAAGCTAGGTAAAACAAATTGATTTCCTTTTTGTAACTCAGTTGCACTAGCTAACATCCGTCTCTTACCAGTCTTTGTTTCAAATAAACTGTATTTGGATAATTCTAGTAAAATCCTCGGATTCGTATACCCTGTTTTTTCTAAATAGCTTTCTTTATCTTTTTGATACTCTATTATTTTAATCAACGGAATACCTACTACTTCATTTGTTAAAATTTGTTTTTTACCTTTTTTATATCGAATAAATAAACTAAGTGCAATCATGGGTTCTTTATAGCCACCATATTTTTTTGTATCTAGATTATTTTTAATCGGTATCAGTTTATTAGAATTACTGTGCGGATGAATCGTTTCTTTATAAAAACGCCCTTTTTGTTGTTCCACTTTTTTTACTATGTTCATTTGTCTATATTCTAATACTTTTTTAACCATCGAAATATCTTTATGTGACCATATTATTTCGCCGTTCTCATCTACTGATGGGGTTTCAGCATCAAAAAAATTCATAATATTTGTATACATATTTAATTTATCAGTTGCTGATAATCGTTTTTTTAATCCTTGCTTAGAAAATTCACCGTAGACAAATTCCCCCCTTAAATTTGGATACTTTTTCAGTAGTGTTGTCCCAACTACAGCATTTAGATAGGCATCATGAGCATGATGATAATCATTTAAATCTCGTAATTTATATAACCTGAACTTACTTCGAAATTGACTAGTTAGTGACGATTTTAATGTCAATACATTCACTGTTCGTTTTATATTTCCTTTTTCATCTTTTTCAACATTAAACTTTTCATCTAATAAACGTGCAACGTGCTTTGTAATCTGTCTTGTTTCAACTAATTGCCGATGAATAAATCCGGCTTTGTCTGCTTCTGTTAACCCACCTCTTTCAACTTTTGTTAGATTATCAAATTTTCTTTTCGACATAGCTCCACTTTTTAATAATTTTTCCCAATAAGGCTTATTTCTCTTAACAACCTCTTTACTAGGAACTTTATCTTTTTTTCCACGATTTTCTTTTGACGATACCAACACTAAGTTATCCAATGAATTATCGGTAATAAAACTTTGTGGAATAATATGATCAAGATCATAAGAAGATAATTTAGTAATATCCAAAGTTTGTCCCGTATATAAATCAATTCCATTTTGTAAGTAGTACAATAATAATCGATTACTTTTTAGTTCTTCATTTGACGGTAGTTTATTTTTCAATAAATCACTTTCAAGTTCCTTTAAACTTTTTTCTATCTGAGATTGTCGTGTATTACTTCTGTTAGTTCGTTGATTTTCTCGTGCCATCTCAACCACAATGTTACTTGGGTGTGCACCCATAATATCAACAATTTCATCGACTATTTTTAAACTCTGTAATATCCCTTTTTTTAACGCTGGACTCCCTGGTAAACTATTAACTAAATCTTCTTGTGATTTAAACTCTTTCTCACGTTGTTCTTCTGCAATAATATCGTTAAATGACAATAATGGGTCATTAATTAATTGCATAAAGTTCCTATTATTATTGGTTGGAAAACCATCATCATTTATTAAAAAATCAAGAATTGTCTTTTGACTTTCTTTGTCTTTTATACCTACTAATAATTTTTTTGATAACCTTCCCCAACCTGTATAATGACGTTTCTCTAATTTTTTTAACGTTTTATCAGATAATATTCCTTTGTACTGTGTTAATTGTTCCCGTATCATTTTTCTATCTTCAAAGAGGGTTAATATTTTAATGATATCTTCAATTATCTCTTCATTAGATGATTCATCTAAAAATTCCTTTGGTACACCTTGCTTAATCAAATCATGGTATGTGCTATAAACAGCATTAAAAGATTCTTCTATCCCTTCAACTGTTGTAACAGTAATTAAGTACTGATTTTCTAAGTAATTAATTAAATCTTTCTTAGTTACTTTTCTCTTTGATTTAAATAACTCTTCAAATATAGATATTTTTTCATCACTTGAAGAATTTAAAATTTTGCCTCTATCATCTTTATACTTAACTTTTGTCAATTCGTTAAAAATAATATATTTTTGATAAATTAGACTATTCTTTGGTAGCACTTTTTCATTTGGTAAATACAAATCGTAATTAGTCATTTTCTCAATAAACTTTGTGGCTGATTGAGATAAATCTACCTTTTTTTCCAAGTTCCAAGGAGTAATACTCCCTTTTTCTTTTCGAACAACCCATGAAAATCTACTGTTTCCATAAGCTAATGGGCCAACATAGTAAGGTATTCTAAACGTTAAAATCTGTTCAATCTTTTCTATATTTTCTTTTAAAAATGGGTAATGTTCACTTTGATTATTTAAAATTGCACTTAATTCTTCTAAATGAATTTGATATGGAATAACTCCATTATCATATGTCCTTTGTTTCCTTAAAAAGTCCTCATTTTCTATGCTATTTAAAAAAGATTCAGCATCAGATGTTTTAGAAAGTAACTTTTTCATATATTTATAAAAATCTTCTTCTCCTACTCCACCATCAATATAACCAGCATATCCATGTTTACTAGAATCTTTAAATACCTCATAATACCTATCAGGTAAATAAGATTTAATATAGTTTTTTAATTCTGCTAATTCCTTATGATGTTTCTTATATCTACTAATCATGCTAGATGATAATTTTGCATGACTTGATTCGTCAGTATTAGATAAAATATTAGACAATTCTATCGCGTCATAAACTGCCTTTGCAGATTCAAACAAATCTGCATAATCATCACCAATCAACCCCAAGAGTATTTCAATATCTTGCTCATATTCTTCAGATGAATACTGTAGTTTTATTTCTTCCTCTAAATTGAATATTTTAGTAAAGTTTCCTTGGTTTCCAACAATCATTTTTACTAATTGTCCAAATAATGAATTAGATTTTTCTTTGGGAAAGTTATTTAATATACTCTCAGATTTCTTACTTCTTGACCCTTGTTCATTGATAATTTGATTTATTCTAATTTCACTATTTAAAGTTTGATAGTTTTCTTCGTCAATAAAGTCACTTTGATTATATACATTAATAAATTTTTCAAAACTATCATTAATAGAAACATTATTTGTCGAAAAGTTTCCTTCTATCAAAAAGTGTCCTCTATATTTTATAATATGAGAACAAGCTAAATAAACTAATCGTAAATCTGCTTTTTCAGATGAATCTGCTAATTTTTTACGTAAATGGTAAATAGTAGGATAGATTTCATGGTACTCCTTATCTAACTTTTCCGTACCAAAAATTGGATAATGTTGGTATTTTTTATCTTCTAATCTTAAAAATGTTTCTCCTAACCTATCAAAAAAGTGTTTATCAATTTCAGACATAGGGACAGAAAAGATTTCTTGCAAGTAGTTTATTCTATTTCTTCTTCGAATGTATCTTCGGCGAGTTACTCTTTTTATACGTGTATCCTCTGCTGTATGTCCTTCTTCAAATAAACGAACTCCCCAGAAATTCTTCTTAATATATTTCTTAGTAGTATTGCCTTTTATTAACATTTTCTTTTTTATTAAGTCATTATTACTACCAATCACACTCCACCCCACACTACTTGTTCCTATATCTAATCCAATAGAATACTCCTTCACCATTTAATCTCCTCCGATTTTCCATTTGCTTTTTTATCAAAAAGACCCTATAATAAACTTGTTGGTAGCATTCAACACAACATAGCAAGTTAAAATAAGGCTTAGTCCGTAATCAACTTCTGTGGCGCTGTTTCGGCGCTTTTTTTATTTTATCTAGTAATCTAATTATACATCACTCTGTATAACTAATATACCTTTCTTTAACAAAACTGTTTTTTAAAACAAAAGAACCCCAACAATCATAAAAATTGTCGGGGTTTTATTTATATTATAATGAGTTAAATGTCTTCACTACATTTTCTACTGTAAAACCATATTCTTCAATCACTCTATTACCTGGTGCACTTGCTCCAAATTTATCGATACCAATTGATTTACCTGATAAGCCAACATAACGGCCCCATCCAAATGTTGTTCCCATCTCGATTGACACGCGTTTACTTACAGATGATGGTAACACACTTTCTTTATAAGCTACATCTTGTGCGTCAAATAAAGTAGTTGATGGCATTGAAACGACTGACACATCCACGCCTTCTTTTTCATATAGTTCTGCTTGTGCATCCATCGCTAATTTCACTTCTGATCCAGTCGCGATTAAAATACCATCTGGTGTGTCACGTCTTGATGGTGACAATACGTATGCACCACGTGCCACGCCTTCATATGCTTTTTCTTTTGTGCCTTCAAGAACTGGTAAGTTTTGTCTTGATAAAGCTAAAACAGTTGGTGTTTCTGTTGATGTTGCAGCCAATTTCCATGCTGCTGATACTTCATTCCCATCAGCCGGACGAATTAAATTCACATTTGGCATACCACGTAAACTTGATAATTGTTCGATTGGCTCATGCGTTGGTCCATCTTCACCAACTGCAATTGAATCATGTGTTAACACAAATGTTACTGGTGCTTTTTGAATCGATGATAAACGTAATGCTGGACGTAAGTAATCAACGAATACAAAGAATGTTCCACCATACACGCGTGTTCCACCATGCAATGCAATACCATTCATCGCTGCCGCCATTCCAAATTCACGAACACCAAACCAAATATTACGGCCTTCGTATTGTCCAGGTTCAAAATCTTTCTCAGCTGCTACCATGGTATTATTCGATGATGATAAATCTGCAGATCCTCCCCAGAATGATGGGATTTCTTTAGATAATACTTGAATGGCTTCTTTACTTGTCACACGACTTGCTGCACTTTCACCAAGTTCGTATGTAGGTAAAACAGATTCCAAATCAACTGTCACGTCACCTTTGAATGCTTCTTCAAATTGTTTCGCTAGTTCTGGATAAGCAGCTTTGTAATCAGCAAATAGTTTTTGCCACTCTGCTTCTGCTTTTCCACCTTTTTCTACCATATCAGCGTGGAAACGTGTTGCCACTTCTTCTGGTACAGTAAATGCTGGGTAATCCCAACCGTAAGATTTTTTAGCAAACGCCACACCTTCAGCTCCAAGTGGCGCACCATGCACTTTGTTTGTTCCTTCATTTTCAGCACCAAAACCAATCACAGTTTTGACTTCAATCATGGTTGGTTTCGTTGTCTCTTTTTGCGCTGCTTCAATAGCATTTGCGATTTCTTCTAAATCATTGCCATCTTTTACTAAAATATGTTGCCATCCTGATGACTCAACACGACCCCTTACATCTTCAGTAAATGATTTATCTAAAGGTCCATCTAAAGAAATATCATTTGAATCATATAAGACGATTAATTTACCAAGTTTCAAATGACCAGCTAAACTGATTGCTTCTTGAGAAATACCTTCCATTAAATCGCCATCACCACATAAAGCATACGTGTAATGGTCAACAATATTAAATTTATCTTTGTTATATGTTGCAGCGAGGTGCGCTTCTGCCATCGCAAACCCAACACTCATTGCAATCCCTTGACCTAATGGACCAGTTGTTGCTTCAACACCATCAGTATGATGTACCTCTGGATGTCCTGGTGTTAAACTATCCCATTGACGGAATTTTTTTAATTCCTCCATTGGTAATTTATACCCTGACAAATGAAGTAAACTATAAAGCATTGCTGAACCATGTCCTGCAGATAAAACAAAACGGTCACGGTCTGCCCATTGTCTTGATGTCTTAGGATTTACCTTTAAGAATTTTGTCCAAAGAGTGTAAGCCATTGGTGCAGCTCCCATTGGTAATCCTGGATGTCCTGAATTTGCTTGTTGAATCATGTCTAGACTAAGTGTACGAATTGTGTTAACACCTAGTTGATCAGTTTGATCAAATAACATATAACGCCCTCCTATTTAGGTTTTATTTACCTTTATTACATTCTACATCGGATATTTTATTTTTACAAGCGTTTTTACATAAATAAAAACATAAGGTTATCTATCATGTAACCCTTTTTCTTTTTGAATTTGTTTTAATTTTTCAGGCGTAACATCTGTTCCTTCTTCATCAACGACTTTCATTCCTTCAATATGATTTCTCATACCTTTTCTAAAACTATTTAAATACTCTTCTCGAAGTAATTGTTGCTCTTTTTTTTCAACGTCAGTTAATCCTTCCGTTGTTTTTGATTTGTTTGCTAATTCGTTTATTCTTGCTAATTTTTTTTCGCTTAACATGAGTGTAAACCTCCTTAAAGTTCTAATTAAATAGTATCTTAAAAGGAATAAAAAAACAATTAATTGCAATAAAAAAGTACGAACATGCGTTTGATTTTAATGAAAATTTATGTTACACTCAAAAAAAAGGAAATGAGGTATCATTATGTCAACTAAACGTTCCTCTAGACAATTAGACGTTTTAAAATACATACACGAACAAGTTGAAGAAAAAGGGTATCCTCCAACTGTTAGAGAAATCGGAACAGCTGTCAACCTTTCATCAACGTCAACCGTTCATGGACATCTTTCTCGTTTAGAAAAAAAAGGCTTAATTAGTCGTGACCCTACTAAACCAAGAGCTATTGAATTAACAAGCGAAGGATTAAAAATGATTGGTATCAACTCACCTTTCATTCCAATGTTAGGTGTAGTAACTGCTGGTGAACCAATTTTAGCTGTTGAAGAAGCATCAGACTTTTTCCCACTACCACCTGACTTAAAATATGAAGAAAACAGTTTATTCATGCTTACGATTCGTGGTGATAGTATGATAAACGCTGGCATATTCGATGGTGATCATGTTATTGTCAGAAAACAATCGTCAGCTATTAACGGTGAAATCGTCATTGCCATGACAGATGAAAACGAAGCAACATGTAAGAGGTTTTTTAAAGAAAAAAATCATATTCGTTTGCAACCAGAAAATGACATAATGGAACCTATCATATTAAGCAATGTCTCAATTTTAGGCAAAGTTGTCGGCCTTTATAGAAACCATATTTAATAAAGCATGATGTTATGCTTTATTTTTTTCTTTACAAAGAGAACATATGTTTGTATAATATTTTCATAAACAAGAACGCACGTTCGTAAAAATTTAAGGAGTGTTTATATGTTTGCTATTAGACGATATGCTTTAATCTTAATTGTTTTAATTATTGGGATTATTTTAGGTACTTTAGGACTAGATGTGGCTCTGATTATTTTGACCCCTCTTGTATTACTCTGGTTAATGCTTTGGGATGAGAAAAGTTATAAACGTTCACAACAAAAAAATCACCATCTATCTTATAAAAAATAGTCATTGCTTTTTATACACGATTCATCTAACCTTAACTTAAAAGAAAGGATGATACGTTTGTCAAAAGAAACAATTGAACTAACCCGTGAATTAACCAATATACCTTCTCCAACTGGAGATACATCAACCATTATTGATTTTATTTATAATGAAATGACATCTCATGGTTATGAACCAACTATTAATAATAAAGGCAGCCTAATTATCACTGTTCCAGGTAAAACTTTAGATAAAGAAAGATTTATTACGGCTCACATTGATACATTAGGTGCAATGGTTCGTGCCATAAAACCAGATGGTCGATTGAAACTTGATTTAATTGGTGGATTTAACTTTAATGCCATTGAGGGTGAATATTGTACGATTCACACGCAAGACAATAAAACTTACACCGGAACCATCTTAATGCATCAAACGAGTGTCCACGTTTATAAAGATTCAGGAACAGCAAAACGCGACAAACAAAACATGGAAGTAAGAATTGATGAAAAAGTTTCTTCTAAAGAAGATACAGAAAATTTAGGTATTCAGGTAGGTGACTTTATTAGTTTCGATCCACGAACAGTGGTCACACCTTCTGGATACATAAAATCTAGACATTTGGACGATAAAGTTAGTGCGGCTATTCTAATGAATTTTTTAATTAATCTAAAAGAAACTAATCAAACGCTGCCATACACAACTCACTTTTTCTTCTCAAACAATGAAGAAATTGGTTATGGTGGTAACTCCAATATTTCTCCAAATGTTGTTGAATATGTCGCTGTTGATATGGGAGCTATGGGTGACGATCAACAAACAGACGAATACACTGTATCCATCTGTGTAAAAGATGCTAGTGGACCTTATCATCTTGGTTTAAGAAATCATTTTGTTTCTATTTGTAAAGAAAAAAGTATTCCTTATCAACTTGATATCTATCCATATTATGGAAGTGATGCCTCTGCAGCTATGAGGGCTGGAGCAGATGTAAAGCATGGATTAATTGGAGCAGGCATTGAATCTAGTCATGCTTATGAAAGAACACATAAGGAATCAATCCAATCTACTGAACACCTAGTATCAGAATACTTATTTAGTTCTTTGTCATAATAAAAAAACAAACTCTATGATGTTGTTTTTTATATAAAACTATTTCACTTGACCTTTTCTTGTTTTCGTCGTATGGTTAGTCCATAAGCTTATATTATAGTGTGGTTTTTTAGCCATGATGAGCAGGCAATATATGGGTTGCTTAAGTCCTTAGTCTCCATATTTAACTTAGTAATTAGTATTTAATTGTTAAGATTGCCTCAAAAGGTATAATATAGTCTTATCGTTCGTTATTGATATGTTTAACACGCTTATCAATATCACTAGATTAATCGACTAGCTCATCACAACGATTACGTCTACATGAACTAAATAACGAACTAATTAAGATGTTATATTCTAAAGGAGGAAATTATTTATGTCAGTAGTGTTAAAAGTAGAAGAAAGAGCGACTAGACCAAGATCTATCCGCAGAAAATTAAGAGAAGAAGGTCGTGTACCAGCTGCTGTAAACGGCAATGGTATCCAAAACTTATCTATCTCTGTAAATGCTCGTCAATTGGAAAAAGATATCCGAGAAAACGGTATGAACGCGGTATACGTACTAGATTTAGACGGTAAAAAAATTAGTACATTATTACATACTTATGAATTAGATACATTTACTAAATCTTGGGTTCATGTTGAATTCTTAGCTGTAGACATGTCTCAAGAAACTGAAGTTGAAGCAGAATTGGTACTTGTTGGCACTCCTAAGGGGGTTAAAGCTGGTGGTGTTCTTGAACAAAACTTATACACTGTAGTTGTTTCTGCAACTCCTGATAAATTACCAGAACGTGTTGAAGTTGATATTACTAACTTAGAAATTGGTGATTCTTTAGTAATTGCTGATATTCCAAAACACGAAGAATTCTCTATCGTAACAGATGCTGAAGAACAAATCTGTTCTGTATCTGAAATGTCAGCTGCTGTTGAAGAAGATGCTGAAACAGCTGAAGCTGCTGAACCAGAATTAGTTAACGCTAAAACTGAAGAAGACTAATTTTATCATAATGCAAACTGGACTTTTATAAGTCCAGTTTTTTTATACCTTAAGAGATTCCTAAAATTGACAAATATCTCCTACTCTTTTGTTCTTTGTATGATAAAATACTTAGTGAATTACTCTTATTTAAAAGAAAGTAGGTTAATTGTATGGTTGGTATAGATAAAATAAATTTTTACACTCCAAATACGTATATCGATTTAGAAGAATTGGCGAAACATCGAGGCGTTGATCCTGCAAAATTTACAATAGGTATTGGTCAATCTAAAATGTCAGTCCCACCTATTAGTCAGGATACTGTCAGTATGGCAGCTAATGCAGCCTACCCTCTACTTACGGAAAATGATTTAAATAACATAGATTTAATTGTCGTAGGTACAGAAACAGGTGTTGATGAGTCTAAGTCTGTTGCCTCATTTATTCATGATTTGTTGGACATCCATCCTTTCGCTAAATCCGTTGACTTGAAACAAGCATGTTTTGGTGCAACTGCTGGACTTATGATGGCTGTTGATTTTGTAAGATTACATCCTGATAAAAAAGCCCTAGTTATTGGGTCTGATATTTCAAGATACGGTCTTAATAGTTCTGGAGAAGTAACACAAGGTGCTGGATCAGTTGCCATGATAGTGAGTTCTAATCCAAAAATTATTGAAATCGAAGAAACTTCTGTATCAATGACAAAAAGTATTTTTGATTTTTGGCGTCCAAACTATTCTAAAACTGCCATTGTAGATGGAAAATTCTCAAATGAAGCGTATATTTCTTTTTTCAGTGAGTTATGGGTAGAATATTCTAAACGGACTAATCTATCACTAGAAGATTTTTCTGCTTTTTGTTTCCATTTACCTTATACCAAAATGGGGAAAAAAGCTTTACTACCAATTTTGGAGAAAGAGGCACCAAAAAACAAAGACTTATTACTAGAAAACTACCAATATAGTACAAACTACTCTCGTGATATCGGAAATATTTACACTGGTTCATTGTATTTAAGTTTTATGTCCTTGATTGAACATGCGTCATCTTCTCTTACCGCAACTGATCGCATTGGTTTCTTTAGTTACGGTAGTGGTGCTGTAGCAGAAATATTTACCGGAAAATTAGTTGATGGTTTTAAAGATTCTTTATTATCAGCTGAACATGAAAAACTATTAACCAATAGAATAGATTTATCTATCGAAGACTATACGACGATGTTTACCAAAGAATTAAGCATCGATTCAGATGGTAATCATTTGTTTAATCAAGATAAAACAGACAATAGCATCTTTTTCTTTAAAGGTACTGAAAATCATCAACGTCTGTACGGTAAAAACTAAATTTCAAGGAGAGTATTTTAGTGACGAATTTATTTAATAAGTTTTATAAGAAAACACGAGATGAAAGACTCTCTATCTTACTTAGTGAGCATTATCTAGACGACAAAGACTATTGCTTGTTTAAAAACAATTCACCTTTAGATAATGACGTGGCTAATTCTCTGATTGAAAATCAATTAACTCAATTTCCACTTCCTTTAGGTGTTGCACTGAATTTTCTGATTGATGGTGAAGAAAAAATCATTCCAATGGTTGTTGAAGAGCCTTCTGTTATAGCTGCTTGTAGCAATGCTGCTAAATTAGCTAGACCCAATGGTTTTAAAACATCTATCGAAACTTATTTGAAACGCGGGCAAATTATCTTAACAGGCGTAACGAATCCAAATGACGCTAAAAAGCTAATTTTGTCACAGGTTGATAAAATTAAAGAAGTCGCAGATAACGCTCACCCATCAATCGTAAAACGTGGTGGCGGGTTAAAAGAGATTACTTGCGACATTTTTGAATCGGAAAACGGTGATGATACATTTTTAACTGTGTATTTATTAGTAGATGTCCAAAAAGCTATGGGAGCGAATATTATTAATACGATTCTTGAAGGGGTCACCCCACTTATTGTTGATTTAGTCGGTGGTGAAGCACTGATGTCTATTTTGAGTAACTATAACACCGAATCCCTTGTCACTTCGACTTGCTCGATTCCTTTTGATAAACTTGGAAATCAATCAACTAGTGGGAAAAACATTGCTCAAAGAATTGAAAAAGCCACTCAATATGCCAACCTCGATACATATCGTGCTGTCACTCATAATAAAGGCATCATGAATGGTATTGATTCTGTTGTTATTGCAACAGGAAACGATCCGCGAGCTGTCTCGGCTGCTGCTCATGCATATGCTAGCAAGAACGGTACGTATCAAAGTATGACAGAATGGCACGTGCAAGATGAGTACTTAGTTGGGAAACTGACTTTACCGATGTCAATTGGTAGCGTGGGAGGAGCTATTTCGGTTCTTCCTATGGCACAAGCAAATTTAAATATGATGTCTATATCAACGTCTGAAGAACTTGCTAGAATAATTGTTTCAGTAGGTCTTGCTCAAAACCTTGCCGCACTAAAAGCACTGGTTAGTGATGGTATTCAAAAAGGGCATATGAAATTACATGCAAGCTCTTTAGCTATACAAGTTGGCGCCACTGGGGATGAAATAGAACAAGTCACAGAAAAACTAAGACAGTCTCCCCATATGAATACCCAAACAGCCACAGATATTTTAAACCAATTAAGACAAAAATAAAAAGAGGCTGACCCAAAAGTCACTTTTTAAATAAAAATCACTAAACTAATAAAATAGAAATCCCATGAAATCAAGATTTTAATAAACTTATTTCATGGGATTTTTTCTATTTTTAGACTTTTGGGTCAGCCTCTTTTTCAATTATAATAAATGATTATCTTTTAATAACTCTTCAACAAATGTGCCTTGAATTTTTTTCAGTTCATGTTTTTCAACCTTACTCATTAACCAAGGTACTTTTATTTCAGGGAGAGTTTTCTTATCTGTTAAATAATAAGTTGCACGAAGTAATGTTCGAATATCAAATGCTGATGCGAATACTTCAGGTACGCCTCTATCAACGTCCATTAATTCATACACAGCTTCCATCGCTGTTCTAACAGAATACTCTGTTGTAAACACTGTGTCTCGTTTCGTTTCAGCAAAATTTCCAATGAATGCTAGATTTTTAGAACCATTTGGGACAACTAATGGTCTATCACCATTTGCTCTTGGCATAAAGTAAGACGTAATAAATGGCATATAAGTTGGGATAACATTAACAGAATTTTTAGCTAAATCATCAATCTTATCAACGGGTACCCCAATATGATACAACCATTCTTTCGCTATTTCTTCACCAGTACATGAGGTAATTGGTTTCTTCACATAATTTCCATCTTTGTTTGAACACAATGCGTAAAACCAGATAACTAATTCATCTTTAGGTTGTTTTTTAAAGTGCGGTTGACGATTAATAGTGTAACTTTGACGCCAATTTGAATCTTCAGAATAGACAATCCCACCTGTCACAACACGACCAGAATAAGGATCTCTTTTACTGATATTTTCAAGATATGGTGCTATTTTTTTATCTAATGTTGTAATTGTAGCTGATATAACCCAGCTTTCACTTGGTAAGTTTTCACAGAATTTTTCTGGGTGACCAAATTCATCACATTGTTCAGCTAATTTTTTCCATAGATTCCAACTACCACCAAGATCTTCTGTACTTGGAATTGGCGCTGGTGTTGTTTGTGTACCATAAGTTGAACTTTCAGTGATTGAACCATTTGTTACAAACACTAAATCGTCTTCTTTTAACTCGATTGTTTGTTCTTTACCGTCTACTATTAATTCTAATTTTTCAGCTATTTTTTGATTGTTAGAACAATTCACGATGATATTATCAACTTTTGTATTGTATTGGACTGTCACACCTTGCTCAGTTAAATAGTCAACTAATGGCATCACCAGAGATTCATACTGATTGTATTTTGTGAATTTCAATGCACTAAAATCTGCTAATCCATCAATATGATGAACAAAACGCATTAAGTAGCGACGCATTTCCATTGCTGAGTGCCAGTTTTCAAAGGCAAACATTGTACACCAATATTTCCAAAAATTAGAGTCAAAAAATTCTTGTGAAAAGACTTCATCAATCCTCTTATCTTGTAAGTCATCCTCTTTAGTTAAACACAATGAGATAATTTCTTTTAATCCTTTTTCAGTCAATGTAAATTTTCCATCAGTATCTGATTGAATACCTTGGCTATGAATCAAGCGACATTCTGATGAGTTTGGGTCTTCTTTATTTAACCAATAAAATTCATCTAATACTGAGGCATTTTCTACCTCTAATGATGGAATTGAACGATATAAATCCCATAAGCATTCAAAGTGATTTTCCATCTCACGTCCACCACGTATAACAAAACCATAATGATCTTTATCAATCCCATCAAGAGACCCACCTGGAAGTGGTAATTCTTCTAAAATCGTAATTTTGTTACCCGGTAATTGAGCATCTCTGATTAAAAAAGCTGCTGCAGATAATGAAGCTAATCCTGATCCTACTAAATAGACAGCTGAAATTTTATCTGTTCTTTCTGGTTTCTTTGGTCGAGCAAATGCTTCATAATTTCCATTACTTGTATACATTATCATAACCTCCAGTATTTGTTTCTACCCTTACTAAAGACTATTTTAACGCACATAATCTAAATAAACATTTTATTTAATGCGTTTAAAATGACGAAAAAGACTATTTATTCAACAAAAGTTAAAATTCTTATAAGAACAATTTGTACGCATTATAAAAATTGACAAGAAGGACACCAATTATCACAAATTGATAAATTGTCGTCACTTTTTCTGATGATACTATTTTACTTAAATAAGCTCCTAAAAAACCACCAATAATACCAGCTGGAATGATATACATAAGTAAACTTAAATCGAATTGAGAAAATCCGGTACTTACTGAAATCGTGATAACCTTTGATAATTGTGAAAAAAGAATCGTAATAATAGAATATACTGTGGCATCTTTAATGGGTACTTGAAACAGCATCATCAATAGAGCCACATTTAAAGGTCCTCCCCCTATTCCTAGAAAACTAGCAATCGCTCCTAAAAATAACCCACATCCTAGAATAGAAATCGTACTGTTTAACTGGTACCCTCTCCAGTGCTTTTTACTGTATGCATATGAAAAGAGTAACGTTGCAACAATCAAGACGATTTGAACCAATGAGACGATCTTTTCAGAAGGCATGATGCCAACTAATTTGTCCAATCCAAGACTGCCAAATATACCACCTAAGACAGAACCAAAAGATAGCCACAATGCAAATGACCAATTTATTTTAACCCCATTTTGTGCTTGCCTAATTGTTGAGACGATCGACATACTTAAAACAGCTACAGTTGAGTAAAATGAAATACTTAATACGTCATGAAATCCTAATGTATCAAATAATGGTTTGATGATCACTCCTCCACCCATACCTGATACGGCACCTATACTATTTGCAAAAATAATAATGAAAAAATAAATCCAACCAACCATGTTTTCCCTCCTAAAAAAGACTACTTACCTCCTAGTTTATCGGGTGATAAGTAGTCTGTCTATTAATATTAAAGTAAATAAGATAGAAGTGGCGAGATGTTTTTATCGTACGCAATATACAGTCGATTCATAGCACGAGAAAAGGCTGTATATAGTATTTTTTGATCTCTAATGTCATAGTAATGCTCACTTGACGCACCCCAGAGTAGCACATTATCAAATTCAAGACCTTTAGCTAAGTTAATACTTGTCACCTGCACATTCAATGACTCGTCAAACCAATGTTCAAGTAATTCTTTTTCGTCCTCTGTTTTAACAATAATGGTTAATATTTCGCCGTCCAATTCTGTTAAAATATCCGTTACGATTGTGTTGATATCAGATAACTCGTTATACTGAATCAGCACAGGTTCGTCTCCTTGTGGTCTGATTGGCACAATTGTTGCATTTTTTGATAAAGATAATTCATTAAATGCTTTCGTAATAGCCCCTGTCGAACGATAACTCGTCAATAGTTGATAGGTCGTTAATTCTTTACCATCAGAGGTAAACAATGCTTCAATTGCTTTAAATGGTGTGTTTGTATTAAAAATAGCCTGATTCTCATCCCCCACCATAGTAAAATCACTTTTTGGAAACAACAACAGTAAGAATTGTAACTGTGCTGGAGTGTAGTCTTGCACTTCATCCACTAAGACAAATCGCATATTTGGCATAGTAAGTCGTTCTACGTAATAGTGCGTAATTGTCAGAATCGCAATGGCCTCATCTAACGTAATAGGAGCCATTTGTCTTTGATACGTGACACCTGAAAATCCTTTAAATAATTCATTAAATAAAATCTCCTGATTTAGCCAACGATAACGATTGATTTGCTGCGTTACTTTTTTATATTTCTTCCTTAAAAGCTGTTCAGCATAGCGTGTTAAACTTTTTTCAGAATCATCTTGGATTAAATGACCAAAGTATTTTTCTTGTTGTTCTTCTGTTAAAGATGTGACTTGGTCATGGATTTTTTTAGTTCTAGATTGTTGGATTAAGCGTTGATTCCAACTGCTTAACAAGCGTTGTTTTACTCCTTGTACTCGGTCAACATGCGGACTATTGTTTGGTGTTTCATCAAATAGTTTTTTGATATGCTCTTTTGGAATAATCGTTTTATCACGTAATGTAATATCATCAAACAATTTACTGCTATCAAACTCACGATAAACATTATCTTTTATGTAATGAATAAACTGACCATCTCTTAAATACTCTGTTTCTTTTGACACGCTTTCTTTGGAGATTCGTTTGAAATAATTTTCTTCTGACTCAATATGTCGACGCATATAACTTTGAGCAAATTGTAACAGTGTCATGTTGCGTGGATTTTTTTCTCCTAATGATGGCAATACGTCTGACACGTATTGAATAAATGCTTTGTTTGGAGACAGTATCAACACATCATCAGAGGTAATGTCATCTTGCATATTATATAGTAAATACGCGATTCGTTGCATGATAGCAGATGTTTTCCCACTACCTGCGACTCCATTGACTAGCATATAAGGCGTACTTGTGTCACGAATAATCACATTTTGCTCTTTTTGAATTGTCGCTGTGATGTCCCGCATTTTTTTAGTATCATCTTTTGCTAAAGCATCGAGCAATACATCGTCTTGAATCGACACCATCGTATCGAAATAAGTAATCAGCTTGTCTTTTTCAATGACAAATTGACGTCGTTCTTCAATGGATGTTTCAATGGTATTTCCTCTCACGTCATATGATGAAGGGCCTATTTCATTATTATAGAATAATTCAGCTATTGGAGAGCGCCAATCATAAATCAAGTTATCATTATTAGCATCTGAAAAACCATGCATCCCAATATAAAAAGACTCTGGCTCTTCTTCATCTAAAAAGTCGACTTTAATTTTTCCAAAATATGGATTTTCTAATAATCGATTAACTTTATCTAAAGTGACTTCACCATTTCTAATTTTGATATTATACTGATCAATTTCACGATTTTTCATTTCTATTTGCGAAAAACTATCTAACTTATCAGATATGCCATCTACATTTAGTTTAATGTCTTCTGTAATTTTGCTCATCATCGTTTGACCAGATTGCTTTGTTTCATTTAACCACTCACCAAGTGTTTTTTGTGTTTTCTGCAACTGATGATACGTTGATTTCAAATAATCTTCTTCTTGTTGTCGAATTTTTTCAGACATTGATGTTCATTCCTTTCAACATGGAACTGCATTATTAAAGAATAACCATATCATCATTTTTTTTCTAAGACAAGATAAGAACACTCGTTTAGCCAAATAATCTAAAAGACTGCGGTAAATACTTAAAAAGTATCCCCGCAGTTTACCCTATTTTTATTTATACATATGTAATGGATAATTAGTAAATTCTACTTCGTTTAATTTTTCTGCTGTGATAAATCCTGCTGGTGCTTGTAATAATGATGGAATACGATTCACAACAGTCGCACATGTATGAGCCAAGGATACATGAAACATTGGCGTTAAATCTTAACGCATTAAAAGAACAACAAAAAAGATTCAGCAACAAATCAATATCACTGAAACGTTTTTAAATAATAACATGATTTACCAAAAAAATAGAGAAATTCAATCTTTTGAATACCAATCATTCCCAACTCGTTACCTATATACGTACACAATTGATATCAATATCTATGATTTATCGAGTATGGAGTACGAAAGTTATCTGAGACAGTTCAAACAGTCACTTGCAACACATCATTTACCTAATCTACAGTTCAGTCATGTTGGCACTATCATCAAACAGACTGATTTACTTCAAGATAATCTTTACTCCAATACTTTTTTCGTTTTTTGTTCGGCTGATTTGAAACATTTGCCAAATGTTGTGACTTTAAAATCTAGTGAATTTGCGATTGATTACGGTCAGTCTTTCGATGAAGAAAAAAAGATGTTTCATACCTTTAAAGACAAAGTGACTACCTCACACAGACAAATTAATGGGGACTATTCATGTGAGGTTGTTAGAGAAATGCCTCATGCTTCAAAACTAGAGAGAAATATGTTTATTAGAATCCAAATACCAGTTAGTCAATAAAAAACCTCTTTGCATTTCGTTTATTTTTTTAGTACGATAGCGATAATAAGTAACATAGAAAGGATCGAGCAATATGGTCAAACATAAAAAAATCATATTACCTAAGTACCAACAAGTAGCGATTGAAATTGCTGAACGAATTGATACCAATTACTATAAAGTTGGAGACAAAATTCATGCCAGATCAACTTTGGCTAATACTTTTAGTGTATCACCCGAAACAGCAAGAAAAGCTGTCAATATTTTAGTTGATGTTGGTATTATGGAAGTGAAGCATGGCAGTGGTGTCATTGTAGCATCAAAAGAAAAAGCAACCTCTTTTTTATCACAATATAAAGATGTCCAAAACATTGAAGAAATCAAACAAGACTTACTAATGAATATTCAACAACAAAAAAAAGAATTGGATGACTTAACTGATTTAGCGAATTTACTTGTTTCACAAACAAAAAAAATTAATCATGCTAATCCTTTACTACCTTCAGAACTGATTTTAACTGACAATGCAAAATACTTAGAGAAAACCATCAAAGACTTAAATCTATGGCAAGAAACATCGGCTACAGTTGTGGCGATTCTACATGAACAACAATTACTCATCTCTCCTGGTCCTTACGCAAAAATCTCTGCAGGTGATACATTATATTTCATTGGAGATGAGTTTTCCAAACAACGCCTGTCAAACTTTTTTTATCCATCAGAATCCTAGTTATATCAAGCCTTATTATCATTTTATTTTCAGAAAATATGATAATAAGGCTTTTTTATCTTTGACAAAGTGACCATTTCGTTATAACATAGTGTGGTCACTTCGAGTAAAAAAGAATTTATATAAAGGAGTTTTGTAATGACTAAAGTAAAAGTTGAAAATTTGACCAAAATTTTTGGTAAAAAACAACAACAACAGGTTGCTTTACAAATGGTAAAAGAAAAAAAATCCAAAACAGACATTGTCAAAGAAACTGGGGCAACTGTTGGTGTATATGATGTTAACTTTGATGTCAAAGAAGGTGAAATATTTGTTATCATGGGGCTTTCTGGTAGTGGAAAGTCAACATTAATTCGTCTAATCAATCGAATTATTGAGCCAACTTCTGGTGATATTTATATTGACGGACAAGATATTGCCAAACTTGATAAAGATGAATTGAGAGAAGTAAGACGTCATAAAATGAGTATGGTATTCCAAAATTTCGGCTTATTTCCACATCGTACAATTTTAGAAAATACAGAATATGGTTTAGAAGTTCGTGGTGTTGAAAAAGAAGAACGACAACAACGTGCCGAAAAAGCATTAGAAAATTCTGGTTTACTTACTTTTAAAGATCAATACCCTGATCAATTATCAGGTGGGATGCAACAACGTGTAGGATTAGCACGTGCCTTAGCAAATGATCCAGAAATCTTATTAATGGACGAAGCCTTTTCAGCACTTGACCCATTAATTCGTCGTGAAATGCAAGATGAGTTAATTGAATTGCAAGATAAAGTGAAAAAAACCATTATCTTTATCACCCATGATTTAAATGAAGCTTTGAGAATTGGGGATAGAATTGCTTTAATGAAAGATGGCCAAATCATGCAAATTGGTACTGGTGAAGAAATCCTAACAAATCCAGCCAATGATTACGTCCGTGAATTCGTTGAAGATGTTGACCGTTCAAAAGTCTTAACGGCGCAAAATATCATGGTGCCCGCAATAACAACTAATCTTGATATTGACGGACCAAACGTTGCCCTACAACGTATGAGAAGTGAAGAAGTCAGTATGTTAGTTGCTGTAAATAAAAAACGTGAATTACTAGGTACTATTACAGCAGATGCTGCGGCACAGGCTAGAAAAAATAAACAAACATTACATGATGTTTTAGATAAAAATATCATTACAGTAGAAAAAGATATGCTAATTAGTGATATTTTCCCTCTCATCTATGATTCTCCAACACCACTAGCTGTTGTTGACAATGAAGATAACGATCGCTTGTTAGGTGTTGTGATTCGAGGAAGCGTGATTGAAGCACTGGCTGAAACAACTGATGAAAATGAGGTGATGGATAATGAATAGTATACTAATGAATGCTTTACCAGTTGCAGACTGGGTAGAAAATATAACTGATTGGTTTACAAATACCTTTTCTGGATTATTCTCTTTAATTGAAACTTTAGGGAAACAAATAATGGGTGGTATGACAAATTTATTAATGGCCATTCCACCACTGATTTTTATTATTTTAATGACTGCTCTAGCTTTCTATATTTCAGATAAGAAAAAAGGGCTAACTGTTTTTACATTCCTTGGTCTATTGTTTATTTTAAACCAAGGTCTCTGGGCTGATTTAATGAATACAGTGACACTAGTTTTAATTTCAAGTGTTTTCTCTATTATTATCGGTGTGCCGCTTGGAATTTTAATGGCTAAAAGTGATAAAGCTCAAGCTATTTTAACTCCTATCTTAGACTTTATGCAGACAATGCCTGGTTTTGTTTACTTAATTCCAGCTGTTGCGTTCTTTGGTATTGGGATGGTTCCAGGGGTTTTCGCGTCCGTTATTTTCGCATTACCACCTACTGTTCGTTTTACCAATTTAGGAATTCGCCAAGTCCCAGAAGAATTAGTTGAAGCGGCCGATTCATTTGGTAGTACAGGAAAGCAAAAATTATTTAAATTGGAATTACCTTTAGCAAAAAGTACTATCTTAGCTGGTATTAACCAAACAACAATGCTTGCCCTATCAATGGTGGTTATTGCATCAATGATTGGTGCTCCTGGTTTAGGTCGAGGTGTATTATCAGCCCTACAACGTGCACAAGTTGGTAATGGATTCGTTAATGGATTAGCTTTAGTTATTTTAGCGATTATCATCGATCGATTCACACAGTATGTCAATAAACCACGTGCTAAAAAAACAAAAGCCACAAATCCTAAGCAGAAAAAAGTAACAATTATTGCAGCTGTTGCAGTTTTAGTTGCTGCCATTGGGTCATCTATGTTCCTATCTTCAAATAAATCAAGTGATAAAAAAATTAACTTGGCTTATGTTGAATGGGATTCAGAAGTTGCCTCAACACATGTATTAGCAGAAGTATTAAAACGTCAAGGTTTTGACGTTGAAACAACACCACTAGATAATGCTATTATGTGGGAATCTGTTGCAACAGGAAAAGCTGATGCTAGTGTGTCCGCTTGGTTACCAAGTACTCATAAAGCTCAAGCTGATCAATATAAAGATAAAGTTGATATTCTTGGCCCAAACTTAGATGGAGCAAAAGTTGGTTTAGTTGTTCCTAGTTATATGGATGTTTCTTCTATTGAAGATTTATCAAACCAGGCTGATAAAACTATTACGGGTATTGAACCTGGCGCTGGAGTCGTAACAGCTGCTAATAATACAATTAAAGCTTATCCAAACTTAAATGATTGGAAAGTTGAAACATCTTCTTCTGGAGCAATGGTAGTTGCTCTTGATCAAGCGATCAAAAATAAAGAACCAATTATTATTACAGGTTGGACTCCTCATTGGATGTTTAGTAAATATGATTTAAAATATTTAGAAGATCCTAAAGAAGCGATGGGCGCTCCTGAACAAATTAACACATTTACTCGTTTAGGGTTGAAAGATGATTCACCAGAAGCTTATAAAATCTTAAAAAACTTCAACTGGTCAACCGAAGATATGGGAACAGTTATGTTAGCTATTAATGAAGGAGAAAGTCCTGAAGTAGCTGCAAAAGAATGGGTCGACAACAACCAAGATAAAGTTGAAAGTTGGTTAAAATAGAACCAAACAAAGAAACTCGTAAATTTACGAGTTTCTTTGTTATTTGTCTTCTTCTAAAATAGATTTTTGAGAAAATCTTGCAGTTAAAAAACTACCTAATAATATCACTATAATACTTCCTATCATGACAGGCTCTGATTCAAACCATTTTTGTGTCTGTGGCAATCTACTTATTGTAGTAAAAAAAGTAATTCCCCATCCAAAGACTAAGTAACTATAATAGGGTTTATTTTTTCTTCTGATAATAACACACGAAACAACTATCATTGCAATAACTATAACAAAAATTGACAGGTATAAAGGAAGCGGAATAGATAAAAACCTATTTCCTATCATAACCGAACCAATGTAGCCCACTGTTAACAATCCGCCAATAACGAAAGCACCTATATATTCTAGAATTTTTGATTGCTTACTGACTTTAAACGTCATTTTTTCTAAATATTTAAACACACTAAATACTAACAACATGCTGAGTAGTCCATTTAATAAAATAGTCAAAATATTTATTGAGGGATTTCTTTGTGTGAGTGTACTAAATAAAGAAAATCCTGAACTAATTCCAAACACCATATAAAATATGGATATTTTTTTTCTTAAAGGAACTTGTGGCATCTCTTTAAATAACTCATCTAAATAACTTTTCGGTTCTTTACCGAAATAATCTTCAGCTGAAATACCTGATTCTTGTGCATCAAGTAAATCATATAAGATATTTAATAATGCCGTTTCAATCATCTCATCATCGCCAAATAATCCTTTAAATCGTGTATATAGTAATATTTTCTCATAATATTTTTTATTCTCTGGTGTTAATTTATCTCTTAACTCATTATTTTTTTCAATCATTTCCTCTATCATTACTTTATCCCCTTTTTAATATGACATTCACAATGTCACTGAGTTTTTCCCATTGATCATTAAACTCTTCCAAACGGTCTATTCCCTCTTCTGTGAGCGAGTAATACTTACGATTTGGGCCATCTGGCGAGGCTCTTAGTTCACCAGAAATCATATGTTGCTTTTCCAATTTTTGTAATAAAGGATACACTGTCCCAGCACTTAAATCGGCGAACCCAAACTGAATTAATTTTTGAACTAATTCATAACCATATGTTGTCTCATCTTTTAAGATAGATAGTACACACCCTTCGAGAATCCCTTTTAATAATTGAGTTTGTTTCATGTTTTCCTCCACTACTATGTCATACCAACTACTGAATACAATATATCACAATAAAACTACTATGTAAAACATAATAGCGTGCAAAAAAACTGACCCCATAATCGGAATCAGTTTTTTTAGTTATTGACGAATTAAATAATCAAACGCTCCTAAAGCAGCTGTTGCGCCACTTCCCATAGAGATAATAATTTGTTTGTACGCACTATTTGTACAATCTCCTGCAGCAAAAACGCCTGGAACATTAGTCATACCATGGCTATCAACTAAGATTTCACCACGATCTGTTGTGTCAATGGTGTCTGGCAACCATTCTGTATTGGGGACTAACCCAATCAAAATGAACACACCACTGACATTTAATTCATGTTGTTCTTTCGTATTAACATCTTCATAAACTAATTTTTCAACACTATCACTACCCTCAATTGATTTAGTGGCTGCATTTGTTATCACAGTAACATTTGGTAGTGAATATAATTTATCTTGCAACACTTTATCGGCTTTTAATTCAGGTAAAAATTCTAGTACATAAACATGTTTTCCCATACCAGCTAAATCAATAGCAGCCTCAATACCAGAATTTCCTCCACCAATAACTGCAATATCTTTGCCTGCAAATAATGGGCCGTCACAGTGAGGACAATAGGCAATCCCTTTATTTTTAAATTCTTTTTCACCAGGTACATTGATGTTTCGCCATCTGGCACCCGTTGAAATAACTAATGATTTCGTTTTTACCACTGCTCCGCTTTCTAGAGACACTTCAACAAAATCATTTTTCTGAATATCTTTTGCTCGTTGATTTTTCATAATATCAACATTGTATTGGTTCACATGCTCTTCGACTTGATTCATCAACTGTGGGCCTTCTATATAAGGTGTGCCAATAACATTTTCAATACCTAATGTATCCATCACTTGGCCACCGAATGTATCAACTACCATTCCAGTACGGATTCCTTTTCTTGCTGCATAAATTGCGGCAGCTCCACCAGCAGGTCCTCCACCAATCACAAGCACATCATATGGATTTTCTTGATCGATATCACTGATATCAACACTACCAAGAATTTTTTCTAAAATAGTACTCAATTCCATACGACCACTTGAAAATTCCTCTCCATTTAGAAAAACGGTAGGCACTGCCATGACTTTTTTCTCATTAACTTCGTCTTGATACATACCACCTTCAATCATCGTGTGAGAAATGTTTGGATTAACAACACTCATGATATTTAGTGCTTGAACCACATCCGGGCAATTATGGCATGTTAAACTAACAAATGTTTCAAAACTCATCGGCTCATCAATTTTTTTAATCACATTAATTACAGAGTCTTCAACTTTAGGTGCACGTCCACTCACTTGTAATAACGCTAAAATAAATGATGAAAATTCATGTCCTAAAGGCAGTCCTGCAAACATCACACCACTTGTTTGACCTGGTTGATTAATCTCAAAACTAGGTGTTCTTTTTAATGTTTCTTCAACCAGTGTTAATCGTGGAGACAACTCACAAACTCCTGTTAGGAATTCTCTTACTTTATTTGAAGAGTCACTCTCATCCAAACTCGCTTTAAACTCTATGTCGGATTCAAGTAATTCTAAATACTGCTTTAATTGAGCTTTTGTTTCGTTATCTAACATATTTTTCTCCTTATATTTTTCCGACTAAATCAAAACTTGGTTTTAATGTTTCACCATTTTCTTTCCATTTAGCTGGACAAACTTCACCTGGATTTTCACGTACATATTGTGCTGCACGAATTTTATCAACTAAAACACTTGCTTCACGTCCAATACCATCAGCATTGATTTCAATTGTTTGAACAACACTATCTGGATCAATAATAAATGTTCCACGTTGTGCTGCACCTGCTTCTTCATCTAAAACGTCAAATTGACGTGAAATGGTATGTGATGGGTCTGCTAACATGATGTATTCAATTTTACCAATCGCATCAGATGTATCATGCCACGCTTTGTGTGTAAAGTGTGTATCTGTTGAACAAGAATAAACTTCCACACCTAACTCTTTCAATGTTGCATATTGCTCTTGTAGGTCTTCTAACTCAGTTGGACAAACAAACGTAAAATCAGCAGGATAAAAACAAATAATACTCCATTTACCTTTTAAATCTTCATTAGAAACAGAAATAAATTCTCCTTTGTGGTAAGCTTGTGCGTTAAATTCTTCTACTTCTTTTCCAATTAATGACATAATAATAACCCTCCATATATTTATTCGCTCTAATTTAAATGAGCCTTATTTATAATCATTATAAACAAATAATCTTTTTAAGTCAAACATTAACTTATATAACTGACAACATTCATTAAAATAACACGTATTATCCATTTATATACTTTTAGCCTATTCTTATTATCACCTAATAACCAGTGACAAACGTTTATTATTTCGTTAAAATGAACTTAGTAAACTCTTTCATTACAGATATAGAGAGGTGTCTTGTGTTTTCAACAATTGTACTACCCTTAGATGGTTTAATAACGGATACAACTTATCTCCACTATGAATGTTTCCTAGATGCTTGTCGTTCTTTTAATATAACTATTCCAAACGAGTTGTCTTTTGAGGAACAAAAAGTATTTCGAAGTCATCAATGGTTAGAAGAGATAGATAACTTGTCACATCAACAAAAGGAGGAACTCATTTTAGAAAAAAATAGATTATATGATGACGAATTAGACGATATTGATGACGACGATATTTATCCTGGAATTCTCGCTTTAATAACTGACGCTCATAAACAAAATGTATTGATTTATGCGATATCTGACGATGACTTGGCAAATAAATTAATCGAGCAATTAGAACTGCCGTCGTATATTAAGCTAATCACATCAAATGACTTAAAAAAAGTGACATATGATATTCTTGTTATAGATGATTTAGTAACTCTTAATGCTATGGATAATAAACCAATAATATCCATATTGTTATCACAGAATGACCTATCATATTCAACTGATTTCACCATTCAAAATACCGAAGAGTTAACATTATGTTTTTTTAAAAAAAATTTGGGAGGAAACCAATGACTTACAATATTATTCACGATAAACAAACAGATATCCATTATATTACCGTTACAAAATCAAATCACAGTGTCACGTTCGTTGATTTTGGGGCTAGAATTCAAGAGTGGATCACCCCAGATAGAGTTGGTAATAAAGATAACATTTTACTTTCACCAGATACTCCGGAAGAAATTATCAATGATAATGCTCAATTTGGTGCACTAGTTGGACCTGTAGCTGGACGTATTAAAGAAGGAAAATGGAATGGGGCTCAATTTGAAAAAAATAATGGGAACCATCACTTGCATGGAGGCAGTAATGGCTGGTGGCATCAATTTTGGGCATTTGACATTGAAGAACATGACGAAAATACGATTGTTCATTTTATGTTAAAAGACACATTAACAGATTATCCCGGACCAATTTATGTCAAAAATTCTTATAAAGTAACAGATGACGCAATTGAAATGACAACGAGTTGCCACTCTGACAGTGATACAATTGTCAATCCTACTAACCATATTTACTTTAATCTAAATGGTAAGGATAAAAAAGACATCACCAATCATCTATTAACCATCCACGCAGATAGTATTTTAGAAACAGATGACGAAACGATTCCTACTGGAGAATTACTTGACGTAGCAAACACTGGTTATGATTTTAGACAACCTCGCTTACTAAAAAAAGCCCTAAATTCTTTACCTAACGGTATTGATGATGCTTTTTTACTGACATCTGAACAGCCTCAAATTATATTAAGTCAACCAGACAATGGAAGAAATATTCAGCTATTTTCTGATAGACAAGCTGCTGTTGTGTTTTCTACAACAGGGTTTGCTACTGATCAATCAGTATCGGGAGAAAAAATGCATTCTCAATTAGGTATCGCAATTGAGACTCAGGAATTACCTGATGTGGTAAATCATCCTCACTTAGGAAATATCGATCTCAAAGAACAACAAATTAAAACATGGCATACTACCTATCAATTCTTTGTTTCATGACGCTAAAAAGACAGACACCAAGTCATTATTGATGTCTGCTTTTTTATATTGTTTCGATAAAATTAATTGCTGCCCCGATTAAATTGGCATCATTTTTAAATTGGCATGCTGATACAACTGGTGTGATATGTTGTAATCGAACACTTGCTAACTTTTCATATAACCATTTTTGTAACTCATCAATCACTTCTGGTCTTTCTGAAATAGCTCCACCAACGATAATCATCTCTGGATCCAAAGCCACTTGTAAATCATATAGTATTTGAGAGATGTTTTCATACATCGTATCCAATAATTTATTGGCTAATGGATCTCGTAAACCGGCTAATCTAAACAATTGTTTTCCATCAATTGCTTCGCCAGTAACTTTTTCGTATGCCTTAGTCGCCTTAACAATTGTACCAGTTTCACTCAATATTCTATTTGTATGATTTTTCATCAAACCAAATTCTCCACCAAATAAGTGAGCTCCTTTATAAAGGGAACCATTTATAAATACTGCTCCACCAACACCCGTTCCTAAAACAAGAAATAATGCGTGATTGACATTTGTCCCCACTCCACAATTCATCTCAGCAATCCCTGCACAATTCGCATCATTTTCAATTCGAATGGGCAACTTAAAAGCTTTTTCAAATATATCAAATATAGGGCAATTATGAAGATATGGTACTGCACTAATGCCATCAATTACCCGAGCTTTATCATCAACCACACCTGGAGCACTAATAGCTACTCCTTCTATATCAACTGGATAATGACTTATTACTTTTTTCATTTGTTCAATTATTGAATCTAAATTTTTTGGAGTAAAAAACTGTGTATTAAACGATAACCTGCCATCTTCCCATAAACCGCATTTTACTGCCGTTCCTCCTATATCAAATACAGCAAGATTTGCCATTGTATCACCTCATCAACTTATTTATCGACTGCCTTTATTTAATAATTAGTATATTTAACTCATTATCTAACAATACTACGATTAGTTCAACTAAGTCTTTCACTTAAAACAAAATGTGACACGCATTTTTTTATAAGGTATTTTTTTTAATAAAATTTCACTTTTATTTTTAGATTGTGAAATTTTTTTATGAAAAATATTACACAATATAAAATAGATTTATCTATTCTTTCTATTTTTGGATGACATAACAAACAAAAAAATTGAAAAATTGGTCACATATTATTTAAAAAACTTACTTTTTATTTCATTAAATTCACAAGCATAAACATATACTAAGGTTTTACTTTCTGTTATATTTTGAACATATCACATATAGATATATTTGTGATAAAAAATACATGTAAGGGTGGATACAATGAAAGTTGTTGTTATAGGATGTACTCATGCAGGGACATCTGCGGTAAAAAGTATTTTAAAAGAATCACCAGAAGCTGAAGTGATTGTCTATGAAAGAAACGATAATGTGTCGTTCCTATCATGTGGAATCGCGCTCTACGTTGGTGGCGTTGTCAAAAACGCGCAAGACTTATTCTACTCAAATCCTGAGGAGCTAGCTTCTCTAGGTGCTACAGTAAACATGGAGCATAATGTGACATCCATCGATACTGAACTTAAACAAGTGACAGCTGTCAACTTGAAAACAAATGAAACAAGCATTACGTCATATGATAAATTAGTGATGACAACAGGATCATGGCCTATTGTTCCTCCTATTCCAGGAATTGAAGCCAATAACATTTTATTATGTAAAAATTATAATCAAGCAAATAAAATTATAGATTCTGCTAAAGATGCCAAAAGAATCGTTGTGGTTGGTGGTGGATATATTGGGATTGAGTTAGTTGAAGCGTTTGTCGAGTCAGGTAAAAACGTAACCTTAATCGATGGTCTTGACCGTATATTAAATAAATATTTAGACAAACCATTTACAGATAAACTAGAACAAGAGTTACTGAACCAAGGAGTCACACTAGCTTTAGGAGAAAATGTGGCACACTTTGAATCCGATGAGCACTCTAATGTGAAAAAAGTACATACGGCTTCTAAATCATTTGAAGCTGACATGGTGATTCTGTGTGTTGGATTTAAACCTTCGACAGAATTATTAGGTGACAAAGTGGATAAATTACCTAATGGTGCGATTAAAGTGAATGAGTATATGCAAACAAGTCAACCTGATATTTTTGCTGCAGGCGATAGTGCAATTGTTCACTATAACCCAACACAATCAGATAACTATATTCCTTTAGCAACAAACGCCGTTAGACAAGGCTTATTAGTTGGAAAAAATATTAAAAAACCAACTCTAGCTTATCGTGGGACTCAAGGAACGTCTGGATTATACTTATTTGGTTGGAAAATAGGATCAACCGGTTTAACCATAGAAAATGCATTAGCTCAAGGAATTAATGCTGATATGGCATATTTAGAAGATAACTACCGTCCAGAATTTATGCCTACAACGGAAAAAGTTATGATGCAATTGGTTTTTGACAAGGATACAAAACGCATATTAGGCGGTCAATTAATGTCGAAATATGATATCACTCAGTCAGCAAATACATTGTCTTTAGCCATTCAAAATAAAATGACTGTTGAAGATTTAGCTCTATCCGACTTCTTCTTCCAACCTCATTTTGATCGTCCATGGAACTATTTAAACTTATTAGCACAAGCAGCTATGAACTAGTTTCTACTATTATATGGGATAAAAAATCCTTAAAGCCGTTTAATCGACTTTAAGGATTTTTTATATTTCATCTGTAAAAGAAATCCGATCATGAACTTTCATGAAATTAGGTCTTGAAAAAAATAAATCATCATATACGGCAACTTTTTCACTTGCTTCTAACATCAAGATAGCAATTTTATTTGTAAATACTTCTATTTCCTTAATATCAAAAGGTGTATAAGATAATATGAATTCTTTTTCTAAATGAGACAATCGAGATTTTTCACCTTCATAGTTTCGCCAATCGTCATCTATATTTGGCTCAGTACCTTTTGATAAGTACCACATTGATACCAGATGTTGTTTAATAGACAAAACAATTGACTCGATATGATTACTTTCATTTCTTCTCCATGCACGATATAAATTAAAATAATCTGCATAGTATTGATTTAATATATGATCAAAGACTTCTTGCGTCACAACATATTGCATATCCTTTGATAGATTATGTAGCTCAGTTAAAGTCCCATCATCTTTAATAATCTCAATATGTTTATATAAAATACTAGGCTCTAACATTTCTAATGTATATACCATCAAATCAAGTTTGATAAATGTTGCATAATGAATAATCGAATGATTATAATCAAATAATTCGATAAATAGATAATCGCCAATTGAGCGAATAATCTCACGTTGCTTTTGCTCTATTTGAATACCTGGTTTTAGAATAATACGTGCATTAATATCAGAATAAAAATCTTCCGTTTTATTACCAATTGAGCCACTGAAATAGGCTCCAATGATATCATTGTCTTCCTTTACTAGTCTAGCAAATCTATTTTGTAATTTATCTCTTTCAATGGGTAAATTTGAATCCACTAACATACTAACCAATCCCCCTTCAATATCTACTACATACAGTATATTCAAAAATAACTGGTTTTACAAAAGATTTTATAAATAAATCAACAATTTTATCATTTTTTCACTTATTCGATGGTTTTATAAAAAGACAACAATGTAACAAAACAAATTAACTTAGTAACATCTGTAATAATTATCAGTTTATTATAATAACTTATAATGAAAAACAATTAACAATTTCACTCAAAAATTATCATATTAGATTATTTTTATTACATAAAAAAGAATATTTTAGTCATTTTATGTTAAATAAGTAGCAAAAAATCATTTTCTAGTTCATTACATATTATGAACAAATAAATATTTCTATATGTCAAAAATTGTAATATTAAACTATATCTTGTTACCAAATTTCACTCATTCTTTCACCTAAGAAATATGATTCGATGGTAAAGTATATCTTGTCGTTGGATATCAACGAAATAAATTAAAACAATTTTAAAAGGAGATTTTTAAATTTATGAAATCACTAAAAACATTAATATTTGGTAGCACATTTGCATTAGGACTATTATTCAGTACAACTGTACTTGCTGACTCTGTATACACTGTAAAAGCTGGAGATACTCTTTCTTCTATCTCATTAGAATTTTTTGGCTCAAACAACAACATCGAACAAATCGCTAAAGACAATAATATTAAAAATATGAATATGATCTTCCCAGGTCAAGAACTAACCATTAAAACAGATGAAAAAACAGAAACACCTGTTGAAGCATCAGCTGTTTCTTCTGAACCTGTACAAGAAGAAAACACTTATGTTGCACCACAACAAGAAACTCAAGCGGCTGTATCTTCAGCTCCTGCTACGACTTCTAATGCAAAAGAATGGATTGCTCAAAAAGAATCAGGTGGTGACTATAACGCAACTAATGGATACCATATCGGACGTTACCAATTAGACCCAAGTTATTTAAATGGTGACTACTCTCCAGCAAACCAAGAACGTGTTGCAGATCAATATGTTGCTGGTCGTTATGGTTCATGGGAAAACGCTCAAGCATTTTGGATGAATAACGGTTGGTACTAAAAAAAACCTCATTTGAGGTTTTTTTTATTGTTTTGGTTTAAATCTTTTTAAACGAAGTGCATTCAATAAAACAGAAACGGAACTAAAACTCATCGCAGCTCCTGCAATCATAGGGTTAAGTAGTGGGCCGCCAAATAAATGTAACACACCCATTGCTACAGGAATACCTAATATATTGTATCCAAATGCCCAGAAAAGATTTTCTTTAATATTTCTCATTGTCGCATCAGATAGCTCTATTGCTGTTGCGACACTTTTTAAATCATCATTCATTAGCACAACATCGGCAGATTCAATCGCCACATCTGTTCCATTACCAATTGCTAACCCGATGTCTGCTTGAGCCAATGCTGGTGCATCATTAATCCCATCACCAACCATACCAACTTTCTTACCTTGTTTTTGCAATCGTGCCACTTGATTTGCTTTATCTTCTGGCAATACCTCACTGACAACTGTATCAATACCTACTTGACTAGCGATTGCTTCGGCTGTCAACTCATTATCTCCCGTTAACATCACCACTTGTTTTCCTAATTTTTTTAATGTTGTAATAGCTTTAATGCTACTTGGTTTAATCGGATCAGCTACTGCAACAATCCCAATTACTTTTTGTTTAGTTGCCACATACATCGGTGTTTTACCCTCTTGTGCTAATCTATTAACTGTTTCTTTTTTGTCATCTAAATTGATTTTTTGCTCAGTCATTAAACGTTTATTTCCAATAAAATACGAAATGCCCTCAACTGAAACAGTAAGTCCTTGACCTGGTATCGCTAAGAAATCAGAAATTGATAATAAATCAATTGCCATCTCTTTTGCTTTTTCAACAATCGCTTGTCCTAATGGGTGTTCAGAATGAACTTCTGCTGAAGCAGTTAACTGAAGAATATCATGTTCACTTAACTCATCAAATACTAAAACGTCTGTTACAACAGGCTTGCCTTCTGTGATTGTTCCAGTTTTATCAAATACTATAGTATCGAGTTGGTGAGCTATTTCTAGTGCTTCACCACTTTTTATCAAAATACCATTTTCAGCACCCTTACCTGTTCCAACCATAATAGCTGTTGGTGTTGCGAGACCTAACGCACATGGACAAGCGATAACTAAAACAGAAATGGTTATAGTTAGAGCAAAAATCCATGATTCTTGTCCTAAAAAATACCATAACAAGCCTGATACAATCGCTAAGACAATAACAATCGGAACAAATACTCCAGATACTTTATCAGCTAATTGCGCAATCGGTGCTTTAGATCCTTGTGCTTCTTCAACTAATTTGATAATTTGTGATAATGTTGTATCTTGTCCAACTCTAGTCGCTCTAAATTTAAAACTTCCTGTTTTATTCAAACTAGCACTAACCACATTATCTCCGACTTTTTTCTCAACTGGAATACTCTCACCAGTAATCATTGATTCATCTACTGCACTATTTCCTGAAATAATCTCGCCATCAACAGGGATTTTTTCACCCGGACGCACGATTAATACATCCCCTAAGACCACTTCTTCAACTGGAATACTAACTTCTACATCATCACGAATTACGGATGCTGTTTTTGGTGCGAGATTTATTAGAGTTTTAATCGCCTCAGATGTTTTCCCTTTTGACACAGCTTCAAAATATTTTCCAAGTGTAATTAAAGTCAGAATAGTTGCGGCCGATTCATAATACAGATTCATTGCAAAGCTACTATCTCCTAAAATCACTTGAATTGTCCCATAGATACTATAAAGTGTGGCAGCACTTGTTCCTAATGCTACAAGGGAATCCATATTAGGATGTCTTTTGACTAATGCTTTAAAACCTACCGTAAAAAATGACCATCCTATTGCGATAACGGGAATTGTTAAAACCAATTGGATTAACGCAAATGCTACTGGTGAATGAATCGGATCAATAACTGTTAGTAAAGGTAGACCAACCATATGCCCCATTGAGATATAAAGTAGTGGCACAGTGAAAATTGCTGAAGAAATAAATCTCTTCCACATAACTTTAATGTGTTTTTCTTTATTATCTTCTTTTGTCTCTGTACTGCCTTTCTCTACTTCTCTATCAGTTGCTGAGTATCCAGCATCAGATACAACGTTAATAATATCTTCTTTTGATGTGACGGCTGAATTAAATAAAAGTGTCATACTTTCTGTTGCTAAATTAACAGATACTTCTTTTACTCCATCCATCTTACTGACAGCTTTTTCAACTGTACTTGAACAGGATGCACAACTCATTCCTTCAATATCAAATGTCGCCGACACGTATTGTTCAACAATACCATACCCTGCATCTTTCACCGCTTTAGCGATATCTTCTTCTTTTAAAAAATCTGTATCATAGGTTACATCTAATTTTTCAGTAGCCAAATTAACACTGGCTTTTTTTACACCTGAGAGTTTTGATACAACTTTTTCTACTGTACTCGAACAAGATGCACAGCTCATTCCTTCTACTGGCAAAATAATTCTTTTTTCCATTTGTATACACCTCACTTATGACAATTACACTGACCAACGACACAATTACACGCTAATTTTTTTGGTGCATTTCTTTTTTTTACCGTTAACAAATCAACTAAATTATCAATATCTTGTTCTGATAACTCTTGTTCTTCTATTAATTGATAAATCATTCGGCCTTTTTTCTTTTGACAAATTTTGTCTAAATCTTGCTCTAATAAAGTATTGACTGCAACTTCTTCATTCACTAATGCTTCATAAATAAATTGCTTACCATTTTTTTGAGTAGTTAAATATTCTTTATCTACAAGTCTTGCCAATAATGTTTTGACTGTCGACATACTCCATTCCATCTTATCTCCTAATATATCTAAAACAAATCGACTAGTGACTGAATCATTTGCCCAAACAACTTTCATTATTTCCCACTCTGCTTGAGTAATGGAAACATGTTTCTCTTTGGTTACCATGAATTCACTCCCTTAATTATTTTATGAGTACACTATAAACCTATCGTCTACATTTGTCAACGATAAGGAAATAAAAAAAGAAATAGCTACTAACTATTTCTTTAATTGCTTTTCTTCGTATTTAGATTTTAACACGTCTAAATTCATTTTCACAATCACCGTTGTTCCTTCACCCAACTCACTAACAAGTTTCACACGACCACCTAAAATAGTAGCATAGTGTTGCACTAGAGATAGCCCTAAACCAGAGCCACCGCTATTACGTTGTCTTGAGTGACTAACACGATAAAATCTTTCAAAAATACGTTTTTGATCTTTTTCAGAAATACCTATTCCTGTGTCTTCAACTTTTAGAATTAATTCATTATTCGTTTGTGTTAAATAAACAAATATTTTACTATTATCCTCAGAATACTCAATCGCATTTTCTAATAAATTCTTGACAATAATTTGAAATGAATCATTTGGTATAACTAAATCATCTGAAACATGACAATCAAAAATCACTGTGATATTTTTATCATAGGCTTTGAATCGGTAACGATCAATTTCATCTTCTACAACAAGTTTAGGATGAACGACAAATGAGTCCATTATATAAATATCTTTTTCTGTTTTCAACAACATCATAATGGCTTGAATTAAATTCATTAATCGCTGTGCTTCACGTTCAATGATTGTTAAAAACTCTTTGCTTGCTTCAGGATCATCTTTAGCACCAGCTAACAATGTTTCAGAAAAACCAATGATAGATGTCGTTGGTGTTTTTAATTCATGAGAAATATTGCTAATAAAATCTTCATGAAACCGCTCAACTTGTCTTACTTCCGTGACATCATAAATAATCCCAACATACTCATTATTTTCAATCGATAATTGTCGAATAACTATCTTTAAGTCTTGTGTCAGTGGTTTTTCAATACGAATCTCGCCTTGAATGGGCTCTCCAGTTTCATATGCTTGTAGAATCAATTCATTCAAAGTCGGTTCATTAAACCATTTATCATATGGAGAAACGGTCCATTTTTTATGAAACATCTCTTCAATCACTCGATTAGCAAGAGTCAATTCTAAACTGTCATTTAAAATAAAAATACCGATATCTAAGTTTTCAAATAAAAAATGCAGTGTCTCTTCATTTTTTAACTGCTTATAATACAGTAAATTCGTTTCTTCCATTAATTCATACACCGTTTGATAGAGTTCACGCCATTCTCCTGGTGCGTCTAGAACCTTTTGTTTTTTCTCTGGATTCTGAATTGCTTGTCTTAAAATGGGCAGCATAAATTGAATTGGTTTGTTCGTTTGACGACGAATGTAATATCCCATAACAAGGATGGCAACAAACAACAGAATCATAATAGAAACAACAATTCGTTGGAAATTTTCGACATATTGAGAAATCCCCTGATATGTTTCAGATAATCTTACAATTCCGATTAATTTATTATCCTTCTCAATTCGTCTAGATACATAAATTAATTTTTCATTAACTGTATCACTATTTCGAATAGCAACAGCTTCCGATTTCCCTTCTTCGAGTATTTCTTTTATTTCTGGACGATTCTTTCTTGTTGTTTTTACCAAATTATTTTTTGAAGAATCATACAAAATATCGCCATGCTCATCCATAATCGTTAATCGTTCATGATTTCCAATACTTTTTTCTAACTTCACTTCATCGATAATTATCCTTGTACCATCTGATATGAATGGTTCTAGCATTTGTATTTCTCTAGATAATTGCTTAGTTTGTTGCTCAATTACGTCTTTCTTAAAAAAGTAGGTGGTATAATAACCACCTACTAAAACGAGTATAATTGTTACAACGATAATCCAAACTGGCTTAATGACTTTTTGTAATTGTTTCATTATTCTGGCTCCTGGAATTTATACCCAAATCCTCTCACTGTCTTAATATATTTAGGACTTTTCGCATCATCCTCTATTTTTTCTCGTAAGTGACTAACATGAATATCAACTGTTCGTGATAGATGATACATATCGTCTTTCCAAACGGATAACATCAACTCATCTCTGCCGATAATTCGATTTTGACGTTCCATAAAATAGATCAACAATTCAAACTCTTTTTTAGTCAGATTAACTTCAATATTTCGTTTTAAGACTTTGTAATCTCTCGGATAAGCGATTAATTCTCCTATAATTAGTTGATTATTATCAAGACTAGATGTTTCTAGATCATCAGATTTATTTTCTAAACGCCTTTCTACAGCACGGAGTCTGGCAATCAACTCTCTTGGACTAAACGGCTTTGTTATATAGTCATCTGCACCTATTTCAAGTCCAATAATCTTATCGATTGTTTCATCTTTTGCCGTTAACATAATAATCGGTGTACTTACTTTTTCTTTTCGTAATTTTTTTGTCACATCAAATCCATTAATTTTAGGTAACATCAGATCTAATATAATAAAACTATACTTATTTGACATGGCATAATCTATTGCTGCTTCACCATCGTGAACAACATCAACTTCAAAGTTTTCTTTTTCTAAATTATACTTTAATAGTGTTGTAATTGATTGTTCATCATCAACTACTAAAATTCGTTTCATTCCTTGTATACGTCCCTTCCTTATCCTATTTAATTTGTTCCATTATATCATAAGTTAATATAAATAGAGGGAATTAGGAGTATACGGAAGGAAGATGACTCATGATTCACTTATTTAATATTTCCATCCAAATCACGTTCTACCTTCATATCTGATATAGCAATATAACCTAATTCATTAACCACATTTTTTTGTACATCATCTGATTTCATGTAATCAAGGAAAGCTAGTACATCTTTACTTGCATCTTTTTGTGTATACATATGCTCATAAGCCCAAATTTTCCATGAATTGTCTAAAACTTTTTCATCTTTAGGTTCAACGTCATCAATTGAAAGTCCTAAAATACTGTCATCAATATAAGAAAACGCTAAATAGCTAATTGCTCCTGGTGTTTCAGAAACGATTTTTCTAACTGTACCTGAAGAGTCTTGTTCTTGTCCCTTAGCTGCTTTAGCTCCACCAATCCCCCACTTTTCAAAAGTTGCACGAGTACCACTTCCAGCTGCACGATTAATTAATTCAATCTTTTGATCTTTTCCACCAACTTCTTTCCAATTAGTCACTTTACCAGTAAAGATATCTTTTAATTGTTCTGATGTAATATTTTTAACACCGACGTCTTTGTTAACCACTGGTGCAACACCAACTACTGCAATTTTGTGATCTTCAATTTTAGACGCATCGATTCCATCTTTTTCTTCTGCATAGACATCTGAGTTACCAATGTCTACCGCACCTGTTGATACTTGAGTTAAGCCAGTACCACTGCCCCCACCTTGAACAGTGATTGTATAATTTGGATTATCAGTCATATAGATTTCAGCTACTTTTTCTACTAATGGTTGTAAAGCTGTTGATCCAACTGATGTAATGTCAACTTTTTTTGATGAGGATGATTTATCAGAACTATTTCCAGATAAACTACTATCAGCGTTATCTCCACTGCCACATCCCACCAATGTAAATAAAGCTCCTACTGTAATGACTGATAATAATTTTTTCTTCATTTTTTCAAAACTCCTTAAAAGTTATTTGTTTGTATTATTTGTACAAACAGAGTGTAACAATCTTTTGTAAAGTTTATAGTCTTGAAATTGTAAAATAAAGGTAAACTAATTGAAAATGACTAAAATTTTCAATTTTCTTCAAAAGAACGTAAATTTTATAACAATATTTACGTCAATCTAAACAATTATGACAAAAAAAAAGAAAGCAATTTTACTTGCTCTCTTTTTTTGAAGCTTTTAATTTCAATTCAGGTTCTAAATCACTTTCAACAGCTTCTTTAGTAATAATGACTTTCTCAACATCTTCACGAGTTGGAATTTCATACATAATTCCCATCATCACATGCTCAATGATTGAACGAAGCCCACGAGCTCCAGTATCACGTTCAATTGCCTGATTTGCAATTGCTTCTAACGCACCTGGTGTAAATTCCAATTCAACATCATCTAATGATAATAATTTTTTATATTGTTTCACTAATGCGTTTTTAGGTTCAGTTAAAATTCTAACCAAATCTTCACGTGTTAATTTTTCAAGAGATGCTGTGACAGGTAATCGACCAATAAATTCAGGAATCAAACCAAATTTTAGTAAATCTTCTGGAATGATTTGTGACATAATACTTTTTTCTTCATCTCGTTTGTTTTTATTAGTTGAGCCAAATCCAATCACTTTCTCACCTAAGCGTTCTTTTACGATCGTTTCGATACCATCAAATGCTCCACCAACAATGAATAAAATTTCAGATGTATCAATCTGAATTAATTCTTGTTGAGGATGTTTACGTCCTCCTTGAGGCGGCACACTAGCAACGGTTCCTTCTAATATTTTAAGTAAGGCTTGTTGTACACCTTCACCAGAAACATCACGTGTAATGGATACATTTTCACTTTTTCTAGCAATTTTATCAATTTCATCAATGTAGATAATTCCGCGTTGTGCTTTTTCAACATTAAAGTCAGCTGCTTGCAATAACTTTAAAAGAATGTTTTCAACATCTTCCCCAACATATCCAGCTTCAGTTAAACTAGTTGCGTCTGCAATAGCAAAGGGGACATTTAATGTTTTAGCAAGCGTTTGTGCTAAAAATGTTTTCCCAGATCCAGTTGGTCCAATCAAACAAATATTACTTTTTTGAAGTTCTACTTCATCAACTTCTTCATTATCTTCATCGATTGCCATTTGTTGCACTCGCTTGTAGTGGTTGTATACAGCAACTGATAGTACAATTTTTGCTCTTTCTTGACCCACAACATATTCATTTAACACATCTAATATTTCTTTTGGTTTTAAAACATTGATTAAATCAGATACTATCTCATCTTGCATCTCTTCATCAATAATTTCTTTGCATAAGTCAATACACTCGTTACATATATATACTCCAGGTCCTGCGACTAATTTCTTCACTTCATCTTGAGATTTTCCGCAAAACGAACAGCGTACTTCGTTATTTTCACCTGTATTGTCGTACATGTTTTCCCTCCTAATTGAAAAAAGACCTCATTTAAGGTCTATTTAACCAAAAGTCTCATCATCTTGTTTATAATAACATACTCTACTAGACAATGCATTAAAAAAGAAAAAACAAAGACAAGGCACATACACCTTGTCTTTTGGGTCTTTCCTAAGCTTCTTCTTTTACTGTTTTGACGATAGCATCAACAGCACGTTTCATCTTAATATCATGAGTTAACATTTCATCTGATAAAGCATTTCTTACAGCTGAAGCCTCCATGTTGTATTGAGATGCTAAATCATCAATCTCAGCTTGAATATCTTCGTCAGTTACGTCAAATTTTTCAGCTTCAACGATTGCTTCAATCACTAAGTTAGTTTTAACACGTGTTTCAGCTTCACCCTCAAATTGTTTATGCAAGTCTGCTTCAGTTGTTCCACTGATTTGGTAATATAATTCAGGTGAAATTCCTTGATTTTGCATGTTTGATAAAAATTCATTCATACCACGGTGAACTTCATCGTGAACCATTACTTCTGGTAATTCAACGATTTCAGCATTTTCAACTGCTTGAGAAATTGCTGCTTCTTCGATTGCTGCTTCAGCTGCAGCTTCTTTAGATGCCACTAATTCAGCTTTGATTTTTTCTTTTAATTCTGCTAGTGTTTCAACTTCGTCATCAACATCTTTAGCAAATTCATCATCTAATTCTGGTAATTCTTTTGCTTTTACTTCATGAACTGTTACTTTGAATACAGCTTCTTGTCCAGCTAAATCTTCAGCTTGGTATTCTTCTGGGAAAGTTACTTTAACTTCCACTTCATCTCCAGCTTTAGTCCCAACTAATTGTTCTTCAAAGCCTGGGATGAATGAGTTAGAACCTAATTCTAATGAATAGTTCTCACCTTTTCCACCTTCAAATGCCACATCATCTTTGAATCCTTCAAAGTCAATAACCACTGTGTCGCCATTTTCAGCAGCAGCTTCTTTAATCACTAATTCTGCTTGTGATTGTTGTTTTTGAGCTAAGTTTTCTTCAACTTCTTCATCAGTTACTGAGCGGTCTTGTTTGGGAACTGTTAAGTTTTTGTAGTCACCTAATTTAACTTCAGGTTTTACAACAACTTCTGCTGTGATAACCCATGGTTGACCTTTTTCCATTGATTCAACATTGATTTTTGGTTGAGCAACTGGCTCAATTCCCGCTTCTTCAATTGCTGCTTCATAAAGTTCAGGTAGAACAAAGTTTAATGCATCTTCATAAAGTGCTTCTTCACCATACATTTGGTTAAACATTTGGCGAGGTACTTTCCCTTTACGGAATCCTGGCACGTTTAAATCTTTCTTCACACGATCAAACGCTGCTTTTAACCCTTTTTCAATATGTTCTGTAGAAACTTCAAACGTTAAAACGCCATCGTTTGTTCCTTTTTTTTCCCATTTTGTAGACATATAATGTACCTCCAAGTTATCTATTCGTTAATAGTTTTTACACTATTTCATACCATACAATCTTACACTAAAGACCTTTAATTGTAAACATTTTTCACTAACAACTCACTATTTTGTCATCGTATTCATCATGATAGTATCTAAGTGTTGAATGCTAGATAAAATATGCATAGCTCGTTCTTCTACTCTGTTATCTAATGTTAGATCAAAACCGAAATAGATTAAATAAGCTTGTAACCAATCATCTACATTAACAATACACCGTTCTAAACATGGATACATCATACCTAAGTGAGCTTTTAAAACACCCAATACCATTTGCTCTTGGCTTGTATAGTTATCTTCCATATAGTGAGATAACTTTTGATACAAAGGATGTGTCAAAATTGTAGGCATCAATCGATCCGTATCATCTAGATTAACCGTCACTAACTGATTAAATACCGTAAGTACTTCAACTGTTGATTTCTCTTTTAATTGAACGAGTTCATCAATAAATTGATTTCTAATAAAAATAGAAACCTGGTCATCACACAAAATACGTTTAGTGACTATTTCGATAAAATCTGCTTTTGTTAAGTAATCACATTCTTTTGCCAACTTAATTTGTTGAACCATCTCTTCATTAACCAAGTTTTGACAACGAGAAACATGATGTCGATACTCGTTATTATCTACCATTGTCCAATAGTCTTGTGTTTTATCTAGTGTATCTTTAAACGCATCTTTTAATTGATGACTCTCATTTAGTTGAACGAACCATTTTTCAACTTGTAAAAATAATCGTTTCTTTAACAAAACATCCAAATAGATTGGTTGAAGCCTTTCGTGGTTTCGATAGTCTTGTTCGAACTCTTTGACATAATCTAATGCTTCATCAATCTGCCCTAGTTTTAATGATATTTTTACAAGATAAGTATTTACTTCTAGTGTTAACTCTTCTTGATAATGCCCTTTAAAACACTCTAAAGATTTTAAATAGTCCTGTTGGTCATAATATTTTTTTCCTAAATACAAAAGACGTTCTAATTCGTTAGGAAATTCAATTGTATCACCCATCTTATCTAACCTCCTTTTTTATTCTAAATAATCATAAAAAAAAAGTGCAACACATCCGTGCACACTTTTTAATCGTTAGTCTTGTAATAATTCAAAAATTTCTAAAGTGACTAAATCAATGTCATCAAATTGATAGACTTCTTGAGAACCTGCTTCTGTTAATTCAAACATCTCGCTATTCCCATCAAACGTCACGATGCATCGCTCTTGTCCTTCTCTTTCAAATCGACGAACTTGTACCTCATTGTCGCTAGATTCCACCATTGCATTCAATCGTTTAATAATTGCTGCTAACTGTGAACTTTTCATAGAGCTAGCCTCCTTCGCATTTCTTCTGTTTTATTGTAACAGAAACATACCTAACATGCATTGAAAAAATGCCTCATTTTATAACTTTTTTAAATATCCCACCAAAGTTTAATCAACGCTTGTGTTCCATCGTTTTCAAAACCTTGGTCAACTAATGCCTGATAAAGGTTTCTAGCTTCTTTTGTCGCTGGTAACTCAATTGACATTTTCTCAGCTTCTTCTAATGCAATATTTAAATCTTTTAAAAAGTGTTTCGCAAAAAATCCTGGCGTAAAATCTTCTTTTAAAATTCTTGGTGCATAGTTTGCTAAAGACCAGTTAGCTGCACTTCCCCCACCAACTGTATCCAATACTTTTGCTAGGTCTAAACCTGCTGACTTAGCATAAACCAATAATTCTGTCATACCTGTCATAGTCCCTGCAATCATAATTTGGTTTGCCATTTTAGTATGTTGACCACTTCCAGCTTTACCTTGTAAATTCACTTTACTACTGAAAACATTCAGTATCGGCTCAACTTTGTCATAAACTTCCTTCTTACCACCAACCATAGTAGTTAGAGTACCATTTTTAGCTCCTAAGTCTCCACCTGATACTGGCGCATCCAAACTTTCAGCTCCAAGTTCCAACGCAGTTTCTTCAATTTTTTTAGCTAAAGATGGTGTACTTGTCGTCATATCTATTACAATTTTTCCATCTACTTTTCCTGAGAACACACCATTTTCTCCATAATAAATCTCTTCAACGTCTTTTGGATAACCAACCATTGAAAAAATAACGTCACTTTTATTTGTCACGTCTTTTGGTGTATCTTGCCAAATAGCACCTTCTTTAAGCAATTCATCTGTTTTTGATTTTGTGCGATTGTATACGTTGACTGAATAGCCTGCTTTTAGTAAATGCTTAACGATTGATGCTCCCATGACACCTGTTCCGATAAATCCGATTGTTTCCATATCCTCACCCCATCTAATAAGTTTGTCTCTCTCCATTATAAGAAAACTAATTTATTTAATAAAGTCATATCACTTGTTTTTTACGGAATAAAAAAAACATCCAAGATGTTACTCGGATGCATCTAGATTGGCACGTTTCTTAACTTTAGGCTGTCCATTCTGATGGAAGGTTAATGCTACCAATCCTAGAATAATTCCTAAATAATATGTGACCCCTCGCCAAAGAAAAATTGCTAACACTAACTTACTTTGGGATAAGGTAAAGGTTCCAAATAATAAACTAAAACTATATTCAGCCCCACCAGTTCCTCCTGGGACAGGAAATAACGATATTAGCATGGTAATAAACGCATGAAGCACAACCACATGGAAAATACTCATTTCCTTAATACCTAACCCATATAAAATGAAGTATGGGATAATATAGTAAGATACTAACTGTAAAATAGTCAGTACGCTTACTTTAAACATCAATACCGGTTGCTCTCGCATATAACGACTTTCTTCATAAAATGTATCCATTTTTTCAACGGTTTTCTGATAGAGTGCATCAATTTTTTCACCCTTAGCAAACAGTCGAATACCTTTAAATATGATATCTACTAATTTTCTAGTAAATGAATACCAGTACATAATCATTAATAAACCGATCACAATCACAAAATGAATAATGAAACTTAATAAAATAAGTATCTTTAATTTTGATAAACTACTGGATAAAAAGCTATAGCCACCGATTAAACAAATGAGAAAATTGATAACTACCCAAACTTGATACACAACAAATTTCATTAAACTAACTGATGTTGCAACTCCTGTATCAACACCAAATTTAGCCATTGCTATTATTTGTGCTGGTTGTCCGCCGGTAGAAAACGGGGTAATCGCATTGAATAAATGTTCAATCAATGGGATTCGATAGCTTGTTGAAAAGCTAAATGACGGATTGCTTCTTTTTAACAACACTTGAACTATTTTAGCTTCTATCCCCCAATAAACAAGGACACATAAGATAGAAACAACTATCCACCACCAATTTATACTAGAAAACTCTGCTGCCATATCTTCTAAGCTGACCTTTTTCATTTCGTTTCCAATTACTATTAGACCTAAAATGACCGCTAATATTAGGTACCACCTATTTTTTTTGGTCATAGAGTTCCTCCTATCACACTACTTTTTAAATAATTTTAATGAATAGATGCTACTATCTTCTTCATAACCTTGATGTCTTTCTTCAAAATATATAAGTGCTTTCTGATAAAAGTCTTCAACTTTTTTACCGAATGCCTCGCTTGAAATATCGTATAATTTATCTTTTAATACTTCTTGATCTGATACAATGTCTTCTCTTATATAATCAATTAGTGTATCAGCAAAATCGACATTATCGGCATAAGTGACACCTAAACTTTTATCATTAAGTAAATCATCTAAATATTCATTTCCTTTTGCTACAACTTTTGTTTTTGCCGCCATAGCTTCTGTATACGTCAATCCTTGTGTTTCAGAGTCTGAAGCACTGACAAAATAATCAGCAGCCTGATAAAATGGTGCAATATCTTTATTAGGAATCTCGCCTGCAAAAATGACATAGTCTGTGAGTGATAACTCTTCCACTTGTTTTTCTAGTTTACTCTTAAATGGTCCATCACCAACAACTAAAAGTTTTACATGCGGTAATTCTTCCACAACCTTCGATAAGCCACTTATAATAGTTTGAATATTCTTCTCATAAGATATACGGCTCACAGAAAGTAATAAACAATCGTTAGAATTTATCTGATACTGCTCCTTTACTTCGTTAATTAATTTTTCCTCTACCGGTTTAAATTGTGACACGTTTATTCCTGTCGGGATAACAGACATCGGACGTTCTATTCCATACTCTTTTAATTTAGTTACCACACGTTGACTAGGGCAAATAATACCTGACATATGATTAGTATATAATTTCGATAATTGCTTAACATGTACGGGTTTCAATACTTTTCCCTTCGCTATATAATGTAGATAATCTTCATACATAGTATGATATGTGTGAACGACAGGAATATTTAACGCTTTAGCTGTTTGTTTACCTAAGACTCCCACTCCAAATTCTGTATGCGTGTGTACAATATCTAAGTCGATTTCTTTAGCAATATGATAGGCATACAACATTCCCCTTATCACAACACGCCTATCTTTAAATGAAACAAACGGAATACTAGGCATTCGTATGATTCTTGATTCTACTTCTTTTGCATCGGGATCTGTTGTGGTGAAAATATACACGTCATGCCCTAATTTCTCAAGTTCATCTTTAAGTGTTTTTATTGAAGTCGATACTCCACTAACTTGAGGAAAATATGTATCCGTAAAAAAACCTATTTTCACTTATTTCTCCTCCTTAGCATTCTTTTTATAGTAGTCATACCAGATTTTCGCAACATTTTCTTCACTATAATATAAAGCTGATTTTTTTGATTTCTGTTGATAGTCTTCTAATATTTCTGGGTTTTTTCTTATCATTTTAATGGCATCGTTCATGTCATCAATATCTTGTGTCGAAATATATTGGTTATCAATAATAGCATGGTATAATTCTAAATCTCGTAACATGACAGGTGTACCACAATTAAAAGCTTCTAAAATACTCATTGGAAATAATTCATTATAGGAAGGTAGTAAGAAAATATCAGCTAAATTATATAATCGCATAATTTCTTCTCTATCTACAATTCCAGTAAATAATAAGTTATCAGGCGGATTATCATATATTTTTTTATACCGATCATATCCATCTGTTATTTTTCCAAAAGAAAAGCCTCCTGCCCAAATAAATTGAACATCTGGATTATCAATAGCTAATTGAACAAAATCATCAATTCCTTTTCTTTGTTGGATTTGACCTGTTCCTAAAATAACTAGACGATCCTCAGCTATCTTATATTTTTCTCGCCATGATTTTTTTTCTTCAGACGTTGCTTCATAAAATTTCTTATTTGAAACAAAATTTGGAATATAAGTAATTCGCTCTTCTTTTAAACCAGCTGCTACTAACTTAGGAATAAAGGTTGGATTAACAACAACTAATTGATCCATTCTCCCATAAAAGCTGATTAAATACCAATCAAATATTTTTTTAAATGGTGAGAAAAGATTTAAACTACCTTCCAATGTTTCTGGTAAAAAATGAACATATCCAATCGTTATTCCACGTTTCTTTTTATGAAAAGTAGACAGATAAAATTGTGGATCTACAGTATGATAGTGTGAAATATCTGCTTGACTATATTTATTAATTGAAATATCAAATTCAGTTGAAAAATGTTTATTGAGCATATTAACTAACTCGGTATAAGCACTACCAACTCCCTGTCCCTTCACTTTATCAGCTGATGAAAACATATTTATCCTTAACAAAAAATCCACTCCTAATATCTACTATAATACGTAAAATAATACCACAATTCATCATCCTACAGACTCATTTTATATCGAAATTTATACATCATTATACATCTTAACACGTAATAATAAAAAAAAACTATAATTTACTGTTTAAAAACAGTAAATTATAGTTTTCAGATTACATTACTTAGTATATTCTTCAACTAAGGCAACAACTTCATCAGCCGTATCACATTCTGTGATCGCTTTTTCAGCTAATTCTGCCATTTTCTTAGAATCAAGACGACTCATTAAACTACGTGTACGTAAGATACTTGTTGCACTCATAGAAAATTCGTCTAATCCTAATCCAACTAATAATGGTACAGCTGTTTGATCTCCAGCCATCTCTCCACACATACCAGCCCATTTACCTTCAGCATGAGCTGAATCAATGACGTTTTTAATTAAACGTAAAATTGCAGGATTATATGGTTGATATAAGTAAGAAACACGTTCGTTCATACGGTCTGCTGCCATTGTATATTGAATTAAATCATTTGTTCCAATACTAAAGAAATCAACTTCTTTAGCGAAACGATCAGCAATTACTGCCGCAGCTGGAATTTCAATCATAATACCTACTTGGATATCATCAGAAACGTCCACACCTTCAGCAACTAATTTAGCTTTTTCTTCTTCAAGCAACGCTTTAGCTTCTCTAAATTCAGCTAAAGTAGCAATCATTGGGAACATAATACGTAAGTTTCCATATACAGAAGCACGTAGCAATGCACGTAATTGTGTACGGAACATTTGATCTTCGGCTAAACAAATACGGATAGCACGGTATCCTAGGAATGGGTTCATCTCTTCAGGGAATTTCAAGTAAGGTAATTCTTTATCCCCACCAATATCCATCGTACGAACCACAACTGGTTTACCTTCCATACCTTCCAAGACAGCTTTATACGCTTCAAACTGTTCGTCTTCAGTTGGAAAATCAGGAGAGTCCATGTACAAGAATTCAGTACGGTATAAACCAACTGCCTCTCCACCATGACTTAAGACACCATCTAAATCTTTAGGTGTTCCGATATTTCCAGCTAATTCTAAATGTTTACCATCAGCTGTCACTGTTTTAGCATGTTTTAATTTGTCCCATTCAGCTTTCAATTCATTGAATGCTTTTTCTTTTGCTTTAAAATCAGCAACCTGTGCTTCAGTTGGGGTAACGATAACGTCTCCTTCACTTCCATCAACAGCTAAAACGTCACCTTCTACAACATACTCAGTAATGTCTTTTGTTCCAACAACTGCTGGAATTTCTAAAGAACGAGCCATGATAGCAGAGTGAGATGTACGTCCGCCAATATTAGTTACAAAAGCACGAACAAAATTACGATCTAATTGTGCTGTATCACTTGGAGTTAAATCTTCAGCAACAATAATGACTTCTTCGTCAATCATTGTTAAATCAGGTAATTTAACACCTAACAAATGACTCATAACACGTTTTGTTACGTCACGAATATCAGCAGCTCTTTCTTGCATGTAAGGGTTATCTTCCATAGCCTCAAACATTCCAATAAACATGTCTGTAACTTCTTTTAATGCTGATTCAGCATTAACTTTGTTATCTTTGATATTTCCTTCAATTGCACTGATTAATTCAGGGTCAGATAAAACCATTAAGTGAGCATCAAAAACTTGTGCTTCTTCTTCACCTAAAGTTTTCACCGCTTTGTCTCTGATTGCTTGCAAATCTTTAGTTGATTGACTAAGAGCATCTGAAAGACGTGCTGCTTCGGCTTCAACGTTTTCAACTGAACGTTTTTCAAATGATAAATCCGGCTCAACTAAAAGATATGCTTTAGCAACTGCAATACCATCACTAACTGCAATACCTTTCAATTGTTTAGTCATTATTCAGATAGCCCTTCTTTTTTCATTGTTTCTTCGATAGCTGCGATTGCGTCTGCTTCGTCAGCACCTTCAGCTGTAATTGTAACGTCAGCACCTTGGCCAACACCTAAAGACATGACACCCATAATTGATTTTAAGTTTACAGATTTACCTTTATATTCTAAGTTAACATCTGAACTAAATTTGCTAGCTGTTTGCACCAATAAAGTTGCTGGTCTAGCGTGAATACCTGTATCTGCTACTACGTGAAATTCTTTTTTTTCCATAATTATCTTCTCCTTTGTCATGTGAAAAATTTTTATGATGGATTATTTATTTAAACAAAAATTGTCCTAAAAAAATAACCCTTTCAATGATAAAGAATACCATGTTTTTCTATTACTTACAACTTTTTTCCCATGTTCTCTATAGAACTTTAAAAAGCTTTTATAAACTTTTCATCTCCATTTCAGAAAATAATTCGAATTTAATTCATAATTATTTTGATATATTCCTTTTTTTGTGTACTAAATAGCCATTTCAAACTTTATGTTAAAAAAACGTTTTTTGGTACAAGTGATTTTCAACGAATGTTACACCTTTTCAATCAATAAAAAGAGCATAATTTTTGCTTCTTATATTCAAAAATTATATAATAATCATAAGGTCAAAACAGGTCAAACTGTTTTGGTAAATCATTTGATTAAAGGAGGATTTACCTATGATATGTAAAAACTGTAAAAAGAATGATGCAACAATTCACTTACACGCATCAGTTAATGGAGAGAAACAACAAATAGATTTATGCCAACAATGTTATCGTGACTTAAAATCTCAAGAAGATCAAATGAATCGGGAAAAATTTGCTCAAGATCCTTATGGTTTTGGTCAATTAAATGATTTTTTCAAACAGTTGGCCCAACAATCAATGAAACAAGTGCAACAACCAACTATGCAAGCTCAACAAGGTGGTGGTGGAAATGCTTCTATCCTGGTAGAATACGGGGAGAACCTAACACAACTTGCTCGTGATGGAAAAATTGATCCGGTCATCGGTCGAGATGCTGAAATTAAACGTGTGATAGAAATATTAAATAGACGAACTAAAAACAATCCAGTACTTATTGGTGAACCTGGTGTTGGTAAAACCGCGGTCGTTGAAGGGTTAGCGTTAAGTATTATTAATGGTGATGTCCCACAAAAATTAGAGAATAAAGAAGTCATTCGTCTTGATGTTGTGTCACTTGTTCAAGGAACAGGTGTTAGAGGCCAGTTTGAAGAACGGATGAAACAACTGATTACTGAACTAAAAGAACAAAAGAATGTCATTTTATTTATTGATGAAATCCATGAAATTGTTGGAGCTGGTTCTGTCAACGATGGCTCGATGGATGCTGGCAATATCTTGAAACCAGCCTTAGCTCGTGGTGAATTACAATTAGTTGGCGCAACAACATTTAATGAATATCGTATCATCGAAAAAGATGCAGCACTTGAACGACGTTTACAACCTGTAAAAGTTGATGAACCTACTATTGAAGAAACCATTCATATATTAAAAGGTATTCAAGAAAAATATGAAAATTACCATCATGTGAAATACACAGATGAAGCCATCGAGGGGGCTGTACACTTATCTAGTCGTTTTATGCAAGACAGACATTTACCGGATAAAGCTATCGACTTACTAGATGAAACAGGTTCTAAGAAAAATTTAACCATTCCTTCTATTGATCCAAAAATTTTAAATTCTAGAATTGCACGAGCTGAAGCTAACAAACAAATTGCTTCAGAAGAAGAAGATTTTGAAAAAGCGGCTTATTACCGTGATCAAATCAAAAAATTGGAAGACTTGAAAATTCACCAAGTATCTGAAGATAGTATGCCTACTGTCACAATAAACGACATGGAAGAAACCGTGGAAACCATGACAGGAATTCCGGTTGGTAAATTAAAAGAAACAGAGCAACAACAAATGAAACATTTAGCAAGTGATTTGAAAAAACATGTCATTGGGCAAGATGATGCCATTGATAAAGTATCACGTGCTATTAGACGAAATCGAATTGGTTTAGGAAATAAAAATCGTCCGATTGGTTCATTTCTTTTTGTTGGACCGACTGGTGTTGGTAAAACTGAGCTAGCAAAACAACTAGCGACAGAGTTATTTGGGCATGAATCTAACATGGTTCGTTTTGATATGAGTGAATACATGGAAAAACATAGTGTGTCTAAATTAATTGGCTCACCACCTGGTTATGTTGGTTACAATGAAGCAGGACAATTAACTGAAAGAGTGAGAAGAAATCCCTATAGTTTAATTCTATTAGATGAAGTCGAAAAAGCTCATCCAGATGTTTTACATCTATTCCTTCAAATCCTTGAAGATGGACGATTGACAGATGCGAAAGGTAGAACTGTTAGTTTTAAAGATACTTTAATAATCATGACAAGTAATGCTGGAACTCAAAATGTTGAAGCAAGTGTTGGATTTGGTGCTATCAAAGAAGGGACTACTCAATCAGTTCTAAACCAGTTAACTCATTACTTTAAGCCAGAATTTCTAAATCGATTTGATGGAATTATCGAATTTAAACCCTTAAGTAAAGAAAATCTATTGTCTATTGTGTCATTAATGCTTGATGAGATAAACATAAAATTACAAGAACAAGGTATTCATATTGATACGACTGAAGAAACAAAAGAAAAATTAGTTGAACTTGGTTACGATCAAGCTATGGGTGCAAGACCTCTTAGACGTACCATTCAAGAATATATTGAAGACGGGATTGCTGATTGTTATTTAGATAACCCTTCTGCAAAAAGATTATCTGCTGATTTAGTAGATGATACTATTACAATAACTGAACAAATGAACTAATACATGTTTTAAGGAGAAAAATCTTCCTATATATGGGAAGGTTTTCTCCTTAATTTTTAATCATTGTGGTATAATTAATCTATAGAAAAGGATACAACTAAATTGGGGTGATATTAATGAAATTGATTGATGTTACAAATAGTTATGCTACTTTGGTTTCTAAACAATTGGAAAACACAGATGCTAGATTTGTCAGTGTCTATTCATTAGGTAAAACATTAGTGATTCACAGTACGGCAGACACTCATATCGATGTTGTTTTAGTGAATAAGACACGTGATATTAAAGATTTAGAACTAAATGCTGTATTAGAAGAACTATTACATACCACAGTGGATAATCCAGAGTTAGAAATCATTCGAACACACGGTGTTATAGAAGTTGAAATTCCTGTCAAACCGAAAAAAACAAAAAAAATTAGTTAAATAAAACCATTCCTATGCTTTAATTGTCGTTTGCACAGGAATGTTTTTATTTTTTTATTCTACTTTGAGTGTTTGTCCATTAATGATAACAGAGTCAATGTCACTTAATTCAGTGTAATCATATATCAAGGATACGTGGCTTTCTCCGTTTTCAGTGTATATATTACCGTCACCATCTTTTGTTAAATCAATTATCTCCCCATCTTTTTTAACTAGTTTTACATCTAAATTCAACTCCTTCATTTTTTCTGGAGAAGAATTTTTTACATCAAAACTTAAAGATAAACCGGATAGATTTATATTAGATAATGCTAAGTTTTCCTTTTTAAGTGTGATATCTTTTAATACTTTTCTTTCTATTTCTTTTGGTTCTTTCAATTTTATTGCCCAATTACCAGAAACAACTGTTTGAGTTTTTGCAGATTCTACTTTTAAATCATAATTTTGTAACTCTGATTCTTTGATATCAAAAACAAATTCCTCATAATCACTTTTTCCTGTTTCGTTTTTATGTGTTTCATTATTATAAGCTGAATAAGAAGCAATGTATGGCCATAACTTATTACCATTTCTTTCTGGTTTTTTTTCACTAGAATTTTTAAGTTGAAAATCTAAGTTTAAGAAATTGTACGCTTTTATATTGGGCCATTTCACCAAAATATGTAATAAGCCGTCTTTATAAGCCATATTTTCAATAAAATAATCTTCGCCAGGAATTAATGGAATCGATAATCGTTTGTTCGGTAAGTATTCACTATACAACGCCTCATAGTTGACATTCAATTTCTCTAGAATTGAATCCTCAACACTTCCACCTCCTACTCCACTTTTTCCATCATATTTTTTCCATTTAACATTTGTCGCCAAATTTTTTTTCCAATCAATTGATACAATATTTTCCATTTCTTTGGTATGAGAACCAAAGCATGTTAGTATAAACCCAGTATCTTTATGTTCTTCCCAAGATACAGAACTGACTAATAACGTCGCTGTCTTTGTTTTTGTATCATAGTTAATCACTTGCGTGTTCCCACCATTTAACATGGACCAATCCTCAATAATGGTATCTTCAGACAATCTATCCCCAGTTAAATCTTGCAATTCCATTAAAACATAAGTGGTATTACCATCTTTGAATGTATTTTTAGCCGGTAATTTTAATCCTTGATCTTCTACTGAATAATCAAGTTTTTCTGCATCTACTAATATCTTATCTGCTTCTGTACCAAAAGCTTTGGTATAAGCTACTTTTATTGTATCTAACTGCGTATACCCAACCATCAAACTAAGCACTGCCACTGCCCCAAGAATAGCTGCCCATTTTTTCTTTTTAGGTTTTAGTGGTTTGACTTTCTCTGCTTTTTTATTGATATCTTCAAATACTGTTTGTTTTATTTTTTCTTTTGACTCATTAGGCATCTCTTGATTCATTTGCGCCAACAATTCATCTAATTGCTCATCTGTTAATTCTTCAAATGGTTCTTTTTGATATTTATTCATCCCAATTCTCCTCCTAATTCTTTAAACTGTTTTTGTAGTTGTTTCTTACCTTGATACAGTTTATTATCAATTAGTTTTGAGTCATAACCTGTCTTTTCTTGAATGTCTTTTGGTTTCATTTCATAGAAATAACGTTTAATAATAATTTCTCTCATAGGTTTTTCAAGTGTCATAACCGCTTGATAAAAAGCTTGCCAATCCATGTTACTTTCTTCTTTTGTTAATGTGGCTGTGATACTATCATCTAACTCTACTGTCATATCTTTAGCTACTTGTTTCAGTTTATTTAACGCCATACTTCGTGTCATCATGCATAGATACGTTTTTAACGTGCCTTTACTTGGATCAAACCCCTTTGGATTTTTCCATAGTCTAACAAACACATCACTGACTAACTCCTCAATATCTTGAATTCCCATGTCTTGCTGATGGTTTAGATACTTTGAACCAACTGCCCACAATAGCTTCGTGTATGTATCCATCAATTGACTCAATGCTTCTTCATCTTTATTAAGCAAGCTAGTCAGGTATTCTTCATCTGTCATGTTATCTCCTCCTTTTGTTTCTCACTTACAGTACAATGATTTTTATTAAATTCCTTAGATGCATAAAAAAAGTTCTAGAGAAATCTCTAAAACTTTTGTTTGTTATAGTTTCTTCTTTAAAATAGTCGTAATTTGTTGTGAAGCTGTCCCATCACCATAGGGATTACTAGCAGTCGACATCTCAAGATACGTTGCTTCATTTGTTAGTAAGTTGTCTAGTGCTTCATAAATGATGTCTTCTTTTGTTCCAACTAGTTTTAATGTCCCTGCTTTTATTCCCTCAGGTCTTTCTGTTGTGTCACGCATGACTAACACAGGCTTACCAAGCGAAGGGGCTTCTTCTTGTATTCCACCACTATCGGTTATAATCAAATAACTTTTAGCAAGTAAGTTATGGAAATCTATCACATCCATTGGTGGAATTAATTTAACTCGATTCGTCTGACCAAATACTTCTTTGGCAAGTATCTGAATGGAAGGATTCATATGGATCGGGTATACTACTTTAACGTCTTCATGTTTATCAACCACTCGTTTGACAGCTTGAAACATTTCTTTCATCGGTTTTCCTTGATTTTCTCGTCTATGAGCTGTTAGTACGATTAGTCGGCTATCTCCTACCCACTCTAATATCTCACTAGCATATTCATTTTTAACCGTTGTTTTTAGCGCATCAATCGCTGTATTTCCTGTGACAAATACTGTGTCTTCTTTTTTTCCTTCATTAAGCAAGGTTTCTTTTGCTTGATTAGTTGGTGCAAAATCAAGTGATGACATCAAACTAATTGACTGCCTGTTAAATTCTTCAGGAAATGGTGACGAAATATTATGCGTACGCAGGCCTGCTTCAACATGCCCTACTGGTATTTGAAGATAAAACGCAGCTAAAGCTGATGCATAAGACGTACTCGTATCACCATGAACCAGTACCATATCAGGTGTTTCTTTTATTAAAATAGGTTTGATTTTTTCTAAAATATTTGTCGTGACATCAAATAGATCTTGTTGTGATTTCATAATATCCAAATCATATTTGGGTACTACATGAAACACACTCAATACTTGATCCAGCATTTCCCTATGTTGTCCTGTCACACAGACGACCGTTTCAAATTCATCCTGTTTTTCTAATTCATTAACAAGTGGGCACATTTTTATGGCTTCTGGACGTGTGCCAAACACTAACATTACTTTTTTCTTCAATTTTGGTCACCTCGTTATTTAATTAGTTGCTTATTTTCATTTTGTCGTCACTATAAATGATATATCCCCTATCATCATATATATGTATCATCGTATCAGTTGTCGGGCTAATGATATATATGTCAGGTGTTTTAAAAGAATTCTTTGTCTTAAACTGCGGTTGTCTATCTGGAAAATCTTGATTAATCAGACTAAGTATCAACTGCTTCCACTTTATATTGGAGTAAGTTGTTTCAATTTGCAATCGCAGATAAGTATCTATATCATCATTAAGATAATCAAATGTTTGTTCAGATAAGGTGATTTCTCTTATATTTTTCACTATTTTATGGAGAATTTTATCTGTTTTATTTTTGTTACATAGCGGATATTTATTTATTAAAAGAATTACCTTATCATCTTTAAAAAATAAATCAGTTAAGATACTTTTTAATGTTGTATATGTAAGAAAAAACATCTCCTCATTATATGAGCTATCCTCTAAAAATTGATACATATTAGGATGCAAATCCACTGCTTCTTGATAAGAAAATAATATCTCTAGACGATCAGTTTGTAAAAAATCTTTCATACTCTCATACCTTTTTAATCCATATTACCATGAATGAAGCAAACAAACGATACATTCTATTACTTTAACCTGAGTTGACGAGTGATTCATAGTTTGATAAAATGACAACCAATTACATACACTAAGTTTTCTAGGGTTCCGTAATATCGCTGTATTAGTCTGGTCCAAGAGAAAACTCATAGATAATTTATCTATGTCACGGAAGGACAAAAGCCTGGGAGATACTGTTTTTTTACAGTGTCTTTCAGGCTTTTTTATTTTTAGTTAGGAGGAAAGAAAATGAAAAAAGAATGGTTAAAGGTCGTAACAGCCGCAATGTTAGAAATATTTTGGGTCATTGGGTTAACTCACTCAACAACTATTTTCCAGTGGGGATTGACTATCTTACTTATTATTATCAGTAATTGGTTAATGATTTCAGCAACTTCTAAACTACCTACTGGAACAGTTTATGCTGTATTTGTCGGACTTGGAACAGTAGGAATTGTTTTATCAGACGTCCTATTTTTCGGAGCAACACTAAATTGGCTAAAATTATTACTTATTTTACTGCTGATTGGTGGTGTTATTGGTCTAAAACTTTTAACGCCAGAAAAAAATGTTATGGAGGAAAAATAAAATGGATTGGATAATACTGATTGTCGCTGGCTTTTTTGAAATGTTTGGTGTCGCAATGATTAATCGCTTATCAATAAAACGGACTTTTTCAACCGTTCTACTAATTATTATAGGATTTAGTTTTAGTTTTTTCTTACTGAGTTTGGCATTAAAATATATCCCCATGGGAACAGGTTATGCTATTTGGACAGGTATTGGTGTTATTGGGAGTACCTTTATAGGGATGATTTATTTTGGCGAATCAAAAAATTGGAAACGATTATTGTGTATCTTAGTCATTCTATTATCGGCCATCGGATTAAAAATAATTGGATAAGACAAATAAAATACGATCGAAAAAATGATGGATCTACCATTTTTCAATCGTACAATTTATTGCCTTACCTGTCTGCCTTAGATAAAGTTTTAACTGATATGTACATTTAAACTCAAGTAGATAATAAAAAAGAGTATGCTTTAGAACACTTAAATGATGTTGCAAAAACATGCGATGCTATCTACGAATTTAAAAATAAATAATTTGGATTAGTAAAATAAAAGGATTGATAATCAATTTAGTCCTTTTTATTTACCTATAAAAAATACATTGTGTTTCAAATATCTATCCGTTATGCTAAGAATATCATATAAAAAAGGACGATATTTAATGAACAAACTATCCTTAACTATCCTAACGATTTCATTATTTTTTATTAGCGCTTGTCAATCTTCTTCTAAATTAACAGAACAAAAAGATGTTACTAAACAAGCGAAAGAATTAAAAGAAAACTACGCAGACTTTTATAACTTAAGTTATTTTTCCGATGTATCAAACGGTGATACCTATCCTGTACCTGGGCTCAAGGAAACGATTGTTCCATTACTTGATGAACCTGGTAAAAAAAGTGTCAGTCAATCTATGGATCCACAAGGTGTAACGATTGCAGAGGATTATTTATTAATTTCATCTTATAGTCATGATGATACTCACCATTCTGTTGTCTATGTCCTAGATAAAAACACTCACAAATACATTAAAACCATTATTTTAAAAGGTCACCCTCATGTAGGAGGTATTACCTATGATCCTATGGCAAAAAATATTTGGGTATGTTCTTCAACAGATTCTAATAAAGCTGAACTCGTGGCTTTTTCAATGGATAAATTAAAAGCATACAACATGGAAGAACATTATGAACCCATTGTCTATGACCAAGAAATCACATTAGATGGTATTAAACGGTCATCTTACGTCACTTATCATGATAAAGCCCTTTATGTTGGTTACTTTTCTGTCAATCACAAAGCCGTTTTAGAAAAATATCAATTTAACGACGATGGCGTATTTGATACAACATTACATGGAAAAAAAGAACTGATAGATGATGATACAACTCTTTCTCCTGAAGAAAAATTACATGTTGGAACACAAATTCAGGGTATTACTTTTTATAAAAATTATATGCTTTTATCACGTTCTTACGGGGATAAAAACTCGAAAATACTTGTCTACGAATTAGATGACAATGATTTATTCCTCGAAAAAGATGCCATAAAAACGATAGAAGCTCCACCTTACTTAGAACAAATTTCCGTATCAGGTGACAAACTCTACACAATTTTTGAATCTGGTACGCAACGTTTCAGAGATAAAAAAGGGTTGACTGTTGTGAATTATGTCGTGCCATTGGATATGGAGAAGATTGCAAAAAATTGATTGTCAAAAAAAGGATACTCCAAATCAGAGTATCCTTTTTTGACATATTTTGAATTAAATTTATAGTCTGACTATAAGTTCTCATCATTAATAATTCTTAATTCCTCGTTTATTTTAATTACATATACTACTATTATAATTAAGGCTAAATAATACTCCTCTTCATTTTCCTCTATAACAGCACCATGTAAATACTTGTTTCTTAACCCCAATGCATTATCAAATTCTGAATTATTTAATATATAATTGAGATAATCTATTTCTGGCCTTGAAAAGAGGGTATCTTCATAATTTAATAAACCATCATCTATCATTTGATCAATTATTTTTTGCTTTTCTTTTAATATTTTTTTACTACTCACTTTGTGATTTAGATAATAGTAATTATCTACCCCATATTGGTATATATTTTGTAAAATAAGTATTTTCCAACTTTGTTGTTGAGTTAAATATATTCTTTGTTGACTATCTAATGAAACTATTTCGTTATTAATCAGAAAATCAATTGCAGCAATTTGATAACTATGAAAATCACTCCTCTTTATTTTATTTTTATTTAATAATTCTATAAAGTCATTTCCTTTAATATATTCATTAATATATATAATTCCTGATTGGTCTGAGAATAATAAAAATAAAACCTGATTAATATTTTCATTTTTTGAATTTACATATATATTTTTTCTACGTAATTTACTTTTTAGAGAACTAAATGAAGGGGTAAATTCTAATTCAAATAGTTCTTTATCCACTTTGTTTTCTTCTACATACAATTTCCATTGTTTTCTAATCTGCTCTTCTAAAGTAAATAAATTTTTTGTCTGAATATGTAATTTTTCAAATTGATTTGAAAAATCTAACGGTAACCAATCTATCATAAATCTTTCTTTACAATAATTTGAAAAAAAATAAACTACTAACTCTTCAATTCTATAATTATGAATCTCCTGTAGTTTTTTCTGATATATTTTAAAACTTAATAATTGTAAGGTATTTTTATTATGAAAATAAATACTTGTCTCATAATTTTTTTTAGTTTTAGCACCAGAAAATAATCTCATTAATGTTGTACTTTCAATATTAGGAAAACTACAAAGATTCAATACCCAATTATCCGTAAAAAAACCATTAAAATACATCATATATTGTAATAAGTTTTCTTTTAATTTTTCAATTTTAATAAATTCTACGTCAATTAAGCTCTTAAATATTACATTAGAATTATTGTACTCACTCTCTTCAGTATAAATACAAATACTTTGTTCAAAGACATGTTCTTTATCTGCTAATATTTTAGTTTCAATTTGTTCAGCTCTTTTTTTTGCTTTTGCCTTTACCTTCGGGTTTATTACAAATTCTTTAAACCCTTGTATACCATTAGAGACTATACGAAGATAATTTAAATCTGCATGTTCAGATTCTATATATCGTTCACATAGTTGATACAATTCTTTATTAGATACACTTGAAGGAATGGATATAATTCTGCCTTCATCTATATAACTGGTTAACAGAAGTTCAATATTTTTAGATGATTCTAAATATTTTTTTCTTATTAAACTACTATAATTATCTATAAAATAATTAGTTCTCAAAAAAAATTCTATACTTATTTCATATTTTTCTATAATATCTTGTAATTCTTTTTCATTAATTATTTCATGTAATTTATATTTTTCAAAGCACTCTATGAAATCTTTTCTATATATCTGATAATTATTTTTATCTACATTATCTTCAAAGATAATTTTTTCAGACCTATATTCGTAAAAATCAATATTCTCCCATAAAAAGAACAATCTGAAAAAATCTGAAATATCTTGTTTATCAACCTCTTTAAAAAATTGATTTAATTTCTTCTTAAAAACTTTGGATGCTACTTTCATTTCTTCAATAGATATTTCATTAACAAATATTTTCATCTCTATAAATTTTAAAGCATTGTAGATTTCTACTATGCTTATAATATTACTATAATCGAGATTTTTATATTCTTTGATTAATTCTCTAAATCTTTCAAAATGAAATCCTATAGATAAGTCTGATGGACTATAATACTTAATTCTTTTCATACATATGATCCTCCTTAAACACTAGAAAACGATTCAAAAATATAGAATTAATCTAATTCTATCAATAATACTATTTCTTGCAAAAAAAGTTTTTATAAAAAATATTGAATAATCAATAAAAAAACCTCTCTCATCAACAAAATTGATAAGAGAAGTTTTAATTTTATCCTATAACAATGTCTTCAACTCAACTTCTGGATACTTATCTGCAAACCAACGCATCGCAAATTGGTTTTCAAATAAGAATAATGGTTGGTCAAATCGATCTCTTGCTAAGATATTTCGACTTGAACTCATTTTTTCATCTAACTGAGATGGGTCAATCCAACGAGCAATTTTGGTTCCCATTGGTTCCATGATTAACTCAGTATTGTACTCATTCAACATACGATGTTTGAATACCTCAAACTGTAGCTGTCCAACAGCTCCAATAATATAATCCTCAGTTAAATAAGTTTTATATAATTGAATAGCTCCTTCTTGTACTAGTTGATAAAGTCCTTTGTGGAATGATTTTTGTTTCATCACATTTTTCGCCGTAACTTTCATAAATAACTCTGGCGTAAATTGTGGTAAATCTTCAAATTCAATCTTATCTTTACCAGTAAATAAGGTATCACCAATCTGATAAGTTCCTGTATCATACAACCCAATAATATCACCAGCCACTGCTTCTTCTACGATTTCACGAGAATCAGCCATAAACTGGGTTGAGTTATTTAACTTAATTTTTTTCGATTCACGAGCTAACTTAACTTCCATGCCTTTTTCAAAGCTCCCTGAACAAATCCGAACAAATGCAATTCTATCTCTATGAGCTGGGTTCATATTTGCTTGAATTTTAAAGACAAATCCAGAAAAGTCTTTGTCATAAGGACTAACTTGGCCACCATCTTTTGTTTCATGCTCACTTGGTTTTGGTGCAAATTGTAAAAATGTTTCTAAAAATGTTTCCACACCAAAGTTTGTCAAAGCAGAACCAAAGAATACTGGGGTTAATTCACCTTTAGCAATTTTTTCTTCTGAAAATTCATTTCCAGCTTCAAGTAACAACTCAACTTCTTCCATTACTTGTGAAAAAATAGATTGTTGTTTTAATGGGTGATCCATTTCTAATTCTCTTTCATCATTAAGAGGTAAAAACCTTTCATCATCAAATCGATCAGGACGATGAATTTCGATACGATTATTATAAATATCATATAATCCTTCAAATCCTTTTCCCATACCGATTGGCCAATTCATTGGATAAGAATCAATTTCTAACACTTCTTCTAATTCTTCTAGTAAATCAAGTGGCTCACGACCATCTCTATCTAGTTTGTTAATGAATGTAAAAATAGGAATACTACGCATACGACATACTTGGAAAAGTTTTTTTGTTTGTGCTTCAATCCCTTTAGCACTATCAATGACCATGACAGCACTATCGACTGCCATCAATGTACGATAAGTATCTTCCGAGAAATCCTCATGTCCTGGTGTATCTAAAATATTCACACGTTTACCTTGAAAATCAAATTGCATCACTGAACTTGTTACCGAAATCCCACGTTGTTTTTCAATATCCATCCAGTCTGATTTAGCATAGTTACCCGTTTTTTTACCTTTTACTGTCCCAGCATTTCTAATCGCGCCACCAAATAATAATAATTGTTCCGTAATTGTTGTTTTACCAGCATCCGGATGCGAAATAATGGCAAACGTTCTTCTTCTATCGACTTCTTTTTGTTGATCAAATCCCATATATAGACTCCTCTTAGTTTTTCTATGTAGTTATTACTTAGTTAGTAGAAATTCACGCTCTAGTATAACATAAAATCTCAATTAATAGATTTTATTTCATAAAATTTTAAAAAGGCAAGAGAAAATACCCCTGTCTCAGAGTGAAGACAAACTAATTACTTATTAAGAGTATTGGGTTGTCTTTTTTATATTAAGACATACAAAAGTTAACCAATTTTTCATGTGCATTTTTCTTTATCTATTCCAACATTAACAGTCACGCCTTTTCTCTATTTTACCAAAAAAAGACAAGGCATCGAAATTTATCAATACTTTGTCTACAGTCAGAATGCAAATAAATGCGGTTTATTATTCCTTTTTTTGTGAATTAAGATATCAGCTATTTCTATTCACTCATTACAATTTTCTGTCATTTTTGCTGACTATTACAACGTGTACAGTCGGCCTTCTATGCTCTCTATTTTACCAAAAAAAAGACAAGGCATCGAAATTTATCAATACTTTGTCTACAGTCAGAATGCCCTTAGTAAAATATCTAAAGGTGTTCTTTCATTATTCACTTTTTTTTGCGACAAATGATTCTAACATATCCTTAACATTTAAACCTGTTGTTTCTTTTAGTGTTTCTTGAGTAGAAGCTAAAAGGTTTGTAGCATAATTTGTGACACGATTCGCTCCACTATTATCTCCACCTTGACCAGTATCTACAACAGAAATTTTCTCGATATTTCCTAATGGTTGTGCTGCTTGTTTCACTAATTCAGGTAAGATTTCAATAATCATACTCATAACAGCAGCTTCCCCGTATTGTTTAAATGCTTCAGCGATTTGTTCTTTCGCTTTGGCTTCAGCCTCACCAATCGCTAGAATAGCATCCGCCTCAGCTTGCCCTTCCATTCTAAGTTGAGTAGCATTTGCTTTAGCCATTGCTTCCACTTTAAATTGTTGTGCTTCAGCTTCGGCTACTTCAGTTGCTTTTTCTGCTAAGGCTTCTTGTTCTTTAGCATAACGATCCGCGTCGGCTTTTTTCTTCACTTCGGAGTCGTATTGACGTTCACGACGTTGAATTTCTTTTTCTTCTAATTCAATTTGTTTTTGACGTTCAATGACTTTAACTTCCATTTCTTGCTCGATAACGTGTTGTTGTGCTTTAGCACTTTCTAAATTATAGGCTTGATCAGCTTTCGCTTTTGCAATATCTTGCTCTTGTTTATAGGCTGCTAATTTTAATTCTTTTTCTTTCGTTGCTTCAGCAATTTCTGTTTGGCGCTGTAATTCTGCTTCTTGCGATTCTTTTTCTGCTTGAGCTTTTTTAATACGTGTTTCTTTACTTGCTTCAGCTTCAGCAATTTCAGCATCACGTTTTACTTGGGCAATACGAGGTTTTCCTAATGAATCAAGGTAACCATTTTTATCACGTACTTCTTTAATAGTAAACGATACAATCACAAGTCCCATTTTAGCTAAATCTACACTGGCTACTTCTTGAACACTTTGAGAGAATTTATCTCGGTTTTGATAAATTTCTTCCACTGTCATTGACCCTAAAATCGAACGTAAATGTCCTTCTAATACTTCGCGTGCTTCATTTTCTAATTCTTCACGTGTTTTTCCTAAAAATTGTTCCGCTGCAGTTGCGATTTCTTCAACTGATGAGCCAATCTTAATAATAGATGTTCCATCTGCCATAACTGGTACACCTTGTTCAGTATAAACATCTGGTGTTGATACGTCTAATTTACTTGATAAAAGACTCAAACGATTGCTTCTTTGGAAAACTGGTAAAACAAATGCTCCACCACCACGTACAATTTTGACACGATTTCCTTCATTGTCAGCATGGACATTTTTATTTCCTAAATAGCTCCCACTAATAATCAATGCCTCATCTGGTTTAGCTGTCTGATATTTTGAAACAAACACAATCAACAACATCACTAAAATAAACGCAACTAACCCAATGGCTACAAACATTAAATTCATTTACATTTCTCCTTTTTGTTTTAAAAATTTTCTACATACGGTACAACATAACAAACTCTTTCTCTTACTTCTATAATTAGTACTTCCTCACCCTTATTTATTTGTGTTTCTTGTTCTGTATAAAAGGTTGCCGGACGACTCATTATCCCTGTTACATTACTTATTGTGATTTCCCCCATGCCTTTAATAGGTATTGGCGTTACCACAGTTGCGACTCTTCCTTCAAGCGTTTTCTCCGATACTGAAATCGTTGATTCTGAATTCTTTAAAGGAATTAATATATAAAAATTTAATAAAAATACAATAATTGATGATAGCAAAACAGCAATAGCAAATACCCAACCACTACCCAGGGTTGTTAACGTTTCCCCGATGTAGCCAAAAAGTGACGTAAATGCAATCCAAGGTACAATTAAGATTGGATCAATCGGTCCGTCAAATTGGAGGATATCCCCTATTAAAAACAAGACAACTGATAGGATGGTACAAATGATTAACATATAAAAATACACTTGCTCAATTGATTGTATTCCAAACATCCCTCTCACGCTCCTTCCCACCTTAATAATAATAGTTTACCAATCTTTTGATTAAAACAACAGAAAAATCGTACATTTTCCAACCGATATTCGAAAATCGTAGCAAAAAAGACAAAAGAGATAGACCCTTTTGTCTTTCATTATTATTCTGTTGATTTCAATGCTTCAATCATATCAACATGTTTCAATTTACGATGCATAATTAGCATCACAATAAATGAAAACAGAATCGTTAATAAGGCTGATAACACATAGCTGATTGGATGAATGGTGGTTGGGAACATCATCATATCAATCTCCGCTGTTTTTAACACATAACCATGTAGTAATACACCAAGTACAAATCCAACTAAGATACCTAGTACTGTTAAGATGTTATTTTCTCGGTAAACATACATCGTTACTTCTCTATCATAAAAACCTAATACTTTAATAGTAGATAACTCACGAATTCGTTCTGAAATATTGATATTTGTTAAATTATATAGAACAACAAAAGCAAGTAATGCCGCAGATATAATCAATACCCACACCACAATATTTAAACTAGACATGGTATCATCCATTGCCTTACCTATTTGACTTGTAAACGATACATTGCCAGCGTAATTACTTTTTATTAATCTATCTGCTAACTCATTTTCTTTTATCTCACTTAATGATTTATCAAACTTAAGTAGTTCAACATTATAATCTGGTTTTTCACCAAATATTTTTTCATAATAACTTGGTGTCATATAAGCAAAATTCATGACATAATTTTCAACAACTGCTTCAACCTTGACTGTGACATCTTTATTATCAGTATCTCGAATGGTAAGGTCATCACCAGTTTTAACATCAAAAAAGTTAGCTAATTTTTCATTGATAATGATGCCATTATCATTTAATGAATACTTTTTATCACTGTTGCGATCTTTAAATGTAATAAAATCAGCTAGTTGTTTTTCTTGTTTTGGTACATCAACCGTTACTTCTCGATTTGTGTATCCTTTTTTAACAACCGTCATATTATTCTGAGATAAATCGAGACTTGACGTAATATTTTTATCGTTTTCTTTGATTTTTGCATACTCTTCTTTTTGTGCAGTTGTACTATCGTCATTAAATGTAACTGTTGCATCATAATGCCAAATTTTATCAAATTGGAGTGGTACAATATCACCGATTGAGTCTTTCAATCCAAATCCAGTCAAAATCATTGCCGTACAACCTGCTATACCTAAAATGGTCATCAACATTCGTTGTTTATAACGGAATAAATTTCTGGCTGTTACTTTTTGGTTAAAGCTAAACCTATCCCACAACCAAGAAAATCGCTCCAACAAAATTCGTTTACCTGGTTTTGGTGCTTTAGGTCTCATAAGTAAAGCAGGAGTGCTTAATAAATCAACTCTAAGTACAAACAATGACGCTAATAATGTACATAATAATGCCACTATAACTGACTGAATTGTATAACCAATGTAATAAGTAATTATCACTGATGGTAAATTATACATACTACCATATGCATCAAATATAACTGATGGAAACAAATTATATCCTATTAACAATCCGGCTAAACTCCCCACAATACTGGCTGTTGTAGAATACACAATATACTTTAAAGCAATTTCAAAATTAGTATATCCTAATGCTTTTAGTGTTCCTATCTCACCTCGTTTTTCGTCAACCATGCGAGTCATCGTAGTTAGCGAGATAAGAGCTGCAATCATGAAAAAGAATACAGGAAACACTGTTGCAATAGAAGAAATCCGATCTGCATTATCTTGAAACTCAGAATAAGAGGGATTATCATCTCTTGAAAAATAATGATATGTCGGTTCTTTTAAATCCTCCACTTTTTTTTGACTTGTTGCGAGTTCTTCTTTAGACTCTTTGATTTTTTGCTGTTCTTCTTCTATTTTTTTCTTTTCTGCTTCTAACGTTTTGCTTGCCTTTTGTAGTGTTTGTTCTTGAGCAGCATCCACTGGCATTCCTTGTTGTTTTGCTGCTTCTAGCAATTGTTTATTTTTATTTAATTCTTTTTCTTTTTCAGAGAGTAGTGTTTGACCATCAGATAATTGCTTTTCACCATCTGCTATTTTAGCTTTAGCATCATCTAGTTTTTCATTTGCTTCTTTTTTCATCTTGTCTAATTGTTCAGATGGACGATTTTTTAAAGTTTGCTTCAAACTTTTAATGTCTTTGTCGTATGCTAAATTATATGCTTTACTATAACTTTCTAATTTAGCTGTGTCTTTATATTGAATATACGCTTCTGTATAAACAGGAAGGTTAAACACATCTTCTTTGACATAGCCAAAGTAATCAATGGTCCCTTTACCTACTGTCGTATATCCTCTCGAAACGTTATCTATATAAATCGGGCTCTTGATAAATCCAACAATTTTAAATTTATCTCTTGATACACTATCTGAATCATCTTTTTGAATCGAAATTGTGTCACCAATTTTGTAAATTTGATTGTCTAAAACCTGTGTATCTAGTGCGATTTCATCTTCTTTTTCAGGTAACTTACCTTCTACTAAAACAGGTAAATTCAACTCATTTTTATCTGAAGAGTAGGACATTAGTTTTAATACATGATTATTCTCTTCAGTTAAAACATCTAAACTATAAGACGGTTCAACTATGTTAACCTTACTATCGCCTTTGATTAGATCGATGTCTTTATCTTCTAAACCTGTTGTTGAAACAAGTTTCGTATCCATCAATTTGTTGTCTTTATAGTAAGTATCAGCTGTATGTAACATATCGGGACCTGTTGCTTTTATCCCCGCATAAAACCCAACACCTAACATGATGATCAGTAGTATCGAAATAAATCTTGCTTTTGATTGATAAATTTCTCGAAAGGTGGACGTCCATAATGCTTTTTTCTTTTTCATTTACTTGAACCTCCTACCATTCTAAGTCACTAGCTTTTACTGGATGTTCATTTTTCTCCACACTTCTCACTTGTGCATCATTGATACGAATCACTCTATCAGCCATTTTTGAAATTTCAGAATTATGGGTAATCACAATCACTGTTGTCCCATATTTTCGACATGTTTCTTCTAATATTGCTAAAACATGTTTCCCTGTCTCAAAGTCAAGTGCCCCTGTTGGCTCGTCACATAATAATAATTTTGGATTTTTAGCTAACGCCCTAGCAATCGCCACACGTTGCTGTTCACCTCCAGATAGTTGGGCTGGAAAATTATTTTTTCGATGCCCCAGTTGAACCATATCCAACACACTATCCACATCCAATGCCTTTGGTGATACTTGTGAAGCCAACTCAACATTTTCCTTAGCTGTCAGATTTGGTACTAAATTATAAAATTGAAAAACAAAACCAACATCTAACCGACGATATTTTGTCAGTTCTTTTGAAGTAAATGCTGCAATATTCGTTCCATCTATTATGACATGCCCTTCATCACAACTATCCATACCACCTAATATATTTAAAACGGTTGATTTACCAGCCCCACTAGGTCCTAAAATTACGACAAATTCACCTTTTTCAACTGAAATATTAATGTCATTATTTGCAACAATCACATTATCTCCCATTTTATAGCGTTTATACACATTTTTTAACTCGACATAACTCATAGAATCACTCCTTCTTATCTCATGAATCATTATAACAAAAGACAGTTTATTTAAACATCGATAACATTTGACGTTTGAGAACGCTTGTTCTTTTACTGAGAGTATCGTATAATAACAATCGATTATAAAATAAGGGGTATTGTATGTCTACAAAAAATAAGCGAAAAAAATCATCACCAATTCAATATATTATTGGATTAGTTGTCTGTATTATATTAGTTGTTGCAGGAGTAAAATCACCGGATGCACTCCTTGATTTTTTACCATTTGATAACAAGGAATCTTCACCAAAAACAAGTGACACAATAAAGAAAGATAATCCAGGCCCAATTGAACACGGCAAATCTCGTTTCACTGCTAATGAGTTGAGAGATAGTTCAAAAGGATGGGTTGAATATGGCAGATTAGATAAATTAGGTAGACCAACAACAGCCAATGCATTAATCAAACCAAACATGATTAATACTGGAACATCTGCCAACCAAAGTATTCGTCCACCTGGTTTTATTTCAGGTTTAGAACCACATAATCATTCACGCGGTCATTTAATTGGGAGACAACTAGGTGGAACTGGGGACAAATTAGAAAACTTAGTGACTCTATATCAAAATCCTGTAAATACACCTTTTATGACAAAATACGAAAATTTGGTGAGAAAAGCTGCGGATGAGGGTGAAACAATTCGCTACCGAGTTGAACCTGTATATAATGGTAATGAAGATATGCCTATTGCCGTTGATATCGAAGGAAAAGGGCTAAGTAAACAATCAACAATTGATTTTTATGTCACAATAGAAAACAAGCAGTAAAGGAGCATTCAAATGATTACCTTTCACGAAATCGCTAGTCAAATAACTAATAATTCACCTAACTATTTTTTAGAGATAGTTAATACAAACCATCTACAAGAGTTAACTGACTATTTTATTTTTTCGACAGAAAAAAAACAGCAAAATTTTTATCAAACGCTTGATTTTTTAGCAGATGATGGTATCTGGACACAAGAAGAATTACAAGAGTATACCTTTATTGCTCAAACGATTGATAGTGACTACGTTTTAGCAACAGATAGTCAGACTCTGGTCATTCCATATTCTTGTTTTAAATCTGAGAGTGAACACTTTGATTTAACAATAGCATCGTTTTTTTCATCTGTTGAACAAGGAACTTTAAATTCAAACGTAATAGCAAAAATAGACTAAAAGGAATCTTCCTTCAAGTCTATTTTTTTATAATATCTATTTCACTAGTAACTGTTTCTATTTCAAATACCTTTCCTTTATCAATATCTGCACTATTTTTGAAATCATTACGAACATTTTTATTGCCAGATTTAACTAAAAAGTCTGGAGCTTCATTATCTTCGTCCACATATTGGAACCATTTTACTAATCCTGATTCACTTTTTATACTTCCTTTTATAGGCTTATGTTGGGTTATAATAACTGACCCTTGACCATTAACTACATCCAATGTTCCTTGATTTTCTCTTAAAATAATGTTTCCATTTTTAATATTCAGTGTTGTATGGCCAATTTGATTTTCAATCACCAAAGTATTTTTATCACTTGTGATATTAACTTTATCCAGTGAAGTATCTGTCATAATTAGTTTGCCCCTATTATTTACGACATTGGCTTTATCACCATTAATATTGAGTAAGTTAGTAAACCCTGTTTGCGTTTTGACAGTCATGTTACCTACACCATTTTTAATAATACTTTTTCCCTTTTCATTATTTACTTCAATCGGTGTATCAAAACTATTAACTAATAAATCGGCTTTTTCACTTACCACTCTGAGATGTTGACTATCAATATCTTCTAACACAATATTACCTGTTTCCACCGTTATATCAAAATGTCTAACCAAAATATCTCTAGCCTGGATATCCGCATTTTCAAAATCTAGCACTAGATTTTTTTCCGTTGATTTCGGAATACTTAACGATACATCTAATTCGCCCATTGCAGTAAATAAGGACATCGGTGTTTTTTGTCCTAAATCGATGACCATCTCTTTATTGTCTATCAATTCTTTTAAGGCTTCTTTACTGCCTTTGGTCATTTTCCCTTTTAGCTTTATACTAGGATATGTACTACTTGTTTGCTCAATCGTTAAATTAATCGGAAAATCACCTGTTAATGTCAGCGATTCAAATGAATTCTGATTTAGTTGAATACTTTCATCGACTATTTCACCCTTATAAAAGAATAATTTATAGTGGATGCTATACATTATAAAAAACGATATAATTACGAAAATAAGAGTAAAAAAAGACATGCGTTTCGTTGATTTATGATTTATATCTCTTAATAAACCTAAACCAAAAAGAGAATTACCAAATATAAGAGCAATCAGGAAGCTAAAATGACCATACTTTATTAAATTCCAAATGAAATATACAAAACTAAAGACAATTAATAATACAAATACCACTTTTAATGTAACGACCCCCCACGTTTCAATCGGGATACCTGTTTATATAGCTTATCTTTTTTCCCTTGAAGCGCAACGATTTGTACTTCTTCAATTCCAATAATATCAGTTTCATACTGCATTGCTTTATTTAATCGTTTATCCTCATAAAACGCATCAACAATTGCTTTAGGCGTTCCAAGTTTTGTCAAAATAACCTCGACTGGTTCACCTTGTTCTAGCTTAATCTCTATATGTTCTAACATATCTTCTTTTATTTCTTCAAATTCATCCATGTCTTTCACAAGAAAAAGTTTTTTCATCTCATCAAAAAAATTCTCAATCTTCTCCATTATCTTCCTCCTGACACAATGATTGTACACTTTCGACAAACAGATTCCATTCAGAAAATAGTTTTTCCAAATGTTGTCTTCCTTTGTCTGTTAGCGAATAATACTTTCTAGCTGGACCACTGCTAGACTCTTTCAAATAAGTTGAACAATATTCCTCTTTTACTAAGCGTCTTAAAATAGGATATAATGCTCCCTCTGTAATAACTATATGCTCATTCATCTTTTGTGTTAATTCATACCCGTATCTATCTTTATTCTTTAGTAGGTATAAAACACACAGTTCCAATACCCCTTTTTTAAATTGATTCGAAATTTTCATAATTCTTCTAAAAGCCTCCTACGGCAATCATTCATTTTTAATATTACACGAATTCCATCAAAAGATAAACACTATCTATAATAAAAAAGGTTACTATAAAATAAGTTTAACTTTACTTTATAGTAACTCCAATTGGTTAGACGACAAAAAATGTCTTATTTAATTTTAAAATCAACTTTTGATTCATCAAAGTATTTCACTTTGAAATCAAATTTCTTGAAGTTTTTATCTGCATTTAACTTGTTTAACACATGATTTTTAATATCATTTTTAGACATAGTACGAACATCTACACTATCAAAGATATCAATCACAAACGCTTCGGCTTGATCGCCTTTTACTTTTGTTCTTGTTGCTTCATTTTCAAACTCAGCTTTTACACGACCGTCTTTTTTAACATCAACATCTAAATTAATGTCTTTGTTTTTTGCACGGTAGTCGATTTCGATTTCAATTTCTTTAATGTTTTTATCTAATGTACCAGTTGCTGGTACTTCAGGTGTTTCTGAATCCAGCGTTTCAGTTTCTAGTACTTCAACTTCTGGCACATTCTCCGTTACCACTTCAGAACCAATATTTACACGTTCAAACCATCCAGTATTCATATAAACTACTTTGAATTCAACGTTTGCATTGTTCAACATATCTTTTAAGATACCTTGGGATTGACGTGAGCTTAATGAAACACGTTGTGCTATCTTAGCTGCTTGAGAATCATTGTATCCTAATTCTTTCCAAGTATCAGTTTCAGATAATAAATTATATATTTTTTGAACATTTGATACTAACAATTTAATCTTTGTTGCTCTTTCTAAATCAGCTTTAGTAAATGTAAGCACTGATTTTCTTGCTGTTTGAGAAACAACTGTTTTCGCATCGACACTTTGTGTACTGAAAACTAACGCTGAACTTCCAATTGATAATGTTACTAATGATAATATTGTTAGTTTAATAAATTTCTTTTTAAACATACCTTTTCCTCCTAAATGTTTATATACTATTCTTATGATACTACTGTATTATGAATAATACTATTTGTCAAATAGTCTTTAAAAAATAGTTGAATAATACAAAAAGCCGTTGAATCAACCTTTCAAGTTAATTGAACGACTCTTTATAAAAATAATTTTAAATGTTTTAATCAATAATAATTAATTCTTTTGGGTATTCATTTAATATTTTGCATCCATCTTTGGTTACAACAACTAAATCTTCAATTCGTACACCTACCTCACCTGGAATATAAATACCTGGTTCAATAGAAAAAATCATACCCTCTGATACTTTGTTTGTATTACTTGCTGATACATCTCCTGCTTCATGAACTTCAGTCCCAATAAAATGACCTGTTCGATGTGTAAAATATTCACCGTAGCCTTTGGATTCAATATAATCTCTTGCTGCCGCATCGATATCACATAAACGTACCCCTGGTTTTACAGTTGCAATAGCACGTTTATTGGCTTCTAATACTGTCTCATAAACATCGCGACTTTTTTCAGAAACGTCTTTATAGAAAACTGTACGTGTCATATCAGAACAGTACCCATTTTTTATGCCACCAATATCTAAAATAATACTATCACCAGCTTTAACAACAGAATCATCATTCATATGATGTGGATCTGCACCATTTGCTCCGTATGCTACGATTGGTTCAAACGAAAAGCCATCATTTCCTAAGTCGTGATAAATTTTCTCTAAACGTTTTGTCATTTCTAATTCTGTTAGTTCTTCTGGTATTAACCCAATTAATTGATGGACAGCTAAATCATTATCGTGAGAAGCATCTAACATTTTTTCTATCTCATCTTCTGTTTTGATTGCTCTGACTTTATCTATGACATTAGAGCTTAATGTATACTGACTGATTGGTACATCTATTTCTTTCATAATATCTAACAGAAAATGAGCAGCCCAATTTTTTTCGACCGCAATTGGTTGTGATTTATCTAATTCTTTAGCTAACTTTAATACACCCATTCCTTCGTCTGTATCATCAACCACAATAATCGGCATACCTAAATCAGATTCTGAAACAGGAAACAATCTATTAACAACTGCCACATGATGTCCATTTTCTCTTATAATTAATGCAACTAATCTCTCACCCGGATCGATTGATTGACCAGTTAAATACGAAATAGAGGCTTGATCTGATACCACTAATTGTGGTAAATGTTGTTGTGCCATCTCTTTTAGCACACGATTCATTCGTTCATTGTTCATTACACTTCGACTCCTTTTTCTTGAATAAAAAAACGGTAGAAAACTCTACCGTTCTACTTAGTTTATTGTACTTCATAACGGCATTCACCGTCTAGGTATGTTGCTTCTAAATTCATTGATTTATCTAATACGATAAAATCTGCAGCTCTACCAGATTTTATCATACCGCAAATATCATCCATTTTACAGCTAACTGCTGGCACATAAGTTGCCATCATTATAGCTTCTGATGGTGTTGCAATTCCCCAATCAACAACATTTTTGATAGCTTCTTTTAATTTTAAAATGCTTCCTGCTAAGTTTCCTTCTCTCATTCTAGCTGTTCCATCTTTAACCGTCACATTAAACTCACCTAACATGTATTCCCCATCCGACATACCACCTGCCATCATACAGTCAGTAATTAATGCCACATGATCTCTACCAGTCGAATCCATTAGTATTTCAGCAGCAGTTGGATGAACATGATGTCCATCACAAATTAATTCTGAAAAAACATGTTCTAAACTAAGTGCGGCTCCAACCATACCTGGTTCACGATGGTTTAAACCACGCATACCATTATATGTATGAACAAATACGCTAGCACCTGATTCTACTACTTCTTTTGCTTGAGATAAGGTTGCATTACTATGCCCTAATGCCACAACAACACCACTGTCTGTTACTTGTTGGACAAATTCTTTCACACCTTCACGTTCAGGAGCGAGAGCTATTTTTTTGATAATGCCACCCGAAGCTTCTTGCCATTCATTAAATACCTCAATGCTTGGATCTGAAAAATAACCAGGATTTTGAGCACCTTTATGTTCTTCAGTAAAGAAAGGGCCTTCAAAATAAATACCTTGAATTTTTGCACCTTTAACGTCATCTTTTATTTCGCCGATTGTTTTGGCAACGTTTTTTAATCGTTCATGATCTGAAGTCAACGTTGTCGGTAAAAATGATGTGACTCCACATGATAATAAGGCTTCTGACATTACTTTAATTCCTCCAGCATCATTATCCATGACATCATGATTTTTATACCCATGAATATGCGTATCAACTAATCCTGGTGCCACCCATTTACCCGATAGGTCTACTAACTCTGCATCTATATCAGGATTTTCTGATGATATTTCGCCAAAAATACCGTCTTTAATCATTAAAAAACCAGGTCCTGTTTCACCACTTGCTAAAAAAAATTTATCAGCGTAAATCACTTTTTTCATTGCCAACACTTCTTTCTTTTATTAATACTTTAAAATTATCACTCTTTACATCATTAGTCAACAAATGGTCTAGACTTTTCGTAAAATTCACTTTTTTTAGTGTACTGTGTATTTATATATGATTGATAGTGATAAAATAAAAAGGTTTTTATTCCACTTTTTGCTTTTTTAATGTTATAATACAGAAATAATTATTACAGTGTTTTTTATTTTTGGATGATATGGGAGAGATTAGTATGGATACTCAAGAAAAAGTGTTCTTTAAATGGCAAGGAAGTAACTATGAAGGTGTCATTGAAAAAGAATACGACAATTCAGTTTTAATCGATGTAAATAATCCAGATGAAGAATTAAAAGAAAAATATTTAGGTAGAATTGTTATTAGTAAAAAAGATATTAAACAAAAATAAAAGTAGCAAGCTGGATTGGCTTGCTACTTTTATTTTTGTTTATAAGTTGATAAGAAAGTCTCTAAACTTTTTGTCGCTTTTTTTAATTCTTCCATCTCTGGTAAGTATACGATCCTAAAATGGTCTGGAGTAGACATATTGAATCCTTTTCCATGGACTAATAAAATTTGATGATCATGTAAAAAGTCTAAAACAAATTTTTCATCATCTTTTATATTAAATCGCTCAATATCTAGTTTAGGGAAAATATAAAAAGCAGCTTGTGGTTTTTTTACACTCACACCTGGAATGGCATTTAGTGCATCTGTAATATATTCACGTTGCTCATAGATTCTTCCACCCGGTAATAATAATTCATCCACACTTTGATGACCTCCCAAAGCTGTTTGGATAATTTGTTGTGATAAAACATTTGAGCAAAGTCGCATAGAAGCCAACATATTGATTCCTTCTATATATCCTTGAACATGTTTTTTCTCACCACTAATGACCATCCAACCACAACGAAATCCAGCAACTCGATGAGATTTAGATAACCCGTTGAATGTCACCACACATAGATCCGGAGCTAAACTAGCAATGGATACATGTTCCAAACCATCCATTACTAATCGATCGTAAATTTCATCTGAATATATAATTAGTTCATGCTCTCTTGCAATCTTCACAATTTCCAATAATAACTCTTTTGAATATAAAGCACCTGTTGGATTATTAGGGTTAATCAACACAATCCCTTTAGTTTTTGATGTGATTTTACCTTTAATATCATCAATATCAGGATACCAATCCGCCTCCTCATCACACACATAATGTACTGCACGACCACCAGCTAATGTAATAGCTGCGGTCCATAATGGATAATCTGGCATTGGCACAAGAACCTCATCGTTATTATCAATCAACGCTTGCATTGAGAGTGTAATTAATTCACTGACACCATTTCCAGTATAAATATCGTTAATCGTAACATTAGGTATTTTTTTTAGTTGGCAATATTGTTGAATCGCTTTTCGTGCCGAAAAAATTCCTTTTGAATCTGAATAACCTTCAGATTCTCTAGCATTAGTTATTAAATCATGAATAATTTCATCAGGAGCTTTAAAACCAAACGCAGCAGGATTTCCAGTATTTAATTTTAATACATCAATTCCTTTAGCAGTCATTCTATCTGCTTCTTCTAATACCGGACCTCTTACATCATAGCTAACATAATCTAATTTGGATGATTTTTTAAATTGTCTCATCGGTTTTCCCCCTAATAAAAAACTTGCCTTCATTTTTTCTAAATTACACCTAGAAACAATGAAAAGCAAGTTAATTTTTCTTTAAATTATTTATGGTGTGTCTTTACCGTCTACTGCCGTTGACGCCCCAACCAGTTTTCCTGCTGGATCTAGCCGTTTTTCCACCAATCCTAATACCCAGTCAGTTACTATCGCCATTAAAGCGGTCGGTAACGCCCCAACTAAAATAATAGCCGTTCCATCTGTCGCGTTGGTTCCTCTAATAATAATATCTCCTAAACCACCAGCTCCAACAAATGATCCAATCGCGGTAATACCTATTGCTACGACAAGAGCATTTCTAATTCCTGCCATTAAAACAGAAATAGATAATGGCAATTCAATCATCCATAACCTTTGGAATGGCGTCATCCCCATACCTTTTCCTGCATCAAGTATGTCTTTGTCTACTTGTGTCATACCGGTATAAGTGTTTGAAATAATCGGTAATAAGGAGTATAAGAACACCGTGATAATAACCGTATTCACCCCTAAACCAAATGCCAACATTAACAATGACACCATAGCTAGTGACGGCACTGTTTGGATGACATTTGCCGCACCAATTACCCAATCAGCTAATCGACGTTTTTTAGCAATAAAAATCCCAATAGGAATCCCAACAATAGCTGCAAAAAAGACCCCGTAGATTGAAATAAGAAAATGTCTAACAAATTGAGAGAGGACATAACCACTATTGTTTTGTAAATAATAAAAGAACTGTTGCATTATATTCATATCTTGCATTATTTTCCCCCCTCAAAAAAGTTATTTTCGCGTAAGAATTTTTTTGCGACTGTTTCAGGTTCTAATAGATTATTATCTGCTTCGTAATTAAGTTGCTGCATGGTTTTTGTATCTATTTTCCCAGACAATTTAAGTAATGCTTCTTTTAATTTTTGATTTTTATTCATCACATCATTATCAATCACAATACTACCATCATAAGGTGGGAAAAATCTCAAATCATCTTCTAACACAACTAAATCATAACTTGCAATACGTCCATCTGTTGAATACCCTAAAACAACATCCATTTTTCCAGCAGCAACCGCATCATATACAAGACCTATTTGCATAGGATAAACCCTTTTAAAATCGACGTCATATGTGTCTGAGAATGCTTGATAACCGTCTCCATCACGTTTCATCCAAGATGTATCAACACCAGCTGTTAGTTGATCGGCAACATTTTTCAAATCACTAATTTTTTTCAAATTATATTTTTCAGCTGTTTCCTTTGATACCATAAAAGCATAAGTATTAGCGAATCCATAAGAAGGTAACCATGTTTGATGATATCGCTTGTTAAATTCTTCTGAAACAATATCAAACGCTTTTTCTGGATCTTTTTCAGCAGGTAAATTTAGTGTCCCACTTAAGTCCGTCCCTGTATAACGACCAGCAGAAATATCAATATCTCCATTAACCATTGCATTGTGTGCTACTGTACTTGTTCCCAAATTATTGATAAGAACGACTTTATCATCTGTATAATGTTCAATCATCCCTTTAACCAAATTGGCTAATATCTGATTTTCCGTTGTGGCCAAAGATCCGACACGAATGGTTTGAGTATCTCCTTTTCCACCACCTAATCCAGGTAATTCGCAACCTGTTAAAAAGAGAAGCCCTATCATTAAAATGAATAATAATTTGTTTTGTTTTGTTCTCATTAACTATTAGCCTCCTTCATTTTGGGAGATAGTCTTTTTTCTAATAGTCCTAACAAAAAATCACTTATTAAAGCTAGTAGCACCACTGGAATAGTTCCTCCAATAATTAATTCTGGTTTGTATAAGTTCAATCCACTAAAAATTAAATCACCTAAACCACCACCACCAATATACGAGGCTAAAGTTGCCCAAGCAATAACGTAAACCGTTCCTAAACGAATACCACGCATAATTGTAGGCAAGGCAAGTGGAACTTCTACCAAACGAATTTGTTCATAGTCGGTCATCCCCATTCCTTTAGCTGCATCTACCATATTAGGATCTACTCCTTTAATACCCAAATATGTATTTCTTAAAATAGGTAGAAGCGAATAGATGAACAACGCGACAACTGCGGTCATTTTCCCGACCCCAAAAAAAGGTATAAACATTGTTAATAAAGCTAACGAAGGAATAGTTTGTAATACACTAGCAAGTCCAATGATAATGTTTGCTAATTTATTTGTGCGAGTCAATGCAATGCCTAAAGGTACCGCTACAATCACACCAAGTAGTAAAGCGATGACTGAAATATATATATGTTCAAATATTTTGACAACTAATTCATTTCCATTTTCCAATAAGAAGGTATTCATTATACTTCCTCCTTCTCTACTGGTGTTTCATCTTCAGATGATGAATCCTCTTCTCCCCAAATCGTATCATAAACCATGTCTACAAGAGATGAACGAGTTAAAATTCCGACTAGTTTTTTATTGTCATCAACTACTGGCACATATTTCAAACCACGTTTTAAGATACGTTGAATGGCATCTCTTAAAAGGGCTGTTTGTTTAATATAGAATACATCAAGCTCCATAATATCCCCAACACTTGTTGAGTATCCACGCTTATCATTAATAGACTCAACATCAATAAAGCCTTTTAAGACATTATTGCCATCGACAACAAGTAACGTATCCACTCGTTTTTCACGCATCAAACGAATCGCTTGAGACAATGATTTTTCTGGTGTAATCGAAATAGCACGTTTCATCATGACTTCACCTACTGTAATAAAGTCTTGCTGACTATGCATCAAACGCTCTTTCCCGATTAATTCGCGGACAAAATCATTCGCTGGATTACGTAAAATATTTTCAGGTGTGTCACATTGAACCACTTTTCCATGACTCATGACTACAATTTTCGTTGCTAATTTTAGAGCTTCATCCATATCATGTGTAACAAATACAATCGTTTTCCCCATTTTTTCTTGCAATTCTTTAACAAAATCTTGTAATGAATCGCGAGTAATAGGATCTAATGCTCCAAAAGGCTCATCCATCAAAATAATATTTTGATCAGCAGCCAACGCACGAATCACACCGATACGTTGTTGTTGTCCACCAGATAATTCATTTGGATAGCGATCAAGCATTTCTTTAGGCAGCTCAACTAACTTAATCAATCTTTCTGCTATTTCATTGCGTTCTTCTTCAGGCCATTTCAATAACTTAGGGACTAGTGTAATATTATCTCTAATTGTCATATGGGGTAGCAGACCAATATTTTGAATGACGTAACCAATACTACGACGTAAATCAACAGGATTTTCTGTCATGATGTCTTTGCCATCAATTAATATTTTGCCTGATGTGGGTTCTATCATACGATTTATCATACGCATTGCAGTTGTCTTACCACTACCACTTGTTCCAATAAAACAAACAAACTCCCCATCTCCAAATAATAAGTTCATATCAGATACTGCTTTTTTATTTCCTTTATATATTTTCGACACATTTTGAAATTCAATCAAAATTTTGCAACTCCCTTTTTATTTTTATAATTTAAGTGTGCATGATTTTAACTTAATATGCAAATGATAGTATACCTAACTATTTATTAGTCTTTTTCCCCACTGTATCAATCCCTCAGCACACAGAATATCCCCTGATTTAATTTGATGAATAGTTTTTAATTCATCCGTTTTTTCTACTATACTCTGAACGGATTCTCCATAACGAATCTCTTTATTAAATTTAATCATCACGCGAGTTGGTTGATGATTTATTAAAAAATCATAGGATAAGCTATCCATCATCCAAGCCGGATAAGTAGCATTATTAACATGATGATTGTCATCTATATCCCAAAAACTTGCATCAAATGAACGATTGATATTATCTTCATGAAGCTTTGGAATGTTTTCTCCCCTTTTGATTCGCTTAATTTTTTCAGAGTCAAAGGGGGCAATTATCTCATCTGGTACTGCATGAACTTTTCTAGTAGATATATCCATCAATGCAAATGTTGACTCCATAGAAGCTAATTCGTTATTATCACTATCATGTAACCAAAAACGACGGTAACAGAAATATTTATTGTAACTCTCTGCCTGTGTTGTAATATATATGTCATCATCTACTTTAGGAAGATCAGTTATTTGTAAATCATGTTGCGTAATGATCCAATTAACGTTAAATTGCTTTAATAACCTATCATTAACGCCTAAAGAATTACTTTGATTACTAGATGTTCTTATCATCATCTTAATCAACATAGGAACTTTTAACATACCCTCAGAGTCACAATCGTAATATGGAATTGTGTACTTTTCAGTAAATTTTTTTGCCATATTCTCAACCTCTCATATATTTTTAATTAATTATATCATAGAAATAAGGATTACTTTCTCGTGATGATTACGTGAAAAAAAATCTCATAAAACTTTAATTTATTGATTTGTATCTCTTTTACAAGTAAAATAAGACCAATAATAAGATTATTCAGATATTTCGTAAGGAAAGTAGGAAATAAGATGACTCAAGAAAACAAAGCTTTATTTATCATCTTTGGGGGAACTGGAGATTTAGCCAAACGAAAATTATACCCATCTCTTTTTCGTTTATTCCGTAAAGGAGCAATTGGCAAACACTTTGCGGTGATTGGAACAGCTAGACGCGAATGGACAAATGACCATTTTAGAGAAGTTGTCACTGAAAGTATCAAAGAATTAAACCCAACACCAAAAGAAATAGATTCTTTTACGTCTCATTTTTATTACCAAGCTCATAATGTTACTAATACAGAAGAATATGTCACCCTTGAAAAATTAGCGAGTGAATTAAATGAGGAGTATCAACTAGAGGGCAATCGTATTTTTTACTTGGCGATGGCACCAAGTTTCTTTGGAACAATCGCACAACACATCAAATCAGAACATATTTTAAGTGACGATGGATTCAATCGCCTTATCATCGAAAAACCATTTGGAACGGACTACAAAACTGCAAAAGAGTTAAATGATTCGATTTCTGCTGCGTTTACTGAAGACCAAATTTTCCGTATTGATCACTACTTAGGAAAAGAAATGGTACAAAATATTTCTGCTATTCGTTTTGGAAACAACATTTTTGAATCGTTATGGAATCATCATTATATTGACAATGTGCAAATCACATTAGCCGAATCTTTAGGGGTAGAAGAACGTGGTGGATATTATGATAAGAGTGGGGCATTAAAAGATATGGTACAAAATCACATTCTTCAGGTGGTTGCTCTACTTGCTATGGAACCACCAACTATCTTTTCTGATCGCGCTATTCGTACAGAAAAAATTAATGCCCTTGAATCAATTCGCATCTATAACGAAGAAGAAGTCAAAGAAAACTTTGTTCGAGGACAATACTCAAGTGGACTTCTTGGAAATAATAATTTTGTTGGATACCATGATGAAAAAGATGTTGACCCTACTTCTTCAACCGAAACGTTTGTAGCTGGTAAATTTATGATTGACACATTTAGATGGTCAGGAGTTCCTTTCTATATTCGTACAGGTAAACGTCTAACTGAAAAAGGGACACGTATAAATATTGTGTTTAAACCAACACCTATCAACGTTTTTCGTGAATCAACACAATCTGAAGAATTACCTGAAAATATTTTAACTATCTATATCCAACCAACAGAAGGATTTTCTTTAACTCTTAACGGAAAAGAAGTTGGTCCTGGTTTTGCAGTAGATCCTGTTAAATTAAACTATCGCCATTCAAGTGAAACACTTGAGAATAGCCCTGAGGCCTATGAAAAACTCCTGCTTGATTGTCTTAAAGGAGACGCAACTAACTTCACTCATTGGGACGAAGTAGCTGCGTCATGGAAAATTGTTGATATTATAAGACAAACTTGGGATAAAGAAACAGGTGCTATTCCAACTTATTCAGCTCGAACTATGGGACCAAAAGAATCGTTCGATTTACTAGAAAAAGATGGCCGTAGTTGGGTTTGGGAACCTGAACAATGGTATCGAGAAAAAGAATTACTATAATACAAAAGAGACGTCAAATTCTAAATCGACGTCTCTTTTTATATTTATATTAACAAAAATAATCTCTCATAAAAGAAGCAGTTTGTGCATCCAATCCAAGCTCCATAAAATTTTCATCTACTGGTCGTAATTCTTTGTAGTCATCATTCTCATATTTATCAATTTCATGTAAAATATGGCGAATATCATGTAAGGCTTCTTTTTCAAAAAACCATTCTTTTAATCTGTTTTGTGTTGTTTTTTCCTCTTTTTCATAATCAGCCAAATGCTTATCCATTTTCTCGATAGTTTCTACAATACGATTTATTGTATCTTCTTTTTTAAGCTCTTCTGATTTCATAACATTCTTCCCTTCAACTTTAATAAAATCTATATTCTATTTTAACGTTCTATCCAATTAATTAATGACGTTTATCCATTTTTTTGATATCATTAAAATTATCTAATTTTTTAATTATTTTCTAATACGAAAGGAGATAATCAAATGGATATCAGACAACTAACTTATTTTATTGCCATAGCAGAATCAAATACTATCTCTGATGCCGCAAAAAAACTTAATATTGCTCAATCAGCTTTAAGTCAAATGTTAAAGCAACTAGAAACTGAGTTAGGTACAATTCTAATAGAAAGACATAAAAAACAACATCACCTCACTCCTAGTGGGTGTATTATGTATGATGAAGCACTGTCCATCACCGCCCAAATCAATCAAGCCAAACAACGCATACAAGATAGTAACGTTGGAATACTTGGTTCGATTAATATTGGCGTCGACGCACTACTATCAACCATTTTATATTCAACTATTAAAAACTATTCAAAAACATATCCAGATATTAAATTGAATATTTTTCAAAACGATCAAGCTACATTGCAAGAAATGTTGGAAGCAAGACAAATTGACGTTGCTCTAACTCACTATGCCCTCAATGAGGATGAATTTATTTCAATTAACAAAGAAACGGTTCCTGTTTACCTCGTTTACTCTGATAATTATGATGAGCATTGGACAATGAATGAAATATTACGTCAGTCAAAAGATATTATCTTACCTCTACACAAAGATGAAAAATTGTATAAAGAATTGACTCTTTGGTTAAACAATTCGATTGGCTGCAAAAAAAACATTACAAGCTGCGCAGATGTGAAACTGCTCTTACAATTGATTAAAACCAATCAATGTGTTAGTTTTATTCCAGAATTTTTACTACGAGAATTACCTAAAAGTATTTATATACATGAAGTGACACTTCCTACTCTTACTTACTCATATCAATGGGTTTACTTAAAAAATAGGTACTTCCCAAAAATATTAACTGAGTTTCTATCGTTTAATTAAGTGATTAGGTCTCTATATCTCTTTTTTCTTAGCCAAGAACAGTATTATTAAAACACTTATTTATGAATCTTTTTTAAGATAAATGTGAGAAAGGTATTACTATCTACTTAAAGTTTTTAGACAAAATAAAAAAGTCTAGGAAATCAAATTTCCTGGACTTTTTTAAGTCACACTTGGTGTTTCTTCCTCTTGTTCTTCTTCATACAAACCTGATACTTCTTTGTACCAATTAAACACATGAATGACAACCACTTTCATAGCAGCATATCCAGGTATACCTAATATCACTCCTAATACACCAAATAATTTACCAGCTGATAACAAGACAAAAATAATCGTTATAGGATGAATATCTAACTGACTGCCTAAAATTAAAGGTGAAATTACACGTCCTTCAACTGTTTGCTCAATAATAAATACTATAATCACAGCAATTAACATTTTAGGACCACTAACAAAGGCTAATATAATCGCCGGAATTGTTGCTAGAGCAGATCCTATATAAGGAATTAAATTTAACAAACCTGCTAATATACCTAACGTCACACTATATTCAAGTCCTATAACACTAAAACCAATCATAAACATTACCGCAACAGCAAATGCTACTGTTACTTGACCTCGTACGTAAGAAGATAATTGTTTATTAATATCTTCTAACACTTTAAGTGTTGGCTTTCGCATTTTTATTGGAATAGCTGGCGTAATGTACGGAACTAATTGCCGGCCATCTTTTAATAAATAGAACAAAATAAACGGTACAGTAATAGCAGTCACAACAACATTTGCTACCGCTCCGACGATATTACCTAAACTGTTAAATGTTGTTTTAGATAAAGTTTTTGCTAGACTACTAATAGAATTTGTTAGTTCATTAAAGTATTTCTCAAAAGGCTCACTAAATTGACTCAGAGCAGGTAAAGATACGAACTCTGTGGTTTTTCGTTCAATAACATCCCAATAATGTGGCCATTCTGAAATAAAACTTTTTGTTTGGTATTCAATTTTTGGAACAAGAATAACAATTCCCCAAATAATTAAACCTAAAATAGTAATAAAAAGTAAACTAATGGTATAAACGCGTTTTATGCCACGTTTTTCAAAAAAATTGACTACTGGATTTAGCAAGTAGTACAGTAAACCTGAAACAATGATTGGTACACCAACAATGCCTAAAAATTGTGCGACCGGTGTAAATAAGTCAGATACTTTAGTAAATACTAATAGTATGAGTAGTATTAACAATACAACCATTAAGCCTGTTACTAGCTTGTTGTTTAAAAACAAACGATAGAATAAAGACTTAGGACTTCCCTCTTTTTTTAACTTCACCTATCTTCCCCCTAACGATATGTAATAATAGTCCCTTCATTGATTTTAGGGAACGTATATGGTTCCAGATAAATCGCATTTGATAGTTCATCCATACCTTCTGGATCTTTGAACATCAATGTTACATGTCCCATAGATTCTAAGTGTCTATTTGAAACAGACCCAATTTTAACTATATGGTACTCTTGGTCATCAAATAAAATGGTGTCACCAACTTCTAGATTAAATGGCCCACTTGTTTCAACTTGTTGAATAACAGAAACTTTTTCAATTTCTTCTGTCACTTTTTCTCCAAATAAAATAATCATTTCATCTTTAGCATCCATTGCGTGTTCCCCAATTTGTTTGACAACTGATTTAATCATATCGATATCTTCCCCACTTTTTTAATATTTTATAATTTAACTATACCACAATCACAACAAAGACTCTCATTTTATGCTAGATTATTTAAAAACCTTTTAAAAAAGAAGAAGGAATTAAATTCCTCCCTCTTTCATCGGCATCTATTTAGTTTACTGTTCCTTTTTTCGTTTATTGAGCCATACAATTGATACTAACGATAACATCAGTATACCAATTATCACTACTTTTTTATTTGATGCATCACCAGTTTTGGGTAAGTTATTTTTAGAAAGTGATTTTAAGGTTTCCTGCGTTTGATTAGATGATACATTACTCGATCGTTTCACCGTTTCATTAGAAATGAATCCAATTGACTCTTGCGATAGTTGACTAGTTTTTTCTTTTTGATTCTCTTCTTTTTCTGCTATTTTTTTATCTTCTTTTTCTTGATTTTCAAAAGGTGGCGTTTGCTCTTTTTCTGCTTCGCCTTTTTCTTCTTCAGATGGTGATTCTTCTAATTCATTTGATGTCTGTGTCTCACCATCTTTTTTATCTGTTTTTTCTAATTCTGTTTGTGTTGTACTTTCTTTACTTTGGATTGGTTTAGGTTTTACGACGATGTTTTCACTTAAAACGGGACTTTCATTACCCGCAGTATCAACTGATTTGACTTGTAATACACTATCTTTTGTCACGTCAAATGCTTCTTTATACTCTTTCCACGTTTTCCCTTCATCTAAACTATACGTTAGATGAGTATCAGTATCCTCAGTCGTTAAACCAATCGTCACTGTCACTTTTTCTTCTTTCCCACCGTATGAGCTAAGTGAAATAGTTGGGAGTGATTTTATCTCGGTACGAATATTATCTACTTTTATTTCTGAGACTGCTGATTCATTTCCATATTTGTCTGCATACTTAAAGTAGTAGTTTCCATTTTCACTGACGCTGACATCTTTTGGTACAACCGTCCATATTTCTTTATCAGTTGAGTAATACAAGTTAGGCTTTTCAAAGCTACCTGCATGATTAGCCACATCAGTCTCATTGCTAGACGATATTACGACTGGTTTACGTGTTAGTTTACCATCACTACTTACTAATCTTGGAGTTGGTATTGTATCATCTTTGTGATGATTCATATCAAAATCTAATGTTTGTTTATTTCCAACTAAGTCAGATAATGTTGCTGTCATTTTAGATGTTGCTTCTGGTAAAAGAGACACTTTATAATCAACATCCACACTTGGTCTTTTGTCAAAGAACGACTCATTAAATGTTGTATAGCTTGGATCAGTGTAAACATGATTATTATTTATACTAAAATCATAACCCGTTAAATTATCTGTTATCGTGGCTTGAACAACATATGGATTTTGATTCGTAAACCCAACTAAGCGCCCATCAGATTGTTGCTCCACATTATGTAATGTTAATGATGGTAAGGTGTCATCCACCCAAATAGTATAGCCATAATTAACAACTGGCTTACCTTGATTTAATTTATCATCTTGGACGTAAGCTGTTAATCGATATGATCCTGTTGAAATATTTTTCATTTGATAACTAAAGGCTAAAGTCGTGGGATCATAAGGTACTTTTTCACCATTTAATGCAAAATTAGCGACTGGGTAGGCTAATTTACCAGTGATGGTTAATGTTTTATTATCTTTATCATATCCTGTGCTATCCGTATTTATCACTGATAGACTAGAATCGATATTATCAAATTTAATCATATTTTTATCAATTTTCGTTGCACTAGATGAATGAATGACGACCTGTTGAGTGGTGTGATTGTCCGATTCATCCCCTGCGATAACATAATATAAATTATCTCCATAAATTAGTGAGAGCTCTTTAGAGAACGCACCGTTATCTAATGTTAATGGCACTTTTTCTTCTGTTTTAGGATTATACAACAAGGCTTCAGTTGCATCACTGATATGACCTGATAACGTATATTGACTATCTGTAGTATTTATTTTTCCGTCAGATGAATCATTTATCTCTATAACAGGCGCATCTAAATCCACTTTTACCGGCATCACACCAAACAAGTCAGTACCTTCTTTATCTTGTGTAAATAATATACTGGTTTTATCTTTTGTAATCGGAACACTGACTTCAAATAATCCCTTATCTGATGTTTTGACTTCAACACCATCTACATAAAATACTGTATCATTCTTGTAACTACCTGATAATGTGAAGCTCCCAGTCTCTTTATTATATCCCGCTGTATTTTGGCTAATGGTTTGATTTGGTGACAGATTATAAATTAAGATATTTTCTTTATCACCTTGTTGAGCAACTATACTTGTGGTAGCAATATTTCCGGCCATATCACTCACGCCAAGAGTCACTTGATTTTTCCCTTGAGAAAAGACACTAGATATTCGTTGAGTTGATTCATATTGCTGATGATGTTTATCATTGTTACTACCTTTTTTAAGAGCCATTTTGTAATTTTTTCCATTTACATTTAAAGCCACAACATCTGGTTTCACTCCAGACAAATTATCCGTTACATCAACTAGTAGCGTTCCTGTTTTACTTACCTCGACATGTTTAATTTCTGGTTTCGTATTATCAACTGTTACTGGTATGTACGTTTCTTGGGTTGAACCATCATTTTGTGAAGTAACACTTACTTTGTATTGGTAACGACCATCTGGTACTTGTTCTTCTTTGCCTGATTTTTTATTATATGATGTTCCTGTCCATTTTGCTTGAGACACGGCATGCGTTGTCCACTTTCCTGTTCCTGAATTAAAGAAATCTTTGCGACCATTTTTAGAAATGTAAAGCTCTTTTATTGTGTCACCTTTATCATCTATAATGTCATATGTTGCTTGTGAGAAATTACGATTGAAAAATAAATATGGCATACTATAATCTTGAACACCATCATTATTTTTAGGAGAAATAGCCATCGCATCTGGATCAACAACTGACTCACCTTTTTCATTTTTCACCATTCCTAAAATATTATTGCCATTACTTACTAAAAATCCTGATGCTGTCGGTGCGCTATGACCTTCTTGAAAAATCAAAGGATCGACTGACTTATCTTTAGAATAAGTGCCAAAGAATCCCATGTATGGAATAACTAAGTTAGGTGTATCCACACCATCAAATCCGATAAAGCCTTCAACAAATTGTTGTTCTGAAAAAGAAAATGGTAATGTCAAATTAAACGAAACTGTTTTACTCTCTTTAGCTTTTAACTCAATTGTTTGGTTATCTGTTGTTAGATTCGCTTTATCTATTTTTGTATCATAGATTTCTTTATTCGCGTCAGTACTCTGTGTGTAGACCCCACCATAATCATTTACTGTATACGTTTTATCTTTATCACTATGATTAGTCAACGTCACATCGATTGTTGTTGAACGGCCAATTTCTTTTAAAGCAATCGTTGATTCATTAGTCGGTGTATAAAGGATACTGACTTCATTTTCAATTGCTGAGGATACATTGATTTGTCCTGCACCTTGTCTTCGTGGTGAAATAATTTCTTTTGTATGACTCACATCAAACATTGGAACAGATGTATTAACAGCAGAATCTTTTGCAAACTTCACTAATTCTTTCCCACTTAAGTTAAGTTTTTTCTCTTTTATGGCTTGCAAAATTAATGCTTGAGATCCAGCTACAAAGGGGGACGCCATACTTGTTCCACTCATTGTTTGATACTTATTTCCATTAGCTAGTGAATAAATATTACCACCAGGAGCAGATATTTCAGGTTTAAAATTCAATTCAGGTGTTGGTCCCCATGAACTAAAATCTGACATCTTACCATACATTTTATTGTCAACTTCAGCTTTTCCAAGATTGAACGCTACTTTTTTCTTATCCTTCGCTACTTTTAATAACACGTCTCCATCAACATCTGACAGACCAATTGTTGGATACTCCGCATCATCTAAGGACATTTGTACAATGCCATCCGTATTATTATAGATAAATGCTGCAACAGCACCATTTTCTTTTGCATATTTTGCTTTTTCACTAAATGAAATCTCGCCACGCTGTATCAAGGCAATATTATCTTTTACTGATTTTTTCACCTCATCTGTATAATCTGTTGCTTTACCAAATCCTACATCTATTAATTCGCGTTCTTGATTTAGCACATCATATTGTGTTTCAACTTTACTAAATATGGTCGTTGACCCATCTGTTAGTTCTGGTACTGAACTAAAGACTGCATTACCTAATGTATCTTTCAATGTTTCAAGTGTCACAATAGAATTTTCTGATGACGCAACAGTCAACGCTTCAGTAGTGACTCCGGGACTTCCAACTGTACTCATATCTGACGTATTTAATAGATTTTTGGGGGTGTCATGCATGTCGTTTGTCCCACTCACACTATTATTTCCTGCTGAAATAACTGACACAACACCTGCATCACTTGCACGTTTTATCGCTTGATTTTGTGGGTCGTTTGGATCAGTATTTGCGCTAACAGAACCTAAGCTCATATTAATAACGTCCGCTCCTAATTTAACCGAGTCCTCAATAGCCGCAATAATGTCATCTGTATAACAGCCTTTCAACTCTTTGTTATTAGAAAAAACTTTCATTGCAAGTAACTGAGCTTCTGGGGCAACTCCTTTCACTTCACCGTTTGATCCAGCAATACCTGCCACATGTTGGCCATGCATCCCTGCATCACCCACATCTATAATATCATCGCTGCCATCTGCGTAATTATAGCCAAATGGAACCTTTTCACTGAAGTATTTTCCTTTATCCATTTTTTTAACGCTTTCTTTAGTTAAAGGACCGCTTTCAGGATTGGATAAAAATAGATCTTTATGGCTTGGATCGATTCCACTATCAATAATTGAGATAACCATTCCTTCACCATGTAATTTCTTTTCTTCCCAAACTTTTTGTACATCGGCAATTGCATTTGCATGTGTATCAGTTGGATAAAATACTTGAGCCGGTGTCACTGATACAACACCACTTAGTGCTTCAATTTTTTCAATGTCTCCAACTTTTACATTAATAGAAAACGCATTTAACAAATAACCAAATGAACGTTTGGCCTTTGAGCCTGCGATTTTTTCAATCTTTGCTTTTACAGACGATTGTTTTTTGACCACTGTATCTGTCGCTTTTTCTATTGACTGAACAGATTGTTTAGAACCTGTTGGTAAGTCAACTTTATTTATAGCAACATCCTCATCCAACTGGACCATTACACGTATGCGTTGTTCTTTATCAACAGTTGTGTTAGATGTACCTTCTGTGATTAGTCCCTCATTTTTTAACTGTTCATTGACTCTTGTATAAAAGTCAGTTGCATCAGCTTTATTGGCCAATTCTTTTTCTTCATTCAAAAAATTTTTGACACTTTCTTCTACCTTTTTTTGATTCGTTTGTGTTTCCTTTTGACTACTCGTTTCATTTGCTAATACAAGTGTTGCATCCAAAACTGGCGTGGACAATAACAAAAGACTACTCGCTAGCAGTGCCGAACGTTTAACAACCGACTGTTTCATATACCTACCCCTTTTATTATTTAATAACAACAATACGATTAAAATATTGTTTATTATTTATTAAGTTTTTCTCATTATGATAAACTTTTTTCTCATTTTCAATAGGATAAACTAATTTATACTAGTAACTTTACTATTTGCGAACAAAAAAAAGACCAAGATAGAACATCTTAGTCTTTTACTGTCTAGTTATTATTCTGTTTTTGACGCACTTGAGACTGCATCCGCATCAGATGAAGCAGTATGTTTGGAAGATTCTGAAGCTCCACTGACTGTATCTGTTCCTGGTGTTAAAGTTTGACCTGTTTGTTTTAAATACCAATCAACAATTGGTTTAAAATCTAATATGTATTCGTTTATACCAGCATAATTTCCTTCATCATCATGAATTGCTTGATAATTATGTACAACAAATTTATCTGGTCCATGCGTTGGAACATGTACTCTTACGCAATCTTGAGCTCCAGATCGTAACTGCTGAACAACCCAATTCACACCGTTTAATGCTTTTTCTGGATGACAATAGGCTAGAGGGTTCCCTACTTGACTTGGATGACGTGAGGCTAACATATCTTTATCTTCTTTTGTGTAATTATAATATAAAAATTGATTATTATTATCTGCATAGGTTAATTCCATAGGCATTGAGGCAAAGAAATGATTTAACTGATTAACCGTTAATATACCACGATTTAATTTGACATAAGTATCACCTTCTACTGCTTGAACTTTTTCTGATGCTTGTTCAACCCAGTCATCAGCTCCTTTGTCAACTCCATCAATTGTGGTATCGATTGACCCTTCGCAATATAAATCTTCTTTTTCCAGTTCAGGCTTTTTCGTTCCTTCTAACTCAGATATTACTTCAATATATCGTAAAAATTTATCTAATACATTACTTAAAAACTCAACAGTTTTAGCGTCTTTTAGGTTATTATTGTCATCAAAAGCTTCGCGTACTTTTCCAAGTAAAAATTCATTTCCTGGCATGACTAGAGCATGAACACCTGGTGCATCAAGTATTTGTCGTAAATGTAATTGAGCTCGTGAAGAACCTTGGTCATAGTATGAAGCACCAATAATCATTACTGGTTTGTTTTCTAGTGGATGTATTTTAAATGATAACCACTCTAATACACTCTTTAAACTGGCTGGTATTGTATGGTTATGTTCAGGTGTTGCAATAATAACCCCATCTGCATTTAAAATCTTACGGTTTATTGACTGAATCACTGGCGTATTTGTTTGATCATTACTTTGATTAAACAATGGAACATCTTTAATTTCGATTAATTCTAAATCAAATTTATCAGAAAAGTGTTTTTTTATGTATTGTAACAACGTACGATTATATGATTTATCAGCATTTGATCCTACAATTCCTACTAGTTTCATTTGACTTCCTCCTTAAATATTTTCCCATGAAAAGTTTTCTGCTTCTTTTTTATTTTGTTTGTGAGCACTCATTAATTGATTGGTCATATAGACAAAATGCTTAAAGTCTAAAAATAGACTATGTAATTTTTGAATTTGATTCTCATCTACTAATTTTCCACTTTCATCGAAAGCTTGAAGTGAGTGACTTAATAGAAATTCCGAACTCGGCATTGTTCTAGCCTTTAACTCAGGTGAATCAAGCATTTGTTTTAAATGACTTTGTGCTCTTGATGAACCTAACGTACCATATGAAGCTCCTGTAATCATAACTGGTTTATCCACAAATGGGTAAATATTGTAAGATAACCAATTCAACGCATTCATTAATGCTGCTGGAACGGCATGATTATATTCCGGTGTACTGATAATGACACCGTCTGCCTCTTCTATTTTTTGCGCTACTTCTTTTACAATACTTGGTAAATTTCCATCGTCAGGTTTATTGAACATAGGGAACTCTTTGATTTCGATTATTTCAATATCTGCCTCGTTTTTAAAGTAATCTTTAATAAAGTACAATAATTTTCGATTTGTTGACTGATCAGAATTTGTCCCTACTATCGCTATATACTTATCCATAAAAATCTTCCTCTCTTTACATTAGTTTTGTTTTAATCATCTCTGAAGTAAATACTTTATTTGTTTTATCTATAACAACACACTCAATAGCATCAAGTTGATTCACAGTACTAATAATATCTTTGGTATTTTTACCAAATAGACGTGTTGTCCATATTTCTCCATCAACTGATCGTTTAGAAATAATCGTCAAACTAGCGACATCTGTTTCTATTGGATATCCTGTCTTTGGATTAATTATGTGATGATAGATTGTTTTTCCAACTGTTAGCGTTCTTTCGTAAATACCAGACGTCACAATCGATTCATTTTTAGCTTGAATAGTTACTAAACAATGAGAGCGTGGTTCTGTTGGATGTTGGATTCCTACTCTAAAATAACCATCTGGATGATGACTTTCTCCATAGACCACCACATTACCACCAAGATTTAAAATAGCCGACGTTATATCTTGTTGTTTATAATACTCAACTACTTTATCAGCAATGAATCCTTTTGCTAATGCACCTAGATCAATCTCCATTTGTTTATCCTCTAAATAAATACTATGTGTATTAGGACTTAAAATAATTTTTTCTGGATTGGTTTTTCTTAATAGACTTTCAATGACTTCTTTTGATGGAACTAACGCTCCTTCAAACCCAATTTTCCACTCTTTTATTAAAGGGCCAATCGCTATATTTAAAAAACTATCATCCTGAATACTATGATACTTGCCTAGGGAAATAAGATTGTATAGCTCAGGAGAAACCATGGTATCTGTTTTTCCAGCATTAAAGTTTATTTTCATTAATTCTGAAGTATCGTCATTAGCACTAAACATTTTTTCATAATACTCTAGCATTCTAACTGTCTTCTCAACTACTTCTTCCGCTTTATTTCCTACTACAGTAATATCTATTACTGTTCCCATCAAATGTAATTGTTTGACCACTTTATTTTGCATGGCCTACAATCCTTTCTTAACAGCAATTTCTAATTGCTTTAACTCTTTTAACTTAATCTCATTACGATTAATTTTGGCATAAGCTCTCGCATCGTAAATTAATTCTAAAATGTCATTTTTATCTTTCTTTTCTTCTATTGCATTTTGCGCAAGCTGTGCCGCAGCACGAGCTAAATAATACGTCACGTGATTATCTGAGCATATTTTTATCGCATAATTTAATAAAACATTACTAGCCTCGAGCTCATGAATGCTAGCATAAAACTCACCACATTGATAGACAATATTTAATACTCGCCAAGTATCTTCTACTTTTTTTATAGGATAACGATAGATTTTTTCCAACACTTTATTAAAATAAAACTCTGCTTTTTCCACATCATTCTCTCTGGCAAATACCATCCCAATTCCAGTGTAAGCCAGTAGATGATAGATATCTTCAGTTTCTCCATTGTCTAATAAAATTTGATCAAAATTAAACAAAATATCGGTAATTTTAGCATGTTGAAAAACCATTAAAAAACCTGTCAAATAATGATACCTTAACAAAATATCATTGTCTTCGATTTTGCAAATATCAATTGTTTCCATTAATCTATAGAACGATACAGCTGTAAAAAAAACTGCTGTAAAAACAAATTAAAACAAAACAGAAAATACCAAATCTTAACAAAATATCATTGTCTTCGATTTTGCAAATATCAATTGTTTCCATTAAATTCTTTGCTTTTTGATATTCGCTGGTTATTAATAAAAATTCTGCTTGATTTAATATTTCAATTACATCAGTGTATCGAATTCCAACTTTAGGAAACAACTCACTCAAAGGTAAATCCAATCTTTCACACAGTTTAATTAGTATCTTTAAATTTGGAACTTGAGAGTTATTTTCAAACCGACTTAACGTTGCTTGCGTGCAAATATTTTCTGCTAAGTCATTTTGCGAAAACCCTTTTTGTCTCCTTGCTTCTATAAAACGTTCAATATTCACTATCATCACTTACTTTCGATCTATTGTTTACCTTTTCACATGCTATAGAAAAATCATACTACTTTTATACATTTATGTCAAATCATAATATATATTTTTTTATATCTAACCATATATTTTTAAGTATAAAAGAAATATTTTTGATTAACTTTTAATAAACTGATGCATTCAATTTGATTATGTTGGTTAAATTTGAGATACTTTAATCACTAAGTTATGGGAGGAATCTTTTAATGCCATTAATGAAAATTGATATGATAAAAGGACGACAACAAGAAGAAATAGAAGAAATTCTAAAAATTTCCTATAGAGTGATGTTAGAAGCCTTTGATGCACCTATTGGTGATAGATACCAAATAGTCAGCCAACACGAACCGTATGAAATGCAAATATTGGATACTGGTTTAGGATTTGAACGAACAAAAGATGTTCTTCTATTTAGTCTTATTACTCGCCCCAGAACAACTGAACAAAAAAAACAGTTTTACCACAATTTAGTGACTGCTTTAAATGATGAATTGGGTATTCGGAAAGAAGACGTTATGATTAACTTAGTTGTTAATGATGATGAAGATTGGAGCTTTGCATTTGGTAAAGCACAGTTTTTAACTGGAGAATTGTAAACAAGATACAACAAAACAACTCCCTTGAAACAATATGTTCCAAGGGAGTTGTTTTGTTGTATTTATATTGTAACTAGTTGATTTTTTTCGTATGATTCTTTACAAGCAAGTGCTACTTTTGTCGATTCTAATCCGTCAATTGCATTAATACTAGGCTGTCTATCAGTTAAAATACACTCAATAAACTCATTTGCTTCATTAATAAAGGCTTGAGAAAAACGTTCTGGGAAATTTTGTGAGGTTGGCCGAACAACGCCATGTTCATTCATAATAGTGACTAGATTTTTTTCTGGTACTTGTGCTATACGCAGCATGCCTTTTGTTCCAATTAATTCTGTTTCAACATGATACCCATGATGACAATTTCTACCAGCTACTAATATTCCCATAGTATTATCAGCTAACTGAAGCATGGCAGCACCTGTTTCAAGCTCTCCTACTTCATCGAGTTCTTTATAAGTAGTATTTTTTCCGATTGCCCAAACTTTACTTACTTCTTGACCTGTAAACCAACGAACTAAGTCAATATCATGAATTGACATATCAGCAAACAAACCACCACTATTACTTGCTCCAGCAAATTTAACAAAACTTTCTAAACCTTCACTTGGATCAATTCCATAACAACGAATTAATGTTACGTCACCCAGTTCATCATTATCAACAAGTTCTTTTGCATACATATAATCCGTATCAAAGCGTCGCATAAATCCAAGCATAAATTTTTGGTTTGGGTATTGATTAATAACTTGAATCGTTTCATTAATTTCTTCAATATTAAGTCCGATTGGTTTTTCAGAAAAAACATGTTTTCCATATTTTAATCCAAGTTGTATTTGAGAGCAATGTAACCCTGATGGTGACACAATAAAAATCGCATCAAGTTGTTCATCTTTAACCATCTCTTCATAATCAGTATAGGTAACTTGTACACCTAAGTTATTTTTAGCATACTCTAGCTCTTCTGAAACTGGACTACATGCAGCATACAATGTGGCATTAGCTACTTTACCTTTTAAATTGTGAGCGTGAACCTTACCTAATCTCCCTAATCCAACGATACCTACTTTTATTGTTTCCATCTATCAGACCTCCTATTTTTATGAAACCGTTATCTAAAAATAGTTTATCATAAAATAATCAAGTTATCCATAACATATCCAGATAGATATTAAAAAAAATAAATCCCCACTATAAGTTACTCTTATTAACCAAAAAACTAGAAAGTCTCTCACTTTCTAGTTTTTTTTCTAGTCGCATATAAATAAAACGGGATACCTAAAGCTGTTAAACCTAACCCTATAATCACAAGTGATAGTTGGTTAACTAGCGTCATAGATAGAATAAAGATTCCACCGATTATTGACACGATTGGGACAAATGGATACAAAGGAACTTTGTATGGTCTTGGTAAATCTGGTTCTGTTTTTCTTAGTTTAATGACAGCAAAAAAAACTAACGTATAAAAAATCCAGATAACAAAAACCAACATATCTGTTAAAATATCAAATCCACCTAATAACATCATGACAACTGCTACTGCTAACTCAAAAAGTCCTGCAATAAAAGGCACTTTATTACGATTTAATTTTGCTAATTGATTTGAGTATGGTAATTGTTTATCTAATCCCATCGTATAAGGAATTCTCATACCAGTCATTGTGTAGCCATTAATTGCACCGTATACAGAAATTAGGATTCCGATTGTAACAATTTTTCCACCAAAGTCACCAAATATTTGTTTTGATACATCCATCGCAGCATTTTCATTCCCTGCTAATGATTCGATGGGTAAACTTTTTAAATAAACAAAGTTAACTAATAAATAAATCAGCATAACACCAAACAATCCGCCGGCTATTGATCTTGGTAAATCTCGCTCAGGATTTTTTAACTCCCCTGAAATATTTCCCACATGAATCCAACCATCATATGCAAACATAGTAGCAAGAAGCCCTGCTCCTAAAGCTGGAAAAAAGCCGGATACTTGTGGTCCTGCAGTTACAGGAAAAAGACTAACGTCAACTTCACCTTGTCTTAATAGACCAAAAATAACAATTAAGGCAAGTGGTATTAACTTACAAACCAATGTGATTGATTGAAAAATCCCACTAGCTCTTGCTCCTAAAAAATTAATCAACGTAATGGAACCACCGACTAAAATAGCTATTGGTACAATCACTGAGTTGGATAAACCAAATAAGTTTTTAAACTGGGTACCGAATATAATAGAAAGAGCTGCGACGTTGGCTGGAAAATAAATAATGATTAATGCCCATCCTAATAAAAAGCTCCATAACTTACCATACGCCCGTTCAATATATCTCACCATTCCACCCGTTTCAGGAATAGCTGCTGAGAGTTCTGCTGCGGTTAGTCCTGCACAAATACTAATAATACCACCTAAAAACCATGATATTAGCGTTAGACTAGCTGATCCAGTTGATTGCGTCACACTAGCTGCTTTGAAAAACACTCCTCCACCTATTACGGTTCCCATAACGGTTGATAAAGCTGGGAAGAATGTCATTGTTCTTTTTAATTGATTGTTTTCTTCTAATACAATCTCATCTTTATTTGGCATACTGCTCCCCTTTTTTAGGTTAATCTTTGAGTTACATCATACCCAAAATTAACGTATGATAATTTTAAAATATGCTATATTTTATCATACTAAATAGGAAAAGCAACATACATCCTTATTAATTTACTATGTTTCTTCAGAAAATAACGTTTGTCAGCTATTTTTCAATAAAAGATGTATCTCCTACACTCTCTACTGTAAATTTTCCATCTTTATGAATAACTTTTAAAATGCTTGCGTTTGATAGAGGACGATCCGTGTCTTCTTCAGTCCAATCTGATAACAATACTGTAATCGCCATACCGTGAGATACGATTAACACATTACCGACACCTTCTTCGCTTGTTTCTTCTGCAATTTTCGTCACTTCTTTTTGCATTCTCTTTCTTACCGTATCATACGTTTCAAACTGTCTTGGTTCATCATTTTCAGCCATTGCATTGGTAATCTTTTCTAGTCCCTATTCCTTGATATCTGTTTTCACTGCATCTTCATTTTCGTAACCCAATATTTTCGCAGCTTTTACCCACATATATTCATCTAAATCTCCTTAAAACTTTCTTCATTTCATTGAATAGTGTTTTCAGAGGATTTTTTAATACCACACTAGAAGCTCTTTAGAACCACCCGCATAGCAGGTGGTTTTCAATACATATAAAAAGATGATAAATAAGAGATTATTCTCAAATTCATCATCTTGTAAATTTAACTCATCAGTCCTATTTGACAAAGAGCCATTTGGGGACATTTTTATTTTCAATTGACTCAGATACTATTACTTTATTGCATTATCATTTCCAAACCATTTTTCGCTGATTTCTTTCATTTTTCCATTATCTTTTAACTTCTTAAATGCCTCATCGATTTTTGTTTTCAATTCTTTATCGCTTTTTCTAATACCTACTGCAAAATCTGCACTATCAAACGGTGTATCTAATACTGCATAATCTTTTGGATTTTTTTGTTGCGCAATATAATAATTTGCGTACACGTTATCCACAATCAAACCGTCAATTCGTTTTGCTTTTAAATCAATAAATGCTTCGTTGAATGTATCAAACAACACTGTCTCATTATCATTGATTATATCAAGAAATACTTCAGGATTTTTTTCTATCATATCCTGGCCTGTAGAAGCATTTTGAGCTCCTAATACTTTGTCTTTCATCTCTGTATAAGATTTTATTCCGCTTTCTTTCATCACAACAAGTTGCTGTTTACTACTGATATATGGTTCACTAAATGCTACTTTTTCTTTTCGTTCATCTGTAATATTATAACCGTTCCAAATCAAATCAATTGTGCCATTATTTAGTTCATTTTCTTTCATAGACCAATCAATTGATTGAAATTCAGGTTTAATGCCATATTCTTTAAAGACTTCTTTAGCTAAATCAATATCAAATCCGACAATATTATCTGATTCATCGCGAAACCCCATTGGAACAAATGTATCATCTAGACCGATGACGATTTTTTTATTTTTTTCAATCTCGCTCCATTTATCTTTATCTGAACCATTTCCACTTTCTCCACCTTTACCACAAGCCCCCACGACTAATAGTAAAGCTCCTAACATAACCATCGTCCATGTTCTTTTTTTCATCTTCATCCCATCCTTTTTATTTTATTGGTTCAACTCGAATCGTTTTATCTGCAATCTTTTCAGCAAATATCGGATCATGCGTCACGACAATTTGAGTGACGTTTGGTGATTTTAAATTTAAAATAACTTCAGCCACGTCCCCACTCAAACCAGGATCTAACGCACTTGTCGGTTCATCATAACATAGCACTCTTGGTTCCATTGCTAAAGCTCTAGCAATTGCTACTCGCTGCTTTTGTCCACCTGATAATTCAAATGGATAAGCCTCTTCCTTATCTGATAACCCTAATAGTCCTAACATAGAACGCGCTTTTTCTGTTGCTTCTTCCTTACTTTTTTTCAATACCATTGTTGGCGCTAAGATAATGTTTTCTAAAACATTTAAATGAGGAAATAACTGGAAATCTTGAAACACCACTCCAATTTTCCCACTATTTGCTTGATGTGACTTATTCGTTAAATCTTCCCCACCTAACAGTAACTGACCCTTATCAAATGATTCCAATCCACTAATGCAGCGAAGTAACGTTGTTTTCCCTCCACCAGATGGGCCTAATATAACGGTGATTTTTCCCATTGGAAATGAGTGAGACACATTATCTAATATTTTTTTATCACCAAAACTTTTTGAAACATTTTTAATTTCAAGCATAGTCATTCACTCCTTATTTATAATAACTGAATCGTTTTTCTAGGTACTTAATTAAACCTGTGAGAATTGCTGTAAAGAACAAATAAATTATCCCGACAATAACAAGAGGGACAAGTGTAACATCTCGGTTGGTGGCAATTTTTCCAGCTCTAAGTAAATCCCCCAATCCAAGTACATACATTAATGAGGTATCTTTCACTAAATTAATCACTTCATTTCCGATTGAAGGTAAAATGATTTTAATTACTTGTGGCAAGATAATTTTATAAGCTGTTTGGAATGGACTTAATCCTAAAACTTGAGCACTCTCTATCTGGCCTTTTGGTATTGCTTGTAAACCACCTCTAAATATCTCGGCAAAATATGCTCCATAGTTTAAAATAAAGGCAATCATTACAGCATCATATCGCTCAAATACAATGCCTATAGCTGGTAACCCAAAGAAAATAAAAATAAGTTGTAATAATAACGGTGTACCTCGCATTAGCCAAATATAGATATTTAGTAAAAAGGTTAGTGGTTTAAATTTTGTCCGTAAACCAAATGCGACTAATAATCCTAAAGGGATTGATCCTAAAAGGGTAAAGAAAAACACTTTTAACGTCATCGTTGCGCCATCTAATAAAGATGGTAATATTTTTAAAATATATTCCATAGCTGTTCCTCCGTTTTTTTGTTCAAAAATTATTCGTTAATTTTTATATTAAATATAAAAAAGCCTCTTGGTAACATACCAAGAGGACGATAAGCCGTGATTCCACCTCAATTTATTACCATCTCACAATGGTAACCTCATGTTGTTTAATTCAATCATTAAACACACATCCTTAACGCGGACAAACGTTATATCTTACTTAAGTTCAGATATACATCTATCTAGTTGTGTTCATGAATGGGTTTTTGTTTCCTTCTCAGCTTATAGGAAACTCTCTGTAAAAAAATAATCATCCATTACTTGTCTAGTCATTGATTTTTTATAATAAAAAAAGCCCTTTGGCTCTTTAAGCCAAAGGACGATATAATCGTGGTTCCACCTTTATTTGTTATTGTCTCACAACAATAACCTCATGAAGTTTATAACTTCGAGTGTCATAACGTGTCTCAAACGAACTTTTCTACTGATGATTTTCGAAAAGTTAACTCCCAGATGTGTTTCACTTAATACTTTGACCTTTTTCCACCAACCAAAGGCTCTCTATACAAATATAATTAAGCTACTTTTTCTGCTCTTTGTTTTCAATAACTTTATCATCAGTTTTTAATTTTGTCAATAAAAATTTAGTTTAAATATTTTGCTGCATCCTCATCTAAAATCACTGTAAAGTTTGGATGAAGTTGGAGTATAGAAGCTGGGTAAGCTAAATCAACTGGTCCTTGTAACACTTTTTTCACCATCTCTGCTTTACTTTCCCCATTAACAATCAACACAAGATGTTTCACTTTGAATACACTTTTTGGTCCCATTGTCACAAACTCTAATCCTTTATGCATCATTGATGGTTCAAACCATGGTTCGTCTCCTGTCACCTTTATTTTATACGTTGCATATTCAAACTCAGTAGTTGTTGGCATATTCCCACAAAAATGACCGTCTCCACCGAGTCCTATTAACATGGCATCTAATCCACCATCAAGAGCTAGACGTTCATCTTGTTGTTCGTAATTTTCCACGGTTAATTTATGTATATTTTTCTCTGAAACATTCGCAGGTGTTAAATAAAGTTTTCGTATTTCTGAAATGGTGATTCCTTCAGCTTGATTTTCTACTGGAATCTCATCAAAATTGTAATAATGTACATTGTTAAAGTCATCTGAATCTTTTACATATGGTATTAATTTTTCATACACTTTGACTGGTGTCCTACCAGCTGTAATCGACAAATTCACACGTTTATCTTGACTCATAGTACCTAATAGAATATCTTTAGCTGTTTCACTCATTGCATCAAAATCTTTTTTTATAATAACTCTCATAAAAAACGCTCCTTAATCATATATTAACTACACTATATGTCGTGGGAACGTTCCCATGTCAATAAAATATTTTCTAAAATTTAATTATTTAGTATTCCATGTTCACCTGTCTTCACCTCACAGAATGCTTTGTTTTGAAATGTTTTTTCCACAGTCGCATCATCATGAACACCACCAAAACGAATCATTTTATTTTGATTTTCATCTACTCCATAGCTTATCTGTTGTTTGTGAAATTCAGTTACTGATGGACTCATATCGACGAGTACATAAATTTTAAAATAGTTTAATTTACCATCATCTGTAACAATAATTTCCTCAGTTATACTTTCCACATTAAGTATAATTCGTTTAATTAAATTTATTATAACATGTAAGTTATTTTAAGTTTTCGTTCATAAAAAGTAATATTTAATTATTTCATAAAAAAAGCAACCCTATAAATGGTTCCTCATTTTGTTAATAACATACTTGGCAAGATCTTAAACCTTTATGTTTTATTTCACCCAACGTCGATACTCATCAAAGCAATCAATACAAATACATATGCCATTTGAATACATCCAATTTACCTAGTGATTGTCTTGGTCTTGGTTTTGGTTTCATAATACCTTGCTTAGCCAGTTCAAATATTAAAGAAAATTGTATCATAATGGCTGATACCATATTCATCCACAAGAGCTCCGACGATTGAAGATGCATATCACGTTGCATTAAAATGGTGAAAGCGATGATTAACCCTTCAGCAAAAGAGGTGGGCAACAAGAATAAAATATTTTTTTAATATTGTCATAGATTCTAGAACCTTCTTTGATTTCAACAGCCATGGTACCGAAATTATCATCTATTAAAATCATATCTACAGAATCTTTGGTGACATCTGTTCTTTTTACCGCTATCGACACACCAATATCCGCTTGTTTTAAAGCTGGCGGAAAGAAAATTTATCCCCTTTGGAGGCTCTAGATAGAGAAAATAAATACTTGAAACAGTAGGTTGATGTTAAAAAAAATACAAGGAATTAGAAAAGATGTGGAAAAAGAACTATTTATAAAATTAGTTGATTATTATAAAGACGTGCTATCTGTTACATGGTTATGTCACTATTTTGGTGTAGCTAGGAGTACTTATTATCGTTGGACTACGCAGGAAGATATAGAGGATATTCGAATTAAAATGATTCAGCAGCTATGTAAAGAAAATAAATTCACTTATGGTTATCGAAAGATTACTTTTTTACTTCGTAAAAAGATAATAATTAATCATAAAGTTGTTCAACGTATTATGCAAAAATACGGATGGAGTTGTAAAGTGAAAATAAAGAAAAAACAACGCCCAGGCTCTTTTTACTTTAAAACCTCTAATGTAATTGATAGAGACTTTAGATCGATTAAGCCGTTAGAAAAACTAACAACAGACACCACTTATCTTGATTATGGTCCTAAGAGACTCTATCTTTCTAGCATTATGGATTTATTTAATGGAGAGATACTCTCTTATACAATAAGTGAAAAACAGGACATTTCTTGTCTTTTAGACACACTAAATAAATTACCTAAACTTCCAGATAATTGTATACTTCATTCAGATCAAGGTTCTGTATATACGTCATATGCTTATTATCAAGCAACTAAAGAAAAGAGCGTTCCACTCTGTCCTAAAGGCTAAAACGTTCTCATTACACCCAGAGCTTGGAAGCTCTATATTTAGTGTAATTAAAACTGTACAAAATTTCATCAACTATTATAATAAAAAAAGAATTCAACAAAAATACGATTACTTATCTCCTGTTGAATATCGAAAAAAAAGTAATCGCATAGGTGTTTTTATTACTGTCTCATTTTAGGCATCCTGTCCCGTTTGAAACCAAGTAATAACACATACAAAACTAAAATACCTATAGCAGCTGAAACAAAGTTTTGAACGGTTAATCCAATTTTTTGACTAAAAATGGATAACGTTTCCTCTCCAGCATAAGCTTGCCAGTTTGTATTCGTTACAAAACTTGCGGCTGTATTAAACGCTAACGATAAACTTAAACCAGGTAGCCCTTCTGGATTTAATAGTAAAAATCCCTGACAAATTAAAATTAAAAATAAGGCAACAAATGAGATAGCACTAAAAATCAATACACTTATGGCATAATCTTTTCCTCACATTGATTCTTTTGATACTGGACCTTAAAAATTTATACACAGAACGTTCTATTGGTTGAACAATTTTTGTTAGTAGATTATTCTGATTCGTCATGACTTTATTTATGTATCGCCCTAAAAGTATCCCGACAATAGTTAAAACGGTTAAAAATATGATTTGCATCATCCATACTTGATTCATTTCACTAATCCCCCAAAAATAACTTATAAAATAAATATATTAGTAATGCGACTGCTACTATAAACGAGATAATTATCATCTATTTTCCCTTCCTTTTTTTAAGATGAACACATCATAACAAGCTTTTTATAAAGATAGTGTTAAACTTTTACTTTTATCTTTATACAATCTTTACACTTATACTATCTATTCAGTTATTAGTATCTTTGTAGCCCTTTCTATTACATTAAAAGTAACTCCTCTTATTTTTAATTTATGATATAAAAAAAGAGTGCCGAAATATATCAGCACTCTTTTCCGTATTATTTATTATTGACTACTCGGTTTATATGAATTGTTAAATAGATTATCTCTGAATGACTAATTGAAATATCTCGCTTAGTCAATAGATAATCTTTCACTCTTAAGCTACACTGAAACGCCTCAGGATACTTAGACTGCACTAGTTCATAAAGAAAATCATCCGTTTCTTCACTTAACTCATTATTCATGATACGTTGCACAAAAAACTGAATATGAGTAACCATTCTTTGATAGTTAGTAGAGTTCTCATCAAACTCGCATCCAAAATATCGCCTAACAACATTAAGAATATTTTTTACAATTTCTGTATTTTTCATCGTCGTAGCCATATCCTGATAATCTGTCACACTATTGGCCAAATGCATGGCTATCACACCTGCTTCTTCCTCTGTCATGTCCACATTTAGCTTATCCTTCACAATTTCAACCGCTTTTAAAGCGACTTTAAATTCTTTTGAATAAAACTTTTTTATATCAAATAATAATGGATTAGGAAGTGAAATATTCTCGCGAGCCCGTTCTATAGCATAAAACAAATGATCAGTTAAACTTAAATAAGATTTCTCAGAGTAATTATAACCAATTTCTTTTTCTGCTAATAACATAATCTCTTTAGATACTTCGATGATATCTGGTGGTATTTTTTCGACCAATTTTTCCATCTCTTGTCTTTCGCTTCCGAAATGATTAACAAACATCTTATCAATAGCAATTAAAGATATTTTATCTCCAACTTTTTTATTAAATGCGATGCCTTTGCCCATCACAACTACTTCTTGAGATTCTTTATTATCAGAAATTACCACATTATTATTTAAAATTTTTTTTATAATCATCTCTTGTGTCCTTTTCTTAACCCAGTGATATTATCATTAATCCTTATTTTATTATACATCCTATAAATGTTTTTTTACAGAATTAATTATCATACCATAAAAACACCATTATTTGATTACCACTAATAATTCTTCTCCTGATACAATATCTTTTTGATCTAATGTAAGGACATCTAAAAACTGATCTGAATTTGTAACTACTATTGGCGTGACGACAGGTTTTCCTGCTTCCTTAATATAATCAATATCGAAGTATCCTAATAAATCACCTTGATTTACTTTATCCCCTTGCTTAGCTTTAATATCAAATCCTTTTCCGTCTAACTCAACAGTATCCATACCAATATGGATCAGTATCTCAGAACCATCATTTGTTGTCATACCTATTGCATGCCCTGTTGGAAATACAGTGGTAATTTCTCCTGTTGCTGGTGCATATAACTCACCGATAGTTGGATTAATAGCGATACCTTTTCCTAACGCACCAGAAGAAAATACTTCGTCTTTGACTTCAGATAGTGGAACAACCTCACCTGTTACAGGAGAAACTAACTCTTCTCTTGATTCTGATTGACTTGTTGTACCAGATGATACATTATTTGGTTCCTCATTATTTGGTTCCTCATTATTTGATTCTACTTCTTTATCAAATCCAATAACCAACGTCATAACAAATGCTACAACAATAGATACAATACTTCCAATAATTCCCATCATAACGTTTGATTCAACACCATCAATCGTACTCACAAAGCCAGGTATTGATAATACACTTATCAAACCACTAGCAAATAGTTTAACACCAGCTCCACCGATAACTGCCCCACCAACAGCTCCACCGATACAAGAAGCGATAAATGGTTTTTTTAGAGGTAAAGTCACACCATAAACAGTCGGTTCAGTAATACCAAAAATAGCAGTCAACGTTCCTGAGAGTGCCAATGCTTTTCGTTTTTCATTCTTTGTTCTCAAAAATACCGCAAAAGCAGCTCCTGCCTGAGCTAAAACAGCTCCCAATAACATTGGTGTTAAAGTATCAAAACCATATTGTGTTAAGTTATTCAATGCTATGGGGATAAGACCCCAATGCATCCCAAACATTACAAACACTTGCCATAAGCCACCCATAACTGCACCTGCTAATATAGGACTAAAATTAAAGACTGCTGTATAAGCTGTTCCTAATCCTGTTCCAATAATTGTACCTAAAGGCCCTATTGCAACAAAAGTTAACGGTACCATGATCATAATAGTAAACATTGGGACTAAAATAATTTTTAAAAATTCAGGAATAATTTTTTTCATAAATTTCTCAATATATTTTTGTAACCAAACAAACAATATGATTGGGATCACTGTTTGCATATAACCTGTTGGACTAATGATGACAGGTAGCCCCATAAATGACAATGCTACTTGTTCTCCTGCCATTTGTGTGATAGATGGGTATAATAGAGCTCCTGCTATTGATAAGGCAATAAAAGGATCTGTCTTAAATTTTTTAGCAGCTGTAAACGCAACAGCAAATGGTAAAAATTGCATTAATCCGTCTGATGCCGCATAAAGAATTTGATAAGTTCCTGACTTGTCTGTTAAAACACCTGTCAATAATAAAATAGATAATAGCCCTTTTAATACACCAGTTCCTGCCAGTGCTCCTAAAAATGGTGTAAAAACACCTGATATAATATCAACAAATTTATTAAAAATGTTACTATCTTTTTTCTCATCTTCTGTTGGCTCTCCAAGCCCAGATACATCTAGTAATTCATTAAAGACATCCGATACTCTACTTCCTACTACAACTTGATATTGACCTCCACTTTGAACGACTTGGATAACATCTGGTATTTTTTTTATCTCTTCAGTCTTAGCAATTGATTCATCTTTCAATTTGAATCGTAGGCGTGTTGCACAATGAACAACACTACTAACATTTTCCTTTCCTCCAACTAATTCTAAAACTTGTGTCGCTAACTCTCTATTAGAAAGCTTTGCCATAATAATTCCTCCTTACATTTTTGAATGCAAAAAAGACCTAAACTGACTAAAATAGTCTACGCAAACTAATCCCAGATATATACTGAGACTAATCTTGTCGTTCACTATTTCATTCAATTTAGGTCTTGCCTGCTTAGCAGTTACAATCCTTTACATACAGATAATAACATGTTTCCGCTTTCTTGTAAACAATAAATGTACTTTATTTAAATAAAGACTTCAGAAAAAATCTGAAGCCTTCATAATAATTAGCTATTGCTCAAATCTTCTCCATTTGTTGCAATGACTTTTTTATACCAATCAAATGATTTTTTCTTACTACGATTAAGTGTTCCATTTCCTTCATTGTCACGATCTACATAAATAAATCCATAACGTTTTTTCATTTCACCAGTACCCGCACTGACTAAATCAATACATCCCCAAGTCGTATAGCCTAATAAATCGACCCCATCAATTTCTACGGCATCTCTCATCGCTTTGATATGCTCTGCTAAATACTCAATACGGTAATCATCTGCAACATAACCATTTTCATCTGGTGTATCCACAGCACCTAATCCATTTTCTACAATAAACAATGGTTTTTGATAGCGATCGTATAAATCATTCAACGTGATTCTTAATCCTAGTGGATCAATTTGCCATCCCCACTCACTTGACTCTAAATAAGGATTTTTAAGTGACTCAAAGATATTACCACTCGTTTGTTCATTCACCGCTGGATCCGTCGATTGCAATCTTGATGAATAATAAGAAAATGACACGAAGTCAACAGTGTGCTCTTTCAATAATTCTAAATCGCCTTCTTGAATTGGTAATGTAATACCTTTTCGTTCCATTTCTTTTAACGCATAAGACGGGTACTCGCCACGAGATTGAACATCAATAAAGAAATAGTTTTCTCTATCAGCTTTTCTTGACGCCCAAACATCTTCAGGTTTACTAGTATAAGCATAGTTTGCTCCTGCAGCAAGCATACATCCTACCTTGTTTTCTGGATCAACTTCATGGGCAATTTTTGTGGCAATCGCACTAGCTAGTAATTCATGATGAGCAGCTTGGTACTTGATTTGTTCTTTATTTTCACCCTCTTCAAAATAAAGCCCTGCTCCCATAAATGGGGCATGTAAAATCATATTAATTTCATTAAACGTTAACCAGTATTTTACTAAACCTTTATAACGATTAAAAATAACATGACACAGATTTTCATAAAAACCGACTAATTCACGGCTTCTCCATGCACCGTATTTTTCAACTAAATGCATTGGACAATCAAAATGAGTTATCGTAACTAATGGTTCAATCCCATATTTTTTACATTCTTTAAATAAGTCTTCATAATATTTTAAACCTGCTTCATTTGGTTCATTTTCATCACCTTTTGGAAAAATACGAGACCAAGCGATGGATAAGCGATATGTTTTAAATCCCATCTCTGCAAATAACGCAATATCTTCTTTGTAACGATGGTACATATCAATTGCTTCTTTGGCTGGATAAAAATGATGTTCATCAAATTCAAACATTTTCATCTCTCCAGTAATAACTGCTGCACGGTCTTTTCCGACTGGCGCTAAATCCACATTCGCTAATCCTCGACCATCTTCACGATATGCTCCTTCACATTGATTGGCTGCTGTTGCGCCACCCCATAAAAAATCTTGTCTAAATCCCATTGTATTTCCTCCTTATATTGTTTGTATGTTCATTCTATCTTGTGGGAACATTCCCATGTCAAGTTTTTTTTGGTATAATTTTTGTAAATGGAGGTCTTTATATGACAACAATTATTGATGTAGCAAAAAAAGCAGGTGTTTCAAAGTCTACCGTATCTCGTGTCGTTTCTAACAAAGGATATGTTAGTCAAGAAACACGACAAAAAATTGAAAAAGCCATGCATGAATTAGGCTATATTCCAAATATGCTAGCACGTAATTTACAGTCAGGATTAACTAAAACCATAGCTTTTATTTCTCATGACTTTAATCAACATACCAGTATCTTTTTAAATGCATTTACTAAAACAGCTCTAAACCACGATTTCTACGTTAATTTGTATGTAACTGGAGGAGATAAGGATAAAGAGTTAGATGCGCTTAATTTAATGAAGTACAAACAAGTTGATGCTATTTTTATCTTTACAAGAAGCAATTCATGGGATAAAATTATCCCTTTTAAAAAATTTGGTCCTATTTCAACATGGCATCGAATTGATTCTCCAGATATTTATTCGTCTTATGTCAATCAATATGAGAGTTACCTTATGTCACTAGAATTTTTGTTAACACGTGACTATCAATCAATTGGTCACATTTTAGGAGATGAAAATAACAAAAATACTATTGCACGTATTAAAGCTCTCAATCATTTCTATGACTATCATCCAGAATTAAAAAAAGACTGCGATTGGATATTTGTAAACTCTAGTCATCTTAATACCGGACGAGATATAGCAAAAAAATGGGCTAGCTCTATACATAAGCCTGATGCACTCGTTTTTTATACCGATTTTATTGCAGCTGAGTGTATTTCTGAATTACAACTATTAGGAATTAAAGTACCTGAAGACCTTGGAATTATGGGGTTTGATAACAGTACTATCAGTGAGATTGTTCATTTGACTACTGTTGATTGTCATTTAGAAACACAAGCCTTAAATTGCTTTAACTATCTCCATAGCCAACTAAAACAACTTGATTTTAAACCCAAAGATATTACACAAGATTTAGTCATTCGTTCGTCCACAAAATAAAGAGAGATAGCAAACACTATCTCTTTGTATTTATTTCTTTTTCAATAATGTAAACAAATGGCTTTTTCAATATAGCATAGAAAAAAACTGTACCAAACGCATGCATCATATCAAAGCTCATTCCTGTAATATAGTAAGCCCAAAAGTTTTGTACGCCCAAAAATGGTGCTAGCATAACAGAAATTAAAAAACCATAGAAAAATCCTGATAAACCACTTACTATTAGTTGCGTAAAAAAGCTAGTCTTAATAGGGATTATTCTTTTCAGCAATACAACCACTAAAATAATCGCGCAAAAAGATAGTATCTGGGCAATAGTCCAAATCCCCATCCCTAAATAAAAATTAGTAATCAAAATAGATAATGCTCCAATGACCATCGCCTGAATTCCACCCATGTATAACGCCACAAGAATCAGCGTTGCGGTAATAGGCTGTACATTAGGTATCCAAGTTGTTAACATTCGTCCAACAACACAAAAAGCAGTCAATAACGCAATCATCGTAATCTCTTTTGTAGTTATTTTTTTTAACATAAGCACGTTCCTAATCTAATTTAGATAAATCAAATACGACATTATCTCCATCTGATACGTTTGTTTCTTGTACACCTTTTTCAGCTTGTTTTCCATTGATTGTATATAACCAATATTTATTCGCTTTTTCATCTTGCTTATGACCATCTATAGAGGTGATAAATCCTTTTGTATCTTCTATATTGTAATTATCCTTTAATACATCATATAACACAGCGTCTTCTTTCACACTAACTTCTTTTGAATCAAATTCTTTATTTTCTTCTTTTAAAACAATGCTGACTTTAGCACTAGATTCACTAGATTCTGTCGTTTTTTGACTGTCTTTTGCTCCACATCCTGCAAGTGTAACAATCAGAGTTGCTCCTAATACCAAACGATTTAGTTTTTTCATTTTATCTCTCCTTTTTCTACAATACTTTTCATAAAGAAACCTCAAACCACTTTATCGTAGTTTGAGGTGTTAATATTAAGTTTTATTCTAACCCTTCAGCCACAGCTTCTGGATAATTTGTTTCAACAATTTCAGCACAACGATCACACAATGTTGGTAAGTCTTTATGACTTCCTACATCTTCTTTAATGGCACGACAACGTTGACATGTTTCACCTTGAGCAGATTCAACTAAAATAGCCACATCATTAAATCTTACAGCTTCTTCTGGTACTTCAGTTGTTGGTTTTTCAACGACTAAATCAGATACAATCAATACTTGTGCTAAGTTAGTATTTAATGCATTTAATAACATTGCTTTTGGTTCATTTGGATAAATCGTTACTTTTGCTTCAAATGATTTACCAATCAGCTTACTATTTCTTGCTTCTTCAAGCGCCTTTAAGACGTTTGTTCTCACTTCCATGAAACCATCCCAAAGTTCCATGATATCTTCTTGATCTGGGTAAGTATCATATCCAGGTAATTCAGAAAGTTGTACGTATTCTTCTTTCTCTTGTAAATGAGACCAGATTTCTTCAGAAGTAAATGGTAAGATTGGTGTCATTAATTTAGTTAATGTCACTAAAATATCATAAAATACTGTTTGCATTGCACGGCGTTCATGATTGTCTACTGCTTCGATATAGACAACATCTTTAGCGAAGTCTAAATAGAAGGCTGATAAATCATTCGTACAGAAATTAACTAAGCTCTTATAAACTGTAGAGAATGAATAGTTTTCATATCCTTTATCACGAATTGTTTTAACTGTATCATTCAAACGAATCATCATATATTTATCAACTGAACGTAATTTATCATATTCAACACGGTCTTTTTTCACATCAAAATCAGATGTATTTGCTAATAAGAAACGCATTGTATTACGAATTTTACGGTAAACTTCAGCAATTTGAGTTAATGTGTTCATGTCTACTTTAACATCTGATTCATAATCGACACTTGATACCCAAAGTCTTAAAATATCTGCACCCATTTGATTGGTTACTTTATTTGGCTCAATCGTATTTCCTAAAGATTTACTTTGTTTACGTCCTTGTGGGTCTAATGTAAATCCTTGAGAAAGAACTGCTTTATATGGTGCAACGCCATTAATTGCCACACTTGTTGTAATACTTGAGTTGAACCATCCACGATATTGGTCGGATCCTTCTAAGTACAAGTCAGCTGGGAATGATAAATCACTTCTGCCTTTTAATACAGCTTCATGTGATGAACCAGAGTCAAACCAAACATCCATGATATCAGTTTCTTTTGTAAATTCGCCATTTGGACTACCTGGATGTGTAAAGCCTTCTGGTAATAATTCTTTCGCTTCTCTTTCAAACCAAACTTTAGATCCATACTCAGCGAATAAATTCGCCACGTATTCTGTTGTTTCAGGTGTAATAATTGCCTCACCACTTTCAGCATAAAATACTGGTAATGGCACACCCCAAGCACGTTGTCTAGAGATAACCCAATCGCCGCGGTCACGAACCATGTTATATAGACGTGTTCTTCCCCATGGAATAATCCAGTCAACTTTTTCAATTTCAGATAGAATATCCCCTCTAAATTTATCAATTGATGCAAACCATTGTGGTGTCGCACGATAAATTACAGGTTTTTTTGTACGCCAATCATGTGGGTAACTATGTGTAAAGAAATCAAGTTTTAGTAAATGACCACTTTCTTCTAACATTTCTGTAATCATTGGATTAGCTTTATCGTAGAAGATTCCTTCAAATCCAGGTGCTTCATCTGTATAACATCCACGAGAATCCACAGGTGAAATAACCTCAATACCATATTTACGACATACAATGTAGTCATCTTCCCCATGTCCAGGAGCTGTATGGACTAAACCAGTACCGGCATCTAATGTAACGTGGTCTCCAAGAATTAAACGAGATTCTCTATCATAAAATGGGTGTTGAGCTGTTAGATTTTCTAGCTCTGTCCCTTTAATCTCTTTAATAACTGAAACAGTTTCCCAACCAATTTCTTTTGTCACTGTTTCAAGTAACTCTTTTGCTACGACAAATTTTTTACCATCTGCTTCTACTACAACATAAACATATTCAGGATTTACACTGATTGCTAAATTAGCAGGTAACGTCCAAGGAGTTGTTGTCCAAATCACAAAACTTGTGTCACTATCTAATACATCTCCGCCATCTTTCACATCAAACGCAACATAAATTGATGCAGATTTAATGTCTTTGTATTCAATTTCTGCTTCAGCTAATGAAGACTCACTAGAAGGAGACCAGTAAATTGGTTTTAATCCTTTATAGATATATCCTTTTTCCGCCATTTTTCCAAATACTCGGATTTGTGCTGCTTCGTAATCTGGTGTAAGAGTGATGTATGGATTATTCCAATCACCTGACACACCTAATCGCTTAAAATCGTTACGTTGTTTATCAACTTGGCTAAGTGCGTATTCTTTACACATTTCTAAGTATTCTGCTCTAGGCATTTCTTTGCGTTTAACACCTTTTTTGGTCAAAACTTGTTCAATTGGTAACCCATGAGTATCCCAACCTGGTACAAATGGTGCACGAAAACCTGACATTGATTTAAAACGAACAATGATGTCTTTACTAACTTTGTTTAATGCATGACCTAAATGGATATTTCCATTTGCGTACGGTGGTCCATCATGTAAAATAAATGTTGGTTTGCCTTCATTTAGTTTTTGACGTTGTCCATAAAGATCTTTTTCTTCCCATTCTTTTTGCCATTCTACTTCTCTTACTGGTAAATTACCACGCATTGGAAAACTTGTTTTTCCTAAATGCAACGTTTCTTTCATTTTCATTTATTTATCATCCTCACCTATTTTTTATATAAAAAAAGCCTCGCCCTATAAAAAGGGACGAAGCTATCGTGTTACCACCCAAAATTCAGTATAGACATAAGACTATACTCTCTTGTAGATTGTAACGATTCTCACCGAGAAATCTTACTATTATTTCAGATTTCTTTTATGTAAAGGATCTTTCTTAAATCAGTGTCTCACTAGGTTTCCACTATCCCTAACTCACTATCAGATTAAATTAAGCTTTTCTATTTTACAATATTGACTATTATTTAACTCTTGGACGTGTTGCACGTTCAACTTTATTTAACTTTTTTGTTTCGTCATTTTTTTCAACTGGTTTGTCAGCTGGTTTATTAGTATTTTCACGCGTTGTTGATACTTTAATTTCAGGCTGTTTGATTGCTTCTCTGTTCTTTGGAACATTATCCAAAGCTGGTTTTGTGTTTACAGCTGGCGATGTTGGATCAACGCCATTTGCTGCTTCAACCGCATCAAGAACTTGTTTAAACGCTTGGTGACTACTATCAACATACGCACCAAATGGTTTAAGTATTTCATCCCACTCATCACTTTGTACAATTTGTAGTTGTGATTCTAATAACACATTTAAGTTTCTGTGGAAGATACGTGTTTTCTTCTTCAAGTCATCTGTTTCAACGGCTAACTGACGAGCACGTTCACTTGCTTCTGAAAGAATCTGGTTTGCTTTGTTAGTTGCTCCTGTAATTAGCTCATCAGACATCTTGTTAGCATGTGCTAAAATATCTTCAGATTGTGCTTGTGATTGTTGAATTGCTAAGTCAGATTCTCTAATAGCATTTTCTTTTAATTTATCAGCTGTATCTTGTGCCACGATAATTGATTGATTCAATGAGTCTTTCAATTCGTTGAAGTAGCTTAATTTATCGTTTGCTTGCTTAACTTCTTTTTCTAATGATCGATTTTCTTGAGTTAATTTTTCAACTTCTAAAGCAATTTGGTCTAAAAAATCATCTACCTCATCACGGTCATACCCTTTAAATTTTGTATTAAAACTTTTATTTGTTATATCGATTGGTTTAATTCCCATTTTTACACTCCTTGCTACTTTCTTAAAACTTTAATTTTTAAACGAATTTTATCTTTTTTAGTCTTTCCTAATGTTTCTTGCAACTGAACTCGTCCTAATCCCCTTACTGATATAATATCTAGATAATCTACTAGATAATCAACACGATCAATCTCAGTCCAATTTACCTTTACTCTTTTTGATTCAACTATTAACTTAGAACGCTGTCTAGATATATTATATACTGTAGAAATAATATTATCAATTCTTAATGATGAGATGGTTAAACTCTCTTCTGTCCACTCATAAATTGGTTGTAAAATGTCCTTCCAACTTACTTCGTCAAATTTTACTCCAAAGGAACCTATTTTGTCAACTTGTTGAATAATATAGTTAGCAATTGATTTTTTTATAAATACCTGCCACTGCTCACCATCTGTTATAATATCGCCAATAAATTCTCTTTTAATACCTGTACTCATCAGCGTGCCAAGTACCTTGCCATGTGTTAAATGTCCAAACTTCAATGGATACTTTATTTGATAAACGAGAATGTCATAATCAGTCTCACTCGGCTCATAATAACTAGGATATAGAATAGCACATTTTCTCTCAGAAAAATCATATCCACCAAAGAAAGATAATGATATGTCCTCGCTATTACCAACTAATGTTTTCAGAATAAACATCTCTCTTGGGTTTAAAAAATCAGTAACAAGTGGTGCATATTCCATTTCTACTTGCTCCATCCAATTACCTACTGTATCAATAAAAGGATGTTCGTCCTTGCGAAAATGCTGATACACATTAGCTTGCAAAAAACTCACATCCTTTCTTTAAAACATATATATTAATCTTGAAAATATTATAACTAACCCATTTCCTGCCAACTGAAGTACAAATATTGCTACAATAATTGTAAAATCAATCGGACCGATACTTAAATTTAAGCGATCAAACATACTCAAATATGGTCGAGAAATTCGTATAATAAACTGACCTATCTTAGAATCATACGCTCCTGGAAACCATGAAAGTAAAGCATAAATCACCAATACATAAGTATAGATTTGTATTGCTTTAAAAATTAAAGCGATAATCAAACTAACACATCCTTAATATTCAGTTAAATGATTTGTGATTATGTTACGAGTAATACTAGAATCAACATCAACATTTGGTGGCGTGCATATAAAAATATCATCACCTAATCGTTGAATATCTCCATCAACTGCATATACTACACCCGTCATAAAATCTACGATACGTCTAGCAGGTTGCTCTTTCATCAATCGAAAAGATAAAATAACAATTTCTCTTCTAAAAAGTGCCTGTGCAATTTGCTTACAGTCGATATAGTCACGTGGTTCGTATACAGATACTTTTCTATGCTGCCTAGAAACTATCATACGTTTGTTTCCATTTGAGGTCGACTGATGATAGGTATTCATTTCAACTATTTTTTTGTTGGTATATTGGTTTTCAGGCATATCAGCAGATTGATTTCTCTCATTTGGTCGATCATATTCTTTGCCTGATGCAACAGAATTTTGTTCATTTATTTTAATGTTACTTTCTTGTATCTCTGATTTTTGTTGGGTTGTTTCAGCCTGAGTAGGAGTTGATTGTTCAACTATAATGTCTTCAATTTGCTCATCTACGAAAGGCTCACTTTCTTCATACCTTTCATCATCATCAGACACACCAAAAAAATCAGAAAACCGCTCACCAGCTTTATTGAATATATTCACTCTATCACCTCTCCCCCTAAGATTCGAAAAATCTCGAACCAATCCTAACAAAAGTCGCACCACATTCAATTGCTGGAACAAAATCCCGGCTCATTCCCATACTTAACTCCGTACAAGGTGCATGTTTAAAATTTTTATTAGCAATTATTGTTTGCAATATTTTTAATTGGCTAAAATAATGAGATAATTCGTTAAGATTTGAATCAAAAGGAGCCATGGTCATTAAACCAACAACTTCAATTCTATCAAAATCTTCTAAATCTTTAATGAAGTTTATCAAACTTTCTGGAGAAATACCTTGTTTTGTACTTTCTCCAGAAACATTCACTTGGACAAAACACTTAATCCGTTTCATCGCCCTTTTTTGTATTTCTTGTGCTAATGACAGTTTATCCAATGCATGAAAATAATCAATTTGATTAATAATGCTTTTCACTTTTCGTCGTTGTAAGTTGCCAATAAAATGCCACTTGATTTGACAATACTCTTTTAAATAGTCTTGTTTTTCTATTAAATTCTCCATTCGATTTTCAGCCAGATGATCATATCCTAAATCAACTACTTGCTTAGTTGTTTCACTATCAACGGACTTAGTTACACATATAACTGTTACATCATCTAATGGTCTATCACTGCATTTACAAGCTTGCTCTACCTCTTTTTGAACAGCTTCAACATTTTGTTGGAGTGTTTGCAGCATCATCTTAAGTCACCTCTTATTTTTTTCTTCTAAAAAAAGGTGGTGTACTTAATTCATCTTCTGTTTCAAATTGATGATCAGATTCTTGACTAGTATTATCATATTCTTTTCTATCAATTGTTTCAAATTGTGTTTCATCAGGTACTTGTCTAGTTGATGGTTCACGTTTTAAATCCCAATCTCCAAATGCACTTGTTTGTGTTGGTCGTGCTGTCTCAACTTCTAGTACTTCACGAATTGGTTCTTGTACAGGTCTAGCTTGACGTTGTTGAACCATTCCATTTTGTGTTGCAACATTATTTCTTCCCATTGGTTGACGTTCTTTTTTTCCAGGATCAATTCCTGTTGCGATAACTGTTACGACGATTTCGTCACCTAGTTGATCATTAACAGACGTTCCTAAGATAATATTAACTTCACCACCTGTTGCGCTTGCAACAATTTCAGAAGCATCTTGTGCTTCAAATAATGTCATATCTGCTCCACCAGTGATATTTAATAATACTTGTTCAGCACCTTCAATTGATGTTTCAAGTAATGGAGAAGCAATTGCTTTTCTTGTTGCTTCAATAACACGGTCTTCACCATTAGCAACACCGATACCCATAAGTGCAGTACCCTGATCTTCCATAACTGTTTTAACATCAGCAAAGTCCAAGTTAACATAACCTGGAGATGTAATTAAATCAGAAATACCTTGAACACCTTGACGTAACACGTTGTCAGCTTCTCTAAATGCTTCTAACATTGGCGTACGTTTATCAACGATTTCTAATAAACGGTTGTTTGAAATGATAACTAACGTATCAACATTTTCTTTTAATGCAGAGATACCTTCAGCTGCAAAACGACTGCGTTTTGGTCCTTCAAAACTAAATGGACGTGTTACTACACCTACAGTAAGTGCTCCTTGTTCTTTAGCAATACCAGCAACAACTGGAGCTGCGCCGGTACCAGTTCCCCCACCCATTCCGGCAGTAATAAATACTAAATCAGCACCTTTTAATGCTTCAGCAATTAAGTCTTCACTTTCAGAAGCAGCTTTTTCACCAATATCTGGTAATGAACCTGCTCCTAATCCTTTAGTAAATTTAGGTCCTAATTGGATGACAGTTTCTGCTTTAGAATGTTGTAATGCTTGAACATCTGTATTTGCAACGATGAATTCTACACCTTTAACTCCTTCATCAATCATACGGTTTACAGCGTTACCGCCACCACCACCAACACCGATAACTTTTATTACCGCGCCAGTATTTACAGTATTATCTAATGAAAATTCCATTATTTGCTTCCTCCTAGACTATTAGTCAAATATATTGGATAAGAAACCTTTTACTTTACCACCAAAACCTTCTTCTTTTTCTTGAACAGGTTCATTTACTGGCACTTCTGTAACAGGTTCTTTTGCTTGTTGTACAGTTTTTTCATGTTGTTTGGCTTCAGTTGGAACGTCTCTTACGGCTTTAGTTGCACGTTTTTTTTCGCCTGTAACTGCTAACTTAGTCACATGATAAACCTCATCAAGTTGAGCTACATACTCAACTATAGCAATAGCATTTGCATATACAGGATTACGTAGTCCCATATGATTTGGCACGTATAATTTAACGTTTGTTCCAAACATATCAGCTGCTAATTCAACTACTCCTGGTAAACTAGCCGCACCACCTGTCAAGATAACTCCACCTGGTAAGTTTAAAGCATCGATACTATCTAACATCATTTTTGATTTAGAGAAGATTTGCTCTACTCTGGCCTCAATGATTTCTGATAAATAACGTTCATCTATTCTTACTGGTTCGTTTTTCCCAATCACGTCAACTGGAAACTCTTCATTAGGTGACGTTCTTTCTGGATAAGCATAACCATAATTTATTTTTAGTGCTTCTGCGTTAGTTAATGATGTATTTAAAACAACAGAGATATCTTTTGTAACAAATTCTCCACCTTCTTGTTCTACGTGTGAGAACTTTAATTCACGTTCGTACATAACTGAAGTAGTCGTTTGACCTCCACCCATGTCGATAATGGTTGTACCAAAATCTTTTTCTCCATCTGATAAAATTGATGAAGCAAGCGCTAGAGGGGTAATGACCATTTCATCAATGACTAACCCAGCCTTTTCAACACATTTTTGGATGTTATGAACAATTGTTTTTGGTCCAGTGTATAATAGTCCCTTCATATCTAAACGGACACCAATCATACCACGAGGGTCTTTAATTCCTTCAAACCCGTCCACTTTAAATTCTTGTGGCATTAACGTAATCACTTGACGTTCTGGTGGTGTCGAACGAACCACGGCAGCTGACGCCACATTTTTTACATCTCTATCCGTAATTTCTTTTGATTCATTATTTACAGCAATCATGCCTTCACATTTTTCTACTTCTAAAAGATTAGCTGGAATCCCTACGCTGACACTTTTAATTTGAACACCTGATTTTTCTTCTGCTTGTTTAATTGCTCGTTGGACAGATTGGACAGCTTTGTCAATATCAATGACAATCCCACGATCCAACCCTTTTGATTTAGCATTTCCTACACCGATAATGTTAATTTGATTTTCTATGTATTCGGCTACAACAACTTTAATTGATGTTGTCCCGATGTCAAGACTTACATATATTCCTGTTTTTGCCATGAAAGGTCTTCCCTCCTATAATTCTAACAAAGTCTTCCTTTATTATATGCATAATACCTCACACCATTCTATCATAAATAGTACTATGAAATAAAGAAGAATACTATATTTGCTAATTTTTTTCTGAACGTTAAAAACCATTATTTATACTTTCACTAGAATTTTCACTAGAATTTTCGTTCGATAAACCATCACTTGCACTACTCTCTTGCGTTTCTATCGGATACGAATAGACTCCTGTTTTTCCAGCTTCCATATCTATAACACTTTTGTTTTTTAATTCTGCAACAATTTTATCGTAGAAAACAAGTTTATCTGCTATCGTTGTTGATAAACCAATCACTTGATTTCCATCTTTCATTTCTAATTTAATGCGAAATGGATTAGTTTTTGTTGATTGAGACTCTATTGATGTAATTTCAGTTTTAATTTTGGCTGAAAAATTCTCATAAGACGTTAAAAGTGACTCTAATCCTTCACCTTCTTTAAAGCCAATCAATTTTGGTAACTCTTTTTCCGATTCTTTAGCCGGCTCACTCAATATTTTACCATTTGATAGAACTGGATAAAGTTTATCATCTTTTAACAAAACAGCTAGTACATCGTACTCTGTGACTCTAATCTTAAAATGATTAAATTTCGTAATGGATAATTTAGCTGTTTTAACTCGTGGATTTTTTTCAACAACTTGTTTCATCTCTTTATTTTTATCAAAATATTGTCGCCAAATATTCTCGCCAATTTTTAAATCACTTGCTTTAACAATCGACGTATTATCAGCTTTATCAATACCTTGTATTGTTATCCCTTGTAATTTGCTTAAAGGAGAAATGATGTAGAGCGTGATTAAAATTCCTATGGTCAAGGTAACTAAAATACTAGTCAGTCGTCTAGTTAATTTTTTTTCTTCAACCGGCGTTAACCCATTAAAAGGTGAGAGCTTATTTATTCGATTATTCTTTGCAGGTAAATTTTTTTGATGCTTGGTTAATTCAGATTTAGATGACTTTACTAATTTATGTTCATTCTGATTATCACCTTTATCATCATCTTTTTTGTATGACATCCCTTACTAGCCCCCCTTAATTAGGTTAGTTCTTGAATCAATCCATACAATCGATCCATTGCATCTGGTATTCCCTCTTTTTTAGATGCTTTTGCCATATCTTCTCTAAATTTACCATCCAACATAAGTTTGTCAATGTTTTTTACAAGTACTTTACCTGTCAACTCACTGTCTTTTACCATCAATGCAGCTTGCTTGTTGACTAAACTCATGGCATTTTTTGTTTGATGATCATCTGTAACGTTAGGACTTGGTACTAAAATAGACGGTAACCCAAGTGCTGTAATTTCAGCCATACTAGTAGCACCAGCTCTACCAACCAATGCCTCTACATTGACTAAAACATCTACCATATTATCAATATAAGGGACAACAGTCACATTGTCTAACCTTTTAAGTAAATCTTTATATTCGTCAAATTCATCAAAGTAAATAGTACCTGACGCATATAAAACTTGATATGGTTTTTCTTCAAATAATGGCAATGCTTCTTTCATCGCATTATTAATAGTTTGTGCCCCACGACTTCCACCAAATATCACAATCGTTGGTTTAGAGGAAGATAACCCGTATTCTTCTAGGACAGTTTTTTTCTCAACAAAAGCGACTTCTTGCGCTCTTGGGTTTCCAACTAACGCAACTTTTTCTTTTGGAAAATACTCTGTTGCGTCAGAAAAACAAATTCCAACTTTATCGACATATTTTGATAAAAATTTATTTGTCATACCCGCTACACTATTTTGTTCATGGATAATAGTTGGTACATTCAGTTTACTTGCAGCGTATACGACTGAGCCACAAACATAACCACCTGTTCCAATCACAATATCAGGTTGAAACTCTTTAATGTAGCGTTTAGCCTGCTTAATACTCGTTAAAAATAAATACATTGTTTTCAAATTTTTCAAGGTTAACGAGCGATAAAACCCTTGTATTTCAATTGTTTTAAACGGAATACTCTGACTAGGTACTAATTTACTTTCCAAACCTTTTTCTGTACCAATGTATAGAAATTCCGACTCTGGATATTTTTCTTTAATATAGTGAATAATCGAGATGGCTGGGTAAATATGACCACCTGTTCCTCCACCGGATACCAATACTTTCATAATCATTTCCCTACTTGCTTAGTTATTTCATCTACAAATTCTGTTCCTCGAGTTTCGAAGTTCGGATACATATCCCAACTAGCACATGCTGGGGAGAGTAAAATCGTGTCATCAGTACTAGCGATTTTAACTGCTTCTGCAACTGCTTCTGTCATTGTTTCCACACATACAATTTCTTTAACTAATGCTTGTTTTGCTGCTTTTTGTAATTTCTCTTTTGTTTCACCTAATAAAACAATAGCTTTCATGTTTTCAATTGTTGGAATAAATTCATCAAATGAGTTTCCTCTATCTAGTCCTCCAGCAATTAGCACTAATTGTTCGTTATTAAATCCACTAATTGCTTTTTTAGCTGCTAAAATATTTGTCGCTTTTGAATCATTATAAACTTTGACACCATTAAATGTGCCGATATATTCTGTTCGATGTGGCACACCAGAGAACAATGATAAACTAGTTTTTATTGACTCATTATCTACTCCATAATTTTTTGCCACACAAATTGCTGCCAGAGCATTTTCAACATTATGAGACCCTGGAACTCCTAAATCACCGGACTTCATTATTTTTTCATCATTATAAGTTAACCAGCCATCTTCTAAATAAGCACCTGTTACTTTTTCATTGGTTGAAAACCACGTAATTGCTGCTTGAGAGCTTTTTGATAATTCTACCAATTCAGGCAAATCAGCGTTAAGAATCAATGTGTCTTCCTTAGTCATATTTTTTTGTATACGCCATTTAGCTTTCACGTATTCTTCACGCGTTCCATGATAGTCAATATGTGCTTCATATATATTAGTAATGACTGCAATATGTGGTTTAAACTCGTCTATTCCCATTAATTGAAAACTGGATAATTCGGTTACCAATACATTGTCTTTTGTTGCTTCAACCACGACGTCACTTGCTGGAAAACCGATATTACCTGCAAGTAACGCAGTATTTGGTTGATAAGAGTCTATGATTTGTTTAATCATAGTTGTGGTGGTTGTTTTACCATTTGTTCCTGTTATGCCAATAAACGGTGCTTCCGATACTTGGTAAGCCAACTCAACTTCGGTGATAATTGGAATGCCTTTTTTTATTGCTTTTTCGAGAATAGGATTCGTATATGGAATCCCAGGGTTTTTGACGATTAAAGAAAAGCCTTCATCAAGAAGGTCTAAAGGATGACCGTCAGTAATCACTGTTATACCGGCTTCTAATAATTCTTGTGCTTCTTTATTTTCTGATAATTTTTTAGCGTCATTAACTGTAACAAACGCCCCTAATTCGTAAAGTAATTTAGCTGCTGCTACACCACTTCTTGCTAGACCTAACACTAAAATCTTTTCATTTGTATAACGTTTTGACTGTTTCATCCTTAATTCTCCTTAATAATATAAAATACCCAATGTCACAAGCGACATAACTAATCCTACTGTCCAAAAAACAATATCTATTTTCCATTCTGACCAACCACTTAATTCGAAGTGATGGTGAATAGGAGACATTTTAAATATGCGTTTGCCTGTAAGTTTAAATGATGCAACTTGCAAGATGACACTAATCGTTTCAACAACATAAACTAAACCTATTAATAATAATGTCCATTCCTGATGAAGTAAAATAGAAATAGTAGCTAACATTCCTCCAAGAGCAAGAGATCCAACATCTCCCATAAAAATCTTAGCTGGTTTTTTATTAAATAATAGAAAGCCAAATAAAGCTCCTACTGTTGCTAAACAAATCAATTGAATAGCATATTGTTCTTGTTTATAAGCAATAATGGCATATGTTCCAAATGAAATCATCCCTAATCCAGACACAAGACCGTCAATGCCATCAGTCAGGTTAACGGCATTTGAAAAACCAACAAGCCAAATTATTGCAAAAACACCGTATAAAACACCTAAATTAATTGTTCCAATGACTGGTATGTATAATTCATCTGTCATACCATTTGATTTCATAACAGTATACAAGATGATTCCTCCCACAATTTGACCAATTAATTTTTGTTTTGAATTAAGACCTAGATTTCTTTTCTTAAACACTTTAATGAAATCATCCAGAAATCCTAATAATCCATACAAAAACATAATAAATAAACTACTCCAAAAAGAAAATGACATTTCTTTTTGCCAAGCTCCTACAATAAGAGAGGTTAACAAGATACTTGTTAGAAAAACAACCCCTCCCATTGTTGGTGTCCCAGATTTTGCTAGGTGGCCTTCAGGTCCTTCTTCTCGAATGGCTTGCCCCATTTTTTTCATTTTAAAATATCCTATAAATAGTGGCATTACCATAAATACAAAAGCAATCCCTAGTGATAATGGTATTAATAATTCTACTCCAATCATGCTATTCTCCTTTATCTGTTGTGGTGTCTACTTTAAATGCATGTTTTAACATACCATTTGAAACTTCAGCAATCATCTGTTCTGGAGATCCGTATTCACCGGTAACGACTGGTTTTTTCATTGTGACGTACATAATGTATTCTGGATTTTCTGTAGGTGCTATCTGAACCACAGAGTAAATATAGTCATTTGCTCCAGTTAACAGTTGTCCATTTTCAAAAATTTGGGCTGTCCCAGTTTTAGCAGAAACATTTACTCCATCAATATTGTAAATGCCATAACCTGTTCCATATATTTCATCATTAACAGTATCTTGCATGTATTCAAGAACTGTCTTAGCTGTAGCAGCTTTTATTGGTTCACCAACTACCTCTGTCTTAACCTCTTTTTCTTTCCCATCTTTATCAACAATTTTTTTAATGTAACGCGGTTTTAACATTTTTCCTTCATTTGTTATAGCAGTATAAGCTTGCATCATTTGCATATTAGTAACTGATATCGCTTGACCAAAGGATGTCATTGCCATGTCAACTGGGTTTTTATCACTAATACTACCTGCTGCTTCAAGAGGTAATCCTGAATTTGTTGAATGACCAAATCCAAAACGTTCTAAATATTCAGGCCAAATTGATCCCATTTTTTGTTCTAGATTAACCATTCCGACATTACTTGACCAAGATAAAGCCTGTCTATATGTCAATATACCTTTTCCTGATGGGATCCAATCACTAATGGTTGCATCATACAACTGTGTCTTTCCTGATGTAAATGTTTCATTATATGGAAATTTACCTGAATCAATTGCTGCTGCCACTGTGAAAACTTTCATTGTTGACCCTGGTTCAAATGGACGTTGCACTAATAAGTTCTCCCAAACTGGATCTGGTTTTCCTTTTTCTTTATATAAACCTTCTTTTGTTTGTGGGTCAAAAGTTGGGCGTTGTGATGCTGCTAGAATATCACCCGTTTTTGCATCCATTAAAATAGCTGTCATATCTTCTGGTTTTGCTTTTTCATTCACACTGTCCATCACATCTTCTAACCGAGTCTGAAGATTTGTATCAAGTGTAGTATAAATATCCTGTCCATCTTTCGCTTTTTTATCTATCACTTCTGTCCCTGGAAGCTCATTTCCCTTACTATCTTTTTGGTAATATTTAAAGCCATCTTCACCTTTTAACACACTGTCATAGGCATGTTCAATACCTAAGCCATTCTTACCACTTAATTTGCTATCTTCCTTATTATTATCTTCTGGTTGAGCATATCCAATAAAATAAGAAGCAAATTTCCCATTAGGATATAGTCTATCTGGATGTTCTTTAAAATAAATACCGGTTATTTTCTCTTTTTCAAGTGCTTCTTTAATACTATTTTTAGTTTCCAAACTTAAATTTTTTCCCTTGGATCCAAATTCCACATTTGTAATTAGTTTTCCGTTTTTATTTTTTTTAGGTTTTAGTTGGTCTAACACCAACTCTTTGTCAATACCTGTGTATTTATTAAGTATTTCAGCAATCTTATCATGATCCTTGTCATGAACAAACAACTCAACATTATTAATTCCTTTATAATTTTTATCTAATTCGGCATATAACGAATAAGAAGTAGCATCTTCAGCAAGTGGCAACCCATTACGATCAAAAATCGTTCCACGTTTTGCTTTGATAACGCTACTTCCTTGATATATTTTTTGCCTTTCAGAATCAAGACTTTGTGATCCCACTTTACCAACTGTTATGATGTAAACAAAGCGTAAAGAGATAATCGCAAAAACAGCAATAGAGGTATAAAACAGGATAACCCCTACTTTTTTTCTATTGCCTGCTGGTGTTAAACTCTTTTCTTGTATTTTTTTATTTAATTTAATAAAGAACTCTTTAATTTTTTTCATCATTTGATTTTCCTTATATTCTCATCATGCATTTGCATTCCTGCACTTTCTGCAACTTTTTTCAAACGTTCAGTCCGTTGTAGCTCATTTTTTTCCTGATCGAGCGTTTCAATATCCTGCTGCATTTGTTGTTTTTCAGCTTGAATAGACGAGATTGCCTCTTCTTCACGATTAATATAGGTTGTCATCCGAATAGTTGCCACTGCTAAACATAAAAACGTTCCAACAAAAGCCACAAATACAAATTTCTCTAATTTCGTTACTTTTTTTAATTTACTAGGAGGCATCATTGGAAGTTTTACTTCTTCTAATTTGCCTTTCTCCTTACTAGGTGAGTTAACTGGAGATTCGTCATATGTAAATTGGCTATGCTTTTCTGGCAAAGACATGTTAAACCACCCTTTCAGGAGTTATTTTTTCGATAATACGTAGTTTTGCACTACGAGAGCGATTGTTAACTTCTAATTCTTCCTTAGAAGCCACAATTGGTTTTCTGTTCACAAGTTTAATATCAGGTTGATACTCAACTGGTACAATTGGTAATCCTGGTGGCAAATCTTGTGGTGTACTATATTCTTTAAAAATATTTTTTACAATTTTATCTTCTAGCGAATGGAAAGTAATAACACTAATTCGTCCATTCGGTTTTAATAAATCAATAGCTTGTTCAAGTGTTTCTCCAATAACATCTAGTTCACTATTAACTTCAATACGAATTGCTTGAAAAATGCGTTTAGCTGGATGTCCACCTTTTCTTCTAGCAGGTGCTGGAATAGCTTCTTTAATGATATCAACCAACTCACCTGTTGTTTCAATTGGTTTGTCAGCACGTTTTTTTTCTATTAAACGAGCCACTTGTTTCGAGAACTTCTCTTCTCCGTAACGAAAAAATATCTTAACAAGTTGTTCATAGGTGTACTCATTCACAACAATTTTTGCTGTCAACGGATTGGTTTGGTCCATTCGCATATCTAGCGGTGCATCTTGATGATAACTAAACCCTCTTTCGGCCTCATCAAGTTGAGGTGATGATACGCCTAGGTCGTATAGAATACCGTCGACTTTATCGATACCTAATTCATTCATCTTCTCTTGTAGATAGCGAAAATTACTTTTTATAAAGGTTACTTTTTCTTTTTTTATTTCTTCATTCAAAAATTGTTCTGCATGTTCAATAGCACGTTCATCTTGATCAAAGGCATACAAATGACCTTTATCTGATAAATGTGATAGCAGATACTGGCTATGCCCAGCGCCACCTAACGTACAGTCTATATAAATACCATCTGGTTTGATGTTTAATCCATCCACTGTTTCTTCTAATAATACAGTGACATGTTTAAATGTTTCTGACATATTCATTCTCCATTACTTGCTTATATTCCAAAATCAATTAGTCCTTCCGCAATGTCATCGAAATTTTCTTCAGCTTCTTTAGAAAAAGCTAACCACCTGTCTTCACTCCAAATTTCGATACGATCGGATACACCAATAATGATACAAGTTTTTTCTAGTCCAGCAAACTCTCTTAATTTCACTGGTATATTAATACGTCCTTGTTTATCTATTTCACATTCAGTAGCTGCGGAATAAAAGAATCGAACGAATGTCCTAGCATCTTTTTTTGTAAGTGGCATATCTTTCATACTCGCTTCGAGGTTGGCCCACGAATCTAACGTATAGCCAAATAGACATCCATCCATTCCTCTGGTTACGATAAAACGTTCACCAAGAGCATCTCTTAGTTTAGAGGGTACGATTAGACGTCCTTTTGAGTCAATATTATGTTGGAACTCTCCCATAAACATAACATGATCACCTCACACTGCCACTCAATAAATTTAGTCTACCACATTACCCCACTTTCTACCACAATCTTATAAAAAAAATTAAAATTTATCATAGATTTTAAAGAATGGAGGAAATCAAAAAAAAAATCATGAAACCCATTTATTAAAGCATGGTTTCATGATTTTTATCTGACATCATTAACTATGAATTTTAAGCTGTCACAAAGAATGAGGTTTTCTTATCGTTGTAAAAATATCACTATACTACCTAGAATTAAAATAATATAAATCATTAAAGTCACTAAAAAAGTCATTCGCCATAATACTTTAAAATATCGTTTGAAATTTATTTCATGAAACTGATAAGCAAGCATTATAGCAATAAGCATTCCTATAAAAAAAATCATTAGAAAAACATAGGCTAAAAAACTATTCCCTAGCGTTCCTTTTGAGACAAAGTGAATACCCAGAAAAAAGAAGGGAGTCGCAATATCAGGAGCCTTCACTCCATACTTTTTATCCAAATGAGTTTTCTTAACAAGTAAATTACTTGCTATTATCACTATAACTGGAAATAAATACCAGAAAAATAGTGCGATAGTAAATTGAGGCATGCTATTTATCCCTTCATTAACATTATTATTACTTTCATTATAATCATTGCATTCAATTCTTTCAATTTATTTAAGGATATTTTTACATTTAATTGATTTTCTTGCTATTTAGATATTCCTCATTGTAAAATACATAGTAATGACTATATAATTGGAGTGAATTTTAAACTATGGATAAAAAGCCAAAATCAACATTTAGCAAAATCACGAAAGTTGTCGTTTGGATTATGATTATTGTAACTGTCGGTGGGATTGTATTATCTTCATTAGCAGCGATTGGTGTAATCTAAAAAAATAGCGTTGACCTCTTATGGGATCAACGCTATTTTTTTGCTAAATCAAGCAATTCTTTTGCATGTTCTTTCGTCAACTCAGTGACATCTGATCCTGAAAGCATACGCGCAATTTCATTTACTCGCTCACTATCAGCCAACTCACTAACTTGTGTTTGTGTACGGTTATCTTTAACCAATTTTCTGATAAAATATTGAGTATCTGCTATTGCTGCTACTTGTGGTAAATGGGTAATACATAATACTTGAGAGTGTGAACCAATCTGATGAATTTTTTCAGCAATTGCTTGCGCCACACGACCACTTACTCCCGTATCAACCTCATCAAACACAATACTAGTAATGGATTGTGTCGTTGAAAAAATGGTTTTTAACGCTAACATAATTCGTGACAATTCCCCGCCAGAAACAATTTTTGTTAAAGGCTTTAATGACTCACCAACATTGGTAGATAAATAAAACTCAGCTTTATCTATTCCATTAATCGTTAAATCAGTTTGCATAAATGCTACTTCGAAAACCGCTTGTTCCATATACAAACTAGCCAATTGAGACATGATATTTTCTTCTAATACTTTTGCGACTTGATGTCTTTTTTCGCTAAGTTTTAATGCTATCCCCTGTAATTCTTGCTCCATTTCTATTAACTGTTCTTGTAATTTAGTCACATCTGTTGTGGTATCTAGTTGTGATTCTAACTCTTGGGTAATTTCTTCAAAATATGCAAGCACTTCTTCTACTGTCTCGCCATATTTTCTTTTTAATTGCCTAATAATATCGAGTCGATTATCAATCACAATTAATCGCTCATCATCCATTTCTAATTGTTCTAAAGATGTGTTGATTCTCCCTGTTGCTTCTTGCAAAGAATAGTATGCTGTACGCAATAACTCCGTCGTTTCAGCATATTCTGTATCAATAGACTCTATTTGTTCCATCTCGGTCATTGCTGCGCCACTTAAGCTCACAGCATTGATTTCTTCATTGTCTAAATACTGATAGGCTTTCTTTAATGAATCCATTATTTTTTGAAAGTTTACTAATCGACGTCTTTCTTCTATTAAAGATTCTTCTTCACCAACAACAAGTTGAGCTGTTTCGATTTCTTTATATTGAAATGTCAGCATGTCCATGCGTTGAACAAATTCTTTTTCATTATTCAATAGATGTGTCACTTTATGTTTTAATTCATCATACTTCTGATATTTTTCTTGATACATCTCTTTCAGTTCTTTTACATCACTTGGAGCATATTGATCTAGTAATCTTAGGTGGTTTTGAACTTGCATTAATTCTTGATGCTCGTTTTGTCCATGGATATCAACTATAAAAGGACCAATCTCACGCAGAGTTTTGGTGGTAACTAATTGCCCGTTAATTCGGCAATTATTTCTCCCTGTGCGATATATTTCACGCTGAATAACTAATTGACCATCTGCTGGTTCTATCCCATTATCTTCTAAAAATGTAGCAACTTTTTCATTATCTGAAACAAAAAATGACCCTTCAATCCGACATCTCTCTGCACCATCTCTTATATAATCAGCTGAACCACGACCACCAACGATTAATCCCATCGCATCTATAATAATCGATTTCCCCGCGCCTGTTTCACCTGTCAGCACTGTCATTCCTTCTTTAAAAGGAATCGTTAAATTAGAAATAATTGCAAAATCTTGAACTGTTAATTCTTGAATCATGTCGCTTCTCACCTCTTATGTCATAGATAAAATTTCTCTTTCTAACATACGTGCCTGTTCATTCGTTCGTGTAATAATCAGTAATTTATCATCATTAGCAACAACGGCAAACAAACTATCCTCATACACAAATTCAACAAGTTTTCCTATAATGACACCCACTCCTGGCTCTAATTGCAAGTTCACCAAATTATCCATTATTTCGACTTTTATAAATGATGTTTCAATCATTTTTTCCAAGCGACGTTTTTCTGATGTGTCATTTTTAGGAAGGTAATATCTGAATTCTCCATGCTCATCCACTTGTTTAATCAAATTCAACTCTTTTATATCTCGAGATACTGTCGCTTGAGTCACAGGAATACCGCGTTCTTTTAATAAAATAACTAACTCTTCTTGTTTGCCAACACTTTCTTCCAATATGATTTGTTTGATTAACTTTTGTCGTTCAGATTTTCTCATGTTCGACCTCTCTTATCCATTTAACTGAGCATGAGCTCTTTCTACTAATTGAGCAGGAAGTTCTTCTCCTAAATAGTTACCTACTTCTTCACAAGGTTTTAAATAAGCAAGAAATTCAATATTGCCCTCCCCACCTGTTATAGGCGAGTAATCTAATTGCATAACATTAAACCTTGAGTCTGCCATCATGTCTATCATTCTATTCAATACATCAACATGAACTTTTTTGTCTCTTACTATGCCTTTTTTACCGACTTGTTCTTTTCCAGCTTCAAATTGCGGTTTGATTAAAGCAACTACTTCTCCATCATTTGAAATAATATCACGCAACACAGGGATTATTAGCTTTAATGAAATAAATGAAACATCTATCGTGGCAATTGTCGGTTGACCTAATTTAAAATCAGCTAATTTTGAATACCTAAAATTAGTTTTTTCCATCACTTCGACACGTTCATCTTGACGAAGTTTCCATGCTAATTGATTTGACCCAACATCTAAAGCATAACTCATCATAGCTCCATTTTGTAAGGCTACGTCAGTAAATCCGCCTGTCGACGAACCTATATCTAATAAGATTTTGTTAGAAAAATCAATATCAAATACCTCTATTGCTTTTTCAAGTTTCAATCCGCCGCGAGACACATATTTTAATACTTGACCTTTTAAACGTAATTCAGTCGTGATAGGTATTTTTTCACCAGGTTTATCGTATCGAATATTTTTCTCATCACATACCAAACCAGCCATCACTGTTCGTTTGGCTTTTTCTCTTGTCTCACACAATCCTTGTTGTACTAAAAGAACGTCTACTCGTTCTTTGCCGACTTTTTCTTTCATTATATTTCCTTCAATTCTTTTAATATTTCATCTAGTAACGTTTGAGTATTGTCTATTCCCAATTCAATTTTTGTTCGGCGCAATGCTTCTTTGGCTATGTCACATTGTGTATAAAACGCTTCTTTGGCTTCTTCTAACCCTAACAATGACACGTAAGTTGATTTGTTTAATTTTTCATCACTACCAACATGTTTCCCGATAACATCCTCATCACCAATCACATCCAATAAGTCATCGCGAATTTGAAACGCAATCCCAACAGATGTTGCATAAGTCATTAACTCACTTTCAATGATGGGGCTTACACTTGCTAACACACATGCCATTTCAACGGCAGATTTTATCAATGCTCCCGTTTTCTTCTCATGAATCAATTGCAGTTCAGCAAGTGACACAGATTGCTCTTCTGCTTCTATGTCTTCAACTTGACCAGCTATCATACCTTTTGTCCCAGCACTACTAGATAGAATTTCTACCAACTTAACTAATTTAGTTGCTTCTATCTTCGCACTAGAAAGCAGATGAAAAGACTCCGTTAATAAGCCATCGCCTGCCAAAATAGCCATGGCTTCGCCAAATTGTTTATGATTGGTTGGTTTTCCTCGTCGTAAATCATCATCATCCATCGCTGGCAAATCATCATGGATTAACGAATAGGTATGAATCATTTCTAAAGAACTTGCGACTTTATATTCTTCATTAGTAATTGGGTAACCAACTAAGGATAACGTCGCCAAAAATAAAAGTGGACGGAATTTTTTCCCACCAGCTTTTACCGAATAATTCATAGAGTCATACAAGTCTTCACCTATTGTTTCTTTTTTTAAAAATGTACAAATGGTTTGTTCAATGATTGGTGCATGTCGTGTCACAAAATCAGTGTATGTCGACATATTTAGTCTCCTTTTGCTTCAAAATCAATTTCTTGACCATCTTGACTCATTACTTTAGTCAGTGTTTTTTCGGCATTTGCTAATGTCTTTTGACACTCTTTACTTAACTCAACTCCTCGTTGAAACTTTTCCAATGCCGTTTCTAACGGTACATCTCCTGATTCTAGTCCTTTAATGATTTGTTCAAGCTCTTCCATTGACTCTTCAAATGTTTGTTTTTCTTTACTCATGCTTTCCCATCACTTTCTATCTCTTTTACTTCTGCTTGTATCTGGCCATCTGATACATTCAATATCATCTCATCTCCAATTTTAACATCTGAGACACTTTTTACAATATGATTATTCTTAGTCACATAACTATACCCTCGCCCCATTGTCTTAAGTGGACTCAGTAAATCTAGTGATTCAGTCGTTTGATAAAGAGATTGCTTTTTATCACTAATGAGTTGATACATTGCTCTGTGTAAATTCTGTTCCAAGAATTCTCGTTCTTGGTGACGTCGTTTAATTAATTCAGACGGATTTTTTACCATCAATCTTTCTGATTGCTTTTGCCATTTCACTTGCTTTTCATGTAACTGAGTGCTCATAGTCTGTTTCAAACGTCGATCTAAATTATCTAATTGTAAATAAAATGCTTCATACAATCGATTTGGTTGTTTAAATATGACTGACTCACTCACTTTTTCAAATCGAGCACGTTTATGTTTTAATTGATTATCAAGTGCATGATACAAGCGTGATTGCTTTTCTCGAATTTTAAGTAACTCTTCTTGTAACACAGGTACTGCTAGTTCTGCTGCCGCTGTTGGAGTTGCCGCTCGTACATCTGCCACTAAATCGGTCAACGTAGTATCTGTTTCATGTCCCACAGATGAAATAACCGGTGTTCTCGCTTCAAAAACAGCACGAACCACTTCTTCTGTATTAAATGACCACAAATCTTCAATAGAGCCTCCACCACGACCAACAATCATCGTATCGAAATTGCCAATAGCATCTACTTCTTTGATTCGTTGTGCAATTTCTCCTGCAGCATCATCTCCTTGAACTTTTGTCGGAAATAATACTAACTGTGCAATAGGATAACGTCTTTGTATCGTGGTCATAATATCTTTAATAACCGCGCCACTCGGACTTGTGATAACTGCAATTCGTTTGGGATACTTCACTAATGATTGTTTATGTGTTAATTTAAACAATCCTTCTTTTTCTAGTGATGCTTTTAGTTGTTCATAAGCTTGATACAAAGCACCTACTCCATCTGGTTCCATATGATCAATATAAATTTGATAATTACCAGACGCCTCATAAAGAGAGAGGCGACCAACCACTAAAACTTTCATCCCCTCTTCAGGAGTAAATTTTAGTTTTTGGTATGCCCCTTTAAACATTACTGCTGAAATTTTAGCCTTATCATCTTTCAAGCTAAAATATTGATGACTATTTACTCTTGCTCTAAAATTTGATACTTCACCAGTCAAATACACTTTTTCTAAATATGGGTCTGCATCAAATTTACGTTTTAAATATTTTGTTAATGCTGTGACCGTTAAATAATCACTTGTTGTCATGGCTTTCCTCTCCACAATGTTTTCTACCTTGATACATCGTTTGTTCCATTAGCATAGTTATTGTCATTGGACCAACGCCTCCTGGAACCGGCGTAATCGCACTAACTTTAGGTAACACGTCTTCAAAATCTACATCCCCAACTAGTTTACCATCGCTATTTCGATTCATCCCAACATCAATGACAACTGCTCCTTCTTTTACATAATCAGATGTAATAAACTCAGCTTGTCCAATTGCCGCAACTAATACATCTGCTGTTAATGTTTCTTCTTTTAAATTCTTAGTTTTTGAATGAGTAATAGTGACAGTAGCATCTTCATTTAACATCATATGCATTAAAGGTTTTCCAACGATATTACTTCTACCAATTATCACAACTTTTTTTCCAACCAACTCAATATTATACTCTTTTAGTAATGTAATAATACCAAAAGGCGTGCAAGGATGCATATCAGGATCCCCGACAAAAAGTTTTCCTACATTAAGTGGATGAAATCCATCCACATCTTTTTTAGGATCAATAGCAAGTAACACATTCTCCTCATCAATATGTTTAGGTAATGGTAGCTGTACTAAGATACCATCCACTGTTTCATCTTGATTATACTCTGCAATGATGTCTAACAACTCTGCCTCACTAACTGCTTCATCTAGTCTTCTTACTACTGAATGGAATCCGATTTTTTGGGCTGATTTTTCTTTATTTTTCACATATACTTTACTAGCACTGTCTTCTCCTATTAGAATTACTACTAGTTTGGGTATACGGTAACCTTTACTTTTCCAATCCGCCACTTCATTAGCTAAATTTGCTTGCATTTTATTGGCTAATGCTTTCCCGTCTAAAATTACTGTCATCGTCTCCATCCCTTCATTTTTTAATTACGTTCTATTTTAACATACTTGCTTCTAATAAATAAAAAACTACTCATAACAATACACCCTAAAACTTTAGAGGTGCGTTTATTATAATTAGTTCTTATTATACTATGAATATTAATTTCGACAATAAAAATTACTAGCCATTTTCATTTGTATTTACTTCTTCTATAATACTCTCAGCTTTTTCTAGTTTGCCATCTTTTTCATTGCTTGCTTTTGTTAAGTGTGTAAGTTCTTTGTCTAAATCTTCTTTTTCAACTGTTAAATCATTTAATTTCTCAAGAACTGCATTCTTTTCTACATCGTAGCTCTTACTTGATCTTGGTATTTTTCAACTTCTCCAGTATAGTATGATTCCATTTCAGCGATTTCCGCTTCTCTATATGCATCTTTTTCTGCTAAATTTTTCTTTTGCGTTTCTATAGTAGATTTTAATTCCTCAATTTGTGTTTCTATGTCAGTCTTCTTTTCATTAAGCTCACCAATTGCTTGTTCTTTACTTTTGATTAATTCTGTAAACACTTCTTTTTCCGATAATTCGCTCTCAAGCTTATCGGCCCTTTCTTTTAATTTACCATCTCTTGAAAGATCACCCACCTAACAAAATAGAAATCCCATGAAATCAACGTTATAATTAACGGATTTCATGGGATTTCTATTTTAAGACTTTTGGGTCAGCCTCTTTGTTAATTATTTTTAATTTTCGATATCGTTCAAAACAGATGATAATACACCATTAATAAAACGTTTAGATTCTTCATCACTATACGTTTTTGCTAATTCCAACGCCTCATTCAACGATACTTTATTGGGTACATCTTTTAAATATAACATTTCAAAAATAGCCAGACGTAAAATAATCAAGTCAGCTTTCGCTAAGCGATTAATTTTCCAGCCTTTTAAATGCTTTTCGATGATTGAATCTAGCATAGTCTGTTTTTCCATGATTCCAGTAACAACTACTTCCAAATAGGTTGGAATCACTAAATCTTCTTCTTCTAACTCAAATTTTTCATCCATCAATGATAACGTATAAGAAATCGAGTCAATGATTGCTGCATCTTCTTGGTACATCATCGAAAATATCGTCTGAAAAGCTACTTCTCTTAACTGGTGTCTTGTTAATCCCACTCTAATCTTCCTCATTTTCTGAATCAAATAATTCATTTAAATCTGGTAATGTTGTTTTTTCTGGCACTACACCTACAACATGCACATTTACTTCTGCTATTTCTAAATCTGTCATATAAAAAACTTGCTGTTTTACTTTTTCTTGCATATCAATGGCTGTCTTAGGAACAGAGACACCATAATTTAAAAAGCAATACAGATCTAGTGTTATTTTTCCTGAATCGTTTGTTAAATACACCCCTTTATCATGTACAGAACTTCCAAAAAGTTCAGCAACATTAGATGCTAAGTTACCGCGCATGCCATAAACACCAGATACTTTTGATGCAGCAATACCTACAATAACTTCTATCACTTCAGGAGCAACAACAATTTCTCCGTCAATTGCTTGGTTTTGGTTACTTAATACCAAATTTTTATTTTCTGACATTAAACTTCCTCCTTTAGTCTATCACTATGCACGAGAAACATATGAACCATCAGATGTATTAATAATCAAACGGTCACCCTCACTAATAAAGAAAGGTACTTGGACAACTAAACCTGTCTCCATTATAGCAGGTTTTGAGCCTCCTGATGACGTATCTCCTTTAATTCCTGGTTCTGTTTCTTTGACTTCTAATTCTACCGTATTTGGAAGATTTATTCCAATAGTTTCTGTGCCATACATCATAATATGACACTCACTATTTTCCAATAAATAATTTAATTCATCCTCAATGGTTTCAAATGGTAATTCTAACTGTTCATATGTATCCATATCCATGAAAACATAACTACCACCAGATTCATAAAGATACTGCATTTTTTTATTGTCAATTTGTGCCTTTGCTACTTTTTCTCCTCCGCGAAATGTCTTCTCAGCAGTATTGCCATTTCTTAGATTTTTAAGTTTGGTTCTCACAAATGCAGCACCTTTTCCAGGTTTAACATGTTGAAACTCAATTACTCTATATATATTACCATCAACTTCAATTGTTAATCCAGTTTTTAAATCATTAACTGATATCATAGCGGCCTCCTAAACCTTTGTGACTCACAAAAATTTCTATAAAATAATAAGCTCTTTTGGAGAGTGTGTCAATCGGTCGATCCCATCTTCTGTTACTAACATGTCATCTTCAATTCGAACCCCACCAATCCCTGGTAAATAGATGCCAGGTTCATTTGTAATGACATTACCTGGAACAAATGTTTTTTCAGCTAATTTAGACACATTAGGACCTTCATGAATTTCTAAACCAATACCATGACCTGTCGAATGCCCAAACGCTTCGCCGTACCCTTTGTCAGTAATGTAATCTCTTGCAATCGCATCAAGTTCCACACCTGTCATACCTGGTTTAGCTTTATCTAAAACAAGTTGCTGTGCGTCTTTAACAACTTGATAGATTTCTTTTAATTTTTCACTTGGTTCACCCAAAGAAATCGTACGAGTCATGTCTGATACATAGCCATTATAGTAGCAACCAAAGTCTATTGTAATAAAATCTCCTACTTCAATTTTTTTGTCACTCGCCACTCCATGAGGCATTGCTGAACGTAATCCACTTGCTACAATTGTATCAAATGATACACCGCTTGCTCCTAAACTTCTCATATAAAAGTCTAATTCATTAGCTACTTGAATTTCTGTCATGCCGGGTTTGATATAAGTCAAGATATGCTCGAACGCAGCATCTGCAATTTGACAAGCTTTACGAATTGTTTCAATTTCTGCTACGTCTTTCACTTCACGTAGTGTTTCAATCATACCAGTAACAGGGACTAAATCTACATTCACTAACTCTTCAAGGACAGTATATTGGAAAAATGACACTGTTTGTTCTTCAAATGCCATGTTTTGTGCTGCAGAACTATTAATTAAATCAGCTGCTACATTAAACACTGGTTCAACATTTTTCACAATTTCATACCCTTTACATTGTTCGCTTGCTTGTTCTGTATATCTAAAATCCGTAATGAAATAGGCTTTATCTAGTGTAATCAACGCTACACCCGTCGTTCCTGTAAAACCAGTTAAGTATCTTAAATTATATGAATTAGTAATTAAAAAGCTATCTATTCCACGTTCTACCATTTTACTTCGTAATTTTTCTACACGTTCCATCATTTACGTCGCCCTCTTTCATTATGCTACTTTTTATTATAACAAACTTATGAGTGAAATAAAATCAAACGCAACAAAAAAAAGCAACCTACTCTATTGAATAAGTTGCTTTAATTAGTAAATTATTTAGCCACTGGATAAACAGATACTTGTGTTTTTTCGCGTCCTTTGCGTTCGAAACGAACAACTCCGTCCACTTTTGCATACAATGTATCATCTCCACCACGACCAACGTTTTCACCTGGATAAATTTTTGTTCCGCGTTGACGGTATAAAATTGATCCACCTGATACAGTTTGACCATCAGCACGTTTAGCACCTAAACGTTTTGATCTTGAATCACGACCGTTAGTAGTAGAACCTCCACCTTTTTTATGGGCGAATAATTGTAGATTCATTTTTAACATGGATTTACACCTCCTTGACTAAGTTTAACTTGTATAAATGCTTGATTATCAGTTTCGATTGAGCGTAACCCAATCAATAAACTGTGAACCAAAAGATTTGTTATATCAATTTGTCTATCTGATAAAGACTCTAATCTTTCAAAATAAAGATACCCTGATTCCATATCATAGATGGGCGTATAACCTGCTAACTCATTAATACTATTTATCGTATTGATAGATAAAGCAGAGGCCGCAGCACACACGATATCATAGCCAAAAGGCCCTGATTTAGCATGTCCATCCATTTCAAATGATAAAAACTCACCGGTCTCAGTTTGCTTAAATTTAGCCTGTATCACAAGCATACCTACTTTCTAAGAATTAGGCATTAATTGCTTCAATCATAACTTTTGTATAAGGTTGACGATGACCTTGTTTACGATGACTATCTTTTTTAGGTTTGTATTTGTAAGTTACAACTTTCTTTTGTTTTCCTTGTTTTTCAACAGTTCCTTCAACAGTTGCTCCTTCTACAAGTGGTGTACCAACTTTTGTTGATTCTCCACCTACTAAAACGACTTCATCAAACACAACTTTACCGCCAGCTTCTACGTCTAATTTTTCAACGTAAATTGCTTGACCTACTTCTACTTTAACTTGTTTTCCACCAGTTTTTACAATAGCGTACATGTTTGTTCCGCACCTCCTTCTCTTTACTTAGACTCGCCGTCACAAGCGACTCGCGTTCTTAATACTTGTTTCGTGCGGTTGTAGTTGTGGTGCACACAAATACAACATTAACATGATACCAAAAAAAACGAGAATGGTCAACAACTTTTGACCATTCTCGTTAAATTTAGATTGTTTCTGATACAAAAAAGTCTGATAATCCAACTTCTATGAATAATTCAGAACGATACATCTTAGAAACCATTGCTGCAATATAATGATTAGCATAAATTTGTCCTTCATTCACCCAAGCATTTGCAATACCTAACAATGAGTAAACAACAAAGTTATTCACTAATTCTTTTGGCATCTTTCTAACTGGGATAGAGTTACCATAATTTACATGAGCTAAGACATAGTCGTATAAACGTTCGCTAAATAGCACACGATAGTCTTCTGCATCGTTTTCATTAAGCAGCGTGACAAAAAACTCTGGTGAGTTACCAATATAAGCAAACACTTTATCTAAAACAATTCTTGGAATTTGTTTCTCGTCATCGCCTTGATAAGGTACATACTCAATGACTGATTCATAGAAATCTTCAATAATCTCTTCCATAATCGTCTCAATAAATGTATCTTTATCTCGGTAATGTAAATAAAAAGTTCCTCTGGTAACAGCTGCTTGATTAGTTAAATCCTTAATATTCATCTCGCTTAAGCTACGAGTTTTTAATAAATCTAAAAAAGCCTGTCTTAGTTTTTTACGAGTTTTAATAACTCGTGGATCAATTTTCCCCATATTGTATACTCCCCTTACACCTAAATTAATTGTTATATTGTTCAATTTCCCCATAGTATCAACAATACTTTTGTAAGTATACATCATACTTCTACTTTTTGTCTAGTATTTTTAATTTTCGTTTGTTTATCATCCATTTTTTCTTTTAACTTTCCTTTTAAGTCGTTTTTTTTATAAAAATTTTTTATAAAAAAACTGTTGACTATTCTCTAAAAATTGTTTATGATTATTCTGTTGTTTAAAACAGCATATACTTTTAATCATCCAGTCGCAGTAGCTCAGCTGGATAGAGCATTCGCCTTCTAAGCGAACGGTCGGGGGTTCGAATCCCTCCTGCGACGTTATTTAAACCAGTTGATAAGGTGTTTATCAATTGGTTTTTTTATTGTCTTAATATAACAAAAAAAAGAATGTGTATCCGCCACATTCTTTAATCAACTATTAAATTCACTTCTTCAACTTCTTTTGAAATCATCAATACGCCATCACCTAGTGGCAAGATCGTCACTGATAAATCGTCATGACCAAGTACAGCATCATATAATTTATTCAATTTTCGATAAATTGTTCTTTGACTTTTAGGAATGTCCTTTATGTCGTGCATGACTGTTCCTGCTTGAAACACATCATCAATCATAATCACGCCACCTTCTTTCACCAATCTTAAACAATCTGGTAAAAATTCAATGTATTTTGATTTAGCACTATCCATAAAAATAAAATCAAACGGTCCATCAAGTGTTCCTAAAATATCTTTAGCGTCCCCCTCAAGTAGTGTTACTTGATCTTCTATTCCTAGTTTTTCGAATGTTTTTTTTGCTCGTCTAATCATGACATCAAACCGATCAATCGTCGTAACATGACTATCTGGACCCATAGCATCAATCATCAGACTAGCCGAAAAACCTATCGCTGTTCCTACTTCTAATACATTTTTGGCTTTTATTTGTTTTAAAAAGAAACGCAGAAACGTAGCCGTCTCATTGGGAATAACTGGCACTCCTGTTTCTTTTGCTTCTTGTTGGATTTCTCCAACTTTTCCACTCATTTCAGGCTGTCTATATCTAATTAAATCGATTATCTCGTCTTTTAACACTGGACGATACATCATTTCATTTCTCATTTTTATCACCTTTCCAATCCTTTAAAATTATACAAACTTTTTCTTCATTTGACAATTAGGTAAATTTTACTAATTGGTATAGATTGACTAATATAACTCTATATACTACTATTAACCTAAAAAAGAAAAGGTATAGGGATTATGGAAGAACAAAATAAATATCTTGATTTACTCTACAAACAGTACAAAAATAAAGAAAACATCATTAGCGAAATCATAAATTTGAAAGCGATTCAAAATTTACCTAAAGGAACAGAACACTTTGTTAGTGATTTGCATGGAGAGTTTAATGCCTTTCAACATTTACTACGTAACGGCTCTGGAAACGTTAAGGAAAAGATAAATGATGTCTTCAATAACGAATTAACGGATAAAGAAAAACAAATACTTGCTTCACTCATCTATTATCCAGAACAAAAACTCAAACACATTGAAAAACTAATTGACACTAATTGGTATAGACAAACAATTGATCAGCTCATTCGATTAATTAAATTTAGTGCAAGTAAATATACTCGTTCAAAATTAAGAAAATCGTTACCTAAACGTTTTTCTTACATTATTGAAGAACTTTTATATCAGGTTAAAACAAATACTGATAAAAAAGAATACTATAACCAAATCATATCAGATGTTTTAACGCTTAAACAAGGAAACGCTTTAATTATTGATTTGTGCTACACCATTCAACGACTTGTTATAGACCATCTCCATGTTGTCGGTGATATTTACGACAGAGGACCTGAACCTGATAAAATCATTGACGCCTTAATTGATTATCATTCTGTTGATATACAGTGGGGAAACCATGATATTATTTGGATTGGAGCAGCTGCTGGATCACCGTTATGTATGATGAATATTATTCGAATATCCGCTCGTTATAATAATTTAGATATAATAGAAGATACTTATGGCATTAATTTGCGACCACTACTTACTTATGCTGAAAAATATTACCTAGATAACGAAGCCTTTAGACCAAAACCAACACCTGAAACCTATTCTTCTAAAGAAGAACTGTTAGAAACAACTAAAATGCATCAGGCTGCAGCTATCTTACAATTCAAACTAGAAGAACAACTAGTTCAAAGACGACCTGAATTTGATATGGATCACCGCAAACTATTGTCACATACAAATTTTGACCAGTTAACTGTCTCGATAAAAGGAAAAGAGCATCCTTTAACTAATACTTGTTTTATGACAGTCAATCCTGACAAACCTTCAGTACTTACACCTGAAGAAGAAGAAATCATCGAAAGACTGATGCAGAACTTTATCCACTCTGAAAAACTAAAACGACATACTGATTTTTTAGTCAAAAAAGGAAATATGTACTTGGTTTATAATGATAACCTGCTGATACATGGATGCGTTCCCTTAAATAAAGATGGTTCTTTAAAAGAATTTAAACTAACTGACGGGTCGTATAAAGGAAAAGAACTGCTAGATTTCTTTGAGACAAGCCTTAGAAAAGCTTATACCTGTCCAGAAACATACGACGATTTCAATACAGACTTATTATGGTACTTATGGTCTGGTGAGAACTCTTCTTTATTTGGAAAAAAAGAAATGACGACTTTTGAGCGTTACTTTATTGAAGATAAATCCACGCATATTGAAGAAAAAAATGCTTATTACACACTTAGAGAAAACGAAGAAACGATTTCCTTTATTCTATCGGAGTTTGGTCTCTATAAAGATGATAGCCACCTTATAAATGGTCATACTCCAGTGAAAGAAATTAAAGGTGAGACGCCAATTAAAGCCGGTGGTAAAATGTTAGTGATTGATGGTGGGTTTTCAAAACCATACCAAAAGACAACAGGAATCGCAGGATACACCTTACTGTACAATTCATATGGTATGCAATTAGTCGCACACAAACCATTTTCTTCTGTAGAAGAAGTGATTTTACAAAATGATGACATTGTTTCTATCAAACGTATTGTTGATAGACCCGTTGAAAGAAAATATGTTCGCGATACAACGATTGGTTCAAGTTTACAAGGACAAATAAATGATCTGACAAAATTATTAAATTATTTACCATACTAAATAAAAAAAGCCTTAGAAAACATTGAATATTTTCTAAGGCTTTTTAAATTATTTAGCTAAAGCAGCTTTTGCTTGGTCAGCTAATGTTGTAAATGCTTCTGCATCATGAATAGCAATATCAGCTAACATTTTACGGTTCATATCAATGTTTGCTAATTTTAATCCATGCATGAATTTAGAGTAACTTAAACCATTCATACGAGCTGCTGCGTTAATACGAGCAATCCATAATTTACGGAAGTTACGTTTTGTTTGACGACGATCTCTAAATGCGTATGTATAAGAAGTCATCACTTGTTCTTTTGCTGTTTTATATAATGTATGTTTTGAGCCATAGTAGCCTTTAGCTAACTTAAGCACTTTTTTACGACGTTGGCGAGTTACTGTTCCACCTTTTACACGTGCCATGATAATTCCTCCTTGAGTTGTTCAATATTTCAGTATATGTTTTTAGTTATTATCAAAAACTAAAAATTATTTCATGCGAGTCAATTGTTGACGAATACGTTTGTAATCGCCTTTTGATACCATTGCTGGACGACGTAATTGACGACGTTGTTTTTTAGTTTTTCCATGGAAACGGTGACTAGTAAATGCGCGATGTCTTTTAAGTCCTCCACCACCAGTACGTTTTACACGTTTTGCTAATCCACGGTGTGTTTTCATTTTTGGCATGTTATTTTCCTCCTCAGATTTTTACCTACTTATCTGTTTTTGGCGCAAGCATGATAAACATACTTCTACCATCCATTTTCGCTTTCTGTTCAACAACTGAGATATCGTTTGTTTCATCCGCTAAGCGATTTAAGACGTTCTGACCAATTTCTTTATGGGTAATCGCACGACCTTTAAATCGGATAGAAGCTTTCACTTTATCACCTTTTTCAAGGAATTTACGCGCGTTACGCAACTTGGTATTAAAATCATTGACATCTATCGTTGGGCTCAAACGAACCTCTTTTACATTAATGACTTTTTGCTTTTTACGGGCTTCGCGTTCCTTCTTCTGTTGCTCAAAACGGAATTTTCCATAATCCATGATTTTTGCAACTGGTGGTTTAGCGTTTGGTGACACTAAAACAAGATCAAGATTCGCCTCTTGAGCAATTCTTAAAGCTTCTACTTTAGATTTAACACCTAGCTGTTCTCCGTCTACTGCAATTAAACGTAGTTCTCTTGCACGAATGCCGTCATTCACCATATTATCTTTTGCTATGGTCATTCACCTCCGAATATTCTAGAGAAAAACACAGAAAAAAACGAGTTCTTTATTATTATATAAAGACCCCGCACCAAAATAGTGTTTGATAAAAATATCAAAACTAAACGTTATCTAGCCCAACAATTTTTATTGTTAAGGCGAGAAGCGGGTGCTTCTGCTTTGATTTCTCAACTTCTTCATTGTATAAGAATTAGATCTAAAAGTCAACATTTTTTTGATTAGCTATTTTTAAAATATGTTATACTTAATTTAAAATTGACGTTTTTACTATTTGAAAGGTTGGATGATACATGAAACGAAATCACCCTATTCTAATAAAAGATAAACTAGAAGATAAAACATGTTTCCCAGAATATTTATCTAATAACACCCTTGATAATTTACAATTTTTGTATGTTACCAAAGAAGATACTACCCAAATTAATCGGTTAATAATTGATAAAAATCATTGGCAAAAAACGACATTTTCCAATCAACAGTGTGAGGCTATTGAAATTAGCGACACGATTTTTGATTCCTGTGATTTCTCCAATACGGAATGGATTGACAGTTCGTTTCATCGTGTTCTGTTTAAAAATTGTCGTTTAACTGGTGTTAACTTTGCTGATTCTTACCTAAGTCACTGCGAATTTAAGCAATGTACTATGCCTTACACCTCTTTTAACTTTGCTAAAATTAGATATACAGGATGGTTATCTTCTGACTTATCACTTTCCGAGTTTTCTGACTTAGATTGGAAGCATTGTGAATTTAATGACTGCCACCTTGAAAAATCAACTTGGCTAAACACTACTTTTTCTGGATTAAATTTATCTAGTTGTCACTTTGAACAGCTATACTTTTCTCCTGATAAAATTCAAGGACTTATCGTAAATATGGATCAAATGATTAGCATTGGTTTAGCTCTTGGTATGGTAATCGACGAGCCACTTGATTCAAGCAAATAAAAAACCACTTAAGAATTAACTTAAGTGGTTTTGTTTAATTAAAAGTTAGATTAAGCTTTAACGATGTTAGTTGCTTGAAGTCCACGTTGACCTTCTTCAACATCAAAAGTCACTTCTTGACCTTCTTCTAAAGTTTTGAATCCGTCACCTTGGATAGCTGAGAAATGTGCAAATACATCTTCTCCACCTTCTTGAGTGATAAAACCAAAACCTTTTTCAGCGTTAAACCATTTTACAGTTCCGTTTGCCATGTTGTGTTTCCTCCTTATTATCGCGTAATCATATACGCATATTCTGTTGCAATAAATGTGACGCTTAATAGGAGAAATGTAAACAGAATGTTAATTTTCCTAAAACGAATCAAATATACTACGCTTATTAATATATCATGACTTTCATTTAAATACAACCTTTTTTTAAAATAAATTAATTTTTTTACCAGGCAAAAGCATTAGTTGGTTTTTTAAGGTAATCTAACCAATTATCTTCGGTAATTTCTAAAAGAGTCAATGAAATTCCAGCCATATTAGTTGATGTCATATAATTTCCTGTTTTAGCGTAAACAACCGTTACACCCTCTAACTCTAACAGCCTTTTGACATCATTTGAAAAAACATACTGCTCCATTACCGTCGTTGTCCCCAAACCATTTATAAGGATTGCAAATCTTTTATTAATATAATCATCATACTGAACGAGTAATTTATTTAATAGCTCATTGGCTAAGTGTTCTGACGAATGAAATGGTTCGCTTCGGTATCCTTCCTCACCATGAATGCCAATACCAAACGAAATCATATCTTTTTCTAAGGTAAAGTTAGACGTTTCTCCAGTTAAACTTGTCCCACTTGATAAAGCAACTCCTAGACTATTCATTGAGTTGATGACTTTTTCTCCTATTGAAACTAATTCATCTAATGATTTGCCTTCACTAGCTGCTGCTCCTAGTATTTTATGTACAAAAATAGTTCCAGCGACACCTCGACGTCTTTTTTCAAAACTTCCCGTTTCAACTGAACAGTCGTCGTTGACAATCACATGGGAAACATTATGACCCGCTTCTTTCGCTTGCTTTTCTGCTTGTAAAAAATTATTTATATCAGCTTCGAAATTTTTTATGACTAATAAAACACCTTTACCTTGATCTGTTTTTTGAATGGCCTCAAACACTTCTCCAGCTGTCGGCGGAATAAATATTGGTCCACTTACTGAAGCATCAAGCATGTTTTCTCCAATATACCCAAAATGTGCTGGTTCATGTCCACTTCCACCGCCACTAATAATTGCGACACGATCTGGCGTCAACTCTTTGCGTAATAATATACCTGTTTTAGGAATTCTTTGTAAGATATCTTGATGAATGTATGCCACACCATTTAAAACTTGTGAAACAGTATCTTTTGGTTTATTGATAATCCGTGTCATAACATCCCCCCTTCTTCTTTTTCCTTCCTAGTCTAACATAAGTATATAAAACAATAAACAGCCAGAGCATAGGGCATTCTGGCTGTTTGAAAACTTTAAATCATTATTTATGTTTCGCTTTGTAGTCACGACCAATCTTATCTGCTGCAATAATGGCAGCCGCAACTTCTTCTTCAACAATAGGGAAAGGCATAGAATGAATTGATTCTTCAGGTATACATGCTTTTTCAGCCACTTCCATTGCTTCTTCAAATGTAATGCTTTCCACACCAATATCTTCTAAACAAACTGGTAAGCCAATTGATAAACTAAAATCAAGTACTTCATGTAATTCTTTTTGTGAGGCATTTTCTAAAACTAATTGACAAATCACACTAAAGGCAACTTTTTCACCATGGAAGTATGAATGAGTTCCTTCTAATGCAGTCAATCCATCATGAATCGCGTGAACAGCAGCTAAACCACTACTTTCAAATCCTAAACCAGATAATAAGATATTTGTCTCAACAATGTTTTCTAATGCTGGTGTCACGATGTTATTGTCACATGCTATTTTGGCACTGTAGCCATTTTCAAGTAATGTTTCATAACACACTTTAGCTAATGTGTAAGCTGCAATCGTATTTTTAGCTGGTGCTGTTTCTTTTGTCACATAACCATTTGGTAATCCAGCGTTAACATTTGAAAATGAATTCGCTGTTGCACGGGCTTCAAATAATGTTGATAACGCATCCCCCATACCTGACACTAAAAATCTTGTCGGAGCGTTTGCGATAATTGTTGTATCAACCATTACCACGCTTGGACTTTGTTTAAAGTAAGCATAGTCATCAAACTCACCATCTTCAGTATATAAAACAGCTGAATGACTTGTTGGAGCGTCGGTTGCAGCAATTGTTGGCACAATAATTAAATTATCTCCTTCAGCTACACATTTTGACGTATCTATGGCTTTACCACCACCTAAACCAATCACACAATCTGCTTTATTTTCTTTCGCAAAAGCTTGTAATCTTGCTACTTCACCACGTGAGCATTCACCATTAAAATGACTCGGGATAAATGTTATACCAAATTTTTCTGCTGTTTTATCTAATTTTTCTTGCACACGATTAATATCGTCTTGATGTGCGATTAAAAGAGCTGTCTTTCCAAATGTTTTAACATAATAACCTAAATTCAGTAATTCATCTTCACCTTGTACATATTTTGATGGACTAATAAATGCTTTTCTCATGATCTTTCCTCCTAGATTATTTAACCTTTAATTCGCTTAATTGTTCTTCAATGGTTTTTATATCAGCACCAGCTTGTATTAACGCGGCCGCTGTATAACTACTTTCAACTAATGCTGTATCATATAAAATGACATTTTTATCTGTCATGTCCATTGCTAATTCCAAGTTCATTTTAGCACTTCCTAAGTCATAAAAAGCCAGGATAGTGTCTGCTTCATTTTCTTCAAATGCTGACATAATCGTATCAAAACTAGTTCCAATACCGTTATCTTCCAATCCGCCAGCTGTTGTAATCGAAACATCTTTGGCTACTTCTTTGATTAAACGTGTAATACCTGTTGTAATCTCTGATACATGTGATACTAATACGATTCCTAAACTCATCTACTTCACTCCTGCTTCTATCATAGCTTCAAATAGGTAACTACTTGACATAGCACCTGGATCAATGTGTCCAATTGAACGTTCACCTAAATAAGAGGCACGTCCTTTTGTTGCTTTCATCTCTTTTGTTTCTTCGGCAATTTCTTTCACTTTTTCTTCTGTTAAAGAACCGTCTTTGAGGGATTCAATGACACGTGACCAAGTATCCAGCATTGTTTTTTCGCCTGGCTCACTTTTTCCACGTTTTTGAATTTCACTCATGCCACCTTCTAAAATTGTCACCAAATCATCTGATTTCATTGATGCTTTTGTCATTCCCATAAAAGCAGAACCATATAATGGACCAGATGCCCCACCGACTTTACTAATTAATGTCATAGCTGCTAACTTAAAGACATCTGTTGGTGTTTCAGGATTTTTTTCTTCGATAGATTTCATCATTTCACTCGTTCCACGAGCCATGTTGGCACCATGATCACCATCTCCGATTGGTGTATCTAGCTCACTTAAATACGCTTTATTTTCACCAACTTTATCTGTAAAAAGTTGTAACCACTTTATAATTTGTTTTGCTTCCATACATTTCTCTCCTTTTTACCACGCAATTGTTGTAACAGGTGCTTTCAATGCTTCTGTCCATTCAGGTGTATCTAAGTGAATCATCGTTAATGATAAACCTTCCATATCAATTGATGTCATAACGTCTCCAACCTTTTTAAAGTCAACAACTAATCCATCTTCTTCAAGTAAAGCCTTTACATCATTCATAAAAACAAATTGCTCCATTAATGGTGTGCCACCTAGACCATTCACTAACACACCATATGTATCGCCAGATTTCCAGTTAAATTCATCTTTTAATTTTCCAACTAATTCTTCGGCTAATTTTCTTGATGATTGTAATTTTTCTTTACGATAACCAGGTTCCCCATGAATTCCAACTCCGAATTCAATTTCATCTTCTTCTAAAACAAAGCCTGGTTTTCCTACAGCAGGAACTGTTGCTCCAGTTAATGCCACACCTAATGTTTTAATTTCTTTAACTAGTTTGTCTCCGATTTCTTTGATCTCAGCTAAACTTTTACCTGATTCAGCGGCATGACCTAAAATTTTATGAACTAAAATGGTTCCAGCGACTCCACGTCGACCAGCTGTATATGTGCTGTCTTCTACCGCAATGTCATCATCAACTAATACTGTTTCAACTTCAATGCCTTCCATCTCTGCTAAATCTTTTGCCATTTCAAAATTCATCACGTCACCAGAATAATTTTTAATAACTAGCAATACTCCAGCACCATCATCAGCAGCTTTGATTCCTTCTAGTACTTGATCAGGAGTTGGCGAAGTGAAAATTTCTCCACAAACAGCGGCACTTAGCATTCCTGTTCCTACAAATCCAGCATGAGCAGGTTCATGGCCACTTCCTCCACCACTAACTATTCCTACTTTACTACCTGAAATATTTTTCTTAGCAATCACATTTGTTTCAGGAACACGTGTCACTAAATCACTATAAGCATAAGAGAGTCCTTCAAGCATTTCGTTTAATATGTCGTCTGTTTGATTAATAATTTTTTTCATCTTTGCTTCCTCCGTTTTCTTATCTATGACTGTATTATATAAAGAAAAGGCTTTCTTTGTAATGGACATTTCCTGCTATGTGTCCGCTTTCAAAACTAAAAGTTATTTGTCTTTTTCTTTTTGGCTTGTTATTCTATAGTCAATGGAAATAAAAGGAGGTCTCTCATGGCGTCAACTGGTTCTTTAATCACTAAAAAAGTCATCGCCTATTCACTAAAAGATTTATTAAAGACGACTCCCTATCAAAAAATATCAATAAAAGATATTATGTCTCACGCTGAATATCGTAGACAAACATTTTATGATCATTTTACTGATAAAGATGATTTAATTGTCTGGATATACCAACAAGAACTAACAGAGATTGTACAACACTTCGTGACTTACGATCATTGGACGGTTATTATAAAACGATTAGTCGATTATTTTGAAAAAAATCAAGTGTTCTATCAAAAAACGTTACTTGAGTCCTATGTCTTTGATGCACAACTATCAAATCAGCTTGAGCACTTCATTTACTATTTACTTACACATCAAACTAACCAACATGATTTACCATACAAACCAAAAGAAACCGCGACCTTTTTTGCTTTTGCCATTACTGGTACTATCAAAGACTGGTTGTTTCATGATTGCCAACTATCAAAAGGGGCAATAACAGAGCTTATTACTAATCAACTCACGGTTCTTTTACCATCAAATAAAACAGACATCTCCGTACTATAGCGTGTACGAAAATGCCTGTTTTATTTATTATTAAATGTTGCTTCTAAACGATAAATAGGCTGCCCTTTGGCTGAAAATTTTTCTTCATATTCGGTCATTATGTTTCCTTCATAATCACTATGATGTAAATCTAGCCAAACTTGATTTAAAGTCATCCCATATCGCGATAGACTTGCTAGTGAATACTCAAACAATCCCTGATTATCTGTTTTAAAATGAAGTTGAGCTTTTGGTTTAGAGATAGTTTCATATGTTTTCAAAAATGTTTTAAACGTTAATCGACGTTTTTCATGTTTTTTCTTAGGCCATGGATCTGAAAAATTCAAATAAACTTGAGATACTTCACCATCTGCAAAAAAGTCAGTTAAATCCGCTCCATTAACTAGTAACAACTGTAAATTAGGCAGTTTTTCTTCTAATTGTTTTTCTAGTACTGATATCATAGCGTTCGTTTGAAGTTCGATACTAATATAATTGATATCAGGATGAGCTTTGGCCATCTCCACAATAAATTGGCCTTTTCCACTTCCCACTTCAATATGAATTGGTTGCTCTTTTTCAAAACGGTCTTGCCATTTCCCTCTCCACTGGCTACCATCAGTCAAAATATACTGTGGATTAGCTATAATTGTATCCATTGCTCCTGGTTTGTTTCTTAAACGCATCGTTTTTTCCTTTCTATAAAATAGCCCCTTGACATAAAGTCAAAGAGCTACTTAAATATCATATAATTTTTTTAATAGAGAAACATAGTTAGACATTTGTTTAAACTCTTCTCTATGGTAGCTTCTTTTAATTTGTTGCAACAAATTCATACCAGCATACCAATGGACTCGCTCTAGTAGCTCATCATCAACTTTGATGCCGTAAACCTGTAGCCAATCTGGCCAACTCTCTTTAGAAACATATTGTCCAAGAATTGTTCCTAAATCATAGGCTGGATCCGATAAAACAGAATAATCCCAATCTACTAAATATAATTCCCCATTAGACGCAAGCATCCAGTTATTATGTATCGCATCCCCATGACACGCAACAAATTGAACCGATGTATAAGGAGGTAGATGATTTTCTAAATGACGAAACACTCGCATCAAATAGTCATCCTCTTTTAAGTCTTTAGGTAGATCAGTTATATAATCTTGTAAAAAATCAAAAACTGACTTTTCTGCACCGTCCATTCTCTTCAACATTGACTTCAGTGATTCTGATTGATGTAAATAGTGCAACATATGTGCGACATCTTCATTATCAGAAATCTCATCTATCTCTAATTGCCGTCCTTCTAACCATTCTTGTGCAGTCAGTATGTCGCCATTACTTGTCCTTTTTGTCCAAAGCAATTTTGGTGTTAATCCTTCACGAGATAATGCGGCCAAAAAAGGAGTTGAATTACGCTTAATAAAGACTCTCTCATTTTCCTTCATACCCTTATAAGCTTTTCCGGTATCTCCTTTGATTGGTTGGAGATTCCAGGCTTTATCAAAATTAAACATGTTCATTACTCTCCATCATTATCCTTTACTCACCTTTACCATCGTTTCGCTGACCTATTTCGAAAACTCAGTATAACATATTTTCTATTAAGTTTTTCACCTATTTTCCATTTTTTCCATTTTTTTTAGTTTCATTGGTAAGTAACTCCAAGATAATAAAACAAATACCATAACAAATACTAAAGCTAGTTTAATACCATCTAGCTTATTTGGCAAAGCAACTACTACTACTAGACTAAATATCAATGTCATGATACCAATGACACTTCTAATAATAAATAAAACTGAATTGTGCTTTAATTTATATGAGATAGGATATAATTGCGTCATTAACATATAATCAAAGGCGTGATAAATTGGTATCAATTGAAATCCTAATAGATAAATAAACAAACTACCTAATATTGCCATCAACCAAAATGACTTAGTAAAAAACAATAAGACCATCCCGACAAGAATTAAACGAATCGTTAAACTACTATACTCAGAACCTCGAGCTACTACTCTGGCATATAGATAAAGATACGTATTTTCTGATGTTTTTTTTATTCGATTTAGCAAGCCATCTAAATATTTTCTACGATGTACATCAGATGACAACCCTGGTACATCTGTAAATAAATTAAAGAACGAATAAAGACGTTTCATACGTTTTCTCTCAACTTGAATACTTTTTTCCCAGTTTAACTGGCTACTTTCAAGTGTTTTTTTACTCAACATCACTAATGCAATACTAATAACAAATGCGACTGCAACACCTACATAAAACGAAACATATAAACTGCAAAATAAACTTCCAATTGCCCCTAACGTCCAAATGATTCGGTGAGTTGTTACGTTTTGTCCAGAATCAAGATACAGTGATTCTAATTGAATCCAAAGATCTGCATATTTTAAAGCTAATAAACTAGCTATAATAAATAGTGTCATAGAAAAATCAACTGACTTGGTAATAGCCACTAACGGAAATGTTACACCAACAATTAATGATATCGCAATAGTCGGAAAAATGGTTGAATAGTTCAGCCCTCTTTTTAAATAGGTTGTCATCGCTCTTTCTTTTGGTATTAAAAAGACAGCATCTGCTTCTTGCATTAACGTGCTTAACCTTCCCACAAATAAACTGATAAACCAGACCAGTCCAACGACAATTGGCACCCATGACACTGCTGGCGTCAAATTCTTTAAATATTCAGAATAATAGTAGCCAAAACCACCTAAACCTACCATACAGATTAAAATAAAATGGTCATTCATAACATATTTTAAATATTTGAACATTCTTTTTTGATGTTTAGCCAGGCGTAACTTATAAAAATCTAACATTAGTTCTCCTCCTCTTTTGTGAGGGATAGATAAATATCATCTAAAGAAGAACCTGGCAGATGAAACTCTTTACGTAACTCCTCCATCGTACCATTTGCTCTAACTTCACCATTATGTAAGACAACAAATCTGTCACAATATATTTCTGCAGTCGCTAAAATATGTGTTGACATCAAAATTGCTGCCCCTTGTTTTTTCATTTCATTCATTAATTCAAGTAAAGCATTAATTGCTAATGGATCCAATCCTAGAAATGGTTCGTCGATGATATACAAACTTGGTTTGGTTAAAAAGGCACACAAAACCATCACTTTTTGTTTCATCCCTTTTGAAAAGTGAGTTGGAAACCAATCTAATTTATTATCTAAACGGAATAGTTTTAATAGATACTCCGCTCTTTTTAATGCCTCATCTTTTGGAATATCATAAGCCATAGCTGTTACTTCAATATGTTCTCTCAATGTCAATTCATCATACAATATTGGACTTTCTGGAATAAATCCAATTTTCTTACGATAAGAGTCTGGTGCACTAAAAATCGTCTCATCATCAATTGTGATTTTTCCTTTTTGTGCATTTAAAAGGCCGATAATATGTTTAATCGTGGTACTTTTACCCGCACCATTAAGGCCGATTAAACCAACCATCTCACCAGATTTCACTTCAAAATCAACCGATTTTAATACAGGAGCATGACCGTAGCCTCCTGTTAAGTTTTCTATTTTTAAACTCATTATTTTTCCTCCAATATATACTAGAATGATTATATCATAATTCGTTCATTTACTTACTTTTTTTAATCTCATCTCTTCGAACTTTTAAATCAATTGTTATAGTGGTACACTGTAGCTAAAACCCAATCAAATTAGGAGGAATAAAACATGACAGATTGTCTTTTTTGTAAAATAATAGAAAAAGAGATACCTAGTTATCCTGTTTATGAAGATGAGATGGTGTATGCTTTTTTAGATATTACACAAACAACTAAAGGACACACATTGGTCATTCCTAAAAAACATGTAACAGATATCTTTGAATACGATGAGAAACTAGCAGCTGAAGTATTTGCTAGAGTTCCTAAAATTGCTCGTGCGATTGAAAAAGCTTTTCCAGATGTCGTTGGATTAAATATCGTAAATAATAACAAAGAAGCTGCTTACCAAAGTGTGTTTCATTCACATATCCACCTCATTCCACGATACGGCAAAGAAGATGATTTTTCAATAACGTTTGCAGATAATGGCTCTAAATATACGACAAATGATATGGCAACAATCGCTCAATCAATTAACAAGGAGATTTTATAGTGGGGAAAAAAGGAAATAAAAAACAATTTTCTGGCAAAAAATTTATCAAAGGTTTTTTAGTAGGTGGGGCTCTATGTGGTGGTGCAGCACTCTTACTTGCTCCTAGATCTGGAAAAGAAACTCAACGATTGATGACTAACAAAATAGAAGAAAACATTAATTTTCTTTTATCGTTAAGTAATCAGATTGATACAACTAAAGTTCAAGCAAATCAATTAACTGCTCTATCTCAAGAATTATTACCAACTTTTGAAAAAGAAACCAAAAAAAGTATTAAGAAATTTGAATTCAAAGCAAAGCCACGCCTAGAAAAAATGAAAGAACAATTAGCTAAAATAGAGAAAGATATAAACGATTTCAAAGAAGCTCTTGAACAATAAAGTTTTAAATAATTTATAAATTCTACTTAACTTTTTTGAATAGGTATTTTGTTTAATTCTTTTTATGGTATAATAATAAACATGTTTATGATAATTCATAATTTTTACTGAAAACTAGATTGGAGACTCAACATGAAAAACAAGAAATTTAAATTAGCAGCTGTTGCGTTGCTTAGCATGATTACATTAGCGGGATGTTCAGGTGGTAAGGACATCGTTACAATGAAAGGCGGTAAAATCACCGACTCTCAATTTTTTGATGAATTAAAGAAAAGTTCAACTTCATCTGAAACTCTAGTGAACATGATTATTCAAAAAATCACATTAGATGACTATGGCAATAAAGTAGACCAAAAAGAAATTGATAAACAATATGCATCTTACGAAAAACAAAATGGTGGTAAAAAACCGTTCGAAGCATTATTAAAACAAAATAATATGACAGCAAAACAATTCAAGGAAAATATTAAACAAAGTTTAGCCTTTACAGAAATGTTAAAATCTCATATCAAAGTAACGGATGCTGACCTTAAAGAAACTTGGAAAACATACCACCCACAAGTAGAAACTCAAATTATGTCTTTTGATTCTAAAGAAGATGCTGAAAAGGCATTGAAAAAAGTAAATGATGGGGAAGATTTTACAAAAGTTGCGAAAAGTGACTCTCACGATACTACTACTAAAGAAGATGGTGGAAAAGTAAAATTTGATTCGACAACAACAACTGAACCTGCTGGTGTCACTGTACCTAATGAGGTGAAAGAGGCTGCTTATAAATTAGAGAATGGCAAAGTTTCTGACCTAATTACTGTTCAAAATCAACAAACAGGAGCAGATGTCTACTACATTGTAAAAATGGTTAAAAACAAACAAAAAGGTAATGATTATAAACCTTATGAAAAAGAATTAAAAGAAATCTTCGAGCAAACTAAAATTGCAGATGCTACATTCCAACAAGAAGTTATTGGTAAAGAATTAGATAAAGCAAATGTTAAAATCAAAGATTCTCAATATAAAGATATTTTAACTCCTTATTTACCACAAAAAGAAACAAAAACAAGTGAAAGTAAAACTTCTGATTCTAAAGAAAGTAAATCTTCAAAAACTAAATCGACAGATTCTAGTAAGAAAGAAACAACAGAATCAACTAAATAACAAAAAAGCGAAACTCTTAAACCGAGTTTCGCTTTTTACTTGTTAATATAATAATTCAACCAAATCTGTTGATTCAATATTACCAAAATATTTTTTGACATCTATTTCTTCTACTGCTTTTGTTATGGATTCTTTATCATATTTCACACCCGTTAAGATGCCTTCAACGTCTGCAATTTGACCTAACCCAAAGAAATCACCAAAGATACGAATGTCTTTAATCTCACCATCAGAGACATTCATTTTAGCTTCAATTGATCCTATCGGGAATCTTTTACGACGAACGATATCAAATTCAGGCGAACGACCATAATTCCAATCCCAATTACGATATAATCTATCCGAAATCGCATTGATTTTTTTCCAATCTTCTTCCGTTAGTTTGTATTCATTCACATCATTAATATCTGTTGTTTCAAATATTTTTAATAAAATTTCTTTTCTAAAATCTTTTGTAGACATATATTGATAATCATCAGATAAAAATGGTTTGATATTTGTCACTCGAGATCGAATTGATTTAATTCCTTTTGACTCAATTTTATCTTTTCTCACCTTTAATGCATTAACAACTTCGTTTACATCACTATCAAACATCAACGTACCATGAGCAAACATACGACCATTTGTGGTATACATCGCATTTCCAGAGAATTTTTTATCATCGATAACTAAATCGTTTCTTCCCTTTAACTCTGCTCCTTCTACACCTAGCTCATGTAAAGCATCAATGATTGGTTGCGTTACCTTACCAAAATTTCTAAAAGATTCACCATCATCCGGCATGATAAAGCTAAAGTTCAAGTTTCCTTCATCGTGATAAACAGCGCCACCACCACTTAAACGACGAACCACGTGGATACCATTATCTTCAACATAATCAACATTGATTTCTTCAATTGTATTTTGATTACGCCCGATAATAATAGATGGTTCATTAATATAGAATAATAAAATCGGCTCATCTAGTGGCATCTCTTGCACTAAATACGTTTCAATCGCTAAGTTAATTCTTGGGTCTGTTATTTCTTCATTTGATACATAAATCATGGGTACAACTCCTTATAATGTAATAGTTAAATTAATTTTTGCTAGCTGAACTGGAATATCTTCTGCATAATATTGTGTCTGTGACAAAACGTCTTCTAAAGCTAGAGATTGATTCAAGTGACTAATCACAACTTGTGACACGTTTGCTTCTTTAGCTAGTTCTCCCGTTTCTTTTGTTGTTAGATGTGCTTTATGATTTTCATTTCCTTCTAAGAAATATGTATCTGTAATCAATAAATCAGCCTTCTGACAAAAATCAGACAACCCATCTAAATAGCCAGTATCTGCTGTAAAAACAAATACTTTCCCCGTCTTCTTCTCAACAATTCTAGTAGCAAAACATGGTACAGGATGAATCGTGCGTTTGAATGTTATTAAAAATGGTCCAATCTCTAATGTATCATGTTCCTGATAAGCTATACCTTTTGAAATTCCTGGCATTGTTAATTCTTTAAACTTGTCTTCGTTTTCAGTATGACCATAAATATTTAATTCTTCAACTGGCGTTGTAGGTTTTAACTGACGCAAATACTGTAACACACCTAAATCTGCAATATGATCATGATGATAATGTGTTAAAAGCACCGCATCTAACGTTAACGGATCAAGTTTTTCTTCTAATCGAATTAACGTGGAACTTCCCGCATCCAATAATAGTGAAAAATCCTCCGATTGAACAAGATATGATGTGGTGCCTTCTCCTTTATAGGGATAGCCTCCCCAAAAACCTAGTACCGTAATTTTCATTACACGTCTTCCTTTCCATACAATAATATCCTACGACGAGTCAATAAAAGATACAAATAGTTTAATATATTTCCCGAACTAACCCCTAAAACCTATCTAAAAGCTGCTTTTTTTGATACAATTTTGTTTTTATAAAAAACTAAACAGATACTCTTTTCAAAGCACCTGTTTAGTTTAGATTAGTACGACGTTAACTCTTTCACTTTATCAGCATCTAGTCGTTTTACTACTTCTGTCACTAATTTCACTGTATTCAAATAATCATCTTCATGAATAATAGATGTATGTGAATGTAAGTAGCGGGTTGCCACTGTAATCGCAAGTGATGGTACACCATTACGTGTTAAGTGTTGCATACCAGCATCTGTTCCTCCACCTGTGATAACAGTGTATTGGAATGGAATATCCAGTTCTTCTGCTACATCAATGACAAAATCACGTAATTTTCTGTGTGGAATCATTGAGGCATCAAAAATTAAAATCTGTGGTCCTTCACCTAACACAGAATCTGCTTCTTTTGGTGTCATCCCTGGAGTATCTCCAGCTGTACCTGTATCAAGAGCAAATGCAATATCTGGATTGACTAAATGCGTGCTAGTTCTTGCCCCGCGTAATCCAACTTCTTCTTGCACGTTACTTCCCGCAAATAAAATATTTGGGTGTCCTTCTTTCGCTAAGTTTTCTAACACTTTTAATGACACAGCAGTTCCAATACGATTGTCCCAAGCTTTAGCTAATAAGTATTTTGAACCATTTAAGCGTTTGTATTCGATAAAAGGTGTTACCATATCACCGGGTTTAATGCCCCACTCAGTTGCTTCTTCTTTACTTGTGGCACCAATATCAATAAACATATCAGCTATATCATATGGTTGCTTTCTTGCTTCAGCCGATAATACGTGTGGTGGTTTCGATCCAATCACGCCATGAATTTCTTTACCTGTTGATGTTGTGATGGTCACTTGTTGAGCAAGCATAACTTGTCCCCACCAACCACCTAATGTTTGAAATTCGATAAATCCTTTATCAGTGATTTTAGTTACCATGAAACCAACTTCGTCCATGTGACCAGAAATTAAGACACGCGGTCCTTCTTTTTCACCAATATGACGTGCGTTAATTCCACCTAACCCATCAAATAATACTTTATCAGCATATGGTTCGGCATATTTTTTAAAGATTTCAGTTACCTGTGTTTCGTTTCCAGGTACACCTTTTGCGTCCGTTAATTCTTTTAAAAATAGTTCTTCTTTTTTATCTAACAAACTAGTCACCTCTTTTAAATTTTTCACTGATTTTAGTATAACATTATTATGGGAAATATAAAAAGATAGGCATTAGAAAATAAAAAGACGGATTGATTTTTCGACCTTAAGACCTATGTCTCGCTTTATCAATTTATTTATAATATCAATCAAAAAGTTAATTAAAAGAGCGATATTATGACGATTATGTTGATTGAACCTAACCATGCATTAAAAAAACACTTACACAGCTTTTAACGAAGAATGGCTATCATGTGATATCTGTAACTCCTGATGATTTTTTATTTTGATACAATCAATGAAAAACAACCTCAATTTATTACCATCTCACAATGGGCTTACTCTAGATACTGAAAATAATACTTTAAGAACACAACATCACTGTATTAAATTAAGTAAAAATGAATGTCGTTTACTCGTTATTTTGTTTAAACATCCTGGTAAAGTGATCAAACGCGAAACATTTCTTCGTGAATTATGGAAAGATGAAAGTTATGTCGATGATAATACTTTAACAGTCAATATTAATCACATACGAAAAAAATGAGGTCTCTTGACGTGAACTTTGGGATTCAAACCAAGATTAAACAAGGATATTTTATTTCATAAAAAAAAGAGGTGTTCTCCACCTCTTTTAAGCTAGTTTCACAACAGTAATTTTATCTACAAAAAACTGTTCATCAAATACAGTATCTTCACAATCTTTTGCTGCGACCGAACAAATAATAGCTTGTTTTATTATCTCCTCTGTTGAATTATCTTTATTAGATAGTCCTGCCGCTAATCCGCACACCATTCCTTCATGATTAACCTGCTTTATAGTCTCATCGTTACATAATACCTGAAATATTTCCTCATGATGAATGACATACCCATTACCGTTAATATCATAAATAAATACCATTGGCACATCCTCAAATAAAGGATCTGTTAGTAATTCAGAGGGCATACTATTTATTAGAGTTTCTTCAGATAATGATAATAATTCAGGTAACCTATCTTTCTTTAAACACAAAGCATATGGTTTTTCATCTCCAGCTAGAGCCATTTTTATCGCAGGAGTTGTTCCGCTAAATACAATACGTTGGGGGCTTATTTTATTCTGAAATAAGGTTTGATAAAACATCTGGTTTTCTTGTAGTAAATCAGATGACATGACAACTGCGTCACTACCTTCAATGAATAGTCTATAATCTTCTAATTCATTGCTATACAAAGGAACAGATGTTTCTGATTGATTGTAAAATTGCTGCTCAAACAAACTATCCGATGTGACTGTATCATCATCAATGAACTCTAATATTGGAATTGTCCCTAGTTTAAGTTCTAATCTTTCGATGATTTCTTGTTTTTCTGTTACTTTTTGTCGTGTTGCTTCTGTGTTCTTTTGAGATAAATTAATGAATACTATCATGTATAACACCCCTAATTTTTAATAGGCTAATTATCACAAATAAATTTAACTTTTTAAGGATGAAACCGTAAAAAAAGGATGAATACATTACGCATTCATCCAGTTTATCGAAAGTAAGCTTCCTTATCTAAACATTTTTCCCAAATAACTACATTAGATTTTTCTAACGACTGTGCGACGTCTATAATTCTTTGATTACTGCTACCTCTAAATTGTAAGGTTAAATCTCTCTTATCTAATTCAAATCTTCCATCTACCAAAACGTCAATCAAACGAAGTAATTCTAGTTTATCATCCGTTTCTTGCAATAACTCTTCAAATGTATAACCAGACCAAGACCAAATATCTTTTGACGAACCGAATTCACCTCTAACACGTTTTACTAGCGACAAACACACTTCGGTATTTAAAAAAGGTTCTCCGCCTAATAAAGTCAATCCTTGAACATAATCATGAGATAAGTCTTCAATAATTTTATCTTCCAATTCTTTTGTATAAGGAGTGCCGTAGTTAAAATTTTGAATCGCACGATTAAAACAGCCTTTACAAGCAAATAAACACCCACTGACATAAATACTACATCTAACACCCTCACCATCAACAAACATAAATGGTTTATAATCAGCAATGTACCCTTTACTATATTTAGTAGATTCCCACTCTTTTGGTTTTGGATTTCTCATTTCTATACTCCTTTAAAAAATAAAAAAGAGTTTGATACTCTTTTTTATTTCATATGTTTTACTCGTGATGATATTTCTTTGTGACGACCATGAACCATTGGTCTTGCTTGTGGATTACCTAAGTAGCCACATGTTCGTTTTACTACATCACATGTTTTTGGGTCATTATTGTGGCATTGTGGGCATTCAAAACCACGTTCAGTTGGATTAAAATCTCCCTCAAAACCACATTCATAACAGTGATCAATTGGGGTATTGGTCCCTAAGTAACCAACTTTATCATACGCATAATCCCAAACAGCTTCTAATGCTTTTCTATTTTGTTGTAATACTGGGTACTCACAATAGTGAATAAACCCTCCAGAACAATATTTAGGATAATCTTTTTCAAAATCTAATTTTTCAAAAGGAGTTGGATTTTTTCTTACATCATAATGAAAACTATTCGTATAATATTCTTTATCTGTAATATTTTCAATTTCACCAAATTTTTCTTTGTCTAAACGACAGAAACGATCTGTTAAACTCTCACTTGGTGTCGAATACACACTAAAGTGATAACCATACTCATCACCCCATGAATCTGTATGTTGTTTTAAATATTTCAAAATCTCTAAAGTAAATTCTTTTGCTTCAGGATTATCTTCCCATTCTCCACCAAAAAATGATGAAGCTACTTCATACAACCCAATATAACCAAGTGACACAGTTGCACGTTTGTTTTTAAATAATTTATCAACTGACTCATTTTTATTCAATCTATCACCAAACGCCCCATACATATATAAAATCGGTGCATTAGCTGGTGTTGCCTCAATGCATCTCTTCACACGAAAAACTAACGCGTCTTTTGCCGTAGCTAAACGTTCATCTAATAAAGACCAGAACTTCTCTCTATCGCCACTAGCTTCCAAAGCAATGCGTGGTAAATTAAGTGTCACCACACCTAAATTCATTCTTCCAGCGTTCACTTCTTTTCCTGTTTCATCTTTCCAACCTTGTAAAAATGATCGGCAACCCATTGGTACTTTAAAACTACCAGTCAATTCTACAATTTTGTCGTAATTCAATACATCAGGATACATTCTTTTTGTTGCACACTCTAATGCTAATTCTTTGATATCATAGTTTGAGTCTGTCGGTTTTAAATTTACACCATCTTTAATGGTAAATATTAATTTTGGAAAAATCGCTGTACGATGTTCCCCTCCAAGTCCTTTAATACGATTCAAGAAAATCGCACGTTGAATTTCTCGCTCAAACCAATCTGTACCAAGACCAAAACCTAACGAGGTAAAAGGCGTTTGACCATTAGAAGTAAATAGTGTATTGATTTCATATTCTAAACTTTGCATAGAATCGTAGATATCTTTGCTGGTTTTTTGTTTCGCATATTCATCATGCTTAGACTCGTCATCTATCCATTGTTTCGCATCTTCTAAATGCTTTTCATAATTTTTTTTCGCAAAAGGCGCTAAAAACTCGTCAATTCTATCTGCCGAGCATCCACCATACTGACTAGATGCCACATTCGCAATGATTTGAGAAATTTGTGCTGTAGCTGTTTGGATTGACTTAGGTGATTCCACTTCAGCATTTCCTATTTTGAAACCATTATTTAACATGCTTTCAAAATCAATCAAACAACAATTCGTCATTGGAGAATATGGATGATAATCTAAATCGTGGTAATGAATTTCACCTTTTTGATGAGCATTCGCTACATGAGAAGGCAATAATTTTAGGCCAATTGATTTTCCTACAATCCCTGCTGTCAAATCACGTTGAGTATTAAAAACATCACTATCTTTATTTGCATTTTCATTTACTAATCGTTGATCTTTATTTAACAACTTACCAATTGTAACATTAATATCTGTCGATTCTGCTCGTTCAAAATCTCGTTTAGTTCGATAATTAATGTATTCTTGTGCAAGAGCATATTCTCTATTTTCCAATAAAATATGCTCAACAATATTTTGTATCTCATAAATTTTGACGTCCTTAGAAAAACGCTCACTAATTTCTGATACGATTTTTTGCACAAGTGCTTCAATTTTTTTTGTCGATAATTCATCAACTGGACCATTTACTTTATTCTCAGCTTTTAATAAGGCTTCTGTTATTTTTTTAGCATCAAAATCAACTGTACGACCATCTCTTTTAATGACATTTATCATATCAATTCCTTCTGATAGATAGCTCATTTTTTCATTTAATTCTGTTTCTTCAATCATTACCATCGAACTCCCTTTATGTATTCAACTTATATCTTATCCCAACGAGAGTCTTTTTTCAACTATATATAGTGTTTTAATTTTATTTTTTAATTAAAAACCACTATATATAGATGAAAAGTTGATGTATTAACTTTTATTCTTGTCAATAAATTATTTTGTTTTCTAATTCACTAACAATACACATGAGACAATAAAAAAGACCCAGATTTCTCTGAGTCTTTTCAATAAATACTATTTAGCATAATCTACCGCTCGTACTTCACGAACAACAGTTACTTTAATGTGCCCTGGATATTCAAGTTCCTCTTCAATGCGTTTACGAATGTCATGTACTAAAATAACTGCTTCATCATCTGTTACTTCATTTGGTTTAACAGCCACACGTATCTCACGACCGGCTTGAATAGCAAAACTTGTGTCAACTCCGGGGAAGTCATTTGCAATACCTTCTAAACGTTCAAGACGCTTAATATAATTTTCTAATGATTCACTACGAGCTCCTGGTCGAGCAGCTGATAATGCATCGGCAGCAGCAACAAGTACTGAAATAACTGACGTTGCTTCTACGTCACCATGGTGAGAGGCAACAGCGTTAATCACAACAGGATTTTCTTTGTACTTACTTACAAGCTCTGTTCCAATCTCTACGTGTGAGCCATCAACTTCATGATCAAGTGCTTTACCAATATCATGTAATAATCCCGCACGTCTTGCTAGAGTGGCATCTTCTCCTAGCTCCTCAGCTAAAACTCCAGCTAATTTCGCTACTTCTATCGAATGATTTAATACATTTTGACCATAACTTGTTCTAAATCTTAAGCGACCAAGTATTTTTATTAAATCTGGGTGAAGTGAATGCACTCCTACTTCAAATGCTGCGTTTTCACCATATTCTCTGATACGTTCATCCATTTCTTTGCGAGATTTTTCCACCATCTCTTCAATTCTAGCTGGATGGATACGACCATCTTGGATTAATTTTTCTAAAGTTATACGTGCGATTTCACGTCTAATTGGATCAAAACCTGATAATACCACTGCTTCTGGTGTATCATCAATAATTAAATCAATACCTGTTAATGTTTCAAGTGTTCGTATGTTTCGTCCTTCTCGACCAATAATACGACCTTTCATATCATCATTAGGTAATGTAACAACCGTTACTGTTAACTCTGAAATTTGATCTGCCGCACTTCTTTGAATGGCTAATGCCAACATATTGCGTGCCTTGCGATCAACTTCATCTTTCACACGTTGTTCACTTTCTTTAATCAACATGGCTCTATCATGAGACAATTCAACTTTCATATCATCCATAATAATTGTTTGTGCTTCTTCTTTAGATAGACCTGCTATACGTTCGAGTTCTATCTCTTGCTTTTCAATTAGGGTTGATACCTCTTTTTCCCGCTCATCAATCAATTGCTTCCTTGAATCAAGTTTCTCCTCTTTGTCTTCAAGTGAGCGTTCGCGTTTTTCTAAAGAGTCATCTTTTCGATCAAGATTATTTTCTCTTTGTAATAGTCTATTTTCTTGATTTTTTAGTTCAGCTCTTTCTTCCTTCAGCTCACTTTCAATTTCTAATCGGTATTGTTGATTCAGTTCTTTTGCTTCCAACAAATGCTCTTTTTTTAGAGTCTCAGCCTCTTTCTTGGCCTGTCGAATAATTCCGGTGGCAGTATTATTCGCTCCTTCTATAGACTTCTTATGTCGAGTCATGGCAATAAAATAGCCAATTGCTAGACCTACAATTAAACCGATGATAGCAAGGAGTATCGTAGCAGCCATAAAAACACCTCCATACTATCTTTATTATTGTGTTATTCATAGATTTAAAACATATCATTATGACTAAATCGTATATAAAATATGAGTATATATATTTCTATACATTATATATTCTAATCTTTGTTAAAAGGAGTGTCAACTTAAAAAAAGATTCAAATATGAAAGAAAAAAATCAACTCCTCTATATTATCATCGATAAATAACACTCATTACTATTCAATGATCTATATAGGAGTTGATTTTTTAATCTTCTAAATCTAATGATACTTCTTCAGTTTTTTCATTTTCTTCGGTCGCTTCTTCTGGTGAAACTCCATCCATATTATATGCTAGACGAACTTTTTGATAAATTTCTTCTCTCATTTCTGGATGATCTGTCAGATATTTCTTCGCATTCTCGCGTCCTTGACCGATACGTTCTTCTTCATAAGAATACCATGCACCACTTTTGTTGACGATGTCCTTATCAGCAGCCATATCCAGTAGTTCCCCCTCTTGAGAGATTCCTTCACCATACATGATATCAACTTCAGCAATTCTAAATGGTGGCGCTACTTTATTTTTAACTACTTTAATTTTCGTTCTATTACCAATAATATCTGTTCCTGATTTTAATTGTTCTGCTCTACGAACTTCCAAACGAACAGTTGCGTAAAATTTCAATGCTCGTCCTCCAGGAGTTGTTTCTGGGTTACCAAACATCACACCAACTTTTTCACGAATTTGGTTAATAAATATCGCAATTGTTTTTGTTTTATTAATTGTTCCAGATAATTTTCTCAACGCTTGTGACATCAAACGTGCTTGAAGACCCACATGAGAATCTCCCATTTCACCATCAATCTCAGCTCTTGGTACTAAAGCAGCTACTGAATCAACAACAACAATATCAATTGCTCCACTTGAAACAAGTGCTTCAGCAATGTTTAGCCCTTGTTCTCCAGTATCCGGCTGTGATAAAAGAAGCTCATCAATGTTGACTCCTAAGGCACTCGCATATTTTGGATCTAAAGCATGCTCAGCATCGATAAACGCTGCTGTTCCCCCTGCTTTTTGTACTGAGGCAATAGCATGCAATGCAACCGTTGTTTTTCCTGAACTTTCTGGGCCATATACTTCAATGATTCTACCTCGTGGGTACCCACCAACTCCTAAAGCTGAGTCTAGGGCAAGAGAACCACTTGAAACAGTCGAAATCTGAGTATCAACTTTTTCACCTAGTTTCATCACTGAACCTTTCCCAAAATCTTTTTCTATTTTTTTTAAGGCAGCATCTAAAGCTGCTTTACGATTATCTGACATGTATGTACCTCCAGTTATATTTATCTCTTCACTTTATAATATACTTTTTTTTATTCAAAAAAGCAAGAAAAAAGCGAACAAATATTCGTGTGTTTTATTTTAACTATTTAATCGAATAAAATTATATGCGTGTTTAACGGCACCATCCTTCATATAAGCTAGATGACGTTTAAACACTCTTTTTTTACATACCACACCATTTTCACTAGCTAAGACAAACCAAACAGTCCCTTCTGGTAATTCATCATTTCCACGACTTAAATCTCCTAAGAGAACCATCACGTAATCTGTGCCAAACTTTTGTAAACTATATGTTGCTATTTCTTTTCCAAGCACCTCATCATCGTTTGTATCAAATGTTTTATCAAATACTGTAGTTAACATGTCTTTGTTCTCAAGAGCTAATCCAAATTTAACAACATCAGTCCCACCTTTCACCTCAATCCCTTTTGTAAAGAACTGTCCATCTGTTAATATGTCAATCACCGCAAGAGTTTTGCCCTTTTGTTTTAATTGATTAACAGCGACATCTTGTATGGTCAACTCTTCTCCATAGCCATAGAAGAATTCTTTCTCAATAGCTAATATTTTATCTTCCATTTCATCTAGTAAATGATTGGCTATTTGTAAATCTGAACTTTGCGCCGTAAGTCGTAACATTACTTCATTTGATTTCGCGTAGGGAGCCACAGTTGGATTAGTCTGTGCATCAATTAAATCAGATAAATCTGTCACAAGTTGTGATTCTCCTATATCAATAAATCGCAAATAACGTGATATTAATTCTTTATGATGTGGAGCTAGTTTTCTGAGTAAAGGTTTAGCAACCTGTTCAAACATAGCTGTCAATTCACTTGGTGGACCAGGTAATAGTAAATAATTAACATCATTCACCGTAATAAAAATTCCGCATGCAAGTCCTGTCGGATTTTTTAATGTGATCCCTTTCTTAAATGTTAGAGCTTGTTGTTTATTATTTTCAGGCATTTTTTTATCATTTGACGTAAACAGATGATAGATTTTTTCTAGAGATTCTTCATCATACTCTAGTGGTTCATGAATGAATTCACTCACCACTTCTTTTGTTAAATCATCTGTAGTTGGTCCTAACCCACCACATAAGATAACTAATTCACTTCTTGTAGATGCTAATTCTATTGTGTCCGTTAATCTTTTTTTATTATCACCTACCGTCGTTTCAAAATAAACTTCATAACCTAAATCTGCTAATTCTTTTGATAAATATGCCCCATTTGTGTTGACTATTTGCCCAAGTAGAAGCTCTGTTCCAACAACAATTAATTCTGTTTTCATCTATATTCCTCCACTCATAAATTAATATACGTTTTTTTCCATTTTATCACATTATATTTAAATAAAAAAAAGACTTAATTCAAGGTATAGAATAAGCTTTATGGTAAACTAAAACCAATGATTAAATAAATATGGAGGAAAAATATGGGTCAATATAATAGCGTTTTCGATATCATTGGACCAGTCATGATTGGTCCAAGTAGTTCTCATACTGCAGGAGCTGCAAGAATTGGTAAAGTCATCAGACGAATATTAGGTGAGCAGCCTTTATCTGTTGATATTTACTTGTATGAATCATTTGCTAAAACATATAGAGGTCACGGTACTGATATTGCCCTAGTCGGTGGGTTACTCGGTATGGAACCTGACGATGATCGTCTATCTAAATCTTTAGAACTTGCACATGAAAAAGGGATGGAAGTGGCGTTTATACCTAAAATTGAAAAAGCAGATCACCCAAACCAAGTTAAAATGGTACTTCGAACAAAAGATCGAACAATGACATGTACAGGAATTTCTATTGGTGGCGGATCGATTCAAATTTCGGAATTAAATGGGTTTAAAATTAATCTAGATTTTTCTACCCCAACCTACATTACTTTCCATCAAGATAAACCTGGAGTTGTTGCGAATGTGACACGGCTATTATCTGAAAAGAATATTAATATTAGTACGATGACATTAACTCGTGAAGCAAAAGGCGAAAAAGCAATGATGATTATCGAAGTTGATAACCGAGTAGAAGGTTTACTTGATTCATTACGACAAATAGAATATATTGATGCGGTTGATTTTTTCAACTAGAAAGGACACAGGAATGTTTGAAACAATTGAAGAATTAGTTATTTTAGCAAATGAATATGGTTCGCTTGCTGAAGCCATGATCCAAACAGAAATAGAAGTTTCACAGCGACCACGTGAAGTGATTATAGCTCACATGGAAAAAAATCTTTCCGTCATGTCAGCCTCAATTGAAAAAGGGGTAAAAGGGGTCACTTCCGTAACCGGTTTAACCGGTGGAGATGCTCCTAGAATGAATCAATATATTAATAAAGGTGATTTTTTAAGTGGTGAAACTATTTTACGTGCGGTGCAAAATGCCATGGCAGTCAATGAAGTAAATGCTGAGATGGGGTTAATTTGCGCCACACCTACTGCTGGGAGTGCCGGTGTAGCTGCTGGAGTATTATCTGCTCTAACAGATGAACGTGATTTAACAAAAGAGCAACAAATCAACTTTTTATTTGCAGCTGGTGCTATCGGTTTGGTCATTGCTAACAATGCCTCAATTAGCGGGGCTGCTGGAGGATGCCAAGCTGAAGTCGGATCAGCTAGCGCTATGGCAAGTGGAGCACTTGTTGAAACTTGTGGTGGTACACCTGAACAAGCATCTCAAGCTGTCGCTATTACTATTATCAATATGCTTGGTTTAATCTGTGACCCGGTTGCAGGCTTGGTAGAAATTCCTTGTATTAAGAGAAATGCTCTTGGTGCATCACAAGCATTTATTTCTGCCGATATGGCTTTAGCAGGAGTAAAAAGTGTCATTCCTGTTGATGAAGTCATTGAAGCCATGCATCAAGTGGGAATGCAAATGCCTTCTGCTTTTAAAGAAACTGCTGAAGGTGGACTAGCTGCCACTAAAACAGGTAAAAAAATTATGCATCAACTTTATAATAATAAATGATTTAATAAAACAAAAAACAGCAATCTTAAGTATAAATACTTAGAATTGCTGTTTAATTTTATCTTAATGATAATAATCAAATCGACCTTTTTTAAGAAGGGTTCCTGCTGTTCCTACCGCAAGAAGTGATTTATTAATAATGCTTTTCTTAACAATTGAACCCATATAACCTTTGACTTCTTTACCACCTAATATTTGTCCGATACCAACATTATTACCGATTGAAGCAACAGTACCTAAAGATTTGAAAGTAAAAGCTTCTGTTGGTTGGTTAGTTAATAAGCGAGCTAAGTTATTTGCAGCGGCTTCACCTTGTTTAATAGCAATTTGAGCTGTTGTTGGGAATGGTCTTCCAGACTCTTCATCCATCACAGCACTCACGTCACCGATCATGAAGATATCAGGATATCCTTCAACACGTAAATCTTTTTCAACCATTACACGTCCACGACGTTCAGAAAATCCAGATTCACCAACAACATGACTACCTTTAACACCCGTTGTCCAAATAATGGTATGAGCATGAACTTCTTTCAACTCACCATTTTCTTCGTAAACAACAGTATGCTCTTTGATTTCTTTAATTGGTGTTCCGACTTTAAACGTTACACCACGTTTTTTCAATACATCAATACCAAATTGACCAAGTTTTTCAGAGAACATTGGTAGTAATGTTGGCATTGCTTCAATACAAGTAATTTTCACTTTATCCATTGGAAAATTCATTGTTTTAGCTAATTTAGGAATACGATTTGTAATTTCTCCTAAATACTCAATACTTGTAAATCCAGCTCCACAAACAACGATAGATAAATCTAATTCATCTTTAGATTTTTGGTAGTTAGCTAATGCTCTATCTAGATGAGCTTGTGCTGCTTCAGCTGTTTTAATATTCACTAATGGTAACGAATAGTCATCAACACCTGGAATACCAAATGTTTCTGATTCAAATCCTAATGCCATCACTAAATAGTCATAAGCTAATTCACCAGTATTTTCTAATAAAACTTTTTTGTTATCTTTATCCACTTTGATAACAGTGTCCTTTAAGAACTGAACTTTCTTAGTATCAATAACATCAACAATGTTGAAAGTTATTTTACTGGCTGGTTCTGTTCCTGCTGCTACTTCGTGTAACTGCGTTGATTCATAGTGATAATCATTTTTGTTCACCAAAATGATATCAGCATCAACATTTTTCTTACTTAATTCTTTAGCTGTTTTTAAGCCTGCATAGCCTGCTCCCAAAATAACGACTCTAGGTCTGCTCATTTTTTATTCCCTCCAACTTTTATTCAATGGATACTATAGTTCTTTTTCACAAAAAAGTCAAAATATTTGACTGTGAATAAAAAAACAAATATTTTTCTAATTTTTTAGCGTTCGAGAGTAGTACCAAATACTGATTATTGTTACCAAACTGACAAATGCTCCATAAATCAGTAAGTGATTCACAAACTCACTTCTTGATAATCCAAACGAATTTAATTCAATTAAAATAACACCAAGACCTAAAACAAAAGCACTCATACTAAGTTGAGATGTTCTTGCTAATACTTCTAAACCTAACTGACTCTTTTTTGCTTTACTCACTTGGCGATAATAAATAAACATACTGGTAAAAATGATAACTAATGTAATAATTTGTATGATTAAACTCATGGTTAAAACTCCTCTGTTATCGAATTAAAAAAACACGTTATAAATTGTAACACTTTTTTGCTACTTTGACTATTTTTTTATCGTTTGAAAATGTTGGTATACATTGGTTGCAACAGTTTTTGGAAGGCCAGAATCAACTAAATCTTCAACACTTGCTTCCTCAATTTTTTTCATAGATTTAAATGTCGTTAATAGTTTTTTCTTACGTTTTGGTCCAAGACCTTCTATTCCGTCAAGTTTTGATGCGAAACTTGTTTTACTACGGGTTGAACGGTGGAATGTTATCGCAAATCTATGCACCTCATCTTGTATACGTTGAAGTAAAAAGAACTCTGAAGAACTTCTTTTTAAAGGCACAACATCTAAGTCTGGCCCAAATAATAATTCACTAGTTTTATGCTGATCATTTTTAGCTAATCCTGCAATTGGTATATCTAAACCTAATTGGTTATCAAGAACATCTTGAGCAGCATGTACTTGTCCTTTTCCACCATCAATTAAAATTAAATCCGGCATTGGTAAATTGTCCTTTATCACTCGTGAATACCTTCGATAAATCACTTCTTTCATTGAAGAATAATCATCTGGACCTTCAACTGTTTTAATTTTAAATTTACGATAGTCTTTTTTTGATGGTTTTCCGTCAATGTAAACCACCATAGCAGAAACGGGATCCACTCCCATAATATTCGAGTTATCAAATGCTTCTATTCTATTAGGCGTTGGTATTTTCATTGCTTGCCCTAATTTTTCTACAGCGCCAATTGTTCTATCTTCTTTTCTTTCTATTAAATTAAATTGTTCTTCTAAATATATTTTGGCATTTTTATTGGCTAGATTCACTAAATCTTTTTTCTCTCCGCGTTGAGGTTGTAAAATTTTAGTTGGAATCATCGCTTCGACAAGGCTTTTATCCAGTTCTTTTGGTAATAGTATTTCTTTAGGAACAAAATGGTGATTCTCTTGATAAAACTGCCCAATAAAAGTCAACATATCTTCCTCTGGCTCATTGTAAAATGGAAAATCAAATACATTTCGTTCAATTAGTTTTCCTTGTCTAACAAAAAAGACTTGAACAACCATCCACCCTTTGTCAGCATAATAGCCAAAAACATCACGATCGACAAAATCTGCATTCGTCATTTTTTGTTTGGTCATCACACTTTGAATAGACTGAATTTGATCACGATATTCTGCCGCTTTTTCAAACTCCATATTTTCAGAGGCTTTTATCATTTTTCCTTCAATTTCTTTTTGAATCTCAGTATAGCCACCATTTAAAAACTTTTTAATTTCTTCTACCATCTCTTTATACTTTGCTTCTACTACTGGGTTCACACAAGGACCTAAACATTGTCCCATATGATAGTATAAACACACTTCATTTGGTAAATTTTTACATTTTCTAAGTGGATAAATCTTATCAAGCAATCGTTTCGTTTCATTCGCTGCTTTTACATCTGGATACGGGCCAAAATAAATCGCATTATCTTTTAATACTTTTCGTGTAATTAACAGTCTCGGGGCTTTTTCATTTGTTATCTTGATAAAAGGATAGCTTTTATCATCTTTTAACATAATGTTATACTTCGGCATATTCTTTTGGATTAAATTTATCTCTAAAAGCAAGGCTTCCGTATTCGACTCTGTGATAATTGTCTCAAAATCTACAATTTCACTTACTAGTCGTTGTGTTTTCTCATCATGCGTCCCAGTAAAATAAGATCGCACTCGATTTTTTAAAATCTTCGCCTTACCAACATAGATGATGGTATTATATTTATCTTTCATCAAATAACAGCCTGGCTGATCTGGCAACAAAGCTAATTTATTTTTTATTCTTTCGTTCACTAGTTTAATCTCCTTGTACTCTCTCTTTATCAAGTATACAATTTGTTGAAAAAAAATCATTCCACAGTGATTATAGCACCATAGAATGATTATAATTTTAAAGATATTTATTAAATACTTGTTCTAATTGTGGTTTTTGTTGGACACCAATCATTTGTTCAACAACTTGACCATCTTTTTTAAGTAATAATGTTGGAATACTCATGATTCCGTGTGCTTGACTTGTTTGAGGATTTTCATCCACATTTACTTTAACAATTTTTACTTTGTCTTGGTATTCTGTTGCGATACCATCTAAGATAGGTCCTTGCATACGACATGGTCCACACCAAGGTGCCCAGAAGTCGACCAATACTAATCCTTCATCTGTTTCTGCTGCAAAGTTTGCATCTGTAATATTTTCTACCATATTCATTCATCTCCTAAATCATCTTTTACTTTATAAACTGATTATACCATCGGGGGTAGTAAAGAACTAACAATCTGCTCACTTTTTAGAAAGTCACAATTGTCGCACCGTCTCCACCTTGATTGCTAGGAGCAAAATTATATTTTTTTACTCGACGATTATTTTTCAAGTACTCTTGTACCCCTTGTTTTAAAGCACCCGTTCCGCGTCCGTGGACAATCGTTACTTGAGGATAACCTGCAAGTAACGCTGCATCAATGTATTGATCAACTTCTGCCAAGGCATCTTCATAACGTTTACCACGTAAATCCAGTTGAGTTGACACTGATTGACGACTGCCGCCACCATCACTTTTTACCGTTGAAACACGCATTTTAGGTTCTTTCTCCGGTGCAATTCGTGTCATGCCATCTTCTGAGACAGTCATCTTCAGAATACCTAATTGAACTTGCCACTCTCTATTGCCAACTTTCTCAATCAATGTTCCTCTTTGACCAAATGCTTCAACTAAAACATCATCACCAGCTTTAAATGATTTTTTCTCTTTCGCTTTTTTCAAGACTTTATTTTTCTTCAAGTGCGTTTCATCATGTTTTAGATTTTCTAATCCTGATTTAACTTCAATCAATTCATGTTCTTTAACAGATTGATTATTCCCTGTTCTTAATTGCATTTGACGAATTTCTTTAATCATTTTTTCTGATTCTTCTTGTGCTTTACTGATGACTTCATTTGCTTCTTTTTTCGCTTTATTCATCTCTTTTTCACGTTCGGTAAAGAATAGTTCATACGCTTCTTTTAAATCATGATAAAGATTTTCCGCCTCATCAGCATAGTGACGCATTTCCAAATATTCGGTTTCCGTCATTTTACGTTGATTTTCTAAATCAGAAATCATATCATTTAAATCTTGGCTTTCTCCGTCAATAATTTGTTTAGATTGCTCAATGATATCAGGAGATAACCCTAAACGTTTTGATATTTCAAACGCGTTACTTCGACCAGGAATCCCAATTAACAAACGATATGTTGGACTAAGTGTATCAACATCAAATTCCATACTAGCATTGATTGTATTCGGACGATTATAGCCATAAACTTTTAACTCAGGGTAGTGAGTCGTTGCCATAACATAGGCGCCGATTTCTCCCACTTTATCTAGAATAGAAATAGCCAATGCTGCTCCTTCTTGTGGATCTGTCCCCGCTCCTAACTCATCAAATAATACCAAACTATCTGAATCAAGATTATCTAAAATTGACACAATGTTTGTCATATGTGAAGAGAACGTTGATAAATTCTGTTCAATCGATTGCTCGTCCCCAATATCTGCATAAATATTTGAAAAGATTCCAATACTACTTTCTTCTTCAACAGGAATTGGTAAACCAGATTGTCCCATTAATTGTAGTAATCCTAATGTTTTAAGTGTAATTGTCTTACCACCTGTATTTGGTCCTGTAATAACGACAGCCTGATAATCTTTTCCAATCACGATATCATTTGGTACAACAACGTCTTCATCAATTAGTGGGTGTCTTGCTTGTTTAAGGTTAACATCCTTGTCCTCGCTCAATCTTGGCACAACAGCTTTTAATTGTTTTCCAAACAATGCTTTACTATTAATAAAATCAAGTTTTCCTAAGACATAAGCATTTTGTAAAATATCATGTCTGTAAGGTTCTAATTCATTAGAAAGTTCAGCTAAAATTCGCTCGATTTCTTTGCGTTCAGAAATTTGATGTTGTCTTAAACGATTATTAAATTCAACTACTTGTCTTGGTTCAACAAAAACTGTTTGACCAGATGCACTTTGATCATGGACAACACCACCAAAATGACTTCGGTACTCGCTTTTTACCGGGATAACATAACGATCATTTCTCATTGTCACAATCGTATCACTCAGATAATTCGAATTTTTCCCACGAAGAATCCCGTCAAGTTGTTCTCTCACCGCTTGTTCAGACCGTCTAATACTTTGTCGAATTTGTTTTAATTCAGGTGACGCGTCATCTGTTACAGTACCATCTTCATCAATTGCATGTCTGATTTCTTTTGATAGTTCTGGTAGAGCAATCATTTTTTCAGACCAGTCATACAAACGATATAATTCAATATCCGCATCCTTTAAATCATCAAAAAAATGTTGAATTTCAAGAACAGTTGTCAAGACACGGCCAACTTGTGCTAGCTCTAAACCATTTAGCATAGCACCAATTTCAATACGTTTCATATGTGGTTTGATGTTTTCTAAGATTGGCATAGGAATGCCCCCTCGTAAACGTAAAACAGTCAGCCCATCTTCCGTCTCCATTAATGCTTCTTCTATTTCATCATATGAGTGTGATGCTTTTAAATCATTAACATGCTCCAACCCAGATTTTGTTACAATATGTTGAGATAACATTTGTTTGACTTTATCAAACTCTAATATATCTTCTATTTTCTTTTTCACTCTATTTCACTTCCTAAAATCCGACTTATGTAAATAAAGAGCCTACTCTATTAGGCTCTCTTTTATAAAATAATTTGTTTAATAAACCATTGGTATAGATTGGCTGATAATACTGGAGTGTGCTCAATCATTCCCTTAGCAATACCTGATTTATCAAATGCATTTTGAATAAATCCTAAAGGTATCATCGACAAAACTGTCAGAACAAGTACTAATCCAATATAAGTTAAGCCAAGATTGATTACACCACCTATTAATTGATTGCTTTTATTCGCTAGTTGAATAAACGTTAATCTGTAGCATAACATGCCAATAAATCTTGTGATTAAATACCCTACTAAAAGGATGAGTATGAACGCAAAGCCAGCATAAAAAGCTTTGTCTAAATCAAAGATTAAATTATTATCAAACACACTAAGTTTAGTGGTTTGTGTTGGTGCTGGATAAGGGACGAGTAATTCAATCTTTTTACCAACTGATTGATACGATTCTTTTGCCATGAAAAAACTTAAGGCGTATCCGACAAAATAAATCAGTTGCAAGGCAAATCCTCGGCGATATCCGGCATAAAATCCTGTTAATAATATAAGTATACTAATTATCGTTATAACCATTGCAAAACCTACTTATTCTTTATTTATTAATTGATGATTTCTTTTGATTATTGTTTCGTTTAATTTTTTCTTTTGCTTGCTCATTGACAATTTTTTGAATTTCAATTTGATTTAACATCTCTTCATCTGTCAACTTACGATTCTCTTGTAGTATCTTTTTTCGCATCTCTTTTTCTCTAGATTCAATATTAGCAAGACGTTCTTCTAATCCCATCATTTTCTCCAGCTCATCTTCTAAATCACTAATATCTTTTTTCAAATCAAGAATGGTTTCTTGTTGTTTTATTTGAACAGATAGTGTATTAATCGCTAGTAAGATAGCTGCCTGTTCTGTTGATAGCTTAGGAGCATTTTTCATAATTGTTTCAAGTTGTTCGTTTGCCAATTGATTAACAATATCCATATGATAATGACTTTCTTTTCCTATAATAGTATATGTATTTCCTGCAATTGTCGCTTTATAACGTTTGTTCTCTTCAAGAGCCATCTTAAATCCTCCCATAAATCCTTCACTAAAAGAAGCAACTTAATTATATATGACTTTCTTTTAATTGACAATTAAGCAAGTTGTACCTTAAGAATCATTCATGATAAAAACATGTTATACTTAACATAAATTTTTTAAAAAGGAAGTTGAACATGCAACAAACTATAACATTATTAGCTTCTGACAAGCTAATCAGTGAACTAACAACAGCTTATGAACCATATTTCCAAAGGACACCCCCATATGCATTATTTCAAGCCAAAATTCCTGGAGTAGTTATCACAGCTTATCAATCAAAAAAGGTTGTCTTTCAAGGAGTCAACGCTGAAAAAGAAGCCGCTATGTGGGAAAAGCGTGGAGCTAACACGACGCAAAAAAAACAATCTTCTAATTCTTCAAACTCGTTACCAAAAGATTTTGCTTCATGGAACGTTGTGGGGAGTGACGAGGTTGGTAATGGTAGTTACCTTGGACCAGTTGTTGTCTGTGCTGCTTACGTTGATGAAACACACATGCCTTTATTAAAAGAATTAGGTGTGAAGGATTCTAAAATGTTAACTGACACAGATATTAAACGCATTGCAAAAGAGATTATTCATGTCATGCCCTACCGAAAACTTGTACTCACACCCAAAAAATATAATGAAATACAACCTGAGTATAATGTCAATCGGATGAAAGTTGCCTTACATAACCAAGCGATTTACTTATTATTACAAGATATTTCTCCGATTACCCCCAAAGGTATATTAATTGACCAATTTACTCCTGAGTCAAACTATCGAAAGTATTTAGCTAAAGAGAAAAATCAAGTAACTAAACCTTTATACTTCACGACAAAAGGAGAACAATATCATCTGGCGGTTGCTGCAGCATCCATTATTTGCCGCGCGGAATTTTTAACAAGTTTAGAAACAGCTAGTAAAGAATTAGGATTTACTGTGCCCTCTGGTGCTGGACAAAAATCAGATATAGCTGCTGCTAAAATCATAAAAAAAGGTGGCATGCCCCTTTTAGAACAATATGCAAAAGTTCATTTTGCCAACACTCAAAAAGCCTACCATTTAATAAATCGTTAAAAACAAAATTGTTTTGCTTATTTCAACCACTGTCTTCTATTGGTGGACTTTTATAAATTATTTACACATATTTGGCTTTTTTGTCAGTAAAAGAGCGACGTAAACATTTACGTGGTTCTTTTTTTATTGTTTTTGGTTACACTTTAAGAAGTTTGTTAAAAAGGAGAAGAAACATGTCGATAAAAAATCATATTAAATTATTACTTGCCACAGCTCTATTGTCTGTTGGTATACATACTCAAGCAGTGGAAGTTCCTATCACTACCACTAGTAGTTCAGCCGTCATTACTGAAACAACTCACCACGTTAAGCTAACAACTGATGAATATATTTCTATGAGTGCCACTGATTTAGCAAAATTAGTAAGAGAGAAAAAAGTTACAACCGAAGAATTAATTGACTTAGCTTTTCAAGTTAATGACATAGAAAACCCACGAACAAATGCTTTAATTACCACAAGAAAAGAACTTGCTTTAAAAGAAGCAAGCGAGATGGTCGATAACGGTCAACCTTTTTTTGGTGTCCCTATCGTGATGAAAGGTTTAGGTCATAGCATCGTTGGAGGAAGTAACTCAAATGGGTTAGATTTTAACAAACATGTCACAACAAAATTTAACGGGCGAATTGCCAAATCATTACAAGATTTAGGCTTTGTTATCATTGGTCAAAGTAACTACCCACAATTAGGTTTGAAAAACGTGACTGACTCAACTCTTTATGGTCCAACTGGAAGTCCTTGGAACCCCAACTATCAAGCAGGTGGGTCTTCTGGTGGTTCTGGGGCCGCAATTGCGTCAGGTGTTGTGCCAGTTGCTTCTGGAAGTGATGCTGGTGGGTCTATCAGAATTCCGGCATCATGGAATGGTCTTGTGGGATTAAAACCTTCTAGAGGAATCATTTCAGGAAATGCAAAAACTGGACAAGTCGTTAATTTCCCACTTGCTAAAAACATGGAAGACACGACAGCTTTATTTGAAAATTTATTAACATCTGACATTAATCCTACACCTACTAATCTTACTGGAATAAAAGTAGGTTACACCACTACTTCACCTGTTGGAACACCTGTCAGTGATGATGCTAAACAAGCTGTTATGAACGCTGTGAACTTTTTAAATTCAAAAGGATTTGTCACTGAAGAAATATCTATCCCTGTTGATGGTGTTAGATTGATGCACGGATATTATGAAATGGCTACTGCTTCAGGTAGTTTAGCAAACTTTTTAGCTAAACAAACTTTAAAAAGAAGTTTGCATATAGACGATGTTGATCCAGTTACTTGGGCTCTTTATCAAGCAAGTGAATTTGTCCATAAAGAAGATTTAGAAAAAGTCAGTGCTTATAATGATGAAGTCAAAGAAACAATGGAAGGTTTGTATAAAGAATACCCATTAATCTTAACTCCTACTACAGCCTCAACTGCTCCAGGACTAACTGAATCTTTATTAACACCAGAATACGCTGAACAGATCAAACATATTGATGAGTTGAAAACAAAAGATGAACGTATGAAAGTTGTCTATGATCAATGGTTAAATTCATTAGCATACACACCGTTCACTCAGTTAGCAAATTTAACTGGCCAACCTGCAATTAGTTTACCTACTTATGTCAGCAAAAATAATTTACCTTTAGGGATACAATTTAATGCTGCGACAAATCAAGATAGACTTTTACTAGAAATAGGAAAACTATTTGAAGAAAATAATCAATTTAAACAATTGCACACCAAAAAAGGTGTAGTCGCTCCTGAAACAAGCGATACAATGCCTTCCACTACAGAGTCAACAACAAAAACTGAGTCTAGTTCTTCTTCAAGTAGTGAGATGGAAACCAGTCAAACAAATGATAGTATGAGTCATGAGTCGACACAAGAAACAACTAGCGTAACAAATACTACGACTGCAGAAAATAGCACTGACTCTACGACCCAAACAACAAGTAACGAATCAAAGAGTTCCACCACTAGTACTTCTGAGACAACCGACACTACAGTAAGTAGTAGTCAACAAGAATCAAGTTCTACGTCATCTTCTGCTGCTCTAGTAAGTGAAGATGATAGCATTGAAATTACGCCTATTCCTGAAATAACTAGTATTACAAAATCAAGCTCTAGTGAACACTCAAGTCAATCAGCCAGTTCAGAGAGTAGTCAAACTAGTGAAATAAGTAGTCAGACAGACACTAAATCTCAGAAAACAGTTTCTAAAAAGAAAAAAATAAACAACGATAATCAGGAACTAAAATCTTTATCTCGTCTTCCTAAAACAGGAGAAGTTGTCCAAAAATATCTGCCACTCATCGGAATATTAATCATTGGTTTAGCAGCTATTTTTATGTATATGAAAAAGAAAAAACAATAAAAATAAAACTGACAGTTGATTTATTCACTGTCAGTTTTTGTATACCATGACCAATTCAATTTCTTTTGTCCCTTCGTCACGTTGAGTTTCACTAATTTTAAATCCTTCTTTAGTATAAAAATTAATTGCCTGTTTATTTTTCTCATAAACTGTTAAGGATAATTCTTCAAAATCAGCTTTTGCTCGTTCTATTAGTTTATTTCCAATACCTTGCCTTTGATAATCAGACGATACAAATAATCCCGCTATATAGCCTTCTAAAATACCTAAAAAGCCAATAATTTTTTCGTTTTCATCTGTTGCTATATAGATGTCTGCTTTCGGCAACTCTTTTTCTACAAACTCTACATTGTCTTCCCAATATGAATTGGCTATAAAAGAATGAGCTTTTTTGTTAGTATCAAGCCAAATCGACATAATATCTTTTAATTGATTTTCCGTTAACACCTCTAATTTAGTAATCACCTTATCATTCCTTCCTAATATCTTTTCATGACAGAAAACAATGGGTAAGTTAAAATCCCAATTAATATGCCTAATGCCAAATCTTTTACAATATTCCCCAAAACAACCCCGATTAGAAGACTTAAAAACAATACGGTATAGCTTCCTTTATACTTTTTCATTTACTTTTCCTCTTCTCAAACTTCCAAAACTCTGCAAAAAAAGCTAAACCCAATCATATTAAGGGTTTAGCTCTTATTTTAAGATGTTTAATCTTCTTCGGCTTCGAAGGCATTGAAGACTTCTTCAATCATATCCCATTCAGCTTCTGTTTCAACTTCCATTAGACGGCCCTCTGCTTCATTATCTGCTTGTTCGTAAGCATAGGCTAATAACTCAACTTCTTCGCCTTCTGGTGTACTTGCATCATATAATAATACGTACTCTTTACCAAATTGTTCTTTTCCATCAATTGTTAAATGAATACGGAATAGTACCTCGTTACCTTCATCATCAATTAATGTAATTAAATCATCTGCATCATGTACATGATCGTGATCATGGTTATGTTCATGGTTGTCTGTCATTTTATATTCCTCTTTTCTATTCAACTTTGCTTCTCTTTCATTATACAAAAAAAAAGATAAAAAGGCTATTAAACCTTTTTATCCAAATAATTTTGAAGAATCATCACAGCAGCTAATTTATCAATCACTTTTTTACGTTTCGCTCGAGACGTATTCGCTTGTTCGACTAGCATTCTCTCAGCTGCGACTGTTGACAATCGTTCGTCTTGATAAACGACTGGTAAATTAAACGTTTCTTTTAATAAATCACCATAAGCCATTGCTGCTTCTGCTCTTGGTCCAATGGTATTATTCATGTTTTTAGGTAAGCCAACAACAAATTCTTCGACTTCATATTGATTGACTAACTCCGCAACACGCTCAATCCCAAATTCGCCTTCATCTTCATTAATTTTTATAATTTCTAACCCTTGGGCTGTCCAACCTAATAGGTCACTTACTGCAATACCAACAGTTCTAGATCCTACATCTAATCCCATTTTTCTCATAATAGATTAATTCCATTATGCACTAAATAGTTTTTTACCAATTCTTCCATAATTTCGTCTCTTTCATGACGACGAATTAAATTACGAGCATCCTGATAACGTGGAATATAGGCTGGGTCTCCTGATAATAAGTAACCAACAATTTGATTGATTGGGTTATAACCTTTTTCTTTCAATGCCATATAGACAATCGCTAACGTTTCACTTACTTCACGTTTATTATTATCCCCAAAATCAAATTGGACTGTTTCATCAATAAAACTCATTGCAATTCCCCCCTTTAATATGTCTCATGTGTTATTTTAACTCATACTAATTCAAACAACAATTATTAACTCAAAATTTTACAAACAATTAACTATTGAGGTAAATTAAAACGTGCCCCTACTTCATAGCTATCATCTAATTCTAAAATTCCTTTTTCTTTAGGCGCATCTGGTAAATGTAATTCTTTTGCTGAACATACCATACCAAAACTTTCCACACCTCGTAATTCTCCTGGCCAAATAATTAATCCGTCTGGCATCATGGCACCAACTTTTGCTACAACTACTTTTAAGCCAGCTTTAATATTTGGTGCACCACATACAATTTGTAAATGCTCACCATTATCAACTTCAATATCATTGACTGTTAAGTGGTCAGAATCTTCATGTGGTGTACATGTGTGAACATATCCTACAACAAATTTTGGCGAATTATCTACTTCAAACTCATGAGCAAATCCCGCCTCTTTTAATGCCAAGTTCAGTTCAGTAATTTGTGATGGCGATAACTCTATTTGGCCATTTCCATTTAAATTTGTAATATGATGTGATGCTTCAAAAATATTCCATCCAAGAATTTGTTCTGTTTCTTTGTCGACTATACAAGCAACGTTTCCTTGTTTAATAACTGAAACCTCTTTATTTTTCCCTTGAGCTGTCACAATGATTAATGTGTCACCTACAGCTTCTAAATTATAACTAACAATCATTAATTTTTTCCTCACCATTCTTTTCGTTTTTATTCTGGTCGAACAACTAACACATCACACGGTGCTGTACGAATGATATGATCACTCACACTTCCCATAACCAATCGTTCCACTGCGTTAAGTCCTGACTGCCCAACCATAATTAAATCTGTGTTGTATTTCTCTGGTAATTCTGTCGCCATCATTACTTTAGGAGACCCAAATTCTAATGTTACTTTCACACGATCATACCCTAAATCTTTGGCTATTTTTTTATAGCTTTCAAGCAACTCTTTGGCTTGATTTGTTTCTTCTTGGACAACATCTGGAGAAAAAGTAGAGAATGCCATCGTTCCACCATATAATTTATTTTCAATAATGTGAGCAACGACAATTTCTGCATTGTTTCGTTTTGCCACGGATACAGCTTTTTCAAACGCTTGTTGCGCTTGTTCACTACCATCTGTTCCGACTAAAATTGAACGATATTCTTGTGCTTCTAACATACTATCTCCTCCTTTTATAATTCACTGATAAACGTCATAATTTCTTCTTTCGTTTTACGGTTTTTGCTAACAAAACGACCTAGTTCTTTACCGTCTTCGATTGCCACAAAACTTGGAATACCTAATATTCCCCATTTTTGGCAAATATCGATAAACACATCTCTATCCACTTGAACGAACGTGTATTCAGGAAAACTCGCTTCAATTTCTGGCATGTCTGGTTTGATAAAGACACAATCACCACACCAATCAGCTGTAAAAAATAGCATGGTTTTTCCTTCTTCAAGTGGTTTAGCTAATTCTTCATACGTTGTTGGGATTAACATCTCTTCACTACTTTCCGTATATTATTGTATCAACTTCTGTTTTATCTAATGTTGTAATTAATTTCAAGACCATTTCTCTTGCAGCTTCATAGTCTTTGATACTAAACATTGTTTGATGAGTATGGATATAACGACCTGGCACACCAATTACCGCACTTGGAACCCCGTCATTGACTAAGTGTGCTGCACCTGCGTCTGTTCCACCTTTTGAAACAAAGTATTGATATGGAATGTTATTATCTTCTGCTAATTCAAGGATGTATTCACGCATACGACCTAGCATAATCATTCCTGGATCAAATATTCTTAATAAGAATCCCTCATCTAATTGACCGTTTGCATCTTTTTTACCTGACATATCATCAGCTGGTGAACAATCCACTGCAAAGAATAAATCAGGTTTAAATTTGTGAGTCGATACTTTTGCTCCACGTAACCCAACTTCTTCTTGCACGTTTGCTCCTGCAATTAAGGTATTTGGTAATTCTTGACCATATAATTCTTCTAACACATCTAAAACAAGGGTACAACCATAGCGATTATCCCACGCTTTTGAAATGAGTCGTTTACCGTTTGCTGTTTTAATTGTTTCAGCTTGAGGAACAATCCCGTCTCCTGGACGTACACCAAATTCTTCTGCTTCTTCTTTGGATACAAATCCTGCATCAAATAAAATATCCGCAACATCTATTCCCTTTTGCTTATTTGCTCCTCTTAATAAATGAGGTGGAACTGATGTCGAAATAATTGGGTAGTCACCTTTTTTTGTTTGTAAAGTAAAACGTTGTGCCGATACAGTGTAAGGATTCCATCCACCTAAAGGAACGACTCTAAATAACCCATTTTCTAAAATTTGACTCACCATAAAACCAACTTCATCCATGTGAGACGCTAACATGATACGGGGTGCTTCATTTGATTTGTTTTTACGAATACCAAACACACCACCTAATCCATCATATTCCACTTTATCAACAAAAGGTGTCATCTCTTTAGCCATAACACGTCGCATGTTATCTTCAAGACCACTGACACTTTGAATTTCAGTTAATGTTTTTATACGATTAAATAATTTATCATCCATGATTATCTACTAATTAAATAATTAGTAGTTCACCTCTCTTTCTTCTTCACTTAATTATAACATAATGACCGCATACGCAAAAACCTATCACTTAATTCTTGCTTCTTTTTTTCTTCCTATTTGATTCATTTATGCTACAATAAGAACATCAGTATTACCATAGGAGGTAACGACATGTTTCATAAAAAACAAAAAACAAAAGAAGTTTATCATTATGGCTTAACAACTGGTTTAGGTATTGGTTTAGCATTAGGTGCCGTTGCTGGTGCTTTAGTCACAAAATGGTACAACGACAACAAAGTGCTTTCAGCAGATGATATCTTAGAACAAGTAAAATCTGATTTTCTACAAGATGGACCAATTGAAGGATCTTGGATTCACTTTAAAAAAGAACCTTTAGATAAGTTTGCTATTAAAACAGATGTCTATACAGGTGGTATTTCTCGTATTGAAGAAGGACAACTTGTCCAATATGAATTTACAGCAGATGCTCATACTGGTTCAATTATTGATATCCATAAAATTGAAAATTAATAGATAAAAGAGTGTTGACTATCTAATCAGCACTCTTTTTTTGCAATAAAAAACTCCCTCAGAATTTCTTCTAAGAGAGTTTAACTTATAAGTAACTATTAATGGAATTGCATTCCACCATCTACAATAATTGTTTGACCAGTAATGTAGTTTGAGTCTGGTCCTGCAAGGAATGATACCACACTTGCTACTTCTTCTGGTTCAGATAAACGTTTCATTGCAATGTCTTTAGCAAAAGTTTGCATTCCCCATTCATCATCTTTTCCTGCATTTTTACCAACTTGATGAGCAATGTCATACATCATAGGTGTTTTAACAATCCCTGGTGCATAAGCATTTACTGTGATTCCTTCTTCAGCTAAATCACGTGCCGCGATTTGAGTCATTCCGCGAACCGCAAATTTTGATGAACTATAAAGCATTAAATTAGGGTTTCCTACAACACCAGCTTGAGACGTTGCGTTAATTACTTTACCACCATGACCAAATTTACGGAATACTTCTGTTGCGATTTGAGTTCCCCATAAAACGCCACCAACATTAATGTCATAGACTTTTTTGAAAAGTTCTGGAGTAATTGTTTCGATTGGTGTTGTTGGTGCGATACCTGCATTGTTTACCATAACATGTAAGTCACCAAATTTTTCAACAATCGCGTTAACAGCTGAGATTACTTGTTCTCTATCTGATACATCTGCTGTAGTAGCAAACGCGTTTTCACCTAGTTTTTCAACCGCTTGTTGTGCCATCTCTTCGTTATAATCGATAATCCCTACGTTAAAGCCATCTTCATATAATCGTTTTGCAATGGCAAAACCAATCCCTTGACCTGCACCTGTAACTACTGCAACTTTACTCATCTTTCTTTCCCCTTTTTAGCTGACTGTTTTAAGGCAATCAATATTTTTTCTTGTTTAGTATACTGCTACTATTAATTTGTTGCAAATTACTTTTTATTGTTATTTAATTTATTGCTAAATACCCACATTTTATACTTTGTTAACCTTTTCTTAAATACATTATTGTTTTATTTATAACAAAAAAGAACCTAGAGTTATTCTAGATTCTTTTTTATATAATTTAATGTTAATGAAGAATTCGTCCTTCTTTAAGGTTATCTCCAACTTTTTTAAATAGTTTTTCAGCACGAGGATATAAAATATATCCGGCTACGAAAAAGCCAATAGTAATACTTACTAATATAGTAATAGCTTTGAGTGCTGATGGCCAGTAGATACCTCCCACAGACTCTCTTAGTAAATTCACGGCATATGTAAATGGAATATAAGGATTAATTGCTCTAAAGAATGGACCGGACATTTCAATTGGGAAGTTTCCTCCACCTGCTGAAATAGAAAGAACCAAGATAATAATGGCAATTCCTTTACCAAGATTATCAAATAAAGCAACTAGCACATACACCATCATCATAAAGGCCAAATCAATAATTAAAGCAAATATCACATTCCAAACTGGATTTTTTGTGTATGTTCCTAAAAGTAATTGATTTCCAATTGTTACAATCAATGCTTGGAAAAATCCAACTACAAGGAATGTTCCCATACGAGCTAAGAACTGTTGACGTTTTGAATATTTTCCAACTTGTTCTTCTTCTAAATGGAATTTAGTTGAGGCAATACTTGAGAATAATACTGCCCCAACCCATAAACACAGAGCTGTATAGAATGGTGTACTCGCTGAACCATAATTAGGAACAGGGTATACATCTTTTGTTTTTAGTTTAACAGGACTTGAAATAAATTTACTTTCGGCATTGGCATCACCTTTTAGATACTTCAATGCTTCATCTAAATCAATGTCTTTTTCACCTTTTCTGATGGCGTTGGCTGCTTTTTGAACGCCTTCTTTAATATTTGGCCAATCTTCTTTAATCATGACTTCAGCTGCATTTAATGCTGTCTCTAACTTAGGTGCTTTTTCATTTGCCTTAGCCATCGCTTCTTTTACGTCGTCTTCAATACCTGGTAAGTCATTTTTAATAAATAATGTTGCCTTGTTCATTTTACTTTGTACAACGGGAAAATCGTTTCTAAAGAAATCCGCCCCTTGGTTAATACCATTAATAATTAAATTCATATTGCCATTTAACATCACATTAGCTGTATGAATTTCATCTTGAATCGCTGGCATCTCTTTTTGATAATCTTTTAAGAATCCTATCGCTTCATTAATAATACCTGTTGTATTTTTTAATAAACTATCAAGTGTGTTCATTGTATTATCGTCAATGATCGTCCCTGTAATTTTTCCAGCTGACGTTAGCATTTGTTGAACATTTTTTAATGTTTGATTAACTTGTGCTTCAATGTCTTGTGGGTTAATTGATACAACAATCTGATTTAATGTACTACTGATTTCATTTAATTTTGCTTGTAATTTAGCTGGTGCGTCTGCGTAGCTTTCCCAATTATCTAAAATAGATTGAACGTTTGATTGAGCGTGACTCACATGATTTTCTAAATCAGCTAATTGTGCCAATGCATTAGAAAAATCAGGTGCATTTGGTAAGGTTGATAATTGAGTCAATGTCTCTTTTAATGACTGAATAATTTGTAGTTGTGTGCTTAATTGTTTATCCAATTTTACAAGTTGATCATGAATTTGCGCTGTATGTGTTTCAGTATCTAACGCCGCAATATCAGCTGCTAATTTAGCTGATACTTTAGATAAGGTATCTAACACTTCCAATCCTTGTGTCAATCCTTCTGTTACAGTTGGTAATACTTCAGCAATTTCAGTCAATTGTTTTTGTAAATCTGGCATCATACCATCAGCTGTGTTAATCAACTCCGTCACGTCTGGCAATACTTTTTGTGCTGTAGCAATCACTTCTAGCCCTTTTGTTGCTTCATTAATGGCATCATCCATCATCTTCACAATTTTATCCATATCATTGTCAGCTTTGTTTAACTGAGTTCCGGCATTTTTTATTTTTGGAATATTTCCTTGAACGTCATAAACAAGTTGCCCATACTGTGCAATTTCTGGTAATTTACCATTTAATGCCACCACTTTGTCCGTTGTTTTATTTAATTCAGGAATATAATCAACAAACTCATTTGCCATATCAAGTTTTCGTTTAAATTCTGGCATTTTAGCTTGTAGTTGTAGCACTTCTTTTGTATAGCCATCAATTTCATCAATATTTTCATCAACCGTTAAAATTTTAGATGTAATTTTTCTAATAGAAGGCAAGTTTGCATCAAGATTAAATCCAATTTCATTAAATACTTCTAGCAATGTTTTACTCGCTGTTTCAATAAACTCTTTTGAAATTGTATCTTGAATGGTTCCTGCACCTTTATCAGAAATTTTTGGTGCAATGGCATTAATTTTTTGGTTCACTTGATACTCGATCTCAGGATAATCAATTTCACCTTTTGTAAAACTTAATAAATTTTCAGTGAAGTTCTTCGGTAAATAAATTCCTGCATAATACTTACCAGTTTTCACTTTATCATCAAGCTCTTGCTTTGATGACACAAATTGCCATCCAATTGTTTTATTATCTTTTAAATTTTCAACTATCTCTTCACCAATATTTATTTTTTTACCTTTCAAATCAACCGTTTGATCGTCTGAATAGATACCAATTTTGATACCACCAGTATTTGAATAAGGATCCCATAAAGCTGCAATGTTAAACCATGCATATAGCGATGGGATAATCATTAATGCAATTATCAAAACAAACGTCAGCTTGTTATGAAAAATCCTTTTCCAATCTAGTACAAATAAATCCCATACATTTTTTATTCTATTTAACATTGAACTGACCCCTCATCCTCTATAAAATCATTCCAATTTCGATGTGGTATTTCGCCATATTCTCGAAATACATCAGATAATATATCTTTGACTGTTATTCTTCCTAATTCTTCATTCCATTTTCTATCTGCTTTTGCAAAACAATCTGCTATCTGTTTATCACCTGTTTGAGCTATTTCAGTAAAATCACTGAACGCTCTCTCCAAAACACCTATCTTGGGAAATGAATGAAATGGCTCTTCTATTGCTTCGACAATATTTAATAACGTAATTTCTGATAAATCTTTTTTTATATAAAATCCACCGTTATTGCCGGAAACACCTTCTATTATATTCGATACCACGAGTTTTCTTAGTAGCTTTCTAATATATGAAGAAGAAACAGATAATTTCTGATAAATTGCTATTGATGACACAGGAACATCTTTTTCCTGAGTTGACAATAATGCCATAATCGCCAAAGCTTGTTCCGTTGCATTGGTTAGCTTCAAGCTATATCACTTCCTCTCATTTCTTACATTTGGCTATTATAGACTTTTTTTGTCCACAATGCAACGGGAAAGTTTTCGTTATTTATGTTTCGTAAAAAAAGTTACATTTACAGTACTAAAAAAGAACAGCTTTATAGAAAACTGTTCTAATATCGTTTTTAATATTCAATAAATTCTCCTGGTTGAAGCACTTTTCCCTTACCTTTAGGTAACGAATTAACAAAGTATTTTGGGTCTTGTTCTATAACTGGAAACGTATTGTAATGAATTGGGATATTAACATTGGCATTGATTATTTTAGCTGCCTTCACTGCATCTTTTATTCCCATCGTAAAGTTGCCACCAATCGGTAAAAACGCTACATCGATTTGAAAATCATCAGCTAACAATGATAAATCACTATAAAAGGCCGTATCTCCAGCATGATAGATCATTGTGCCATCAATCTCAAATACAAATCCGGCAGGCTCACCCATATAAATCATCTCACCATTAAACTCATAGCCAGAACTATGTTGAGCAAACACCATTGTTACTCGGCCAAATGGAAAGTTAAAACTTCCACCAATATTCATGTGGTGTACGTTTTCGATTCCTTGACTCGTCGCAAAATGACATACTTCAGGAATTGCCACAACTTGGGCTTTCGTTTTTTTAGCTAAATAAACCATATCACCTATGTGATCTGCATGACCATGAGTTATAAAAATATAATCTACTTCTACGTCATCTAGTACTAAGTCTGTCAAATCATTTCCAGTGATAAATGGATCAACTATTAATCGCTTGCCGTCATTTGTTTCTATACTAATTACCGAGTGACCATGATATCCTATTTTCATCTTTATGACCTCCTAATTGATTTAATAGTTCAATTATACCTTAATAGGCCTTAATAACTCAAAAAACTGAATGATTTTCATCATCCAGTTTTTTTGTTGACTTGTTGATTAGAAGAAAATTTAACAAAAAACAACTAGGGGGATAGTGTTTTCTATTAAAGAAGTCAGGTTGTTCTATTTCCTTGACAAGTCATTTAACTATTAACATAACAATTATAAGCCGATTGTAATAACGCCATCTTTAGTGACAATTACTACACTCTTACTATACAACGCTAGTGTAAAGTCTCTATCGTAACTTTGTAAATTGTTTGTAAATTAAAAACAGTTGTTAAACTTTTTGAATGTACGCTTCTTTAATTTCTAAAAGCATCTCATCAGACAAACCACATTCTTTTAAATAGTTATATACTGTTCCATAATTTTCTGTAATAACAGGCAATAACTTCTCCATATTTTTGCGATCAGAATACATTAAATCCTCATAACCTTCTGGTGATTGCAATGCCTCATTAGCAGAAAGATAGGTATAAGAAGTTTCATAGTTAGCAATGATATCTTTTTCATCCACATCTAGTAAGCCTAATAATAGACATGCCATAACACCAGTTCTGTCTTTTCCCGCTGCACAATGGAAAATCAATCCTGTATCTCTTGATTCATGCACTGCAACAAATAATTCATTCACAATCCCTTTTTGTTCATGAATCATGTGCTCATAGAAGTCATACAATGACATACTCGTTGTTGATTGAGAGATGTCTTGAATGCTTTCATCCACCACAAATGGAATATGATAGTTTTTAACTACTGAACTTCTTTCCAATGGATAATCTGATTCTGTTCTTTCTTTTGGTGTTCTTAGATCAATCACAGCACCTACACCATACTCTTCTAAAAAAGCAACGTCATTGTCTGTTAAACGACACACATCATCACTTCTAAAAAGTTTTTTCCAGGCAATCATGTTATTATCTTTCGTTGGAATTCCACCTAAATCTCTTGTATTAAATGTTGTTTCTAATGGTAATCGTTGATAGTACATACACTTTCTCCTTTAAATTGCTTTTTTCGCTCGTGTTGCAAACATTTCTACAGCAAACATTGTACTGAAGATAACTAACACGATAAATGTGATTCTTCCATAATCATAGCTACTGATTGCTCGAGTTAGTAACGTCCCAATCCCTCCAGCACCTACCATCCCGAGTGAAATAGATTCTGCTACGTTTCCTTCAACACGGATGGCTAACCAGTTTAAAAATAACTTGGAAACATTTGGTAAAATCCCTTCTTGAATTAATTGGAACCAGTTTGCTCCAGTTGATTTCATGGTTTCAATCACTTGTGCTGGAACTTCTTCGATACTACTAATAAATGATTTTGTTAAATAACCAACTGTCGGGAACATCATCCCGATAATTCCAGCAAGTGAACCAAATCCTAAACTGGCAACAATCATTAAAATCCAAACAAGTGATGGAATCGCACGAATCACCGACATGATTCCTTTAATTACTGCCGATAAAAATGGTAATGGTGAGATATTATCTGCCCCTAAACAAGCTAAGATAAATGAAATTATCGCTCCTAAAACAAGTGATGCTACTGCCATTGACAATGACAATAATAGTTCTGAAAATACTGTTCCTAAATCAGAAGTATCTATTGTAAGAAAGTGTTTGATTACTTCACCTGATTGTTCAAATCTGGACATGAATGTTGCCATATCTAAATTTAAAAAACTGACACTCACAATAAATAGTAAAATTGCTCCTATAGTAATAAAAATAGTTCGAATTCTATCATTCTTTTGTGTTAATGGAATATCTTTCACTGTCGTAATCCTCCTATAAAATCCATTTTCGTAGTTTATTTACAACAAATTCTGTCAATAATACTAAGATAACTAAGATTAAAATTAAAGCCATCGCTTCTTTGTATTTAAATAGTCGGATATTTGTTTGAATCATGATACCAATACCACCAGCACCCACCATTCCTAAAATAGCTGATGCACGAATATTAATTTCAAAAGAGAAAAATGTCCAGTTAATCCATGAAGGGAAAAACGCTGGAATAATTCCATGAACCAATAACTGAGCAGGAGATGCACCAGTCGCTTTTAATGCTTCTAATTTACTATCAGCAATATTGTTCATCTCTTCAGTATAAGACCTAGTTAAAAATCCAAATGTCGCAATAATTAACGCTAGTAAACCGACCATATTCCCTATCCCAAAAATATACACAAGCAAAGATGCCCATACTAAAACTGGAATATTACGGATGAACGATACAATAAATCGTATGATGATTCTTACTGGTGCAAATGGGTTGATTGATTCAGCCATCAATAACCCAAAAACAAATGATAAAATAGCAGAAATATATGTACCGACAACTGCAAATAATAATGTTTCGATTATCAATGACACATAACTCGAAAAGCCAGTGAAATTTGGTGGAAAAAAATTCTCACCAAAGAACGAAAACACACTAGGTAACGTGACAAATGGTGTTAATGGATTCACTTTTAAATAGATAAAAGAATACGCCACAACGGCAAATAACAACACATCTGTAATTCTTCTTTTTATGCTCTTTTGTTGACTTAAAGCAATTGTTGCTGGACTATCCATATACTTGACCCTCCTCCTGAGACATTGACACTACAGGGATACTCTTAATTTTTCCAGCTTGAGATAATTCATTATTGTAGATTGTTTCAATCATGTCATCAGTTAACTCAGACGGTTTACCATCAAACACAATCTCACCTTTTCTTACACCAATAATACGAGTCGCAAATTTTTTCGCAACGTCAACTTGATGCAAGTTTACAATTGTTGTTACTCCTTTTGATTCTGTAATATCTTTTAATTGCCTCATAACTACATCAGATGATTTGGGATCAAGAGACGCGATTGGTTCATCAGCTAAAATCAATGCAGGATTTTGCATTAAGGCACGACAAATTCCAACACGTTGCATCTGTCCACCTGACAATTCATCTGCACGTTTGTATGCTTGATCTTCTAATCCAACTTGTTTTAATAAATCCATTGCTGTATTTCTATCTTCTTGAGAGTAACGACCAAATGCACTAGTAAAAAATGATACTTGACCAAGTTTTCCGTGAAGCACATTTTTTAAAACATTTGTGCGTTCAATCAAATTATAGTGTTGAAAAATCATCCCGATATGTGAACGTAATCGTCTTAGTTCTTTTCCTTTTGCACTTGAAATTGATTGGCCTTTAAAAATGACATCACCTGATGTTGGTGCAACAAGTTGATTAATAATACGAATTAATGTTGATTTACCTGCACCAGAAGGGCCAATGATTACGACAAATTCACCTTCATCAATTGACAATGAGACATTGTTTAATGCTTTTTGTCCAGCTTTATACTCTTTATTTACGTTTTTAATTTCTAATAAAGTCATTTTTTTACTCCCCTTCTATGCCTAATACTTTGGTAATATCCTTCACACCTTCGTAATCATCATCTTTTGCCTCAACAAATCGAATTGATCCATCTTTATAGAATGCTTTAAAATATTCTTCATCATCATAATTTAAATAAAAATCTTTGATTTTTTTCTTTAGTTCTTCAGGTAATTCTGAGCGAATAACATATGCTGCATTTGGGATTTCTTGTGTTTCATCAACTACTTTTAACTCGTCTTTTTTCACTAACCCAGCATCATCCATACTTTGTAATACTTGGCTAGCAACTGCTGCTGCATCATAATCTCCTTTTGACACACCCATAACACTTGAATCATGTTTACCTGAATACGCAACTGTTTTAAAGAAATAATCTGGCTCTTCTAGTTTTGCTTGATCTAATTTTAATTTTGTTACTAATTGATATTTTGGATAAAGATATCCTGATGAAGATGCAGGATCAACAAATGCGAAGTTCGTTCCTTTCAAATCTTCTAATGAATTAATTTTGTCGTTATCTTTTTTAGTAATAAACACTGTACGATATGTTTCACTTCCTGGAGCTGTTGTTGTTACTAAAGGATCAATATCAACTCTTTGTTTTGCTTGAAAATAACTCATAGGTGACACAAGAAGCACGTCTAATTTTTTATTTTTCATGGCTTCAATTCCGACTGCATAATCCGCACCCTCCATAATTTCAACTGGAAGACCAATCGCTTCACTTAAATCTTTTTGGAATTTCTCATTTTTACCACCAGCTGCTGGATTGTTTTCATCTGGCATAGTAACAATCGTCACCTTGTCTGGCATACCATCCTCTTTTTTACTATCAGCTGAACTTGACCCACATGCTGTTAATAATCCTACTGATACTAATGCTGCCAAACCATAAAGTAATTTCTTTTTCATCTTAATATTTAACCCCCATATTTTTCTTTTACTAACGGGATTATATCTTTTTCATGTAAATTTCAAAGTCTTTTTTATGTAAAGTTTTTGTATAAACAAAAGAGTCTGACTCAAAAGTCTTAAGAATAGAAAGATCCCATGAAACCAGCTTATTAAACACTGACTTCATGGGATTTCTATTTTGTTAGTTTAGTGATTTTCATTTAAAAAGCTACTTTTGGGGCAGCCTCTATAGAATTAATTCCCTTTTATTTTTTGTTCTTTGTGTTCTTCTTTTATTTTATTTAGTAACTCTTCATCTAATAATAAATCCAGTGCTGTTTCAGCTAATAACTCTGCTGAAATTCCTATAGAATCTAATCCCTTTTCACTTTTAGCTGCTTCTCTAAATTCTTCAGAGTGACCTGCAATATATTCATTAGATATAGAGACAGTTGGTTGAATCGTTGGAATAACTTGGCTCACATTCCCAACATCTGAAGAACCAAGATTCTGCCTTTCACCACTATATACTTCTTCTTCTGGAATACCAATTTTTTCAAAATGACTAACAAACACCTCATCAAATGCTGGTGTCACAATGATGTCATCTACCCCATTTTGAAACAAACCAAATTTATAATCAGTACCTGTTGCAAGTGCTGCACCCTTAATCACATTCTCAACTTTTTTGTAAACATCGTCTAAAGTGGCTCTGTTAGAAGCTCTTAGGTAAAATCGACCCGAAGCATACTCTGGTACAACATTTGCAGCCACGCCACCATTTGTGATAATACCATGGATATTCACATCCTTTGGTAAATGAAGTCTTAATGCATTGATACCATTAAATACTTGAATTAAGGCTTCTAATGCATTCACCCCTTTATCAGGAGCAGCTGCAGCATGTGAGGCAATCCCGAAAAACTCAACATCTACTGGATCGTTGGCTAATCCTAATGCTGTTTTTCCATATTTATGCGCTGGATGAACACAAAGAGCTGCATCAACATCATCAAAAAATCCTTCCCTTACAAAACTACCTTTAGCTGACCCATTTTCCCCACCTTCTTCACCAGGTGTTCCATATACTCTTATTTCTCCACCAACTTCATCTACCACTTGTTTTAACGCACTAGCAGCTAGCGCGGAATAATTTCCAAATAGATTGTGCCCACAAGCATGACCAATACCAGGTAAAGCATCGTACTCTGCTAAAAATGCTAATGTTGGACCATCTTTTTTAGATTTATAACGTGCATCAAATCCCGTATGATGTCCTGCCACATCTTTTGTTACATCAAATCCTTCTTTTTTTAATTGATTGATTAATACATCTGATGAGTAAACTTCATAGTTACTGACTTCCGGATGAGCGTGTATGTCTAATGCTAGATCTTTATATATAGGTAATTGTTTTTTAATATAATTTTTTATAATTGCTGATTGTTCTGCTCTTGTCATAGTCCTTTTCTCCTTTAAGTATCTTTATTTTTTACCAAATGTATCCCAAGCTGGAATACTTGAGCCTTTAGATGTTTCTTCAATCACTTTTTTCGTATCTTCTGTTTGATAAGCATCTACTATTTTTTGGTATGTTTCATTATCTTCGTCTTCTTTTCTTGCCACAATAATATTGACATATGGTTTTGATGTATCGTCTACTGGTTCTAAGAATATCGCATCTTTCGTTGGATTGTATCCAGCATCTACTGCCACACCACTATTGATAATAGATGCTGCAACATCTTGTAAAGAACGAGGTGTTTGAGAAGCATCTAATTCTTCAATTTTTAAATTCAATTTATTCTCTGTAATATCACTCACTGTTGGTGATTGTTTTTTGGCTGGATCAACTTTGATTAACCCTGCTGTTTGAAGAAGTAATAACGCACGTCCCCCATTTGTTACATCATTTGGAATAGAGATTGTATCTCCATCTTTTAGTTCTTTAACATCTTTAATTTTTTCTGAATAGATTCCTAAAGGTGCATTCACTGTATTACCAATTGATACTAAATCTGTCCCATGTTCTTTATTAAAGTTATCTAAAAAGATTTGATGTTGGAATGAGTTTAAATCAATATCACCACTATCTAAAGCGACGTTTGGTTGACTGTAATCAGTAAATTTTACATATTCTAAATTAATGCCTTCATCTTTTAATCTCTTTTGTACATTATCCCAAACATCTGTGTCTGATCCGACAACACCTAATTTCACTGTCTCTTCTTTTCCGTCTGTTGACTTAGATGTTGCCCCTTTATTCCCTGAACCACACCCTGTAATAACTAATAATACTGCAACTGCTACGATATATCCGACAAATTTTTTCATATTTCATTCTCCTTTTGATTGTTAATGGCTTATTTTTTTTATGATAAAGTTACTAATTCCCTGACAAATAAATACAATTAATAAAATAATAATCAATGATGCCCAAGTGACATCACTTTGAAATCTATTATGACCTCTTGATATGGCTAGATTTCCTAACCCTCCAGCCCCAACTGCTCCCGCCATCGCTGTTAACCCAATCACATTGATGATCGTGAGAGCTGAAACTCTGACAATGCCTGGTAAGCCTTCTTTTAAATACACTCTAAAAATAATTCCTAAAGGACTTGTTCCCATTGCTTCAGCCGCCTCAATAACTCCCGGGTCAACTTCGAGTAACGCGACTTCAATCTGTCTTGCAAAAAATGGGACAACTCCTGCAACAAGTGGTACAAGTGCTGCTGTTGCGCCAATTGTTGTTCCTGCAATGACACGTGTCACAACATTTAATAAAGCCAGTAAGATGATAAATGGTATAGAACGAACCACATTCACAATTTTATCTAATAGGTGATACAAATATTTTTGTTCTAATAATCCACCTGGTCGAGTGACGACTAAAACAACACCAAATACCAAACCAAATATTCCCGCAATAATGGCTGTCCAAAACGACATGTATAATGTTTCTATAGTCGCTTGCTTAAATTCATCTGGAATTTGACTCACATTTGGTAGATACTTTTCAATTAACCCTTGCATAATGATTCACTCCTTCCACTTCAACTGGCTCATCTGCTTTAACGATTGTAATTTTCACGCCTTCAGCAATAAGATACGCTACTGCTTCTTGTCGTTTATCAATGTCACCTGATAAACTGACCACTAAGCTTCCCAATGGAACATCTTGAATAATTTCAACATTTCCATAAAGAATATTGGCTGATACTTGGAAACGACTGTACAGTTGTGAAATTAATGCTTCATTGGTTTGACTTCCTATATAAGATAATTCAATTAGCCAAACATCGTTGGATGAATCAATAAATGATTTACTATTCAATATCGTTTCTAGGGCTTGATCAATATGTGAAGCTGTTCGAATAAATGTCTGAGTCAATTCTTTTTCCGCTTGGCTGAATAACGTGACACTGTCTCCTTTTTCAACAATCTCGCCATTTTCCATTACTGCGACTTTATTACATATTTCTTTAACCACTTGCATTTCGTGGGTAATAAGTACAATGGTTAAATTTAACCGTTTATTCAATTCTTTTAATAGGGATAAAATCTGTAATGTTGTTTTTGGATCAAGAGCACTTGTTGCTTCATCACATAAAAGAATTTCTGGGTCATTTACTAAAGCTCTTGCAATAGCAACACGTTGTTTTTGACCTCCTGACAATTGGCTTGGATACGCGTCATGTTTATCAGATAAACCAACTAATTCTAATAATTCTGTTACTTTTTCTTTTCTCTCTTGTTTTGATTTTCCTGAATACTTTAGCGAAAAATCAACATTATCAAAAATAGTACGACTTGCCATTAGATTAAAATGTTGGAAAATCATCCCAATGGACTGTCTCTTCCTTCTTAAATCTTTTCCCTTTAAATTCGTGATATTTTCTCCTTTTATAATGACCTCACCTGATGTCGGTCGTTGTAATAAATTAATCACTCTCACTAACGTACTTTTTCCTGCACCAGAAAAACCGACAATGCCATAGATATCGCCTTTATCTATAGTTAGATTAACATCTTTGACAGCATTAATTTGTCTGTCTGGTTGATGGAATGTTACTGATATATCTTTCAACTCAATCATTTTATTTCCTCCAAATTCATTTATAAAAAAACATCCTCAAGAAAACAAACCCTGTCATTTGTTTTCTTGAGGACGCTTGTGCGTGTTACCACCTCTAATTTGACTAATTCTCACAAATTAATCCTTATCAAGTACTATCATACTCTAGCAAGTTAACGGTTGCGCTCGTTGCATTCTTACAATGTTTTGCTCGAATCCAAATTACTCAATGGCCATTTTCAGTTACATCATTTTTCCTCTTCTCAGCTAATCGAGGTTCTCTGTAAAAAATAAAAATCAACCTACTTACCATATCATCGTATGTCTATAAAAATAAAAAAGCCCCTTTACATAGTGAACTATGTAAAAGGACGAGTTATCGTGTTACCACCTTAGTTTAGAAGAATTTATTCTTCCCTTAGCCCGACAAAAAATCTATCGGCGTTTCTTTTAACGGTGAAACAATCTCCGAGAATACCTACTTATCGATATCCTTTCCTCATAGGCCATTTTCTACTTATCTGAACTTAACTCTTTTCACCAACCAGAGTCTCTCTAAAAAGCATCAAAGTATACTTTCCTAATCAACAGAACGTTATTTATCTATGGTTATAAATTTACATGATTTAACTCATGATGTCAACACTATTTTTTAATCTTTTTCTAATTATACTTTTGTAATCCATCCTTCTGGTGCGTCAATATCTCCAAATTGGATTCCTACTAATTCATCATATAACTTTTTAGTTACTGGACCAACTTCTGTTTCAGAATAAAACACATGGAAGTCATCTCCAACTTGTATACCGCCTATTGGTGAGATAACTGCTGCTGTTCCACAAGCTCCTGCTTCTTTAAAGTTATCTAAATCTTTGAGATATACATCTCCCTCACTCGTCTTTAAACCCAATCTTTCTTTTGCAAGGTACAATAAAGAATACTTTGTAATACTTGGTAAGATAGATGGAGAGTATGGTGTGACAAACTCATCATCTTTTGTTATACCAAAGAAGTTTGCTGAACCAACTTCTTCGATTTTTGTATGCGTTGCTGGATCAAGATAAATACAATCTGAAAAGTTTCGCTCTTTTGCGATTTTCCCTGGGTATAAACTCGCTGCGTAATTTCCCCCAACTTTTACTGCCCCTGTCCCTTGAGGTGCCGCTCTATCATAATCAGAAATGATAAAGTTTGTCGGTTTTAGTCCTCCCTTAAAGTAAGGTCCTACTGGCATACAAAATACCGTGAACAAATACTCAGGTGCAGGGCCCACGCCAATATAATCACCTGTCCCAATTAATAATGGTCGCAAATAAAGTGTCGCTCCACTATCATATGGTGGACAAAACTCTTCATTAGCTTTCACTACTTGTTTTACAGCATCGATAAACATCTCTTCTGGTACTTCAGGCATCATCAAACGTCTTGCACTAACCTGCATTCGTTTGGCATTCTCATCTACTCTGAATAAATTAATTGAGTTGTCTTTACAACGATAAGCTTTTAATCCTTCAAAACACTGTTGTCCATAATGAAGTGCGGTTGAGCCTTCACTAATATGTAACATATTATCCTCAGTTAACTCTCCCTTAGACCACTCGCCGTCTTTCCAATATGAAATATATCTAAATGGTGTTTTGATATAATCGAACCCTAAATTATTCCAATCTAATGCCATACAACGCACTCCCCTTCTCATTTTTTTCTAATTTTACCACATCTTACTGTCTATCACTATCCTTTTTGAATTATTTATATATAAACAATTTTGAAAACAGATTATCAAACATATCAATATAAAACGTATTATTTAATCGCTCTATTTTTTGCTGAATTTAACCCAACAAATAATAATAAGACTGTCATGACTAACAAAATAATGAGAGACGTTTTCCATGTATTCGTAACATCATGTAAAAAACCAAATAAAAAGGGGCCAGTTGCAGCTAGTAGATAACCGACAGATTGAGCCATACCTGATAATTCAGCAGCTTGTTTGGCACTCGTTGTTCGTAAATTGAAAAACATCATAGATAAACTAAATGCTATCCCTCCAGCGACACCGATCCCCATAATTGAAAACGTCGCAATCGTCATATTATTTCCCATAAACCCTACAATACCTGAAGCAAATAATAAAAAGGCTACCCACACAAAACTTTTTTGATTCGGCCTTTTTTCGGCAATAATTGGCACATTAAAGGTGACTGGTAATAGTGTCATTTGTAATAATGACAACATTCCACCAGCTTGTGCAGTTGATAATCCTTTATCTACTAACATTTCTGGCATCCAAGCGACTAATACGTAAAAAATAAATGATTGAATTCCCATAAACAATGTTACTGACCAAGCTAATGATGATGTCCAAATAGATGAATTTTCTTCTGGTTTTATTTCAGTGACATCTTTATCGGGACGCTTTAATTGAGGAAGCCAAAAAATAAATGCTATAAGTGCTAATACTGACGACACTCCTAAAGCAACGTTCCAATCAAGACCCACTTTTTTACTAATGGGATACTAATATCAGATGCAATCGCTCCTGTTAAATTCATACTAACTGAATAAATTCCTGTTACTAAGCCACTTTTATCAGGAAACTCTTTTTTAACAATCCCTGGAATCAATACATTACAAATCGCAATAGCAGCACCAAGTAAAGTTGTTCCTAAAAATAAAAATACTAATTGAGGTATTGCTCTTGGAAACATCCCTACAATCAATACCATCAACGTACCAAAAATAGTTCGCTCAATCGTCCATTTATTGGCTAATTTTGGTGCTATCGGTGAAATAATAGCAAAAGCCATTAGTGGTATCGTCGTAATCAACTCAGCTTGCCCACCTGATAAGGATAATTTTTCTGAAATAATGCCGACTAAAGGACCGACTGAAGTGATAGGCGATCGTAAATTCATCGCCACAAATATTATCCCCAACAACAACGCACTATTTATCTTTCTCTCCATCATGGTTCTCCTTAAACCCAAAAAGCATGAGGCTGACCCAAAAGTCTCATTCTGTTTAAATAAAATATTCCCCCAAAAATAAAAGTTTGTAGTAAGATAGTTAAGTGGATAATGAATGTGTTTAATTGTTGTCACAAATTAGTTTAAAAAGAACGACTATTTTATATTTATCGGAGGAATGATTTATGGATACAACAAATCAAACACTAAATAAAAATAGATGGCTAGTATTAGTCGCTATTGGTTTATTTACCTTTATGTCAACACTTGACGGAAGTATTGTCAATATTGCATTACCTGTCATGTCAAAAGACATGCGGATTCCTATGAACCAAACAGAATGGATTGTTTCAATTTATTTAATGACCGTCTGTGCGTGCCTTCCCTTATTCGGGAAAATTGGGGATAGTATAGGGAAAATCAAAATTTTCCGTATCGGGACATTAACTTTTGTTATAGGATCATTACTCTGTGGTGTCACACATACATTTGAGTTATTACTGTTCTCTCGTATTATTCAAGCAATTGGAGCAAGCATGACCATGTCAACAAACACTGGCATCATTACAGAAGTTTTTCCTATCAGCGAGCGTGGGCGTGCATTGGGAATGATTGGGGCTTTTGTTTCACTTGGGTCTATTATGGGGCCAGGATTAGGTGGTGTCATTTTAGCTAAATTCACCTGGGAATATATTTTTCTAATTAATGTTCCTGTCGGGCTGCTTACGATTATTCTTGGACAAAAAGTATTACCAAAAGACTCAACTAAATCAGGGAATCCAATTGATTTTCTTGGATTCTTATTATTTGCCGCAACCATTCTCACGTTATTTGGTGGAATTTTTATTGGGCAAGAACTTGGTTATGTCCATACTCTGCCAATCATTTTAATCATCATCGCACTCATGTCAATGATTCTTTTCTACCGTGTCGAAATAAACAGAGATAACCCTTTAATCCAGTTTTCATTATTCAAAAATAAAGTATTCACTCTAAGTTTATTGACAGCATCGATGATATTTGTCACAAACTTTTTCACTAATGTTGTGATTCCATTTTATTTACAAAATACACGAGGTTATTCTGCAAGTTTCTCAGGGCTACTTATGATGGTTATTCCTTTTACCATGATAGTTGGTTCACCTGTAAGTGGATATATCACGGATAAAATTGGTGCCAAGTTATTAACCTTTGTTGGACTTATCTTAATCACTATATCGCAAGTCCTTTATTTAGTATTAGGACAACAGACATCGCTTATCTTTTTTGTTTTTGCATCTATCTTTGTCGGATTAGGTAATGCTTTATTCCAAGCACCTAACAATACACTCGTCATGAGTAACGTCGAGAAAAAAGATTTAGGGGTCGCTGGTAGTTTAAACTCACTGGCTAGAAACCTAGGTATGGTTATTGGGATATCTCTTTCCACCACTGTCTTATATGCAGCCATGAGTCATAATTATGGACAAAAAGTCACTACCTATATTTCTGGTCGTCCAGATGTCTTTATTTATGGCATGCATGCTGTTTACATGACCTCTTTTGTAATTTGTTTAATTGCAACCATTTTGACTGGTATTCGATTTTTCAAAAAAATTAACTAAAAAGACGTATCTATGCTAGTCATAGTTACGCCTTTTTTCATTTATTTAATAAAATACTTCATCTAAGAATAGTCCTTGTGCTGGAACCGTGTCTCCAGCGTTACTTCTGATTTTCGTATCAAATACTTGGTCAATATCCTCTAATGACATTTTTCCTGTTCCCACATCCAGTAACGTGCCCATCATAATACGAACCATCTTATGTAAAAAACCATCTCCAACAAAGGTAAAATGAAGAATAGCGCCTTCTTGTTTAACAGATAATTCAGTAATCGTGCGTGTCGTTGATTTTTTCGTTTTCTTTAATGCTGAAAATCCACGGAAATCGTGTGTGCCTGTTAATTTCTCACAAGCTAATTCAACTTTTTCCATGTCTAACTTTTCAGGAACATGCATACTATAGTTTTTATAGAAAGCTGACGGAATACACTGATTCCAAACATAGTAACTATATTGTTTTCCTTTCGCATTATATCTTGAATGAAATCTTTCAGGCATCTCTTCAAGTTGTGTTACAACAATATCTTGAGGCAAATATTGGTGAAAGAAATCCAACATATCATCTAATGATAAATCAGATTCTGTTTTAAAGTTTGCTACCTGCCCTTTTGCGTGTGTCCCAGCATCTGTTCTACCAGACCCGACAATTTCAAGTTTTTCACCGGTCATTTGATGAATAATATTTTCTATTTTCCCTTGAATTGTTTTGTCTGAATCACCTAATCGTTGCCAACCTTGGTATCTTTTTCCATCATACTCTATTGTCATCTTTATATTTCTCATGATTATTTATTAATCTCCTTTATAACTGTCATACCTTGTCTATCATGACATAATTTCACTCATTATAAAAGAGCATTTAATTTAGTTTTATAAGTCTCTATATCGTCATTTGTTAATTTAAGAGGAAAATCGGATTGTCTTTCCCTCAATAATTTTATAAACCAATCTGTCACTTGTTGAAAATCATAAAGAGACATTTTAAATTTCAGTTCATTTAATAGAGCGGTCCAAAAATTTTTTATTACGCTCTGAAGCATGGCTATACATCGTTTTAGGCTCAATTTTTTATCTTGTTTCAACCATAATTGATATTGCCACTTCTCTTATCATACCACCAGTGATTGTAGTCCTTATACTGCCTCCCGTGATTATTTCTACTGCATTTTTTACAGCTTTACGCTTTTTAAATGCAAAATAAAAAGACATCCCTCTATTAATGAATGTCTTTTTTTGACGTCTTACCTTCCCATAGCGTAACTGGTAAAATGTATTCATGTTCTGTTTCTTTTTTGTTGATTCGTTTCATTAATATACTGATAGCCATCTCTGCCATCTCATCAATCGGTTGCACAATTGTTGTTAAATCCGGCAAAATACTACGAGTCATAATCGTTCCATCATAACCAACTAATAATAAATCCTCTGGTACACGAATCCCTTTTTCTTTTGCTATTTGTAAAATCAATGCCGCATCCATATCATTTGAGGCAAATATTCCATCAACATCAGGGTATGTTTCAAATAATTGATAAAAAATATCTTTTTTCTCTTGATACGGTATATTAAAATCAACTGTTACTGTTTGCGGTGACAAACCATGTGCTGTCATTGTATCCTCATAAGCTTCACGACGTCTTTTAGCTGGCGTTTCTAATTCAACAGGACCATTAGTATGAATGATATGTTTAGCTCCTTGTTCTATTAAAACTGTTGTTGCTAATTTTCCACCTTGATAATTATCAGACTCAATCACAGGAATATCTTCATTCATCACACGATCTATCGCAACAATCGGTAAGTTTTGGTATTTGTATTCTTGAATACCTTGATTATGCGTTCCAACAATCAAACCATCTACTTGTTCCGATAATAATTGATTCAAATAATCAGACTCTTTTTTGGTATTATTCATTGAGTTACCTATCAAAACTTTGTACCCATCTTCATACAACTTTTTCTCAAGTGCTTCAACTAATTCACCAAAGAATGGATTGGCAACAGTTGGAAAGACTAGTCCAATAATATTTGTTTTTTTATTATACAATTGTCTTGCCACAACGTTTGGCTGATAATTTAATTCCTCCATAGCCTCGTGCACTCTATCAATGGTTTTCTGGCTTAAATACCCTCTATTATTTAATACCCTTGATACAGTAGTTTTTGATACATTTGCTCTTTTGGCTACATCTTCTAACTTTGGTCTCATAAAACTACCCCTCATCATTATTCTCTGTCTAGAATAGCATAAAAAAGGCCTTTATAACAATTCATTATAAAAGCCTTTTTACTAGTATTATTCTTGTAATTGGATTAATCCTAAAGCAAAGTTACCCAATGTTGCTGAGCCATTATTTTTAATTAATGGTCGAGTAATGTATTTGTCTAGAGGTGGTAATTCAACATAATCATTTAAGAGTTCAGCCACATTTTGACGAACTTTTTCAAGTAATGTTTCATTTGCCACACTTCCGCCAAATACGATTTTATCTGGGCGAATAATCAAGGTTGTTTGAATCACTGCTTGTGCTAGATAATAAGCCATAATATCCCACACTGGATCAGTCAATGGCACTGTTTCACCTTTTTGACCAAGACGCGCTTCAAATGTTGGACCAGAAACTAAACCTTCTAAACAGTCACCATGGTATGGACAGATACCTTTAAACTCTAAATCATCCGGATGACGTTTTACAAATGTATGCCCCATCTCTGGATGTCCTGCTTCACCTAGAAGTTCACCATTAATAACTGCACCACCACCGACACCCGTTCCGACAGTGTAATAAACCAACGAATTAATTTTTTCATTTGATAAAGTCGACATAATGTATTCACCATATGCTGACCCATTAACATCTGTTGTCCAAGACATTGGCACATCTAATTCTTTCTGTAAATAACCTAGAACATCAACATTTTTCCAACCTGGTTTTGGTGTAGTTGTAATATAGCCAGATTTAGGTGAATGTTTTCTGATTTCAATTGGTCCAAATGATGCTACTCCAAGTGCCTCAATATCAAACTGTTTAAAATACTCCACCGCCTGTTTTAATGTTTCTTCTGGTGTCGTTGTCGGAAACGTTATCTGGTCTTTTACTCGGTAATCTTCATCACCTACTGCACAGACAAATTTTGTTCCACCTGCTTCAATACTACCAATTAACACAATAAAACCTCCTTAGTTATAAGAAACTGCATTATCATCTAGTTGATAAACTGTATAAGAGATAGTTTCTTCTTCACTAACCGTCACACAAACATCTGTTTTTTCTCCTGTATAGAAACGTTCAGTAAACACAAGCTCCCCTTCATTAATGAAGATTTCAATCGAACTTGTATCAATAAACACTCGTAATGACAGCTTATCACATGGTTGAATTGTACCATATCTTAAGTCATCTTTGTCACTACGTTTTAAAATAAACTCATTCGTTGCTTTAGAATAGGTTAATAAAACTAATTCTTCATTAGATGTTTTTAACGAAAAGCTGACTTCTTCTTGATTAGTTCCTGTAAGAGGAATATCTATTAGCACTTCACTAGATGATGCATCTTCTGCTACTAATAATTCTTTAGCAACAACTGAAGAATCATTTGAAACTTCTTTTATTCTTAAGTCTTCTAATTCTTTTACAGGTGTCATATAAAGATGATCATTTTTTAATCTCAATTCACGTGGAATAGTCAACGCTCCAGCCCAACCATCTTCTTGTTCTGGAAGTAGGCTTTCCCACATATCCATCCATGCAATGACAATACGTCTGCCATCAGGTGCTTCAGTTGTTTGAGTTGCATAAAAATCATGACCCTTGTCTAATTCATGGAACTCTCCGCGTGTGAATGTTGCTGTTTTATAGTCATAATCACCAATGAAATAACCTGTTTGGAATAGATTTAAGTAATCTTTCCCTTGAGCATCTATCCCTTGTGGTGATAATAATAAGATGTCTTTTCCATCAAGATTGAAAAAGTCTGGGCATTCCCACATAAAGCCTTCTGTTTTTAATCCATTTGCTCTAGAAATAGGTCCTTCATATTCCCAATCCAATAAATCTTTAGATGAATAAACAATGGCCCTACCTAATCCATCTTCACCTTGACTACCTAAAATCATGTAATAAACACCATCTTTTTCCCAAACTTTAGGATCTCTAAAGTGATGTGTATTATCTCCGGGTTCTTTAGCAATGATAGGATTGTTTTCATATTTTGTAAAATGAATACCATCTGTACTGTAAGCCATATTTTGATTTTGCCAAAAATGATCTTTATCTCCATCACCATAATAATGATGTCCAGTATAGAATAAGTATAATACGCCATCTTTTTCGATTGCACTACCAGAGAAACAGCCATCCTCATCTTCTTTATCACCAGGTGTTAAAGCAATTGGTAGACTTTCCCAATGAACTAGATCTTTACTTCTTGCATGTCCCCAATGCATTGGGCCCCATTCAGCACTGTATGGGTAATGTTGATAAAACACATGATAGTACCCATCAAAGTAGCAAAAGCCATTTGGATCATTAATCCAACCGGACGGTGCAGCAACATGATATCCTAAGCGATAACGTGAATTAGTTAATTCGATTGGTTCTTTTTTTGTCATAATAAATCTCCTACTTTCTTTTATTTTATAATTATTTTTATATTAAGCTCTAACAAATGGATCTCCTTGCACATCTTGATCATCCTTTTTAATAATGAAGAAAGCATATACACCTGCGATAAGAACAATAAATGAAATAATTCTAAATGTTGATTGATAACCAACTGCGTCTCTTAAAATACCAAGTGGGGTAGATAAGATAACTTGTCCAACTTGTGCGGCAATTTGGAAGCCGATCATATAAAGTGTGGCAGATAACTTAGTATCAAAATGTAAGGTGAAGTAACGGAACATTGGTAAAATAAACATTGGTACTTCTAAAGCATGTAACATTTTAATACAAGAAACAGCAATTGGAGATGTTGTAAAACCACATAATCCAATACGAATACACATAATTGTCACACCACATAATAATGTATTTCTGACACCAATTTTTCTCATGATGATTGGGACAACTCCCAACATAATAGCTTCACAGAATACTTGAACAGCATTTAATGTTCCATACATTTTTTCCCCAGCAGCTGAAGTTGAAAATAAACTAGTGTAAAACCCTGGAAACATTTGTTGATCAAATACATTGTAAAAAGTCCAAGAAAAAACGATAAAAATAATAATTGCCCATAATTGTGGTAATTTTAATAAACCAAACATTTCTTTTAATGAAGGAACACTACTCGATTCAGCTTGTTTGTCTTCAAATTCTTTATTTGCTACTCTTTCAGCTTTTGGTTTCCAAAGTAATAAATTTAGTAATAATAATAATCCAAAGAATGAACCAGCCCAGAAGTTTAAGTTTGGATTTTGTACAAAAAGGAATCCAGCGAGTAATGCCACAACAGCATAACCAAATGATCCCCATGCTCTTGCTTGACCATATTCAAAATCAAACAAACGACTAAAACGTTCTGTTACTGCTTCAAAAATACCAACCGATGATAAGAATCCGGCTGATAATACCACTGCTCCAACAACAATACCTAAATTGAAATTATTTTCTAATAATGGTGCGTACACCCAGATAAAGAATGGGCCAACGAGTGCTGCAATAACTGCTGAAAAAATTAGCAATGTTCGTTTGATATATAATTTATCTTGCAATGTTCCATAGATAAACATGAATATCAATGTGACAAGTGAATTGGCTGAAAAGATAGTTCCGACAGCGCTACCACTCAATCCCAAACCATTAGATTCAGAAGTCAGCCATAGCTGGAAGAATGACCACCATACTCCCCATGATGCAAAAAATAGTAATAAGGTTAATGAACTTTGTAGATAAGATGGATTTTTAAATGACTCTTTAAATTTTAACATATCAGTTTCCCCCGATGATATTATAGTCTTCCGGTTATAGCAACCGGTTAACATTTTTTTAAAAAACGTTTTCTATATTTCAAAGTATAAATTAGATCCGCTTTCATGTCAACCGGATAACATAAACTGTTTTGTGAATTTTTTTAAATGTCATTTGTCAAATTAAGCTAAACAAAATATCGTTGTCTACATAACTCAAAAATTCTTCCGATGTTTTTTTTATAGTTTAATGATTGTCTAGGAATATTATTTTTTAAATCCGATAGATTGGATAAAAGATTCCTTAACTTCATTGAAACCCGTTTGTTCAGGTAATCCATCTTTACTTAATAACCATTATAACATTCATTTAAGATTCGTTTTGAAGGTATCCCTGAATCGAAAAATTTCCTAATGTGACAGACCCATTGTTTTTAATCAACGGTCTTATAATGTATTTATAAAGTCGTGGCAACTCAACATAATTATTCATAAATTCTTTCACATTGTCTCGAACTTTTTCAAGTAATATTTCATTTGAAAAACTTCCACCAAAAACAATTTTGTCTGGACGAATAATTAACGTAGTTTGCATCACCGCTTATGCTAAATAATAAGCCATAATATTCCACACCGAATTATTTAAAGGGACTGTTTCACCTTTCTTTCCTAGTCTTGCTTCAAAAGTTGGTCCTAACACGAGTCCTTCTAAGCAATCACAATGAAATGGACAGATTCCATCAAAATTAACATCACCTGGATGGCATTTCACGAACGTATGCCCCATCTTAGGATGCCAAGCGGAGCTAAGATTATCACCGTCAATCACAGCTACACCACCAACACCTATCCCAACAGTGTAATACACTATATAATTTATCTTTTCATTAGATAATGTTAACACAATATATTCCCCATAAGCCGAACCATTTACATCTGTAGCCCATGACATTGAGGCATCTGATTCTTTTTACAAATAAACGATGACATTTACATCTTGCCATTCTGGTTTTTGTGTGGTCGTTAAATACCCTGATTTTGGCGTAATGTTTTCTAATCTCAATTGGATCAAATGATGCGACACCTAAAGTATCATTTGATTCAATTGTTTGAAATAATCCACCGCTTTTTTCAGTGTCTCATCAGATATAGCTGTTGAAAATGTCACTTGATCTTGTACACGGTAATCTTCATCACCCACTGCACAAACAAATTTCGTTCCACCTACTTCAGTACTACCAATTAACACGATAAAACCTCCTCAGCTATGAGAAGACATACCTCTTTATATTATATCACTAGTTTCTCTTACAATTTAAGCTCACTAATTTCTATACCTTTAAGCAGTGAAGAACCACTTGTCACATGAATATCTATCTGATTTAGTCGATTATTATCATAGTAAGTTGCAGTCATCGTATCAGAATGATTTACAAATAATTCAATACATGATGTGTCAATTATACATTCAATAAGTAGAACGTCATTTTTAGGAAAAACTTTCATCGTTCTAGAATTCAATTCTTCAGCTTCTTCTCCAATAATATGATATTTATCACTTTTTCTAGTTAAAGTTAACAAATTTCTATTAACATCATATTTGATATAAACTTTATTCCCAAATAACTTAACATAAATCTTTTCTGCGCTATCAGTTTTTAACTGTAATTTTAAATAATTAAAATTATCTAATGATTTATTTTGATATACATTTTCTTCAGTCAATCTAATATCATTATCCTTAAATATTGTATTCAAGTTATCATAAAATGTTTTGTAAGGTTTTTGTATTAATTTATTTTCAACAATACTTAGTTCTCTTGGGAATGTCATCGAACCAGACCAACCATGAGATAATTCGTGACTCCATAATGTCCTATGCCACATCCATCTGCATCCACGCTACCATAACTCTGTTACCTTCGTCATCTTGACAAGTTTGAGGAGCATAAAAATCTAATCCAGTATCAATCTCATGATAATTCTCAACTGAGAATTTCCCCTCATTCCAGTCCATCTCACCTACAAATGCTACAGTCGAATTAATATTATAATAGGCATATCCTTGTCTTTCCATTTCAATAGGTGACATGATTAAAACATCCTTATTGTCTAATTCAAACAAATCTGGACATTCCCACATAATCCCTTGGTGTTTTTTACCTTCCAAAAGAATTGACTTAAATTGCCAATCAAATAAATCTTTTGACTCAAATAATAATATTCTACCTAAATTTGTCTCACTTTTTGTTGCTACAACTGTGTAAAATACACCTTCACGATAAAAAACTTTTGGATCTCTAAAGTCAGATATATCACCATATTTTTGCAGTTGTTTCTCTGAAATCACTGGATTTTTTTCATATTTTTTAAAAACTATTCCATCTGTTGATACAGCCAAGCATTGAGTCTCTCTTCTTTCTCCATTTCTTTCATAGTGTCCTGTATATAAAAGATATAACTTATCCTCAACAACAATCGCGCTCCCAGAAAAGCAACCATCTGCATCATATGTTTCACCAGGCTCTAAAGCAACTGGTAAATCTTCCCAATGAATCAGATCCTTCGATTTTGCGTGTCCCCAGTGCATCGGTCCCCAAACACTATCATATGGATAGTATTGATAAAACAAATGATATTCACCTTTATAATAGACGAAACCATTTGGGTCATTCATCCACCCTAAAGTAGGCATTAAATGAAACTTATTACGAAATGTTTGATTGATTTTATTCTTATTTTCTAAAATATATTTATTCACTGATTGACTCATATATGTGTCCTTCCTTTATTTGATTCCTGTACCAGAACCACCTAAACCTTGCAATATATATTTTTGTGCTACGATATAAATAATTACTAATGGAATAGTTGATATAGTTAAAACTGCCATAACTTGATTTATATATACGGGTTGTGTTGTATTTATCGTTGTAATGGCAATCTGCATCGAAAATTTACTCTTATCTGTTAGAACCATTAGAGGCCAAATATAGTCATTCCAACTACCGATAAAAGATAATACCCCTACTGTTGCAACAGCCGGTTTCGACATTGGAAGCATAATTCTGAAAAATATTGTTCCCATACTAGCTCCATCCATTTTGGCTGATTCAATAATTTCATCAGGTATTGCGATAAAAAAATTACGAAAAAGATAAATGTTAAATACACTTGCCATACCAGGCAAAATAACTGCTAATCTAGTATTTACCAGACCCAATTTTTCAACTATTGTAAATTGAGAGATTAATATGGTTTCAACCGGTACAATCAACAGTGCTAATAATAAGCCGAAAAGTATTTTTTTACCTGAAAAATTAATTTTTGCAAAAGCGAATCCTGCCAACGAATTGACGATAATTGAACCTAATGCAAATGTTAAACCATAAAAAATACTATTTAAGAGATATGTTCCTACACTAAAACGAGAGATAACTTCTTCGTATGTTTTAAACCAATTTGCTGGATTTAAACTTGGTAAAAATGCTTTTAATGATGTTAAATTGTTAAATACGTCCGCTTCTGGTTTCATAGATGACGCAACCATCCATAACATTGGGAATAGGAACAACGAAGCAAGAATTATCAGTAAAACATATTCTATAATCTTTAATAATATATTTTTTTTCTGCATTGTTATTCATCCTCCTTAGTTATTTTACGTTGAGCAATAGTTATCAAACCAATCATGGTTGTAAATATTAAAGCAATGGAGCTTGAGTAACCTACTAATCTATCAGTAAATCCTGTTTGGTAAATGTAGTAAACCATAGTCATTGTTGAATTCATTGGACCACCTTGTGTCATTACCATTGGTTGAACAATTAATTTGAACGCTGATATTAATGTTGTTAATAAAACAAATATTGCTGTTGGTTTTAGTAGAGGCATAGTAATATATCTAAATTGTTGGAACTTTGTAAATCCGTCTAGCTCAGCTGCTTCATAGACATCTTTTGGTATATTTTGCATGCCACCTAAGAGTAAAAGCATTTGGTATCCTGCTCCTTGCCATGCTGAAACGAAAACAATGGTATACATTGCCTGTTTAGGGCTCTTTAAAAACGGCATCGAAGCAATACCTATTTTATTAAGCAATGCGTTAATTAAACCTTCATTTGGATTTAATAGATACAACCATAAAATGGAGATAACAACTAAAGACATTACTACTGGTGCAAAAAAAGCTACTTTAAAAAATATATTTCCTTTACGTTGTTTATTCACTATTAAAGCCATTCCTAAAGCAACTCCCAATTGAGCCGGAATAATCCATACAACGAACTTAGCTGTATTCCAAATACTTTGCTTAAATATTGGGTCTGACATCAATTTTTTAAAATTATCTAATCCAACAAATTGTCTTGCATCGGGTGTTAACAAATAATAATCTGTAAACGCATAATAAAACATCATTCCAATAGGTATGAGTAAAAAGATAACTAATAATATAAGTGCAGGACTTAAAAATAAATAACCTAGAGCATTCTGTTTTCTATCATTTTTCTTTCCCATAATCTCTCTCCTTTAAAATCAAACAGGCAATTCGCAATATATTCTACTAATTGCCTGTTCTTATTTTATCTCTTTAATGAAGCATCTATTGCTTGCTGCATCTCTTCAGCTCGTTGATCTGCAACTTTTTGTACATCAGGGTTTTCATCAAAGTAACTTAAATCTTGTATTGCTTGTTGGAAGGCTCTTGAGACTTGAGGATATGCCACCACAACAGGTCTTGCATGGCCAGAAGCTTGATTTTGCTCCATCAATACTTTCATACCTTCAGAAACGTCATTTTTAATTAAATCAATTGTAGATTTTCTAATAGGTAGTACACTATTTTCTAAACTCATTATTTTACTTGATTCTGTATTTGTTGCATATAATATAAAGGCAGCAGCTGCATCTTTTTTCTCGGTCTGCGTTGTCATCGCTAATTGCCAACTACCAGTTGGTGATACTAATTTTTTAGTTTTATCAGATACAGGATAAGGTAAAATTCCATAATCAACATCTGGATAATTAGCTTCTAAATCTGCCATGGTCCATGAACCACTTAAATACATCGGATATTTTTGAGTTTCAAATCCTTTTTCCACCGGTGTAATTGGTACATAGTCTTTTTTTACTAAGTTCTGAATGAAAGATAACGCTTCCACAGAATTTTTACTATTAAATTGACCTTTAGCTTCAGTTCCTTTGCTGTTTACCACGTCACCATCATTTGACCAAATAAATGGTGTATATGCATAGGTTAACATTTCATCATTACTTGCAATTTGCATATCAAATACTGGCGAATCATATTTCTTATGTAATCTAGATAAAATATCTTCTAATTCACTCCATGTCCAAGGTTTATCAATTGTTGGTAATTCTTCATCTTTAATGCCCGCATCTTTGAACATTTTTTTATTATAATACATTCCTACACTTGACTCAGAAAAACCAAATGCATAAAATTTGCCATCGTAAGTTCCTTGCTGTTTGATACTATCAAGCACATCATCCATGTCTGCATCTTTTAAATAATCATCTAAAGGTGCAATTACTTTAGAGTGAGCATATGCCGCAGTATTTGGACCATCTAAGGTTATTACATCAGGTAATGTTTTAGTTGTTACAGCTGCATTTACTTTATCTTCATATCCACCACCACTCCCACTACGTGGAATATATTCTGTTGACACCTTATATTTCCCTTTGTACTCTTTATTAAATCCGTCAACAATTTCCTGCCAAGCTTTTCCTTCTGGCGTTTCATCTGAAAACTGTACCCAAACTTTGATACTTCCAGGATCTTTATCTTCTTTTTTTGTTTCTTTAGATCCCCCACATGCAGATACTAGACCCAATGTAGCAATTAACAACATTGAATATTTAAAAAGTTTCTTCATACTCTCTCTCCTTTTGAAACGTTTCCATAATATAAGAAATAAAAAAATGGAAACGTTTCCTTTTATGTGTTAAATTTAACATCATTTTTCAATGATGTCAATATTTTTTTTTGTTGTATAACCTTCAACAAATTTCACTGGTAGCATAACTCGTTTTGGCACTTCATTTCCATCAATTAACTTAATAATATTTTGGACAGAGACTTCAGCCATCTTATCTACTTGTTGTCTAATAGTTGATAATAAATAATTTTGATCCAGTGCCGTTTTAGAACCATCAAATCCAATTATTTGAATATCTTCCCCAACTTTTCTCTCTAATTTATCTAATACCTTAATAATATCTAAAGCCGTTAAATCATTAACAGCAAATATACCGTCTATTTCAGGGTGTTCTATCAAAAACTGCTCAACTTGTTGCACAAAATTCACTCTTGGTTCGTCAACCATTAATTTTACAACAGATAGGTTATGATCTTCACAATATTCTGAAAAACCTTCATATCTCTTTAATGTTTCATTCTTATATTTTGATACACTTGAAATATATGCCGGATACTGAACTTTTCTTTTAATCAATTCAGAAGCTGCTATTTTTCCTCCCAATAAATTATCACTTGTAACATAATAAACATCTTCAGTAAAATAACGATCAATGCTAACAAAAGGCAAATTAGCAGATACATACTTATCAATGTCCGAATAGGTAACCCCAATAATTCCATCGACTTTATTTTGTTTAACCATTTGTATGTATTCTTTTTCTTTATCAGCTTCTCCGTTTGAATTACATAAATAAAGTTTGTACCCCTCTTTGCTTAATTCCTCTTCCACATAATACGCAAACTCTGAAAAAAAAGGATGCCATATTGTAGGGACAATAAGCGCCAAGGTATTAGTTTTATTCTTTTTTAATCCTCTTGCATACTCATTTCGTTCATAATTTAATATTTCGATTGCTGATTCAACTTTATCTTTCGTTTGTTCCTTAACTTTTATGCCATTTATAACTCTTGATACAGTACCAACACCAACACCAGCAAGTGCGGCAACATCTTTCATAGTCGCTTTCATCTCATCATCTCCTTACTTCCCAGAATTATTGTAACACATTTCATAATGTTAGGAAACGATTCCATTTACATTGAGCAAATATATACTTTACTTGTATTGTATTACCATCACTAACTTCAACTTAACGATTTATAATATATATCTTATTAATACAATTTATACTTTGTTATTTTTCAGGAATTCTATATTTATTTTCATTAATTAATAAAATATGATAGAATAATTAGAAATCATTGATTAGGAAGTGTATTATATGAAGGAAAAAACAATTGTACCAAAAGATTACCAGTCTTCACTGTCTGTTTATGACACACAAAAAGCGATTGGATTAACCAAACATTGGTTTGAAGAAGCTTTAACTGGAAGTTTAAAACTAAAAAGAGTATCTGCTCCATTATTTGTAGATGCATCATCTGGGTTAAATGATAATTTAAATGGGGTTGAACGTCCTGTTCAGTTTGATGTTCCTGCTCTAGCAACACCTGCTGAAGTTGTTCATTCATTAGCTAAATGGAAACGTACGGCGTTAAAACAATATGATTTTCATATAGGAAATGGTATTTATACTGATATGAATGCAATTCGTCGTGACGAAGAATTAGATAACCTTCATTCTATCTATGTCGATCAGTGGGATTGGGAACGGGTTATTTCAAGAGAACAACGTAATCTAGATTACTTAAAACAAACCGTTCAACAAATTGTCAATGCAATCATTGAGACTTCTAGCCGCTTGCATACTAAATACCCTTCTCTATCTATCGAGCTTGATAGCAATGTCTCGTTTATCACGACACAAGAGTTAGAAAACTTATATCCTGATTTCAATGATAAAGAGCGTGAACAAGCTTATGTAAAAGAGCACCCAACAACATTCATTATGCAAATTGGAGATAAATTATTAAGTGGAAAACCTCATGATGGCAGATCACCTGACTATGATGACTGGCAATTAAATGGGGACTTGTTGTTTTGGCATGAGCCACTACAAACAGCTGTGGAAATATCTAGTATGGGGATTCGTGTGGATGAAACATCTTTAAAAGAACAGTTGGAAAAAGCTAATGCAACTGATCGCTTAAAATATCCATACCACCAACAAATTTTGGCAAATGAACTACCGTTAACAATTGGTGGCGGGATTGGTCAAAGTCGTTTATGTATGTTACTACTTGAAAAGGTGCATATCGGTGAAGTACAAGTCTCTTTATGGGATGAAGAAACACTTGATGCATGTCGTGGAAAAATAAACTTGCTATAATAGTAGAAAAGAGCACTTCAAGAATATTATCTTGAAGTGCTCTTTATTTTTTCTCTTATTAATTCCATTGACTGATAGGAGGCTTTGGGACTTAAAAAAGAATTCACCTTTTGCCAATTCTTTTCATTATTCTTTGCCCAATAATCCATCACTGCTCCTATACAGATACAGACTGGTGCTAATGTTTCATTTTTAATTGATAACTTATAGTAATCACCTTGATAAACTGTATGCTTTTCCATGAGCATCAATCGCTCTTTAAAAGAGTAGATACGATACGTCTGTTTATTTACGTTAGCCAAAACGAGCCAGTTTAATTGTTTCACTAAATAAATATCACGATTAAACGAGATCAACCGTCCTAACGAGCCAATTTTTTTGTATCTATCATACAAATCAAAGCGTGAAGGAAAAGCATAAGTTGTTTGTTTCACTGTCGCTAATACTTCTCCGTTCATATTATATACAGATAACACATCACCTTTTACACCCCAACGACCTACTAAAATATACATCGATTTATCTTGAGCATTTTTTATCACTGTCCGAACATTGGCTGACAGCACATGTTCATTGATGTAATATGTTTCCATCGTTATCAACTTCCTTTAATTAAAATCTTTTATTTAAAGATTTTCTTCAATTGCACGTAGAATAGCTTTTCCTACACCATCGTCAACATTTGTATCTGTTTGATATTTAGCCACTTCTTTTACTTTATCTTCAGCATTTCCCATGGCAAAACTCACGCCAGCAACTTCTAACATTGGTAAATCATTAAAGTTATCACCAATTGTAAAGACCTCATCCATTGAAATACCACGTTTTTCGGCAATAAACTTCACAGCATGACCTTTTGTCGCATTAACATGATTAATCTCTAAATTATTGGCACCTGAAGAAGTCACATGGATATCCTTCAATTGATGTAATTTTTCCAAACTTGCCTCAAAAGCCTTAGCACCTTCTTCACTAAATGCAATGACTTTTAAAATTTCAACTGATGGGTCGTCAACTAAAATGTGATAATCTTCGGTATATTTTACTGGCAACATTTTTAATTGTGTTGATGCCATAGCAATAGCCATCTTAAATGTTAGATGAGGAATATTTTCAGATAATAAAATAGCAAATTTTTCAATTCGTTGTGCCTCATTATTTGAATAAACACCTTCTGTTGTCATTAATTCATAATACAAATTATCTTCTTCTAAAATCTCCATTGATTGTTTGACAATCTCTTTATCTATGCTAACTGTGTGCAGAACATTATCAAATTCATCAAATATCTGCGCCCCATTTCCTGTAATCATGCCACAGTGAATACCGGCTTCATTTAATACTGGACGTGCCTCAGAATATCCTCGTCCTGTTGCTACCATAAACTCGACACCGTTTTCGGCTGCCGTTTTAATCGCTTGTTTATTTAACTCAGAAATATCTAGATGGGATGATAAAAGCGTGCCATCCATATCAGATGCTATCAATTTAATCATAATGTTCCTCCTAGTTCTTTTATTACTATTAGTGTACCATTTTTTTTTGAAAGATACATTTATAATAAAAAAATTATGATAAACTAAAAAAGAGGTGACGATAATGTTAAAAAACTTAATTACAACAGATTGGAAAGACGTTTTACAAGATGAGTTCAACCAAGCTTATGTAGAAAATTTAGAAAGCTTTTTAGAAGATGAATACAACAATAAAACAATTTTCCCCAAGAAAGAAGAAATATTCAGTGCTTTAAACCACACATCTTTTAACGACACAAAAGTCGTTATTTTAGGACAAGACCCTTATCATGGTGACAATCAAGCTCACGGACTAAGCTTTTCTGTGTTACCTGGCACCAAGCTTCCACCGTCATTAGTTAACATTTTTAAAGAGCTTGCTGATGATTGCCAAATAAACATGCCCTCTACAGGTGATTTAACTCCTTGGGCAAAACAAGGGGTTTTACTACTAAATACTGTCCTAACTGTCGAAAAATCAAAAGCTCATTCACATAAAAATAAAGGATGGGAAAACTTCACAAACGATATAATTAAATCACTAAACAATAAAAAAAATCCTATCATTTTTGTTTTATGGGGAAAACCAGCTCAACAAAAAAAGAAGCTTATTGATCAAGAGAAACATATTATTATTGAAGCACCTCATCCCAGTCCTCTATCAGCTTATCGTGGTTTTTTTGGTTCAAAACCATTTTCTAATATAAATTTATCACTTGAAAAAATAGGACAAACACCAATTGATTGGTCGTTATCTTAATCTGTATTAATTATACATAAAAACTGTTTTGTTTATATACAAAAAAAACGTAAGATAATTATGTAAAGTCTAAGTTTTTTATAAAAAACAGAACAAAATACTGTTCTTTTTGTTCAAAAACATGATATGATAAATAGGTGAAAAAAAGTATAAGAAAATTGGAGGATGTTTTCGTGGAATTATTTGACCAACTTAAACATAAAATTATTAACAAAAATATACGTATGGTATTCCCTGAACCAACAGATGAACGCGTTTTAGGTGCGGCTGTCCGTTTAAAATCAGATAACTTAATCGAACCAGTTTTAATTGGAAACCCAGATGTTATTAAAGAATTAGCTGCTTCACGTGGACTAAGCGTTGATAACTTAGAAATTATTGATCCAGACACTTACGAAAAATTTGACGAAATGGTTGCCGCTTTCATTGAACGTCGTAAAGGAAAAGCAACTGATGACCAAGCTCGTACTATTTTAAAAGATGAAAATTACTTTGGTACTATGTTAGTTTATATGGATTTAGCTGACGGACTTGTAAGTGGCGCTATCCACTCAACAGGTGATACAATTCGTCCTGCATTACAGATCGTTAAAACAAAACCTGGTGTAAGTCGTACAAGTGGGGCATTCTTAATGTTAGGTAACCGTGATTCAGAAAAATATATTTTCTCTGATTGTGCTATTAATATTAATCCTGATGCTCAAGCATTAGCAGAAATCGCTGTTGAAAGTGCTAAAACTGCTGAATTATTTGATATTGATCCTAAAGTTGCTTTATTGAGCTTCTCAACAAAAGGATCTGCTAAATCAGAAGAAGTAACAAAAGTTGCCGAAGCGACACGTATTGCAAAAGAACTTGCTCCAGAAATGGCGATTGATGGGGAGTTACAGTTCGATGCATCATACGTTCCTTCTGTTGCAAAACAAAAAGCACCTGAGTCAGATGTTGCTGGTCAAGCAAACGTCTTTATATTCCCTGAAATCCAATCAGGAAATATTGGCTACAAAATTGCTCAACGTTTAGGCGGATTCCAAGCCATTGGACCTATCTTACAAGGTTTAAATAAACCTATCTCTGACTTGTCTCGTGGATGTAATGAAGAAGATGTTTACAAATTATCTATCATTACTGCTGGACAAGCAATCATGAGTAAATAAATGCTATATACTAAAGGTACGTAAATCTTTTATGATTTGCGTGCTTTTTTATTTTTTTCTAAATGATATACTATGACTAAACAACTGTTAAAGGAGTACGTTTATGACCGTTTATTTAAACAACGATGACCAAACACAGCGATTTGGTGAGCAACTTGCCTCTCTAGCTAAACCAGGAGATATATTCATCTTAACTGGTGAATTAGGAGCTGGTAAAACAACTTTTTCTAAAGGATTTGCTAAAGGACTTGGCATTAAACAAATGATTAAAAGCCCAACCTATACTTTAATTCGTGAGTATGATACAGGGCGTCTTCCTCTCTATCACATGGATGTTTATCGAATTGAAGGTGACACTAGTGATCTTGGACTAGAAGAATATTTTGATGGGGATGGCGTTTGCTTAATCGAGTGGGGAGAAATTATTAAAGATTCTCTAGATAATGATTTTATTGAAATTTTTCTACATAAAACACCTGAAGACACACGATTTATTACCGTGGAACATCGTGGTGCTAAAGAGAGATTCAATCAAATAACTGACATGATGGCTGCCTATGACTGAGATAAATATTACATTAAGACAAGCTATCCCAAGTGATGCCGCCAATTTAATACAAGCGATTCGTTTTCTTAATACGGAGACCCCGTATTTGGTTGTGAGCCCACATGCATTAAATATGTCAGTTGATGCAATGGAACATGAGATAGATTATATTTTTAATCAACCAAATCAATTTATCTTACTCGCTTTTAATCAGCTTGATATTATTGGAATAGCAACGATTGTCAGTGAAGAAGAAAATTGTTTTAAACACGTAGGAGAACTTGGTATCACCATAAAAAAAGAATTTTGGGGTCTAGGTTTAGGAACTGCGATGATTCAAGAAATGATCGAATTATGTCTTGAGAGTCAAATAATAAAACGAATTGAAATCAACGTTCAAACAAGAAATACTCGAGCGATGAGTGTCTATGAACAAGTCGGATTTGTTTTAGAAGGAGTCAAGCGCCAGGCTTTTTTATCTGAAAACAATGAATTAATTGATGTTGCTGTGATGAGTTACCTATTACCATAAAAAAATTCAACGACTTAAACACACAGTCGTTGAATTTTTTTATTTTCTAGATGATTTCTTTTTTTTACATTTTGTTTGATCTACTTTTTTCTTACTTCCTGATTTGAGAGAAGATTTTCCATTAGAACGTTCTTTCGAACTACTTCCACTTGATTTTCTTTTTACTTTTGTTTTTCCTTTAGACTTCGCTTTATTATCTCTTTGTTTACCTTTGCCTTTTTTAGCTTTTTGTTTACTTGTCCAGAAATAATATCCAGCTCCACCAGCAGCGACAACTGCTACGACAGCGACAATCCATACCCAAATTGGTGTTGATTTTTTCGTTTCAGTCGCTTTTGTTTTCGATGAATCTGTTTTATTAACATCATCACTTGAGGTATTTTCTTCACCATCATTTGACATGTCTTCACTTTGAGCACTTGATTGTTCATTAACCTTATTTTCTTCACTAGAATTTTTTTGACTATCATCTGTTTTTTCTTTTGAATCGTTTGTGTCATCTTTTTCCGACGCTTTCGTTTCTTCTGTTTCAATGACTTTACCATCTTCAAAATTATAACGAACATCTGTTGACTTATCACCTTCTGCATCTAACATACCTATCATAGCTTCTTTTGTTCCTTTAGGTATTGGTACCTCAAACTCACCTTTATCGTTGGCAACAATTGAGCCTGCCAAATTTGTTAAAAAGATATTAGCATTTGGTGTGGTCTTTCCAGTTAAAACATTCCTATCCTTATCGTAAGTCAAATCGTATAGTAATTTATCATCGGCTGCATGGACTACACCAGAAAAACTCGCTAATCCAATTATGACAAAACCTAAAACGATAATTTTTTTCCATCTATCCAACATATTCCCCCCTTATCTTACATCTATCAACAATTCTACTGGACAATGATCACTTCCGTAGACGTCTGATAGAATAGTGGCATCTGTCAATTTTTCAGCTAGTGCTTTAGCAACACAGAAGTAATCAATACGCCATCCAGCATTATTTTTTCTTGCATTAAAACGATAGCTCCACCAACTATATGCCCCTTCTTTATCTGGATAAAAGTAACGATACGTATCAATAAATCCACTATCTAATAATCGAGAGAATGCTTCTCTTTCTTGGTCAGAAAAACCTGGATTATTACGGTTACTCTTCCAATTCTTCAAATCAATATTCTGGTACGCTACGTTTAAATCTCCACATAAAATAACTGGTTTATCTTCATTTAGGTTAGCCAGATACTCTCTAAATTGCTTTTCCCATGCTAATCTAAAGTCGATTCGCTTTAACTCAGCTTGAGCATTTGGCGTATAACAGTTAACCAAATAAAATGTATCATACTCTAGCGTGAGTAATCGTCCTTCCATATCAAACTCTTCAACACCCATTCCTTTTTTAACAGAAAGTGGTTCAATTTTTGTAAAAACTGCAACACCAGAGTATCCTTTTTTTTCAGCGTAATTCCAATACTGATAATAATCCGGTAAATCTATCTCTATTTGACCTTCTTGTAATTTGGTTTCTTGCAGTGAGATGATGTCTGCGTCTATGTTTTTTATATCATCGTAAAAATTTTTTTTTACAACAGCTCGTAATCCATTCACATTCCACGAAATCAGTTTCATGTCGATCCTCCTAATTTTCACTGTAGACATATTTTATCATAAAAGCTAGGGATATTGTGAGCTTTATCAGATTAATCGTAAACCTAGCTCACTGCCCTCCTACTATTTATCTAGATTTGTGTTAAAATAGTAACACGATGATTATTTGAATTAAGAGAGGGTATTATTGTGATAACTAAAACTATTGTTCAACATTTTCCAAACATAACTATACTAACAAACGAACCACTTTCAAATTATACCTATACAAAAACAGGTGGCCCGGCTGATTTTTTAGCTTTCCCAAAAACAAAACATGATGTCAAACAATTGATTGACTATTGTAAACAAGAAAATATCGAATGGATTTGTCTTGGAAATGCGAGTAACTTAATCGTTCGTGATGGTGGCATTAAAGATGTCGTCATTATGTTAACCGAAATGAATCATGTTTCTGTCGATGACACATCGATTACTGCTGAGTCTGGTGCGAAATTAATCGATGTCTCTTATGATGCATTGAAACACAGTTTGACAGGTCTTGAATTTGCTTGTGGTATACCTGGAAGTATTGGTGGCGCAGCTTACATGAATGCAGGGGCTTATGGTGGCGAGTTATCTGACGTCTTTTATTCGGCTGATATTATTTTTGAGGATGGTTCGATTAAAACATTCTACAAAGATGACATGGATTTTTCTTATCGACATAGTGTTTTACAATCCTTAAAAGGAATTGTTTTATCCGTTACCTTCCATCTAGAAAAAGGTGATGAAGTGTCTATAAAAGAAAAAATGGATGAATTAACACATCTTCGTGAATCAAAACAACCACTTGAATATCCGTCTTGTGGTAGTGTATTTAAACGTCCTGAAGGGCATTTTACTGGTAAATTAATCCAAGATGCCGGCTTACAAGGTCATATGATTGGTGGAGCTCAAATTTCTGAAAAACATGCTGGTTTTATCGTTAATATCGATCAGGCAACGGCAACTGACTATGTTACTCTAATCAAATATATTCAAGATGTTATTTTAGAAAAATTTGATGTGTCTCTTGAGCCTGAAGTTCGAATTATTGGAAGAAAATAAAAAAGTATGACGTTTCTTTTTAGCAAACGTCATACTTTTTGTTTTGAATAAATTGAATCATTACCATTTACCAAATAAGCCAGTACAATAGCAAAAAATGCGTATGGAATTAACTCAAACCCAAATATTTCACCTGCAATAAAAAGTGGCCCAATAATAGTATTGGTTGCACTTGAAAATACCGATACAAATCCAAGTGATGCAACAAATTCAATTGGCAAGCCAAAGAGATTCGCCAGTAATACACCACAAGTTGCGCCTATAGAAAATAGTGGTGTCACTTCACCACCTTGAAATCCTATTGCTAATGTAAAAATCGTAAAAATAAGTTTTAGTATAAAATCATACGAATAAACTGTTCCTTGATTAAATGCTGCTTCCACTAAATTACTTCCAAGACCTGAATATCGTCCCTTTCCAACTATAATCAAGCCTATCATTAAAACAATTGATAATAAAAACACTTTTTTATACTGTGATAAAGAAATCGCTTGAACCCATTGTTTCACTTTTTTTAGTCCAATAGAAAACAAACGTCCCACTAAACCAAACACAATACCAAATAAACATAATATTCCAACCAATCCGACTGTTAGTTTAGGCACGACTGAAATAGTAGATGAAAATACTGTTAACCCTAATAACTGTGACACGTAACTGGATGTCACTGCTGCAATACTTGCTGATAAAAGAGACTCTATTGATAAAGTTCCGACTACTAATATTTCCATTGCAAAAAATGTTGCTGCAATAGGTGTATGAAATAATCCGGCAAACCCTGCGGCCATACCTGTTACTAATACTACCTGCTGTTTTTTTCCATAGTTGGGTAAAAATCTATTCCAAATTTTTTCAGTAAACCAATTAGTAAACGTTCCCCCAATTTGGATAGCAACACCTTCTCGTCCAGCACTTCCACCAAATAAATGCGTGAGCCATGTACTTAACGTCACGATTGGTATCAACCTTAAAGGAATCACTTCTCGCGTGTCTTGCCCTACCTCAAAAAGAAGGGTTATCCCTTTTTTACTTTCCTTGCCATATGTTTGATAAAGCCATTCAATAAATATCCCAACAAATGGTAAGAAAAAAATAAGCCACATAAAGTACGTTTGCCTTACTCCAGTCACAAAAAGCAATACTCTACCAAAAATAACTTCTAACACACCAACGATTATGCCAATTATTAATCCAAACACAATCCATTGTGCTTGTTCTTTTATTTTTCCCATCTTATTCACCCTTCTTTTTCACACAAAAAGTCTACATACCTAAATAAAGCATGTAGACGTCATTAGCTATTTAGCAGTTTTAGTTAAATTTCAACTATGGGAGAACATCATTCCCGTTTAAGTTATTTTCATTTTACTCATTTTTTTGAAAAATATCAACAGACTATTATCTATTTTATCGTTTAGAGTATAACACTAATTTAATTCCAATGTTTAAAAAATCACATAAAATTCATATAAAATGAATAAAAAACACACATGCAACTGATAATATTCACATATATCCTAATTAAGTCTTTTTTTAGGAGGTTTGAAGAATTATTCATTTTTACCACATTATTCTATTGTTAGGAGGAATTAAATGTCATTATTACTAATTGAAATTTTTATCATGGTTGGAACAATTATTTATGGACTTATGAAAGGAGGCGCGCTAGGTTCTGGGGTATCAGCCATTGTGGCCTTGTTTATCATGCTATTCATTTTTAAATTGCCGCCATCATCACCACCTGTTACGGCTGTTTTAATCATTATGTCTATCGGTATAGCAAGTGGTGCACTACAAGCCTCAGGTGGGATGGATTATATGATACGCGTTGCAACAAAAATTATTCAAAAGTTTCCGAAAGCGATTACAATCGTTGCACCACTTGTTTGTTTTCTATTCGTTTTTGGCATGGGGACAGCAATGATTGCTTTATCATTAGAACCAATCATCTCTGAAACTGCTCTTAAATCAAAAGTTAATCCAAAAGGTGCTTTAATTTCTTCTGTATTAGCTTCTAACATGGCTCTACTGTGTAGCCCGGCATCATCTTCAACAGCATATGTTGTAACCTTATTAGCAGCGTATGGTATTTCTTTAGGAACATATCTGACAATCGCCTTGCCTGCCACTTTATTATCTATTATCATGTTAAGTATACTATTAAGCTTAGTTAATAAAAAATTACCTTTTGATGAATCTATCTTAGAAGATATGATTATTGCAGAAGAAGAAACTGAACTAGCTCCTGCTGCTAAAAAATCAACTATAGTTTTCTTACTTTGTGTGCTATGCATTATTGTTTTAGGTTTGTTCCCAAGCTTATTACCAGAGTATAATGTAGATGGTGATCCTGTTAGAATTGCAACTGCTGACTTAGTTCAGATGTTTATGTATTTGTCTGCTGCAATCAATATCATACTCTTTAAAGTGAAATCAAAAGATATTTTACATGCTCCAGCTACTGCTAACGCTTTAGGCGCAACCTTAATTGTATTGGGTCTTGGCTGGGTTGGTTCAACTATCTTTGGTGCTCCAAAAAATCAAGCCGTTTTAGTATCAAGTGTCGGACAGATACTAGCTGACTATCCTTGGGTTATCATCTTTATCTGTGCGTTTGTTGCGATGATTATTGGTGCCCAAACGGCCGTTGCAGCAATTATTTTCCCATTAGCACTGACACTAGGTATATCACCAATGTTACTTATTATTATTGTTCAGTGTCTAAATGTTAACTTTGTGATTCCAGCACAACCGACGTTGTTACTTGCAGTTGAATTAGATAGAACTGGGCGGACTAAGGTCTTTAGTTTCATCATACCAGGAATAATTATAACCGCACTCTCTATTGCTCTATCTTATGGTATCACACTATTTATGTAATCATTGAATATTAGGAGGATATAATATATGTATAAACAAATCGAAAAATTAATTACTCAAAAACAACACACTTATTTCCAAACAAGTGATAAAATTTGGGATATTGCCGAAACAAAATTCCATGAAAAAGAATCAGCAGACGTGTTGATTAATGTATTAAAAGAAGAAGGATTTAGCATAGAAACAAATATTGGAGAGATTGACACAGCATTTGTTGCAAGTTTTGGAAATGAAGGTCCTGTCATTGGATTTTTAGGGGAATATGATGCACTACCTAGCATGTCTCAAAAAGCAGGTTCTACACAAAAAGAAGCAAATCCGGATACAGAAAACACAAATGGACATGGCTGTGGACATAATTTACTTGGTACAGCTTCACTTGCTGCTGCAATTGCGACCAAAGATTACATTACAGAGCACAATATCCCTGCGCAAATTAAATATTTTGGTTGTCCTGCTGAAGAAGGCGGATCTGGAAAAACATTTATGGCAAGAGATGGTGCTTTTGATGGATTAGATATGGCGATTTGTTGGCATCCAGGAACAGATAATGCCATTTGGGGTGTAAAAACACTAGCTAATATCCAAGCAGCTTTTGAGTTTAAAGGAAAATCAGCTCATGCTGCAAATGCTCCAGACATGGGACGTAGTGCACTTGATGCTTGTGAGTTGATGAATGTCGGTGGAAATTACCTTCGTGAACATGTGACACCAGAAGCAAGATATCACTATGCGTATATGGATGCTGGTGGTGTAGCTCCTAGTGTTGTCCAAGATCATGCAAAACTTTTATATTTAATTCGTGCACCAAAAGGAAGCCAAGCAAAAGAAATTTATGATCGTTTATGTAAAATTGCAGAAGGCGCGGCTCTTATGACTGAAACAGAAGTAACCGTACATTTCGACAAAGCTTGTTCAAACTATATTCCAAACGTTGTGTACTCTCGCATTATGGGAGACGTGATGATGCATTATGGTGGACCGGAATTTGATGAGGAAGATCAAGTATTTGCTAAAGCAATTCATGATACATTAACTGAAGAAGAAAAACAATTTAGAATGATTCCACCTGCTACACCTGTTGAACAAAAAGTCTTAAAAGAAAATGTGGGTAAAGTATTAGCTGACTATGTTTACCCATTCAATGAGGTATTAACTAACGTTACTCTCCCTGGTTCATCTGATGTGGGGGATGTCAGTTGGATTGTCCCAACTGTTCAATGTATCGTTGCAACAGAAGTTCAAAATACCGCCATGCATACATGGCAATGGGTTACAAACGGAAAAAGTGGTATTGCTAAAAAAGGAATGATTCAAGCAGCTAAAATAATGGCAGCAACAGCTGTTAAAGTGCTTGAAGAACCTGAATATATTGATCAAGCGAAGGCTGAGCTAAAAAATATAACAGATGTAACGCCTTACGTGAATCCAATTCCAGCAGACGTTAAACCAAATAGTTTAGCATTCTAACAAAAAAAGGTGAAGCAATTAATTTTGCTCCACCTTTTTTATTATTTAATTTTGACAATCGTTCTTCCTGAATGCGTGCCTTCTAATAATTGTTTCGTCACTGGAATGATATCCTCTAACGAGATTTCATTAGCTATAGTCGCCTCAATCATCTCTTTTGTGATACTTTCTTTAATTGTATCCCATAACGCAGATTTTTTTTCTGTTGTTAATTGAACTGAATCAATTCCAAACATCGTTACACCGCGTAAAATAAACGGTAAAACTGTCGTGCTAAATTTAATACCGCTTGCATTTCCACATAGAGAAATTCCCCCACCGTATGAAATTTTAGGTAGTATTGCTTCTAGTGTTGCCCCACCAATCGTATCAATGACATAATCAAATAATTGTTTTTGTAATGGACGAGTATTTTCAAGCATTTCTTCGGTACTAATAATATGTTGTACACCTAAAGAATCCAAATAATCCGTCGATTTTTTGCGTGTTAACGCGGTGATGTTGTTGAAGCCTTTAGCTTTTAATAAATTAATCGCCATACTTCCAACTCCACCTGTTGCTCCGGTTATTAAAATACTGGCTTCTTTGTTTTCACCTAAACCAACAGATTCTAGACGATGAATCGCTTGAGCGGCTGTTATTCCAGCTGTCCCAACAAACGCAGCTACTTTTAAATCTAAATCTTGTGGCACAACTTGAATCCATTCACCTGGAATACGTGCTATTTCACTAAAACCTCCTGTGTGACTTACACCTGTCCCTTGACCAGTTACAACTACTCTATCGCCAACATATAATCCTTCGTGAGTTGTTTCTATAATAGTTCCTGAAAAATCGATACCAGGAATCATAGGATATGACCGAATAACTCCCCCATTTTTTATCGTTGCTAAGGCATCTTTATAATTTATCGCTGAATACTCAACTTCAACAAGTGTGTCCCCTTCTGATAATCTGTCAACTGACCAATCTTCTATACTTGAGATAATGCTATCATCTTTTTCACTAACAATAAGTGCTTTGAATGTTTTATCCATCATTTACATCGTCTCCTCATCTCTTTGATAAACTTAGTTTATCATAAAAAAACAACAAAATGTGATATCAAAAAAATGAATTGATTTGTTGAAAATCATCTTGTATACTACCATCAGAAAGTAAACTAAAAGTTTAATATTAATAAACATCTATCATTTGAAGTTTAGTATATATTAACTATTAGACTGGAGGTGTTGACCATACTTATCGGGAAAAAAATCAAAAACTTACGAATACAAAAAAATTTAACACAAGAAGAATTAGGAGAACGAACAGATCTCACTAAAGGATACATTTCTCAATTAGAACGGGATTTAAGCTCCCCTTCCCTAGAGACATTTTTCTCCATTTTAGAAGTATTAGGTGTGTCTCCAAAACAATTTTTTGATGAAAAACATCAAAAACAACAAGTCGTCTATCCTAAAGAAGATCAAACCATACATCTTGATGAAGACAAAGGGTATGAAATAAATTGGTTAGTTTCTGACTCTAATGAAAATGAAATGGAACCTATATTATTAACTCTAGAAAAAAAAGGTGAATACAAAGAATTTGAACCATCACAATCCGAAACATTTGGTTATGTGTTACAAGGAAAAATCTATGTTACCATAGGTGAAGATACCTATATTGCGTCAAAAGGTGAAAGTATTTATTACCAAGCACTCAACCAGCACCAAATATCTAATGCTCACGATGGAGTTAGCAAACTCCTCATCGTTGCAACAAATTCTTATTTATAGTAAAGGTGGGAGAAAATGAGTCACACAATTATTGAATTTAAAGATGTCGTGAAAGAATACGACGACACCACTGTATTAAAAAAAGTGAGTTTTGAAATCGAACAAGGAAAATTTTATACCTTATTAGGTCCATCAGGATGTGGTAAAACAACGATTTTACGCTTGATTGCTGGTTTTAGCGAACCAACATCTGGAGAAATTTTATTTGATGGAAAAGTGATTAATAAAGTTCCCGCAAACAAACGCAAAGTAAATACTGTATTCCAAGATTATGCTCTTTTTCCTCATATGGATGTTTATGAAAATGTGGCATTTGGGTTAAAAATCAAAAAATTACCTAAAGAACAAATTGATGTAAAAGTACGTGAAGCTCTGCGTTTAGTTCAGTTATCTGGTTTAGAAGAAAGACAAATCAGTGAGATGTCAGGTGGACAAAGACAACGTGTCGCAATTGCTCGTGCCCTTGTGAATGAACCTGAGATTCTATTATTAGATGAGCCGTTATCCGCTCTTGATTTAAAACTTCGAACTGCCATGCAATCAGAGTTACGTGAATTACAAAAACGTTTAGGGATTACGTTTATTTTTGTTACTCATGATCAAGAAGAAGCATTAGCTATGAGTGATGAAATTTTTGTTATGCATGATGGAAAAATCGAGCAAAGCGGATCTCCTTCTGATATTTATGATGAACCAATCAACCGATTTGTCGCTGACTTTATTGGTGAAAGTAATATTGTAAAAGGCATTATGATTGAAGACAATTTAGTTGAAATCGTAGGCAAACAATTTGAATGTGTTGATGGCGGAATGAGAGAAAATGAGCCAGTTGATATTGTCATGCGTCCAGAAGATATTTCACTTGTTCCAGTTGAAAAAGGAAAATTAAAAGCTACAGTGGACACTCTTTTATTTAGAGGAGTTCATTATGAAATTTTCTGTATTGATTCTGAAGGAAATGAATGGGTGGTGCATTCAACTAAGAAGCCACTTGAAGGACAAACAGTTGGTTTATTCTTTGAACCAGAAGACATTCATGTCATGCGTTTTAATGAGTCAGAAGAAGATTTTGATGCCAGATTAGAAAGTTATGACGACTAAGGAGGGTTGATAAGTGACACAATCAAAACGTTTTTACACGATTCCATATTTTTTATGGATAGCTCTATTTGTTATCGCACCTGTTATTTTAATTATTTACCAATCATTTTTTGATATTAATGGACAGTTTACATTGAGTAATTATCAACAATATTTAACAAGTGGAACTTACTTGAGTATGACCTTTAACTCATTATTCTACGCTCTACTTATTACCCTATTTACACTAGTGATTAGTTATCCAACAGCTTATTTTTTAACAAAATTAAAACACAAACAACTGTGGCTTATGTTAATTATCTTGCCTACTTGGATTAACTTGTTGTTAAAAGCTTATGCGTTTATTGGGATTTTTAGTATCCATGGTGGAATAAATAACTTTTTAGATACTGTTGGTATTGGGACGCAACAACTTCTTTTTACAAATTTTAGTTTTTTAACCGTTGCGACCTATATTGAAATCCCATTTATGATTTTACCTATTTTTAATGCCTTAGAAGAAATTAACCCTTCTCTTGTGTTTGCCAGTCGTGATTTAGGCGCGAGTAATTTTGAAACATTTAGACGTGTCATCTTCCCACTATCTTTAAATGGCGTAAAAAGTGGTGTGCAAGCCGTATTCATCCCATCACTTAGTCTATTTATGCTAACTCGCTTAATTGGGGGAAATCGTGTGATAACGCTTGGAACGGCCATCGAACAACATTTCCTTGTCACACAAAACTGGGGGATGGGATCAACCATTGGTGTCGTTCTGATTATCGCGATGTTTATCATTATGATGATAACTGGTGAGAAGAAAAAGAAAGGAGCGAAGAAAAAATGAGCAACCATAAATTTAATTGGAGCCATCTCTATTTGATTTTAGTTTTCATTATTCTGTATGCACCTATCTTTTATCTAATTTATTATTCATTCAACGCCGGTGGAACGATGACATCATTTACCGGATTTACGTTAGAACATTACCAAGCTGTCTTTGAAGACACCAGGTTAATTGGCATTGTGATAGACACGTTCTTACTAGCTTTTCTATCTGCTTTAATCGCTACTATTATTGGAACGTTTGGTGCAATGGGGATTCACTACACCAAACAACGTGGCGTACGACATACATTACTAAGTTTAAACAATATTTTAATGGTGTCTCCTGATGTTATTATTGGGGCAAGTTTTTTAATCCTATTTACTTTTCTAGGGACTTGGTTTGGGTTTCAATTAGGTTTTATGTCTGTACTACTCTCTCATATTGCTTTTAGTATCCCGATTGTCGTTTTAATGGTCTTGCCAAAAATGCAAGAGATGAATCCATCACTTATTGATGCTGCACGAGATTTAGGAGCAAACAACTGGCAGGTACTAAGACAAATTATCTTACCTTATTTAACACCAGGAATTATTGCCGGATATTTTATGGCATTTACCTATTCATTAGATGATTTTGCTGTGACGTTTTTTGTAACAGGGAATGGATTTAGTACTTTATCTGTTGAAATTTATTCTCGTGCCAGACAAGGGATTAGTTTAGAAATCAATGCCTTAAGTGCCCTTCTATTTCTGTTTTCTATTTTATTAGTGACTGGGTATTACTTTATCAGTAAAGACAATAAACCAAAATACAAAAAGAAAAAAACACAAAAAATAGGAGGTAAATAAGATGAAGAAACTCAATGCTCTTTTTTCAGGTATTCTTCTTATCATTGTCCTTCTAGCTGTTACTTCTTTTAATCTTGAAAAAAACAGTGGTGCCTCTGGTGGTCGTATATTAACTATCTATAATTGGGGAGATTACATTGACCCTTCGCTAATCAAACGATTTGAAAAAGAATATAACTATAAAGTCATTTACGAAACCTTTGATTCGAACGAAAGCATGATGACCAAAATCAAACAAGGTGGAACAGCCTATGATTTAACCATTCCCAGTGAATACATGATTCAAAAAATGGTTAAACAAGATATGCTCATTCCGCTTGATCATTCTAAAATCAAAGGACTAGAAAACATAGATAGTCGTTTTCTAAATATTCCATTTGACCCTAAAAACGAATTTTCTATCCCCTATTTTTGGGGAACATTGGGAATTATATACAATGATGAATTCGTTAAAGAAGGTCAGATTAAACATTGGGATGATTTATGGAATCCCTCACTAAAAAATAATGTGATGTTAATTGACGGAGCTAGAGAAGTCATGGGATTGGCTTTAAATAGTGACGGGCATTCATTAAATAGTAAAAATGATAAACAACTAGATAATGCTTCAAAAAAATTAGATGGACTAAGTTCCAACGTCAAAGCGATTGTAGCTGATGAAATCAAAATGTACATGATAAATGGTGAAAGTGCTGCTGCGGTCACATTTTCTGGTGAAGCTGCTAGTATGCTAGAAGAAAATGAGCACTTGCATTATGTGATTCCAGAAGAAGGCTCTAATCTTTGGTTTGATAATTTTGTGATCCCAAAAACAGCAAAAAATATTGATGGTGCGTATGATTTTATTAACTTTATGTTAAAACCAGATGTCGCTGCTCAAAATGCCGAATACATTGGTTACTCTACGCCAAATAAAAAAGCGTTAAAAATATTACCTAAAGAAATTACAAGTGACCCACAGTTTTACCCAAGTGACAAAATTATCGAGCACTTAGAAGTGTATGAGGATTTAGGACAAACCTATTTAGAGCGCTATAATGATCTATTCTTAAAATTTAAAATGTATCGTTAAAGATAGGATTTTTTCCTATCTTTTTCTTTATTCAATAAAATCTCTAAAGTCAGTACTTAAATTGTTTTATATTCACTCTTTTTTCATGTATAATCAAACAAATAGAATATTTTGAAGAATTGGAGGTAGTCAATGGAAATCATCGAAAAAGCCCCGGCAAAAATAAACTTGGGACTTGATGTCCTTTACAAACGTGATGATGGTTATCATGAGCTTGAAATGATTATGGCAAGTGTCGATTTATCCGACCGATTGATTTTAACAGCTATTCCAACTGATGATATCATTATTAAAACTGACAATGGCTTCCTACCAGTAGACCGTAAAAATAATATTTATCAAGCAATTGATATCATGAAAAAAACATATGGGTTTACTCAAGGTGTTGAAGTAAATTTAAAGAAAAACTTACCCGTTGCGGCTGGTTTAGGTGGTGGTAGTAGCGATGCTGCTGCGGCATTTAGAGGGGTCAATCGTTTGTTTAACCTGGGTGCTACATTGGAAGAAATGGCTAAATTATCCGTTCCAATCGGTACAGATATCCCGTATTGTTTATATGGACAAACAGCTCTTGTTACTGGCGTTGGAGACCGTGTTACACCACTCTCTCACCCAATGCCACAGTGTTGGATTGTTCTAGTCAAACCCAAAATCAGTGTATCCACTCCTCGCGTGTTTTCAAAAATACAAGTTGACTCACTTTCGCATCCAAATATAAAAGCTATATATCATGCAATAGAAAACCAAGATTACCAAGAAATGATTCAACATTTGGGGAATTCTCTAGAATCTTACACGATGGAAGTTTTTCCTATTGTTAAATATGTTAAAAATAAAATGTTAGAATTCGGAGCAGATGCAGCCGTCATGAGTGGCAGCGGTCCTACCGTTCTTGCGCTTTGTAAAAAACGTTCACGAGCTGTTCATGTGGCAAATGCTTTAAAAGGATTTTGTGATGAAGTGTATTTAGTTAGGACATTAAACAGATAAGAAGTAGAAACTAATCTGCTTTTTATCTGTTTTGTTATGGACAACCGATTAACTATTCTTGCTTTATTTTGACACAAGTGTTATGATTCTTTTGGTTTTAAAACGTAACGTTTACGATTAAAGGAGGTTACTATGAATTATATTGACGTCAAACACCTCACTTTTTATTATGATGATGAACCTGTGTTGGAAGACGTTTCTTATACGGTCAGTCCAGGTGAATTTGTCATACTAACTGGTGAAAATGGTGCGGCAAAATCAACATTAATAAGAAATACACTAGGGTTACTAAAACCTAATGAAGGAGAAGTTTATATCTCTCCTACCAATATAGATGGACAAAAATTAACAATTGGTTATATTCCACAACAAATCGCCTCATTTAATGCGGGATTTCCAAGTACTGTATTAGAGTTCGTTCAATCGGGCAGATTTCAACGTGGAAAATGGTTTAAACGTCTAGATGACGTTGATCATAGACATGTCGAAAAAGCTCTTAACTCTGTTGGCATGTGGGATATGAGAAAGAAACGCATTGGGGATTTATCAGGTGGACAAAAGCAACGTGTCTGTTTAGCCCGTGTATTTGCGACTGATCCAGATTTATTTGTACTTGATGAGCCCACAACAGGGATGGATGAATCCTCTCGAAATGATTTTTATAAATTACTACAGCACAGTGTCAAAGAACACAATAAAGCAATTTTAATGGTGACACACGATCATGAAGAAATAAAAGGTTATATGGATCGACATATCCACCTTGTTAGAAAGGAGGAGACCGAATGGAGATGTTTTCATATGAGTTCATGAGACGAGCACTTATTGCTGCTTCTATGATGGCTGTAATCGCCCCATCTCTTGGTGTATTTTTAGTATTACGTAGACAATCACTTTTAGCAGATACCTTATCACATGTTTCCCTTGCAGGGATTGCTCTTGGTTTTTTCATTAATGTTAACCCAACGATCACCACATTAATTGTCGTAATTGCTTCTGCCTTTGTTTTAGAGTACATTAAAAATCTTTACAAGTCTTACTCAGAGGTATCTACTGCGATTTTAATGTCAGGTGGATTAGCTGTTGCATTAGTTTTAATGAATTTAACTAAAGGGAAAAATTCGATGAATATTCAACAGTATTTATTTGGCTCTATCGTAACAATCAATTGGCAACAAGTTAAAATACTAGCTGGCTTACTAGTTATTATAGTTAGTTTATTTTTGGTATTGAGGAAACCAATGTATGTATTAACTTTTGACGAGGACACAGCACATGTTGACGGACTGCCAATTCATGTACTATCTATGCTATTTAATGTTATTACAGGTATCGCTATCACTGTGATGATTCCTATTGCTGGAGCATTACTTGTGTCAGCTATTATGATTTTACCAGCCACTATCTCGATGAAGATTGGGAAAACTTTTTCGACTGTTATTTTAAGTAGTATCGTAGTTGGATTTATTGGCATGACTTCTGGTCTTGTTACATCGTATCAATTAGATACACCACCAGGCGCAACCATCACATTAATCTTCATTGTGATGTTTATTCTAATTAATTTACTAACTAATGTTCGTAAAAAAAACAGACAGGTTTCCAAATAATCTGTTCGTTTTCACGAACATTTTTTATTTATTTTCAAAAATACTTTGCTTTTTTAAATTTACATACTATAATAGTCTATATTACTTAAATTTAACTTTAAAAGGAGTATCTTAATGAAAATAAAACGAAGTGAACGCTTAATTGATATGACTGCTTATATCTTAAATCACCCCCATACATTAACTCCTCTGACTTATTTTGTAAAAAAATATGAATCAGCAAAATCTTCAATTAGTGAAGATTTAACAATTATCAAAAAAACATTTAAAGAGCGTGGTTTTGGTGTTCTTGAAACAGTGGCTGGAGCTGCTGGTGGCGTTATTTTTACACCATCTATTCCATTTAGTGAGTCAAAACAAATGATTGATTCATTATGTGAACGCTTATCTGAACAAGATCGATTACTTCCTGGTGGATACGTTTATCTATCTGATTTACTTGGAGAACCGCAACTACTTAAACAAATTGGGCAAATCATTGCAACGCAGTATGCTAATAAAAACATCGATGCTGTTATGACGGTCGCAACAAAAGGTGTGCCAATCGCTCAAGCGGTATCATATTACCTAAATGTTCCATTTGTTATCGTGCGTCGTGATTCTAAAATCACTGAAGGCTCTACTGTAAGTGTCAATTATGTATCAGGGTCATCTGAAAGAATTGAAAAAATGGAGTTATCAAAACGTAGCTTAAAACGTGGGTCTAGAGTGTTAGTCGTAGATGATTTCATGAAAGGTGGCGGAACGGTTAATGGAATGAAAGCCTTAATCGAGGAATTCGAAGCCGAGCTTGTTGGTATCACTGTATTTGCCGAATCAACGTTCAGTGGTCGTCGTATGGTTGATGACTACACTTCACTTATTTGCGTTAAAGAAGTCGATACAAAAACTAAAAATATAACGGTTGTTCCTGGTAACTATTTTTCTGTTATGGGTGCAGACGCCACAGATTAATAAATTTAAGGACTTGAATATCAAGTCTTTTTTTTGTTAAAATAAAGTGTTTAAAAATACACTTAAGGAGTGTCAATATCGTGAAAAATAGATTTGCTATCATTTTAGCAGCTGGAAAAGGCTCTCGTATGAAGTCTTCTCTATATAAAGTGCTGCATCCAGTCGCTGGAAAGCCGATGGTTGAACATGTTCTAGAACAAATCGAACCTTTAAACACAACTGAAATTGTAACGGTTGTTGGGTATGGTGCTGAGAAGGTACAAGAACAATTAGGAGAGCGCTCAAAATATGCTCTACAAACAGAACAATTAGGGACTGGGCATGCTGTTTTAGCAACGTCTGATTTATTAAAAGACAAAGATGGTACAACATTGGTTATCTGTGGAGATACTCCCCTACTAACTAAAGAGACACTAACTAAATTAGTCAACCATCATGAACAATTAAATGCCAAAGCAACTATTCTATCAGCTGTTGCTGAAGATGCTACAGGTTATGGCCGTATCATTCGAAATGATGAAAACTTAGTCGAAAAAATCGTCGAACAAAAAGATGCTTCAGAGGCAGAACTTGCCGTAACAGAGTTTAATACTGGAACATATTGTTTCGATAATAAATTTTTATTTGAAGCATTAGAAAAAGTTGGAAATGATAACGCACAGGGTGAATATTACTTGCCAGACGTGATTAGTATTTTAAAACAACAAGGAGAAGTTGTCACAGCATATATCATGGACTCTGAAGAAGAATCAATGGGTGTTAATGACCGTGTTGCATTGGCTAAAGCAAACCAATTAATGAAGCAACGTATCAATGAACAACATATGCGTCAAGGCGTTTCATTTGTCGATCCAGACAACACATATATTGAATCAGATGTCGTTATTGGATCTGATACTGTGATTGAACCTGGTGTGATAATTAAAGGCAACACAACGATTGGTCATAATTGTATCATCCGTTCAAATTCTACTATTACTGATAGTAACATTGGCGATGACGTCGAAATTAAGTCCTCTACGTTACAACGAGCAGTCGTTGGAAATCATTCTGATGTGGGACCTTATGCCCACCTGCGACCTAATACTGTGATTAACGAAAACGTCCATATAGGTAATTTTGTCGAGATTAAAAATGCTTCCATTGATGATGGTTCAAAGGTTGGTCACTTAACTTATGTTGGAGACGCAACTCTTGGTAAAGACATCAATATCGGATGTGGCACAGTATTCGCTAATTATGATGGCAAAAACAAACACCATATAACTGTTGGCGATCATGTATTTATCGGTAGCGGAACTATTTTAGTTGCCCCATTAACTGTTGAAAACAACAGTATGACTGCAGCTGGTTCTACTATCACTAAAAATATCAGTGAAAATGACTTAGGTATTGCTCGTGCTCGTCAGGAAAATCTAGAAGATTATGCTAAAAATTTACCCTATAATAAATAATTTCACTGCAAACACTTGATTTATTAGTAGAATATGTCTAATATTTGTATGTAAGTTTATACTCAGTTAAAAAGAAGAAAGTGGAGGTTCTCATGTCTAATCATTACTTTGATCCAAAGTTAAAAATCTTTTCGTTAAATTCAAACAAGCCTTTAGCAAAAAAAATTGCTGATGCAGTTGGTGTGGAACTTGGTAAGTCTGAAGTAAGAAAGTTTAGTGATGGTGAAATTCAAATCAATATCGAGCAAAGTATTCGTGGTAGTCACGTATACTTAATCCAATCTACAAGTAACCCTGTAAACGACCATTTAATGGAATTACTGATTATGATTGATGCTCTAAAACGTGCAAGTGCACAAACTATTAACATTGTTATGCCATATTATGGCTATGCAAGACAAGATAGAAAAGCTCGTTCTCGTGAGCCGATTACATCAAAACTTGTTGCTGATATGTTAGAAACTGCTGGAGCAACTCGTTTATTAACACTAGACTTACACGCTGCACAAATTCAAGGATTTTTTGATATTCCAGTGGATCATTTAATGGCTGCTCCTTTACTAGCAAACTACTTTATCGATCATGGTTACGAAGGCGATGATGTAGTCGTGGTTTCACCTGACCATGGTGGCGTAACACGTGCTCGTAAATTAGCTGAAAATCTAAAATCTCCAATCGCGATTATCGACAAACGTCGTCCAAAAGCTAATGTTGCCGAAGTGATGAATATTATCGGTGAAGTAAAAGGTAAAAAATGTGTCATTATCGATGACATGATTGATACAGCTGGAACAATTACTCTTGCTGCTGAAGCCTTGAAAGAAAAAGGCGCAACAGAAGTCGTTGCATGTTGTACTCACCCTGTTTTATCCGGACCTGCAATTGATCGAATCAACAACTCATCAATTGAAAAATTAATCATCACAGACTCTATCCTTTTGCCAGAAGAGAAAAAGTCTGATAAAATCGAAATAGTTAGTGTTGCAGAATTAATGGGCGATGCAATCAAGCGTATCCATGAGAACAAGCCAGTTAGTCCATTATTTGAAAAAAAACGTAAATAAAAAACCGTGGGGAGTTATTCTCCTCGCGGTTTATTTTTAATTTTTGTTTTCTATTTCGTCTTTTTGTTTAATAGTTGATTGTTCTGCTAATAATTGACGAATATCTTTTAGAACATCTTCAGTTGTTTCAGCTGTTTCTTCCTCTTCTTCTTCAACCTTATCTTTTGTCATTAAGTTTTCTGCTTTATTAACAGATTTTACGATAATGAATAAAACAAATGCTGTAATTAAGAATGTGATAATTGCTGAAATCAATTTACCATAATCAAACGTGACACCATTTAATGTAAACGTCATGCCTTTTGTTGCATCTTCCACTGTTTCAGCTCCAGGAAATAGTAAACTGATAATCACTCCTATAATTGGTGTAATCAAACCATCTACCATAGCACTCACAACGCTCGTAAATGCACCACCTATAATAATACCAACAGCCATATCTATTACACTACCACGTGCAATAAACTCCTTAAATTCCTTTATCATTTTCATATCCCCCAATCATTTCCATATTATAGCAAATTTTTTTATAAAAATCATTTATAATAAATTGACATGTAACACTGTTGTAATATATGATAATATATCGTAATGATGTATATTTATTATGAGCATTACAATTTTGTTAAGTTTTAATCAAAAAAATAAAATCCAATGTGTTTTCCTATCTTACCACCCTTTTTTTTGGTAACCTAGAGAGTGTATCGTCATACTTAAAGAACCACTTGATGACGATAATAAAGGAGTTTTTTTATGACAATTAAATTAAATAACCAAGTGAATTTACATATTATTCCAACAACAAAATATAAAACTGTTCGCATTGTCGTTCGATTTGCAACACCTCTTGATGCGACTTTTAGTAGTAAACGTTCGTTACTTGCAAGTTTAATGGAAACAAATAGTTTAAACTTTCCTGACCAAGTAGCATTAAGTAAAAAACTAGCTGATTTATACGGGGCAGGGTTTTATGTGAGTGTTAATCGGACTGGTAATGAGCATTATCTAAGTATTGGCTTAAATGTCATTAACGATAACATCGCGCCCAATGGTGTTTCTATTTTAGAAGATTCTGTCGAATTTTTAAAAGAAATTATTTTTAATCCTAATATTAAAGATGGAAAATTTGATGAGGAAACATTTAATCGTGAAAAAGAAAATCTAATCATTGATATTGAATCAATTTTTGATGATAAACAAACTTACGCTTCTATGTCTTTACAAAATCTTTTCTTTTCAGATAGTAAAAATCAAAAAACACCAAGTTTTGGTGATATTGAGCAAATCAAATCTGAAACACCAAAATCTATTGCTGACTACTACAATTATATGATTCAACACGATAAAATCGATATCCTAGTTAGTGGTGATGTTGAAGAAGGATATGTGGAAAAATGTTTTAAAAATTTCGGTTTTTCTGATAGAGAAAAATTGGATACTGAACTGTTTTACAAACAACCTTTCAAAAATATTATTCAACAAAAAAGTGAAGTTCTACCTGTTATGCAATCTAAATTAAATATTGGTTATCACTGTGATGTTTATTACCATGATGACATGTATTTTCCATTAATGGTCTTTAATGGACTGTTTGGTGGATTTCCACATTCGAAATTATTTTTAAACGTTCGTGAAAAACATAGTTTAGCTTATTATGCAAGTAGCTCAATTGATCCGTTTAGAGGATTTTTAACTGTACAAACTGGTATTGATAGCTCAAATCGTGAACGTGTCTTACGATTAGTTAATGAGCAATTAAAAGACATGACAACGGGTGAATTTCCTGATGATTTATTAGAACAAACAAAAAAAATGTTAATCAATCAATATTTGTTATCCTCTGATAATCAACGTGCAGTTGTTGAACAACAGTACCTCTTCTCTAACGTTCCTTATGCTGATTTATCTCAAGATGAGTGGATCAAAAAAATGAATGCTGTCACTCGAGAAGACGTTCAAGATGTGGCAACAACTATTAATTTACAAGCAGTTTATTTCATGGAAGGAGGAAAATAACATGAAAAAAAACTATTATCCTTCTATTAATGAAACCCTTTATACAGAAGTGTTGCCTAATGGATTAGAAGTGATGTTACTGCCTAAAGAAGATTTCCATAAAACATATGGTCTTTTTACTACAAATTACGGCTCAATTGACAGTGAATTTGTGCCGATTGGAAAAAAAGATTTTATCACGGTTCCTGATGGTATTGCTCACTTTTTAGAACATAAATTATTTGAAAAAGAAGATGAGGATGTCTTCCAAAAATTTGGTCGTCAAGGTGCCGCATCGAATGCTTTTACAAGTTTTACTCGTACAAGTTATTTATTTTCAAGTACTGATAACGTTATGCAAAATGTCGAAACATTAATTGATTTTGTTCAAAGTCCTTATTTTACAGAAGAATCTGTCCAAAAAGAAAAAGGGATTATTGGCCAAGAAATCCAAATGTATCAAGATGAACCAAACTGGCGTTTATTTTTTGGTATTTTAAATAATATGTACCCAAAACACCCATTACATATTGATATTGCTGGAACAATCGATAGTATTGAACCCATTACAGCAGATGATTTATATACTTGTTACAATACATTTTATCATCCAAGTAATATGAACTTATTTATCGTTGGAAAAATGAATCCTGAGGAAATGATGGCCTTTATTAAAGACAATCAAGCAGCCAAAGAATTTCCAAAAGCAACTGAAATCAAACGTCATTTCCCGAAAGAAACAGCGGATGATATTGTTAAAGAAGATAGTATCACCCTATCTGTTAATCGACCAAAGGCAGTTGTTGGCTTAAAAGGACTTGATACACCACCTGAAGATGGATTTGAACGCCTTAAATATCAAACAACGATTCAATTATTATTACAATTATTATTTGGTATGAGCTCAAAAAATTATCTTACTATGTATAATAATGGCTTAATTGATGATAGCTTCTCATTTGAATTTTCATTTGATCGTAGCTTCCATTTTGCCGATTTCAGTTCAGATACTGATGAGCCTGAGCGTTTTGCCAACCAAATAATTAATTACTTATTGAAATCAGATAATAGTCCTGAATTAACCAAACAAAACTTAGATTTGGCGAAGAAAAAAATGATTGGAAAACATTTGAAATCATTGGATTCACTAGAGTATATTGCCAACCAATTTAGCGGAATGAAATTTGGTGACACAACTTTATTTGATTTAGTCACTGTCATTAATAGCATTGAATTAAGTGACATCAAAGCCGTACAAGAATCATTTATCAGACCTGAAGCATTAAGTCGCTTCTTTATCTACCCAGAAGAAAGGTAGTTTGACATGAGATATGTGTTAGTTACAGGAGCTAGTGGAGATATTGGCTCTGCTTGTGTTTTAAAATTAGCTAAGAAAGGATACTCCGTTTATTGCCATTATTATCAACAAGAGAATAAAATCACCTCATTGATTAATGACTTACAACAATTGTATCCAAAACAGGATTTCTTTGCTATCCAAGCTGACTTAAGTCAAGAAAGTGATGTCAATCGACTAGTTGACTCCTTATTTCAACTTCATGCCATTGTATTTGCTCATGGTGGAACAGTTTATAAACTACTAACTGATACGACTGAAGCAGAGATGCAATTTTTATGGGATACTCATTTAAAACAACCCATTCGCTTGTGTCAACTATGTCAATCTTCGCTAACAAAACAATCTTCTAGTCAGATTGTTTTTATCAGTTCGGTCTATGGTCTGATTGGCAGCTCTATGGAAGTTATGTATAGTACAGTTAAGGGCGCACAAATCTCTTTTGTCAAAGCTTACGCGAAAGAAGTCGCCTCCATGAACTTAACAGTAAACAGTATTGCGCCAGGAGCTGTAGAAACACAAATGAATGCTCTATGGACTGAAAATGAAAAATATGAACTTATTTCAGAGATACCACTTAATCGTCTAGCACATCCTGAAGAAATTGCCTCACTTGTTACCTACTTATTAAGTGAAGATGCAACTTATATGACAGGTTCTGTCATTCCTATAACTGGTGGTTGGACGCTTTAATTAAAAATTAGAAAGAAAGGTGCACGCTCCCGTGGATACAATCGGTGAACAATTAAAAAAAGCCCGACTAAAAAAAGGGTTGACCATAGAAGACTTACAAAAAATTACAAAGATTCAACGTCGTTATCTATCTGCCATCGAAGCAAATGACTTCGATGCTATGCCTAGTGATTACTATACTAGAACCTTTATTAGACAATATGCTGAAGCTGTCGGACTGAATTCACGACCATTAATTCGCCGATTTGAAGGAAAACCTGATGAAATCTATGAACAATTGCCATCTGCTACACCAGTCAAAGGGTCTCGTAAAGAAAAACACCAAAAAGAAGCAAAAAAACAGACCTCTTTTAAATCTTATTTGCCAGTCATTTTACTTTCTTTAGTTGTTATTGCTATAATAGGGACAATTATTTATGCTATGCGATTAGATATTGCCAGTGGTCCACTTGTTCCAAAACCTGAAAAAACGGTTGTCATTGGTAGTAGTAGTGATCAAAGTGAAGAAAGCAGGTCACAATCTAGTACTACTGAAACATCTAAAGAAACCAAAGAGTCTTCGTCTAAAAAAGCTGATAGTGAAAACAAGTTTAGTATCACATCTGATACCACAGAGTTAGTCACTTATGCTGGTAAAAATGTGTCTACTCCAATAAAACTTGATTTTACTGCTTTAGAAGGACCAGTTTGGATTGGTTTACAACAAAGTGGAACAAATGCTATCTACTATCAATATACGTTACAACCAGGTGAAACCATTAGCTCTGTTGTACCTGAAGAAGCCACAGGAATTGATATTATTGTCGGGGCATCAAATAATTTATCAGTAAAAGTCAATAACAAAGAACTCGCTTTTAACAAAGCTAATCCAACTACTGGTAAAAAAATTATTACTATAAATTTTGATACTACTAAGGAAAATGAATAGTAAAAAAAGGAAGGTCGTTTATAAATGAATTTACCAAACAAGTTGACGGTCATTAGAATCTGTATGATTCCACTCTTTATGATTGTTGCTTTAGCTCCACTTAACTGGGGGGAGGTGGATGTTTTTGGTACCCCCTTATTAATCACTCAACTCGTTGCAGCGATTATTTTTGCGGTAGCAAGTATCACAGATTGGTTAGATGGGAAAATTGCTAGAAAACATAACTTAGTCACAAATTTTGGAAAATTTGCTGATCCATTAGCAGATAAAATGTTAGTTATGACTGCTTTTATTGTTTTAGTTGGACAAGGCAATGCCCCATCTTGGGTTGTTTCCATTATTGTTTGTCGTGAACTAGCTGTAACAGGGTTACGTCTATTACTTGTTGAAGATGGTGAAGTCATGGCAGCTGCATGGCCTGGTAAAGTCAAAACAGCCACTCAAATGGTTGCAATTATTTTATTACTACTTGGCAATGTTCCATTTAACGCGATTAATTTACCGTTAGATCAAATCTTTTTATATATTTGTTTAGCAGCCACAATCTATTCAGGTATAGATTATTTCGTAAAAAACAAACACGTCTTCAAAGGTTCTATGTAATAACTGGCTCTGCTTCTGTTAAAATAATGACTCGAAGTAGAGCTTTTTATCTTTTTATTGGTTATTTTTTCGTAAGACACGTATAATAACCATGAAAGTATTATAATTAAGGAGTGATGACATGTCTTCTCTATTTCGTTCCATCCAACGCCACGCTTTTGCTCGAGGAATCATCTATTTATTAGTCGGTATCTTGATTTTTCTTAGACCAAATCAGTTATTCAATATGGCTGTCTATTTGATTGCAGGATACAATGCTATCCTTGGTTTAATTAATCTTATCAGTTATTTAAGAAATCAACAAAATAGTCAAATTTCTGTGAGTATTTTTTATTTTATTGCCGCCCTTATGATTTGGCTCTTTGCTAGACCAATTGCTAGTATCTTACCTATCTTTTTAGGTATTATGATTATTATTGGTGGAGCAACAAAAATTTCAAGTGCGCTTAACTTTAAACAATATGTCAATATTAGTTATGTTCCAATGTTACTTTATGGTATTGCTCTACTACTTGCTGGAATCTTTATTTTATTTAGACCTTTCAGTAGTCTAATCGTTTTATTCAAGTTCTTTGGAGTGGTTCTAGCTCTATCAGGTATTTCTGAACTGGTTACAGCTATTAAAATTCGCAACTATAAAAATCCAGATGTGTTTTAATCGAAAAAACGTTGTCCTCTTAAATAAAAGAGAACAACGTTTTTTATTTTGATGAATTAATTTGCGGGATAACCGGTGTTTTTTTGTGATCCACTTTAACATCAAGTAAATCAAGAAAAAAGACGAAAGCTGGTATCCCTATAACCAGTCCCCAAACGCCGAAGAATTTTTCTGAGAACATCAAGATAACAAAGACATAAAAGATAGGTAAATCTGTTTTACTACTCATTAACTTAGGATTCAATAAGTATGATTCAATCGCATGGATAATAGCAATCATAATTAACACATAAATAACATCTTCAATACCACCTACTGTATAAGCAATCAATGATAGTGGAATACATGATATAATTACCCCTGCCACAGGAATTAAACTTAAAATAAATATCATTAAAGCTAAACTTAATAATTGATCTTGTGGAAATTTCATAAAAATCAACCCAATGATAGTTAATATTGTATTCACAATCGATATAATAAATTGGGCCTCTATCACAACCCCAAAAGTATTAACAAATTTTTTACCTAAATAAGCGACATCTTGGCTAAAGAGTCCTATCTTACTTTTGAAAAAGGCTTGACCAAACTCGGTTACCCAATCTTTTTCTATAATAAAGAAGAAACTTAAAATCAATGACATCACAAACGTAATTCCCATAGAACCAATGCTTGTAATGGTTGTGAACACTACTTTAGCTCCTGTTGTTAATTGTTGTTTGATTTCATTAAACCCGACATTTTGAGCAATCCATTCATATAATTTATTATTGGTATCTGCTTTTTGATAAAAATTAAAGACTTCTTCTATCATCTGTATCGTTTGATTAAACAGTTTTGGAACATATACTGTAATCGAAAAATATAAAAATACGATGATGAGTAGATACATTACTATCGCTATTAATTTTTTAGGGAGTTTGGTTAAATGGTGAATCCCCTCTACTCCTCGAATGATTAAATACGTTAAAATAAATGTTAGTAGAATTAAACTGATAATATTTCGAATTAAATACAGACATAAAAATATAATACATAAAACTATCGTTCGCCGAACACTACTATTTGTTTTCAAACGTTCCCACAAGCCAACCATCTTTTCACCTCACTGAATATTATATAGTTTATTTTACGATAAAAAGACTTGAAAAGATAGTATTTCACTTGTTGACCTTAACGTTACGTCAAGATGTATACTCACATTAATGAAAGGAGGAGTTTTTATTTATTCTATAACTGAATTAGCTAAACTATCAGGTGTTACTACAAGAACATTACGCTACTACGATAGCATAGATTTATTAAAACCCACACATATTAAAGAAAACGGGTATCGTTATTATAGTGAAAAAGAGCTTGATCGACTACAACAGATACTTTTTTATAAACAATTTAATTTTTCCTTAGACGAAATAAAATCTATATTATCAGATGATAGTGATTGCATCATTGAGTCTTTATCTAACCACTTTGATAAATTATTAGAACAGAAAAAACAGTTAGACAGACTTATCCTTTCATTAGATAAAACAATTAAGTACTACAAAGGAGAACTCAACATGACTAATGACGAAAAATTTGAAGCGTTCAAACAACAACAAATAAAAACGAATCAAGAAAAATACGGAGAGGAACTACTTCAAAAATACGATACAAAAGAAATAGAGACGTATGAATCTAATTGGATGAACCTATCACAGAATGATTTCAACGACTCACAAGAGGCTGAACAACGTTTATTTAACTCATTAAATCAATTAGAGCAAGAAGAAATCACAGACGTCTCCCATCCTTTAGCCGAAGAAGCCTTTCTTGCTCATAAAAAATGGTTATCGATTACGAGTCCATTTTATTCATCTGTTTATCATCAACAGATGTTGGATATGTATTTAGCTGATGAGCGTTTTACGTCTTATTATACTAAACATATTTCAAAAAACAGTTTAGTATTCTTGAAAGAAATTGTCTATTACTATACATTAAATAAATGACATTCATTTTAATATATCGTATAATAAACCCTATAAGTTATCATTTCAGTGAAATGGTAATTAGATTATAGGAGGTTTATTATGACAAAACCAACATGGATTAAAGACTTAATTTGGTATGTCGTCTTAATCATTGCATTAGTGTTATTACGAGTATTTGTATTTACGCCAGTCACAGTAAGTGGGGAATCAATGATGCCAACACTTGTTGATGGTGAAAGAAATATCGCATTAAAAATGGGCGATACTAAACGGTTTGATATTGTCTCACTGGTTGCAACAGATGACCCATCTAAAAATTATGTCAAACGTGTAATCGGTATGCCTGGTGACACGGTAGAATACAAAGATGACGTGCTTTATATTAACGGTAAAAAAATGGATGAGCCTTATTTAAATGAGAAAAAAGCTGAACTGAAAAAAACAAACCCTGATGACGTCTTAACTTATGACTTTACTTTAGAGTCATTAACTGGAGAGAAAACTGTTCCTGAAAATAGTTACTTTGTTATGGGGGACAATCGTCAAAACTCAAAAGATAGTCGATTCCCAGAAGTTGGGTTTATTCCTAAAGAAAATATTATCGGAAAATCCAAAATTGCTTTTTGGCCACCAAGTAAATGGGGTATGGTTAAATAAAGACTCGACGTGTTGATAGGTTACTATCGACACGTTTTTTTGTTGTATGATTGAATATTTTTTATGCTACACTAAAACTAAATATCAAAGGAGTTTACTCACATGGTCGAATTATTTATCCTAATGATGGAGCGTGTTGGATTAATTATCCTCTTAGCTTTCTTATTAGTAAATGTCCCCTACTTTAAAAAATTATTACTAAGCCGGAACTCCTATCAATCAAAGTTACAACTTGCTATTATTTTTAGTTTATTTGCTATTATCTCAAATTTCACCGGAATCGAAATTAAAGATAATCAAATCGTTCCAAGTAGTATCCTAACCAACCTACATGACAATGTATCCATTGCAAATACTAGAACTTTGGCTATCGGTGTTTCTGGTATTGTCGCTGGACCCTTTGTTGGTGGGATGGTCGGGATAATTGCTGGAACTCATCGTTTCATTCAAGGAAGTAATTATAGCTGGTTCTACATCCCTTCTTCTATCTTAGTTGGTATATTATCTGGCTGGCTAGGTAAAAAAATGACGAAAAAAGGAAAATTCCCTTCGCCTACTCAAGCTGCTTTGATTGGAGCATTGATGGAAAGTGTCCAGATGCTTTTTATCATGTTATTTAGTGGTGGTAGTATTCAACAAGGCCTTAACTTAGTTAGTTTCATTGCGCTACCTATGATTATTCTAAATAGTACGGGAACCTTTATATTCTTATCTATCTTAACTACTACTTTGCAACAAGAGGAACAAGCCAAAGCTGTTCAAACACATGATGTTCTAGAACTAGCTGCTGCCACTCTTCCCTATTTTAGAGAAGGTTTAAACGAGCATTCAGCTCAAAAAGTCGCAACTATTATTCAGCACTATACAAAAGTGAGTGCTATTAGTTTGACAGATAGTCACCGAATACTCGCTCATTATGGTGCGGGAAGTGATCATCATATCCCCGAATTAGAAGTTATTACAGAGTTATCTCGTGATGTTTTAAAAAATGGAAAGCTCTCCATCGTGCATCATAAAGAACATATTGGTTGCTCGAATCCAAGCTGCCCTTTAGAAGCAGCTATCGTGATTCCTTTGTTTGTTCATAAAAAAATTGTCGGCACACTTAAAATGTATTTCACTGACGCCAATCAACTCACACATGTTGAAGAACAATTAGCACAAGGTTTAGGAACTATTTTTTCTTCGCAAATTGAACTAGGTGAAGCAGAAGTTCAATCTAAGTTGCTAAAAGAAGCTGAAATCAAATCATTACAAGCACAAGTTAACCCACACTTTTTCTTTAATGCCATTAATACCATTTCAGCTCTAATGAGAAAAGACAGTGACAAAGCCAGAACATTATTATTACAACTCAGTACTTATTTTAGAGGGAACTTACAAGGTGCCAGACAAACCTTGATTCCTTTAAAACAAGAATTAGCTCAAGTTGATGCTTATCTTTCTTTGGAACAAGCACGATTTCCAAATAGATATTCTGTCACGTTTGACATCGAAGACGACATCACACATTTTGTCGTGCCACCTTACGCCGTACAGATACTAATAGAAAATACCATTAAGCATGCTTTTGGAGCTAGAAAAGAAAATAATCATGCCTATGTTTCTATTTATAAAGAACAAGAACAATTAATTATTTCTGTGGCAGATAATGGGCTAGGCATTCCTGAAGACAGGTTGCTACAATTAGGAAAAGAACCTGTTTCGTCTAAAAAAGGAACCGGTACGGCTCTAGAAAACTTATCAAAACGAATGACTAACTTGTTTGGTGGTCAAGCTAGTTTTGATGTTAAAAATAATTCAGGAGATGGCGCAACCTTCACCTTAACCATACCACTGATTGAAGCAAATGGTGTAAATACTTTAATATAAAGGAATGATTCCCTATGATACATGTTTTACTTGTTGATGATGAACCTTTAGCTCGTGACGAACTAACCTATTTAGTGACACAACATCCAATCATCACTTCAACTGCTGAAGCTGATTCTGTCGAAGAAGCCATGGAAAAAATCATGGATAAAAAGCCCGACATTATTTTTTTAGATATTCATTTAACTGATGAAAGTGGATTTGATTTAGCGAATAAACTAAAAAAATTGAAAAAACCACCTTATCTTATTTTTGCCACAGCCTATGATGATTATGCACTAAAAGCCTTTAAGGTAAATGCCATGGACTATATTTTAAAACCCTTTGATGAAGTGGTTGTCCACGAAGCATTAGATAAAGCAATCTCAATCATCAAACCCACAGAAGTACCTGTAAAAAAAGCGACTGATTCAATAGATGCGATTCCCATTCAAGGAGAAGACCGAATTTTTCTCGTTCATCCTAAAGATATCTATTTAGTCTCTGTCGAAGATAAAGAGTTAAGTGTTCACACTGAAAAAGAAACGTACCAAACAAGTGGTAGTTTAAGTAAAATTGAAAGACGTTTGACGATGGATTTCTTTGTCAAAACGCATCGAAGTTTCATCTTAAATACTACAAAAATCCAAGAAATACAACCTTGGTTTAACAATACACTACAAGTCACGCTAGATAATGGATTAAAAGTGCCTGTCAGCAGATCCTACGTTAAACCATTCAAAAGAAGATGATATAAGCTTAACGATAGATTCTTTACGTAATTATATCATTAAAATACTACAAAAATCCAAGAAATACAACCTTGGTTTAACAATACACTACAAGTCACGCTAGATAATGGATTAAAAGTGCCTGTCAGCAGATCCTACGTTAAACCATTCAAAGAGATGATTGGTTTATCTTAATAAAATCACTGCCATTTTGCTTCATGCATTTTGGGAGTGATTTTTCGTATTATGCGCTTACATTTTTACGTTTCACGGTAAAAGCCCCACAAAATAGCTTCTTTCTCCTATACTAAGTTTATCAAATGAATCAGTGAAAAGGAGTTTTACAAATGGAAAAAAAAGTTTATTCATTCTTACACCAAGCATTTATTTTTGCAGCAATTATGCTCATTTCTAAAGGGATTGCCTATGTATTACCTATCCCTATGCCAGCTTCAGTTGTTGGGTTGATTCTTTTATTCGTAGCCTTAAGTACAAACATCGTGAAACTAGAGCAAGTTGAAGGTTTAGGAACAAGTTTAACTGGTATTATCTCTTTCCTATTTGTTCCTTCTGGTATCTCTTTATACAACTCATTAGACATTTTAAAAGTTTATGGTGTGCCAATTTTTGCAGTCATTTTTATCGCAACTTTTGTCATCCTAGCAGTTACTGGATGGAGCGCATCCTACCTATTAGGAGTTAAAGAAAAATCTGGTGCTAAAGAAAGAAAACTAGCCTTTCTTAAAAAACAACAATTAGAGGAGGTACAAAGATAATGACCCCATATATCGGTATTGTTATTTCATTCGTCGCATTTGGTGTTGGGACATTTTTATTCAAAAAAACAAATGGCTTTTTCTTATTCACACCACTATTTGTTGCTATGATTTTAGGTGTCATCATCTTAAAAGCTACTGGTATCAACTACGAACAATATAATCAAGGTGGAACAGTCATCAGTTTCTTCTTAGAACCTGCAACCATTGCCTTTGCTATTCCTCTATACAAAAAAAGAGATTTACTACAAAAATATTGGTTAGAAATAGTTGCTGCGATTACCATTGGATCTGCTGTCTCTGTCACAAGTATTGTCGCTGTTGGAAAACTAATCCGTATGCATCCTCAAATGATGGTTTCTCTATTACCACAAGCGGCAACAACAGCGATTGCAGTTCCTATCTCTGAATCAATGAATGGAATTGTTTCTTTAACTGCCTTTGCTGTCATCTTCAATGCTGTTATCATTTACGCAACTGGAAAAATGGCGTTAAAATTCTTCCACATCAATAACCCTATTGCTAAAGGTTTAGCACTTGGTTCTGCTGGTCATGCTTTAGGTGTATCTGTTGGGATTGAACTAGGTGAAACAGAAGCAGCCATGGCAAGTATTTCTATGATTCTAGTGGGAGTCATTACGGTCATCGTCGTTCCTCTTTCAGCAAATTTATTACGATTAACTTAATACTAGACAAAAAGACATCATCTAACTTCCCCCTTTCCCTAAAAGTTAGATGATGTTTTTTTAATTATTTCTATCTAAAAGTACTTCTGTTACATGATACAAAATATCTTTTTCTGCAATATCTGGTAATTTTTTTATGCTTGTTAGGGCTTTATTAGTGAAACGCTCTGCAATCATCTCAGCTTTTTCTATGCCTTTATATTTTTCGATTAGTTGCTGTACTTCTTTCATCTCTTGATTAGACAACTCTGTCTTTTTCTCTAGATAAGGTAAAAAAGCCTCACGATTTTCATTCATCGCTAAAATAAGCGGTAATGTATAGTACCCGTTCTTCATATCTTCAAAGACTGGTTTTTGCATGTCTTCTTGTGTCGATTTATAATCAAGAATATCATCCATAATCTGAAACGCCATCCCAATATTATAGCCGATTCGTTTTGCTTGAAGTTGTACTGTCTTTGGTGCATGCGAATAATGCGCTCCCTCATAACAAGAAAATTCAAATAACTGAGCCGTTTTTCCTTTTATATGTTGAAAATATTGTTTGACCGTAATATTTGTATTATACCGTAAATTCATTTGGTCCAGTTCTCCCACTAAAATTCGCTTCATACTTTGGGCATTTAATGAAATTGTTTTTAAATCATTTGTCGCATTTGCCAATAAATGAAAGTACACTGTAAATAAAAAATCTCCCGTATAAACTGCGATATCTTGTCCATATAGAGCTTGCACTGACGGCATTGAGCGACGTACAGGTGAATCATCGATAATATCATCGTGAACAAGCGTTGCAACGTGCAATATTTCAAGCGAGGCTGCCATACGGTAACGTTTCTTATCTGATTCTATCGTACCAAATTTTGAAAATAATAAAAAATATGCTGGACGTAATAATTTTCCACCAGCATCAAAAAATAATTGCAATGTTTCCGTGATTTCTTTATTTCGAATTTTAACTGACTTTTCCATGACACGCTTGGTTTCAATCAATTCTTTTTGGATAGTAGGATACATCTCCCACAGTGGATGAACAGTCATAGCGGCCTCCTATAAAATCATATAATCTACAATAATTAAGCAATGAACAATTTCCAATCATTCATTTTTGAAAAATACCTACTCTAACAGTATAATAAACAGTGGATAAAATGTGAAGGAGTTTACGAATGAATTTTAAAGTATTTGCCGAATTAATCGAACTTAAAGCAAAAGCTGCGAGTGTTTTCCCGTTTATTATGGGATTTTTATATTCATGGTACCATTATCAACAAATCAAACCATTATATATGCTCTTATTTTTCATCTCAATGTTATTATTTAATATGGCTGTCGATATATTAGATAACTACATGGACTATCATAATGCGACTGATGTGCACGACTATAAAGAAGAAACCAATATTATCGGGCGAGAAAATTTATCACTCACTCTTGTAAGAAATATGATGATTGGGTTGATTGTCTCTTCTGCTATTATTGGTGTATATCTTGCGTCTCAAACAAGCTGGGTCATTTTATGGTTAGGAATGTTTAGTTATTTCATTGGGATTACCTATTCAGCTGGACCAAAACCACTTTCTAGCCTTCCGGTTGGTGAAGTGACTTCTGGTGTGACAATGGGGATTGTGATTCCTTTAATCTGTGTTTACTTGAACGTATTTGATATTTTACCATTTGATGGTCAGTTTATCATTCAAGTAGCGATTTTATCACTACCAACTGCTCTAGCCATTTCAAATCTTATGTTAGCTAATAATACATGCGATGTGGAAGAAGACGTTTTAAACAACAGACACACACTTGTATACTATATCGGAAAAAAACGAGCTGTGTCACTATTTAAATTACTCGTGATTTTATCATTTGTATTTGCCACGCTTGGTGTGGTGTTAAATATCGTGCCCATCACGTTACTTGGTATTTGGTTAATTTTTCCGAAGATTTGGAAAAATACTATGATTTATTCGAAAGAACAAATCAAAACAAAAACATTTCCACTAGCCATTAAAAATTTAGGTATGATAGCCATCACACAAGTAGTTTTATTCTTTGTCGGTTTATGGTTTTAAAACTTCTTCGCTAACCAAACAAAAAACACCTACAGAAAAGGGAATAACTGTAGGTGTTTATATAGTCTATACTTCAATTAGGAGGAAGATAGGTTCATAGATAAGCACAAAATTAATAACGGCAACTTTAATTGTGTAACTCTTATCTATGAACCTAGTATAATACAGTGATAAAAAAATAAAATACCACAAATCAGCTATCAATAAACCAATTTTCAACATTTTTTATTTACTTCATTATATGAACGTTATGGTATTTGTTATAACCAAACATCATATGCTTCCTCCTATTTATTGATAATATTTTTTATATTCTACCATAAATAAGAAAATTGAGATTCATTATCAATTAAAAAATAAAAACGCCTTGATTAAATCAAGGCACAGAGTGAAGACAAACTAATTACTCATTAAGAGTAATTGGGTTGTCTTTTTTATATCCTATGATTAATTTAGGTAAATAATTAAAAATAGACAAAAAAATAGAGCCCTCTAGGTCTCTTAATTTAAGTATTTTTGCTAATTTTTTTATATTAAGACATGCAAACGTAAGCCCAATTTTCATGTGCATTTTTTCTTTGCCTATTAAGTTGGTATAACGTAATCTATGAAATTCTTTGGCTGTTCCAAATAACCTCTCAATCGTCTGTTTACGATTATTATAGATAGATTTCATTCCAATGGAATGACGTATGTCCTCACATCGTTCCATATCATCTTCCCATAAATGACGTTGAACTTGCTTTCTCTTATCCTTTGATTGCGTACATTTATTTATTAAAGAACATGTCATACAATCATGAGGGTTACTTTTATATTCTCGATAACCATCTCGATTAGTTGTCGTATAAGTTAATGTTTTCATATTGGGACAAATATATTGATCATAGTATTCGTCATAAACATAATCATATTTTTTGAAAAAACCTTTCTTGGTCATGGGTCTCTTGTATGGAAAAATAGGTGTTAAGTTATCTTGAAATAACAAATGGGCAATACCTGGTGTCTTGTAGCCTGCATCCATCACTAATTTATTCAGAGTGAAATGACTTTTTAATTTATTGTAAATAGAGATAAAAGTACGACTATCATGTTGATTACCTGGATGCGTTGTATATCCTAAAACCCATCCGTTTTTATCACATGCCACTTGTGTGGTATAGGCAAAGACTTGTTTATGTTCTCCTTTATGAAACCAGCCACTGTCAGCATCGTTTTTACTAATTTTTTTAACCTTTGTATTTATCTCACTTTTTTCTTTTCTTTTTAAGGGCTTTTTTAATTGTTTTTCTCTATCGATTTCAACTTCTTTTTGAAGTGATTTTACATAAAATAATGTGTCTTCAGTTATTTCTTTGCTTTCATACTTTTTATTATTTGCATGTGCTTTGATATGAGTCCCATCAATAAATATCTCAGACGTATCAACTAAATGAGCTTCTATACACTGCGCTAAAATACCATAAAAAATTTGTTCAAAGATATCTGTTCCTTTAAATCTTCTTGAGTAATTTTTACCAAAAGTTGAAAAGTGAGGGACTGAGTCTTGGATATCTAAACCTAAAAACCATCTGTAGGCCATATTTACTTCGACTTCTTTAATCGTTTGTCTCATGCTCTTAATTCCGTATAAGTATTGTATCAAGGGAAGCTTGATTAACATAACTGGATCTAAACTAGGTCGTCCATTAGACTGATCATATTTATCCTCAACAAGTTGATAAATAAAACTAAAATCGACGTATTTATCAATATCTCTTAGAAGGTGTTCCTGTGGAACTAAGTCTTCTAATGAATAAAAACCTATTTGATTACGTTTACTCATATCTTGCTTTTTCAACATTAATAGTCACTCCTTTCCTCTATTTTACCAAAAAAAAACAAAGTATCGAAATTTATCAATACTTTGTCTACAGTCTGCGCCTTGATTAAATCAAGGCATTTTGACTATTTTCCACGTTTATTTCTTTTGGCTTCTTTAATAATTTTTAGTGCACGTTTTTTTGTTTTAATATTAGGACTACTTAAACGTCTATAGGCACTCGACACATCTGTTTTTTCCATTGATTAGTCTCCCTCTGTTGATTTTTCTATCACTAATTGAAATGCTTGATTAATGTCATCTTTATCGATATTTTTACCGATGATAACTAACTTATTGTCATTGTCTTCTGTTAAACGATTAGTCAGATTAAAATTTAATAACTGATTCACACCTTGAATTTCTGTTTGAAAGTCTTGATCAGACACATTGACAAAACCTTTTATTCTATAAATAGATTCCTGATAGTTCATCATTAACCAAGAAAGCCAATTGTGTAATAAACCTTCTTTAACATAACCTGATTCAGATATAATCATTGATTCAAATTCATGATGATGGTGATGATGGTCTTCTTCTTCATCATCGATTGATTGATTAAATAAATGATTTCCTAGTACCAAATCAGCTAACTCTGAAGATGATTGAATTAATGAAAACTCGTATATATCTGCTAGTGGATTAATTTCTCTTAGTTGCTCTTTCATTTGATTCATACTGTCTTTATTCGTAACGCCTTTTTGTGAAATCAATAGTCGGTCTGACATGACAAGTTGCTTTGTCGCTTCATGATGTTGGAGGTTTTGTTCAATATTCTCAGCATCTACAACCCCAATAACACCATCCAAATAAAAATAAGGCTGTAAATTAGGGGTACCCACAATCGTTTGAATAATTGGTTGTGGATCAGACACGCCACTTGTCTCAATAATAACTTGTTTAATTGGATAACCTTGTGTTACAAACACATCTAACACTGCTGTTAATGCATTTAACAAATCACCACGTAAACTACAGCAAATACACCCACCGTTCATCTGTACAATATTTTCTTTTGAATGAATTAATAACTCATGGTCAATTCCTGCTTCACCAAATTCATTTTCTATAATGACAACCTCTTCAGGTGCTAGATCACTCCCTTTAATGACTTGATTAATTAATGTTGTCTTTCCTGAACCTAAAAATCCTGAGATAACTGTAATTGGTATGCCCATATCCCTCTACCTTTCTGATAAATATTCAGTAATTTGTAGCCTATCATCATAACTCATATTTTCAGATAAAAGATGATCTTTTAACAATTCTTTAAACGAAAGTGAGATTTCCCAAAAACCATCAATCTTTTGAAAAAGATTGACGTCGTATCGTTTAAAAACAGGATACAGAGTCAAAAAGTCTTCAAAGGACAGGTCTTCTTCTTCATAAAAGTCTTTTACCCAACCCATATCTAATGCTTTTTCAGTTGGGAGGCCCTGTTCTGTAATAATTCCTACCTCAATCATATGCTGATACATCCTAATTTTATCTTCCATCTCAATATTCTTTTCATCAAAATGATAAGATATACTATCTTCAACAAGTGGTGGATAAATAATATTCATCTAGATTCACCTCCTACTAAATGACTTTTCTACCTTTATAGTAACCATCACTTGATACATAGTGACTGCGTTTATATACTCCTAATACACTATCATAAGACACTGTTGATGATAGTTTTTTATGTGTTTGTCGTGCATTTTTCTTAGCTTTTGATGTTTTTCTTTTTGGAACTGCCAAATTGTTTCCTCCTCTTTTTTACCAACTTGCTTTTTTAACGCCGGGCAATTGTCCCTTATGTGCAAGTTCTCTAAATGTAATACGAGACACGCCAAACTTACGCATATAAGCTCTTGGTCTGCCATCTGTTTCATCTCTTAGCTTTAATCTATTAGGATTTGACTCTTTAGGTAGTTTACGTAACCCCTCATAGTCCTTATTTTCTTTTAATTCTTTCCTTATTTCTGCATATTCTGCCACTAATTTTTTTTGTTTTTCATATTTGGCTATCTTAGATTTTTTTGCCACTTTATTCAGCTCCTTTATTTTTTGGTCTCTTTAAATATCACATGCTGTCTAAGCTTTGGAGAATATTTTCTTAACTCCAGTCGTTCAGGTGTGTTTCGTTTATTCTTACTTGTTAAATACAATCATTCTTTTGTTTCAGAACATTCTAATATAATGGGTGTTCTCATACATCTCTTCCTTTCTAATGAGCCATCATTTCTTGTACGACTTCTTTTCCAGATAATTCTTTAGGATAATAAGTTGGCCAGTTTTCAAGTTCTTTATACAGTGCCTCTTGACTATCATTGCCAAAGTACAAATGGAAATGAGCTGATTTAGTATCCGTGATTTCATGATCACTAAACTGAACATACTTAAAAGCCCCTTGACTAGGATCTGTTGCCTCAAAGCAATATCTCACACCACGGTTTCCTTTTTCATAAGTTAAAACTTTTTGACCAATATACTTATATTTTGAGCTCATTTTTTTACCACTATCATCAATAAAAGTCATCGTTGAATCTGTAATATCAATTTCTTTAATTGATGTTTTATACCCTGACTCATAATACTTTTTATATTCTTCAGCCGATTTATCTTTTTTCATTTTAGCTTTGTAATCAAACACTTGATCTAATGTGCCCTCTTTTAAAAGTGGGTAAACTGACTGCCAACTTCCTTTCCAATTTGATAATGGTCTATCCTGTATTTGACTATCCTCAAAGTATCCTGCTTGTACTGTTTTTTCAGGTGTTTTACTTACAATAGATTTTGTCGTTTCTTCGCCAGTAGTTTTACGCAAAGCTGTTAGATTTTTTTCCATAGTCGAAACATAGTTTTCACCTTTATCAATCTCTTTTTGACTTAGCCCTTCTAACGGATTTAATACTAATAATTCCACACCAGTTTCTTTTGCCAATGTTTTAGCAATAGCATCTGTTGCATTAGATTCAAAATAAATATATTTAATATCATTCTCTTTCACATACTTATTTAGTTCAGCTAATCTAGCTGGTGATGGTTCTTCGTCTGGAGAAAGACCAGAAATTGGTACTTGTGTTAATCCATATTCCAACGCTAAATAACCAAATGCTGCATGCTGTGTCACAAAACTTTTTTGTTTAGCGTTCTTTAATGTATCTTGATACGACTTATCCAAAGTAGCTAATTTTTTTAAGTACTTATCAGCATTTGTAGTAAATATTTTTTCTTTGTCTGGATATCTTTTTATCAGTTGATTGCGAATTTCTTCGACTTCTTTAATTGCTAAACTAGGTGCTAACCAGACATGTGGATCTAGTTCATGTGAGTGCCCCTCCTTACCTTGTTCATGATGGTCATGTTCTTCTTCGCTTCCAGGTAGTAATATCATATTTTCAGTTGCTTTTATCTTTGTTACGTTCCCCTCCTTTAATACTGATTCAACGGAAGGTACCCACGTTTCCATATTTTCATTATTATAGACAAAGACATCACTATCTTGTATTTTCTTTAAATCCTTAGCTGATGGTTCAAAATCATGTGCTTCAACTCCGGCTGGAACAATCATATCCACTTCTCCAGCGTCACCTACAACTTCTTTCGTAAATTCATACATTGGATAAAATGTGGTGGCTACTTTTATTTTGTCAGTATTTGTCTGCTCAGTTTTAGCAGTCGAGCATGCTGCAAGTAACCCACCCATCATTATCCATGACATACCTAGTACTATTTTTTTCTTCATCCAAAAACCCTACCTAACTCTTTAACTTTCAAATCGTAATTATTACGCTTTGTATTTTTGAATATTATCAAATATTTTTTTTATTGTCAACAAGATTCTTATTTTTTTTTTAATATTCAGTAGTTGATTACATATCTACAATAAAAAGAAAATAATCTTTATTTATGATGTTAAAAAATGATTTTTTTTAAATGTAATTAACTTGTTTTTAAAAAATAGATTTTTAGCGGATTTTTCAACACCTTATTGACACTTCTTAAAAAAAGGTTATCCTTGAGATATCATCTAAAAAATGACTTTTTATAATACTGAAAGGAATGATATAAATGGCAGAAGTAGAAAGTTTTACATTAGACCATAATAAAGTTATCGCACCTTATGTTCGAGTGATTACAACAGAAAATGGAAAAAAAGGAGATTCAATCACAAATTACGATTTACGATTTGTTCAGCCTAATAAAGGAGAAATGCCTACAGGTGCTATTCATACTTTAGAGCACTTATTAGCTGATTTATTAAGAGATCGATTAGATGGAATCATCGATATTTCACCATTTGGTTGCCGAACTGGCTTTCACTTAATTGTGTGGGATAACTACCCAGCTGATGTTGTAGCAAAAGCGTTAAAAGAAACATTAACTCAAATTGTAGAAGAGATTTCTTGGGAAGATGTCCAAGGAACTGATGCTAAAAGTTGTGGAAACTATAAAGATCATTCATTGTTTTCTGCAAAAGAATGGGCTAAAACTGTATTAGATCAAGGAATCAGTACAGATGCTTTTGAACGAAAACCTATTTAGAATATTCCTCTATTAGATAACCTCTCTCACTTTGGTAAGGTTATCTAATATTTTTTTATGAATACCATAGTAATAGATTATTCATCTACAACCGAATACGATACAAGGGGTAAAATAAACAAAATGGTAATGCATGACATTAGCATTGATGTATAAATATCATGTTAGAGGTTTCTATATATTTTTTATGACATAACACCATCCTTAAAGACAAAAAAACTATCACAGTAAATGACTGTGATAGTTTTTTTGTCTTTAACTAAGCAAATTTTGCTGCAAATTCACTAAATTGTTTTCCAGCATTTGCTAAAAATTGTTTTGTATCATCATTTGTTAGTTCTAAGTTTTCATCAAACAACTGATCGGAATGACCAATATACAATTCAGGTTGTTGCATAGTTGGCATATCTAAAAATACTAATGACTGTCTTAACACATGATGTGCTAAGACACCTGAAATACCTGAAATAGATTGAGAAGCAACAAGTGCTGGTTTTTTAGCCCATACATTTTGTCCCCATGGTCTTGAAGCAACATCTAAAGCATTTTTTAAAGCAGCTGGTATACTTCTGTTGTGCTCTGGTGTGACAAAAATAATGGCATCTTGTGCAGCGACTTCTTCTCTAAAACGTGTGTATTCAGCAGGTGAGTCGGCATCTAAATCTTGATTGTACAAAGGTAAATCACTGATGTTGATGAATGTTACCTCTGCGCCATTTGGTAAACCTTTTACTATTGCCTTTGCTACCGCTTCTGAATAAGAATTTTTTCTTGTTGAACCTACAATAACTCCATATTTTTTCATAATGATTATCTCCTTATATACACTTACATTTTGTAAGTTTTATTATATTATTATAGTAACACCGTCTTTTTATTAGTACAATTTATTTGTCTCGGACTATTTTAAAAATTTATTATATCTTTTTATTTTTTTAGTGTATTATATTATCTAAAGAAATAACTACTAAACATTTTTAAGAAAGGAAATTTTATGACCAAACAAGCACATATCCAACTAGAAAAAATGAAACAAGTTTCAAAAGCAATTATTGTCGGTGATCCAAAACGGGTCGAACGTGTCGCTTCATGTTTAGAAAACGTAGATAAACTTAGTGATAATCGTGGCTACATTTCTATTAAAGGTGACTACCAAGGCGCTTCTATTTTAGTCATTGCTACCGGCATCGGTGCTCCTTCCACAGCAATTGTTGTAGAAGAATTAGCTAACATTGGGATTGATACTATTATTCGGGTAGGAAGTTGTGGAGCAATGCAACACAATATTCCACTCGGTGCCTTAATTATTCCGACAGGGGTTGTTCGCGATGAAGGATTGACAAAAAAATATGTTCCTACTGATTTTCCTGCTGTTGCAAACAATGAGTTACTATCTAGCGCAAAAAAATTTTTACCAAATGGTTATTATGGTATTACTCGTTCGCATGATGGATTTTATATGGAAAATAATGCCGAAACGGAAAAATATTGGTCTCATTTTGGTATTTTAGGTGCCGATATGGAAAGTAGCGCTCTTTATGTTTTAGGTAGCTTAAAGGGTATTCGTGCCCTTTCTATCTTAAATAATGTAGTTCTTTACGAAGCCGACTTAAGCGAAGGTGTCAACAGTTTAGTAAATGAAGAAGATGCTGTTGCAAAAGGTGAAATGGATTCAATAAAACTTGCTTTAACGATTTTAAATGAGGTGGGAAATTAAAATGACTGATACAAAACATTCATGGATTTATAATCAATTATTTGTTGGTTGGAAGCCATTTGAAGTAAAATACGTTTCTGTTTTATTATCTCTTCAACTGATTGTTTTTATGATTTCTCCAGACTCAGTTATCGGAATGATTAGTGGAGTTGCTGGTGTTATCTGTCTGGTTTATGGGATGAAAGGGCGAAAAATCACGTTCTTATTTGGTATTATTCAATGTCTTGCAATGACGTATATTGGTTGGCAGAGTCATGCTTATGGCTCATTTGTCATGAATATTATTTATGTTATCTCACAACCAATTGGCTGGTTTTTATGGGGCAATGATGAAGCTGTGCATGAATTCAAACCTAAAACAAAACAGTTCCTATTTTTAGGAAGTGTGATTGCTTGGGTCATTGGTTGGATTGTCATTGGAAATTTTGGTGGGCAACTACCATATATTGACAGCGCAAACCTTGTCATATCTTTAATTGCACAAACTCTTTATATTTTCAAATACAAAGAAAACTGGTCATTATGGATTTTTGTCAATATCGCCAATCTATTATACTGGTCACTACTTGCCTTTAATTCATGGACAGGAAAATCAGATATTGGCTCGTTAGGTATTTACCTTTCTCAAATTGCTCTACAAGCTGCACTTTTATTTAACAGTATTTATGCTAATAAAGTTTGGAAAGATTATGAAACTAATTAATAACAAAGAAAGACTCAATTTAGAGTCTTTTTTTAACGTGCATTTATTTAGTCTTTTTCTTATTAATAGTGTACTCTTAAATAAATCGTGATTTTCAACATCATTAAAGGAGAGATAATATGACTTATTGGTTAACAAACGTGCGTATAGAAACTGGATTTATCAGAGAAAATGATTGGATTAAAGCAACTGAAACACAATTAGTGGCCATCCACATCCACAATGGAAAGATTACAACCATTATTCCTACAGAATATTTTTCTTCTAATGATGAAAAATTTATAGATTGTAATGAACAGTTACTACTACCAGGTATCGTAGAAAAACACTGCCACTTAGACAAAAGTAAATTAGGAACACAATATACTCCAATCACTCCTGCTAAAAGTTTAGTGGAACGTTTTGAAACAGAAATTCCTATATTGGATAGTCTAGATGAACCCATCGAGGTGCGTGCTAAAGCACTGTATGACTTAGAAGTTTCTCATGGCGCGACTGCGTTTAGGTCTCATATAGATATCGAACCAGCAACGGGCCTTAGATACCTAAACGCCATTACATCACTGCGAAAAAATGTGTGTACACCTATTGAACTAGTTGCTTTTCCACAACATGGATTATTACGTTCAAAAAGCAGCCAATTAATGGAAAAAGCTTTACAAAATGGTGCTAATTTTGTTGGCGGTGTGGATCCTTACTCGCTAGATGGCGACTATAAAGCATCTCTTCATGAAACATTTCGACTAGCGACAACTTATAATGTGGGGATTGATATCCATGTTCATGATAGAAAAGAAGCTGGAACAACAACCATAAAAGAAATCATTCATTTAACTAAAAAACATGGATGGCAAGATAAAGTGTTTATCAGTCATGCATTTGGCTTAAATGATTTTGTTGGTGACGAAAGAAAACAAGTGTTTTCCGATTTAGCTAAACAGGGTATCCATATTGTAACGAGTGTTCCTATTACACCAAATACAATCCCTCCGATTATGGAGCTTATCGATTACGGTGTCTCTGTTCATCTAGGTTGTGATAATATTTACGACTGTTGGTCTCCTTATGGTGATGGCTCACTTCAAGAAAAATTGGTGCGTTTAGGTGAATTATTTAACGTAAAAGACCAAAGTGATTTGACTCAGCTTTTAGGATTAATGACTGATGGCGTGACTACTTTAGATAAAGACGGAAACCATATATGGCCTAGTGTTGGTGATGAAGCTACTTATTTACTTACTTCGGCAATGTCATCAGCTGAATTTGTTGCTAGAAAATCACCTATTACATCAAGCTATTATCAAGGAAAACAAGTAAAATAAATAAGCTGACTAGAAAGTCTTAAAATAGATGTATTGGTCATGTCCCAAAATAGGTCATGATTTCCGCGACTTCTAGCCAAATAACTCATGTATTTTCTCGCATCATTTATACTGTTAATATTAGTCATCTCTTAATTTTTGTCGATATCTATCAACGTCACGCCATAATTATAATAATCGTGATCTGTATTAAGTCTTATATTGTTAATACCTGAACTGATTTTTGTAACACCTTTATAAGTCGAGGCTGCTAATAAACTTCCTTGTAAATTAATTCACCATAATTCTTCTAACGAATTTAGTATTAAGATATCTGGATCAAGGTAAAGTACATGTTTTATTGTTTTAGGTAGAATATCCCCACAAAGTAAACGATAATACATCTCTTTAGGGGATTTACTGACAACTTTAAGTCCATTCTAAGTTTACTCATTTTTATTACAGTATGTTTCGCAAACAAACCGCATAAGATAAAAATCCACATGTCATCACTTTTAGACATGTGGATTTTAGTTAAATTGTAAATAAATAGAGTATAGAAATCACTGTGATAAAATGCATCACATTTGGAATTTCTTTTAATCGTCCGGCAAAAATCATGCATAATTCATAAGATAAAAATCCTAATACAAGTCCTAAAGCAATTGAACCGGTTAACGGCATCATGACAATCGTTAGAAAAGCTGGAATAACTTCTTCAAATCCACCATCCCAATCAATCCCTGTGATGTTTTGCATCATAAAAATACCAATTACCACCATCGCTGGCGTGGTCACAGCTGTTGTGACAAGAGATAACACTGGATAAAAGAAGGCTGATAATAAAAATAATCCCGCCACAATGACACTCATCAAACCAGTTCTAGCACCAGCAATAATTCCTGATACAGATTCAATATAAGTTGATAAACTTGATGTTCCTAAGATTGAACCAAAAAATGTTCCCAAAGCATCGGCACTGTAAATACGTTTGTTATCTTCAAAGCTTTCTTGTTTAATATCGGATACTTGTGTTGCAGCTGCAGACAATGTCGTCGCTGTTCCAAAGAAATCTAAAAATAAAAATGTCAAAATAATAACAATAGAATCCAACGATAACATCTTATCTAAATTTTTCACCGCAACCATAAATGTATCGTTCATCATGGCATTCATTGGCGCAGTCGGAATGACAACTGGCGAGCCTTTTGGTAATTGCGGTAATGTCGCAATAACATCCGCACTAAGGTTAAACCAATTCATTGATGCGCCAAATCGAATAAACAATCCACATACGGCAGCACCAATCATTCCTAAAAACACGGCATATTGATTTTTTCTCACTAAGAAAAATGCGGCTGTGATGATACCAAAGAATGCGATAATCACATTAGGGTTAGAAAAACCGCCAAATGTAATAAACATTCCCTCATCTGGTACGATGATTCCTGAATTTTTAAAACTAACAAAAGCGATAAAAATCCCCAAACCTACTGTTCCTGCTTGTTTCACATTCGTTGGTATAGCTTTAATTATTTTAGAGCGAGCACCTGAAAAAGCAAGCATTAAAAACAACACTGAGGCAACTAAAACTGATGCCAATGTTTCTTGCCAAGATTTTCCCATTTGCAAAACAACTGAATAAGCAAAAAAAGCATTCATTGACATACATGGTGCAAGACCTAGTGGAAATTTTGCCCATAACCCCATAATGAGCATGGCGATGGCTGAAGACAAAATAGTCGACATAAAGACGGCATCTTGTGGCATCCCTGCTTGCCCTAAAATAATCGGATTAACAAAAATAACATAAGACATCGCAAAAAATGCCGTTAACCCTCCTGTAAACTCTCGTTTAAAAGTAGAACCTGAAGCGGTGATACCAAAATACTGATCAATCTTTTCCTTCATTACTATTCCTCCTATTGATTTAAAAAACACATCATGGCAGAATAATAAGATTCATTTGCCAAAGTAAGTTACTTTACGGGTAACTTGTAGAAACTTCTAGACCGTATTACTAGAATTATATGGTTTTTTATTACCTCGATATCATAACAACTTTCTTTTACTTTTTCAACAGTAAAACGAACAAATATAATTAAAAATATAATAATAGTTAATTTTTATTGCTTTTTTACTATCTATTTTAACTTAATCACGATTAATTACATAAAAAAAGCAGACACTTTTTAAACAACTGTCTTTGATTAATTATAATGATGTTGATATCTATTTTACTGAGCCTGGAACCCCATCCCAAAGAGGTTTAAACGAACAGTCTAATGCGTTGCTACGTCAAGATAAATTGCCCAAGAAAATGGATTTCAATGAAGTGGAGAACTCGTTTATCCATTCTATCACATCTAAAAGAAATAATATTCCTAGAAAATCATTAAATTATAAAACACCATTAGAAGTATTTTTGAGATTTGTAGACAACATAGATTTTTTCTAGCTTAATTTGACAAATGAAAAATATAAAATAAAAAGCAACCCTTGGCTGCTTATAAAATACAAAAATATTTATTTGACATACATCACATGATGGTGACCATATTTTTCTAACATCTCTTTATTTAATGTCACACCTAACCCAGTTTCCCTAGGTACACTTAGCCTTCCATTTTCTAGTTCAAACGTTTCATTAATGATATCTTCTTTAAAATATCGAGTTGAAGCGGAAATATCACCTGGAAAATCAAACCCTTCTTGAGAAGCAAAAGCCAAGTTAAGTGCTCGTCCAACACCTGACTCAAACATGCCACCACACCATAGCCCTAAGCCATTATTTTTACAATACTCAACAATTTTTTGTGCTTGTGTCACACCACCTACACGCGAAATTTTTAGATTAACAGCTCCCAAGCTACCTAAACGATGACCTAACATCACGTCTTCTACACTACGAATATTTTCATCTAGACAAATCGGTGTTTCAATATTCTTTTGAAGTTCAGCATGTTCTAAAAAATCTGAATAGCCAAAAGGTTGCTCAATCATCGATAGTTGATACGTGTCTAGTTCTTTAAAAATAGTTAGACTGTCTAAATCATAAGCAGAATTTGCATCCACCATTAAAAGCATCTCTGGAAAATGACTTCTTACAGCTTTCACAAAATCTACATCCTGATTGGGTGCTATTTTTAATTTTATCCGAGTATATCCTTCAGCCACATAACGTGATACCACTTCAATCAAATCCTGTACGCTTTTTTGAATGCCAATACTCACCCCAACAGATAATTTGTCAGTCTGACTACTAAATAGTTCTGCCAAACTTTTTTTATGCCTTTTTGCATACAAATCCCAAATTGCTGTTTCTAAAGAAGATTTAGCCATCCAGTTTCCACGTATTACAGAAAATAATCGTGTGACATCATCGGGATGAGTAATCTGTGACTGAACTAACAACGGAATTAAATGATTAGCTAGAATCAACCGAGCTGTTTCTAATGTTTCTTCTGTATAATCAGGTTGTTCAAACGCTACTAATTCCCCGTATCCTTGGTTACCAAGTTCATCTGTCACAACAAGAATATCCATTGCTTTATGCGATAAAAAGCCATAACTTGTTTTAAATGGTGCCACTAAAGGTAGTTGCACATGATAACTATCTATTTTTGTGATATTCATAACCTATCCCTCACTCTAAAAGTTGTGTTACTGTTGCTAAAAACGCTGCTGGTTTTTCAACATGAATGCAATGACCACTATCTTCAAACTCAATCACCGTTGATTCTGTCATAAGCTGATTCATTTGCTTAGCCAGGGATACAAACTTAACGTCTTTCTGTCCAACCAAAAAATAAGGATGAAAAGGATACTCTTTTTCTAATTTCCCCCATAGTGATGGTTGAGTCCCTGTACCAAAATAGTGCAAGCTCATAGCAAGTCCGATTGCTTGTTGCGACAGTCGTTCCTGTCTGATAGTCTCACGAACTATTTGTGACAACGTCTTTTGTGTATCAAACAAAAGGATAGTCTCCCAGTAATCAACAAATTTTCCAATCCCCTTATCTAGCAATAAACAAGCTAAACGATTATCTGATTGACGACGAATTTTCCTTGAATCAATATCATCTAACCCTGGGGAAGAACTTTCCAAAATCAGTGAATTGACTCGTGTCGGATATTCAAATGCGTAAGCCAATGCAAGACGTCCTCCCATTGAGTAACCTAACAAATCTATTTTATCTAAATTTAAACGATCACGTATCTCTTCTAAATCTTTTACCTGTTGTTCACTTGTATAGCGATAAGGATGGACAAAGACACTTGTCTTTCCGTGCCCTATCAAATCAATCGCAATAACATTATGCGTTTTGATATCATGTAAAAAATGAAACGTTTGTGATGTTCCAGTAAATCCGTGCAAACACACTAATGTTGGTTTCATACAGTCAAACTCTGTTACGTAATTGATATAGTAGTCTACACCTCTGACACTTATTAGCATGTCATATCACGTTCTATAATCTGACGTACTTGTTGTTGAAACGCTCTTCTGAACTCTGCGTTTTCTTCTCGACTAGTGCGAACTTCAATCAATCTTGGATAATTCGGGCGGTCGTTAAGTAAGCTTTCTAACTCAATTAAAGATTCAGCAGATGAATAATCCAGCGATACCATGTTAGCCATAGCTTCAAAATTAACATTAGTTGAGGTAGCGAATAAATCATCAAACAACGAAGTCGGTAAGTCTTTTTGAGATAGCATTGAAAATATTCCACCACCATCATTGTTTATCACAATAATCGTAATAGGTAATTGATATTTTGTCGCCATAGCCAAACCTGTCGTGTCATGAAAACAAGATAAGTCCCCTATCACTAGTCGTGTGTGACGTGTTGTATCATTTGCTGCTACACCTAAAGCAGTTGAGGTTACCCCGTCTATTCCATTTACCCCACGATTACCATAAATAGTAACTCTTTCTTTCGTCACAGGAAGATATGTATCTAAATCTCTAATAGGCATACTATTTGAGACAAACAACTGATCATTTTCTTGCATCGTTTGATAAACGACTTGGGTGATATTACCGTCACTAAACAATGTTATATCTTGGCTTTTTATGCTGTTTACAACGATTTGGTCTAATTTATTAAATGATTCTAGCCAACTTTCATCAGCCCTTTTTAACTGAGTTTCTAACATATTGGATAAAAAGTCGACTTCATCTGACACGATTAATGTTGTCATCATTTTTGATGCATCTAACCATTCTGTTGCAGATTCTACTAAATAATAATCACCTGTAAATGTCGCGAGCCACTGATTTAACGGTTTTGACACAGGTAGTTTTCCAAATCGCACAATGATATCAGGTGTCATATTTTCTTTGACATAACGTAAATACATGTCATAGTATGGTGAAATTGTTGGACTATCTATGCCAAAAGTTCGAATATTCGCTAACGGATCAGCTAGAATAACCCAACCTAATTGTTCTGCCAAGTCAACTAATTGTCTCACTGCTTCCTCATCAAATGATGGCCCTACAACAAAAATGCCTTTTTTCCCTGACCAGTTTTGGCTTATCGTTTCAATCTCAGCTTTTGATAGACACCTTTTTCCAGTCATTGTATTAACTGACTTAACTTTTGGAACAGCTAAGTCTAAGTCAGGTAATAGTGGCTCTCTTAACGGTAAATTTAGATGAACAGGTCCTTGTGGCAATGAACAAGCCAGATTTGATAATTTTGCTCCTTGAACGTAAGCATATTGATACATCTCTTCTGTTCCTTCAGGTAACGCCATTTCAACAAACTGTTTAACTTGTGAACCATACATATTAAGTTGATTCATCGTTTGTGGTGCACCGTTATCTCTTAATTCATGTGGGCGATCTGTTGTCACAACAACAAGCGGTACATTCGATTGCTTCGCCTCAGACACGGCAGGTAAATAATTTGCCGCCGCTGTTCCTGATGTACACACTAAAGCCACTGGTTTTTGACCTGCTTTACTCAATCCCAAAGCAAAAAATCCCGCTGAACGTTCATCGACATCGATATAGGTTTTTATTTCTGAACGTTGGTGCAATAAAATGGACACGGGCGTAGACCTAGACCCTGGACTAATCACTGCTTGAGTTACTCCACCATCAATCAACCCTTGGATGAATGAATTGATATAGTTTGTCATACTACTTTGATGTGACATTTTCTTCTCCTCCTATCGCACGTAACATTGGCTGAAATTTCACACGTGTTTCCTTTAATTCTTCTTGAGGAATAGAGTCCGCTATAACCCCACAGCCTGCATATAACGTTGCTGATTTTCCTGATAAAAGTGCCGAACGAATGCCTACCGCAAATTCACCTTCCTCAAGTATCACCGAACTCCAACCAATTGGGGCTCCGTACAAGCCACGATTGATTGGTTCATGTTCTCTAATCCATTTTGTTGTCAACTCTTTGGGTTGTCCACCTAATGCTGGCGTTGGATGTAACTGCTCGATAGCTGAAAAAAATGATATATCAGCTTTTTTTTCGCCACTAAATGGGTAAAATAAATGTTGTATGTCTCGATTTTTTAATAAAGATGGCTGACCTTTTTCCGATAAAGTTTCAGTAATCTCACTCATATCACGCTCGATTGCATCTACAACGATTTGGTGCTCCACTTGATTTTTCATGTCATTTAATAATTGACTCCCAAGTTGATTGTCTTTCTCTACTGTTTTTCCACGTGGTATAGACCCTGCTACACACGCTGTTGAAATGTTATTTTCTTGTAGTAACAACAATCTTTCTGGTGTGGCACCTATAAAAGCATTCTCGCTATGTTCTAAAACAAAAACATACGTATTTTCTTGTTGCTCTAGACAATTTTTTAAAACATCATTCACTGAAAATGGTTCTGTTGCCTTTATATACAACTCGCGTGCTAAAACAATTTTTCTAATATCGCTATCAGAGTTTATCTCATCCATCGCCAATTCAACCGTCTCTAACCACTCTGGAACATGAATTTCATTTGCTTGCATCTGTTGACGAGTTGGTGACTCATATTGTTTATTTTGACTAACCGCGTTCCACAATGTCACGATATTTTCCCACTGTGTATCTAAGTCATCATTTGATTCTACAATCATATTGAACGTTAAAAAGCGATTATCATTTGTTTGGGTTAACATGATTTTAGGTATAAAAAGATACCCATTGCCTAACTCTTGCCACGTTTTTTGACTATCAACAGTTTTATCAAAAGGAAATCCACCTAAAAAAACAGGGCCAGTTCCACTATGTTTAGCATTCGTTATCGTATTTTTCGACAAGTTTTCACGACTAATAGTCATATCACGGTAATCTTGTGCCACATATTCTTTACATGTGCCTAACCCCACAAGAGAAAACGACGCATCTGGTGTTTGCCAAAAATAACGAGTGGTAAATACTTTTTTTGCTTGATAAAAACAAGTCACAATGGCCTCTGAAGTCTCAGGTAAACTGACTACCCAACTAACCAACGTTGGCCTTTTTATCTCTAGTTTTCTAACATCATTTGGTACATTAAACATGAACTAAAACTCCTTTAATACAATGAAAAGAAGCCAACCATACCTATAAAAATGGCTGGCGCTTCTTTTACTCATTTACTAATAATCGTTTTGCCACTTTACCACTAGCTGTACGTGGTAAAGCATCAACGACATAATATTTTTTGGGACATTTATATTTTGCTAAAGAGTTAAGACAAGTTTCACTTATCTTCTCTATATCTATCGTGTCGTCCATCACAATATACGCTACAGGAACTTCACCCCATGTATCGTCATGCTCTCCTACAACAGCGACTTCCATTATACCGGATAAACTTGCTATGCATTGTTCAACTTCAGCTGGATAGATATTTTCCCCACCCGAAATAATGAGTTCACTCAAACGACTGACAACGTATAAGTATCCGTCCTCATCAAGATATCCTAAATCACCAGTTTTAAAGTAACCATCTGTTGTCCATGACGACGATTTATTTAGATAACCTGGGGAAATATTGGGACCAGATAATAGTATTTCACCAATTTCCATTGGTTCACAGGTTTCATCATCTTTTCGAATGACGAGACTTATCCCATCTAATGGCAAGCCTGATGACCCAATCTTTTGAAGGGCATCATCATATCCTAGAGCAACTACTTGCGAACATGTTTCAGTCATACCAAAGGACTGAATCACTGTAATGTCTTTGTTAAAACAATCTTGTAGCATCTCTTTAGAGACAGGTCCGCCACCAACAAGTAAACATTTAAACTTATCAGAGTATCCTTGCTTTGGATAGGCTTGTAATAATTGTTTGAGCATCACATTAACAACTGATGAAACGGTTATGTCTCCTGTTTTAAACAAACGGGACATAAGAGATGCATCAAATTTTTCAAATATATACACTCCACACCCTATCACTAACTGACGAACAACAATGGATAAACCACTAATATGGAACATTGGAACAGAACATCCCCAAACATCTTGAGCCGTGATGTTCATATTTTTTTGTGTCCCCATGCTACTTGCTAAATGATTACGAAACGTTTGGATCACACCTTTAGGCTTACCAGTTGTGCCTGAAGTATACATAATAGAAGCCGTTGCATCGACTGAAAACGTTGGATAACTAATTGAATCAAGCAGTGGTTGACAATGGATATCCGAAAAAGAAATCAACTGAACGTGATTGAAATTTTTTTCTTTTAAATCATCTGCGACAAATATCGTTTTCACCCCAGAATCTTCTAGTTGATATAACAATTCTTGAGTGGTTAGATGTGTATTTAAAAAGACAATTTCTTTTCCTAATGACCACAAAGCTAAAATTAAAAAATACATGTCACTTGAATTGTGACTCAAAATAGCGACGCGTTTATCATTTTGTGATAAAAACACCATCACTCTTTTGGCTCTTTCATCGACTTCACTGGCAATCTCTGCTATTGTCCAAGACTGATTAATAGTATATAACCCAATTTTTTCTGGATGTGTTTCTAGTTGTGCTGTTAACCATGGTAACATTGTCTTCACTCTTTTATGGGAATTTTGGAAATTGATCAAAGTCAGGATCACGTTTTTCCTTAAACGAATCGCGGCCTTCTTTGGCTTCGTCCATTGTGTAATATAAAAGGGTCGCATCTCCTGCTAATTGCTGGATACCAGCTAAGCCATCTGTATCTGCATTCATTGCCGCTTTAATCATACGTAGCGCAATTGGACTTTTAGTTAGTAATTCTTCAGCCCATTCCATCGTCACTTCTTCGACTTTATCTAAAGGTGCAACTGTGTTAATCCAACCCATTTCAAGAGCTTCTTCAGCTGTGTATTGTTTTGTCATAAACCAAACTTCTTTGGCTTTCTTATGACCAACCACACGTGCTAAATAACCTGAACCATAACCACCATCAAAACTTCCGACGTTAGGTCCTGTTTGACCAAACATGGCATTATCAGCAGCGATTGTTAAATCACACACTAATTGCAGCACATTTCCGCCACCAATGGACCAACCTTTAACCATTGCAATAACCGGTTTTGGAATGACGCGAATTAATCGTTGTAAATCTAAAACATTTAAACGAGGGATTTGGTCTTCTCCAACATATCCACCATGTCCACGTACTTTTTGATCACCACCAGAACAAAAGGCTAACTCACCTTCTCCCGTTAAAATAATCACCCCAATATCTGTCATATCACGGCTAATTGTAAACGCATCTATTAATTCAAATACTGTTTTAGGTGTAAATGCATTATGTACATGCGGACGGTTAATACTAATTTTAGCTATTTTCCCATGTTGTGTGAATAAAATTTCATCATATTCTTTAATTGTTTTCCAATCATACATTTTATAAAGTTCCCCCTTAATTTTCTACTCACCAATTATACACAATCTTATCTGAAATAGTAGAATTGATGCTTATTACTAATAAACTTTTATAAAATACTTCGCAATGTTATAATCTATCTACTAAATCAAAGGACTGATAATAAGTGAATGCTTTAGATTATTTAGACATTAAAATCGAAGACGTTTCAAAAGAAAAGGTCATCTTAACTATGGTAGTTGATGGGAAACACTTACAACCTTTTGGCTTAATGCACGGTGGGATGAATGCTGTTTTGATTGAAACAGCAACAAGTATTGGAGCAAATGAGTCAATAGATACAACCAAGCAAGTTGCTGTGGGACTTGATATTCAAGTCAATCATCTTAAGAGTGCCGTCAAAGGTGATACGCTAACGGTTGTAGCCATCCCTGATCATATCGGAAAAACAACACAAGTTTGGCAAGCTGAAATCACCAATCAAATACAACAAAAAATCAGCGTAGGTAGATGCACGCTGATCGTAAAAAAGAAGTAACGATTGATGCTACACACTGGATGAAAAAAACATGTCAAAAACTTAGACTTAAAACATTTTAAAAAGTGAATTGACATCACTTTTCTGTACAAGCATTATAAGGTCTTTATTGTGTTCAAATAGTTATTTTATCTTCTGTTAAACAATCTGCTCTATTTCCCAACCCAAACGATAATCCACAGGAGATAAATAGTCTAATGTTCCATGTTTCCTAAATCAATTCCACCAATTGACATAGTCCATTAACTCCTACTGTAGTTCAAACAAAGAATCAAAAGACTGCTGGTAAATAAACTCAATCTTAAAGGCTCGATAGATCAATTCTGCCACTGCTGCCACTGCGTTATCGTAGGAACAACACATTATCTATTTTTTGTTCATTTTTACCGGCTGCTAAATCTTTAAAGTTTAGTGTCGTATAGCTATGAGAATAAGAATTTTCTTGATAAATGGCCTTATAAAAATTAAATAACTAAAAAGATGATAAATCTGAGATTACTCTCACATTCACCATCTTTTAATTTTAACTCATCAGTCCAATTTGACAAAGAGCCAATTTAATCTATTAATACGATTTAGTGTACAGCTTGATAACTTCTATGCACGATTATTATATTATGTTTTTATTTTTCAATTAAAATATTAGACTATAATATTATAGGTCTAAATCACCATTATATCTTTTCCTATTAAAAATATATGTCCCTGATAATGTCATCAGCATAGCACCTAATAAAACTAAACTAAATGATTCAGTTTCTCCAGTTTCAGGTAATTTTAAACTATTTTTACTAACTTGTCTCTGTGTAAACTTAGAAACGTTTGGAACAGTTGGTTGAATTAGATTGGTATCAGTATCTTTTGGATTTGTTGGCCCTGTTGGTTCCGTTGGCTCTGTTGGTTCCGTTGGCTCTGTTGGTTCCGTTGGCTCTGTTGGTTCCGTTGGCTCTGTTGGTTCCGTTGGCTCTGTTGGTTCCGTTGGCTCTGTTGGTTCCGTTGGCTCTGTTGGTTCCGTTGGCTCTGTTGGTTCCGTTGGCTCTGTTGGTTCCGTTGGCTCTGTTGGTTCCGTTGGCTCTGTTGGTTCCGTTGGCTCTGTTGGTTCCGTTGGCTCTGTTGGTTCCGTTGGCTCTGTTGGTTCCGTTGGCTCTGTTGGTTCCGTTGGCTCTGTTGGTTCCGTTGGCTCTGTTGGTTCCGTTGGCTCTGTTGGTTCCGTTGGCTCTGTTGGTTCCGTTGGCTCTGTTGGTTCCGTTGGCTCTGTTGGTTCCGTTGGCTCTGTTGGTTCCGTTGGCTCTGTTGGTTCCGTTGGCTCTGTTGGTTCCGTTGGCTCTGTTGGTTCCGTTGTATTACGTATAATAGAAAAATCATCTTGCGATATTGACGTTTCACCTTCGGGACTAGTTTCTGTAAATTCTGCAGAGTATTTTCCTTCTGGTAACTCATCAATTACCTCTTTTGGAACGTTGGCTCCGTCTCCTTCTTTTATGACTTCTCCTTTATCATCTTTAATTACCCATGTTAAATCTGACTCAGGTATTTTTTGTCCGCCACTAATGCTGCCCGGATTAATCGGTCTGTCGATAGTCGTTGTGCTTTGAGGGTGTCTTATAGAAAAATCATCTTGCGATATTGATATCTCACCTTCGGGACTAGTTTCTGTAAATTCTGCAGAGTATTTTCCTTCTGGTAACTCATCAATTACCTCTTTTGGAACGTTAGCTCCGTCTCCTTCTTTTATGACTTCTCCTTTGTCATCTTTAATTACCCATGTTAAATCTGACTCAGGTATTTTTTGTCCGCCACTAATGCTGCCCGGATTAATCGGTCTGTCGATAGTCGTTGTGCTTTGAGGGTGTCTTATAGAAAAATCATCTTGCGATATTGACGTTTCACCTTCGGGACTAGTTTCTGTAAATTCTGCAGAGTATTTTCCTTCTGGTAACTCATCAATTACCTCTTTTGGAACGTTAGCTCCGTCTCCTTCTTTTATGACTTCTCCTTTGTCATCTTTAATTACCCATGTTAAATCTGACTCAGGTATTTTTTGTCCGCCACTAATGCTGCCCGGATTAATCGGTCTGTCGATAGTCGTTGTGCTTTGAGGGTGTCTTATAGAAAAATCATCTTGCGATATTGATATCTCACCTTCGGGGCTAGTTTCTGTAAATTCTGCAGAGTATTTCCCTTCTGGTAACTCATCAATTACCTCTTTTGGAACGTTAGCTCCGTCTCCTTCTTTTATGACTTCTCCTTTGTCATCTTTAATTACCCATGTTAAATCTGACTCAGGTATTTTTTGTCCGCCACTAATGCTGCCCGGATTAATCGGTCTGTCGATAGTCGTTGTGCTTTGAGGGTGTCTTATAGAAAAATCATCTTGCGATATTGACGTTTCACCTTCAGGACTAGTTTCTGTAAATTCTGCAGAGTATTTTCCTTCTGGTAACTCATCAATTACCTCTTTTGGAACGTTAGCTCCGTCTCCTTCTTTTATGACTTCTCCTTTGTCATCTTTAATTACCCATGTTAAATCTGACTCAGGTATTTTTTGTCCGCCACTAATGCTGCCCGGATTAATCGGTCTGTCGATAGTCGTTGTGCTTTGAGGGTGTCTTATAGAAAAATCATCTTGCGATATTGATATCTCCCCTTCAGGACTAGTTTCTGTAAATTCTGCAGAGTATTTTCCTTCTGGCAACTCATCAATTACCTCTTTTGGAACGTTAGCTCCGTCTCCTTCTTTTATGACTTCTCCTTTGTCATCTTTAATTACCCATGTTAAATCTGACTCAGGTATTTTTTGTCCGCCACTAATGCTGCCCGGATTAATCGGTCTGTCGATAGTCGTTGTGCTTTGAGGGTGTCTTATAGAAAAATCATCTTGCGATATTGACGTTTCACCTTCAGGACTAGTTTCTGTAAATTCTGCAGAGTATTTTCCTTCTGGTAACTCATCAATTACCTCTTTTGGAACGTTAGCTCCGTCTCCTTCTTTTATGACTTCTCCTTTGTCATCTTTAATTACCCATGTTAAATCTGACTCAGGTATTTTTTGTCCGCCACTAATGCTGCCCGGATTAATCGGTCTGTCGATAGTCGTTGTGCTTTGAGGGTGTCTTATAGAAAAATCATCTTGCGATATTGACGTTTCACCTTCGGGACTAGTTTCTGTAAATTCTGCAGAGTATTTTCCTTCTGGTAACTCATCAATTACCTCTTTTGGAACGTTAGCTCCGTCTCCTTCTTTTATGACTTCCCCTTTGTCATCTTTAATTACCCATGTTAAATCTGACTCAGGTATTTTTTGTCCGCCACTAATGCTGCCCGGATTAATCGGTCTGTCGATAGTCGTTGTGCTTTGAGGGTGTCTTATAGAAAAATCATCTTGCGATATTGATATCTCACCTTCGGGACTAGTTTCTGTAAATTCTGCAGAGTATTTTCCTTCTGGTAACTCATCAATTACCTCTTTTGGAACGTTAGCTCCGTCTCCTTCTTTTATGACTTCTCCTTTGTCATCTTTAATTACCCATGTTAAATCTGACTCAGGTATTTTTTGTCCGCCACTAATGCTGCCCGGATTAATCGGTCTATCGATAGTCGTTGTGCTTTGAGGGTGTCTTATAGAAAAATCATCTTGCGATATTGACGTTTCACCTTCAGGACTAGTTTCTGTAAATTCTGCAGAGTATTTTCCTTCTGGTAACTCATCAATTACCTCTTTTGGAACGTTAGCTCCGTCTCCTTCTTTTATGACTTCTCCTTTGTCATCTTTAATTACCCATGTTAAAGCTGACTCAGGTATTTTTTGTCCGCCACTAATGCTGCCCGGATTAATCGGTCTGTCGATAGTCGTTGTGCTTTGAGGGTGTCTTATAGAAAAATCATCTTGCGATATTGACGTTTCACCTTCGGGACTAGTCTCTGTAAATTCTGCAGAGTATTTTCCTTCTGGCAACTCATCAATTACCTCTTTTGGAACGTTAGCTCCGTCTCCTTCTTTTATGACTTCTCCTTTATCATCTTTAATTACCCATGTTAAAGCTGACTCAGGTATTTTTTGTCCGCCACTAATGCTGCCCGGATTAATCGGTCTGTCGATAGTCGTTGTGCTTTGAGGGTGTCTTATATAAAATACATCTTTTGCTGTTGTAGGTGGAACAACAGTACCATTAGTAGTAGTTGCACTAGCAGTATTTTCAATGGTATACATGCCTTCTTCTAATGTTTGTAATATGGAAGAATCAAAATTACCGCTTCCGCTAGCAATAACACGGCCTGTTTCATCTTTTAAACTCCAAATGTTAGAATCGCCTTTAAACGTTAGTTCAATGGAACTAGGATTATAAAGTTTATCTACATGCACAGTAGCATCAGTAGATTTTGTTTCCATAATAAATGAGCTTTGCCAATACTGTGGGGTTTGAACAGTGCCTGCTGAAAAATATCCGTGAGCGGTTATTGTACCATAATAGATTCCATCCTTTAGGCCAGAAACGTCAAAAGAAAATTCAGATCCTATATGATCAAAAGATCTTGATTCCTGAGTCTCTTGATTCACTAAATCTAAAGTATAAGAATTAACGAAATAACGTATGTTATCAGCTAAGTATTTTCCTTGTACCAATGAAGGGATATCAAACCAAGCACCTGGTATTACCTCAACTCCGTCAATATTAATATCAAAATTATTTGCAACATAACGTGGATCAATTTCTATAGATTTTTGATTATCATAACTTTTTATTTTCTTTTCAGGTATATCAACTTGTGAATCTGATGTTTGATTTTCTTCGGGCATACTACCTTGTGAGTCTGATGTTTGATTTTCTTCAGGCATACTACCTTGTGAGTCTGATGTTTGATTTTCTTCGGGCATACTACCTTGTGAGTCTGATGTTTGATTCTCTTCAGGCATACTAACTTGCAAATCTGTAGTTTCTATTTTATTATCTGTTAGTTCTTCAGCAGAGACGAGTACTGGAGATAATGGTAGTATATTAGAAAATAAAAAGCTATATATAGCTATTTTTTTGAAGATTTTCAAAATAGTTACTCTCCTTTTCTTATTTTATTAATTTTATCCAAATAATTATCCCAAATACTTTCTATATAAAGTAATCCAATCAACTATTATAATATAGTACATTAATTGAACAGTCAATGATATTAACATTATACTTTGAATTAGTAACACTTTTTTGATAATTTTTAAGTATTATCCGTTTACCCTTGACCATGATTCTGCCTAGATTTAAGCCCTTTGCTAGGATCTAACTTAAAAAATCAACTCGTTTTCTCACAAGTATCACAGCTAGACTAAATATCAGCTGTTCATGATTTTCCTAATTTGTACAAATCCATCATTTGTTGTTTAAACTCTTTTGAAAATATTCTTTTAGGTTTATGTTCTGATATGTTTTTTTATCCCGTATGTTTTCTTATTTTCATCACACCTCATTTTTCTGTCAAGTGCAGCTTATCCACAAATTAAGAATTAAATAATTGATGAAAAAAGTGGTTCTTTCTGTTAAATACCATTTCCCACTGTTTTATTATTTGCGATTCTTCTAGTGAAATATTTTTGGCACCTTCATCTGTCATCTCTAGAATGTTTGCTTCTTGAAACACCAATTGTATGGGAGAATGCGTACATATAATAAATTGAGAGTCAGCTTTCACTAAATCGTTTATCATCAGCATTAACTCTAATTGTGATTGTAATGACAGTCCTGTCTCAGGCTCATCAAACAAATAAATGCCCTGACCAAAAAAACGTTCTTGAACAAGTGCCTTAATTGATTGCCCTCGAGAAAAAGAGTGCAACGATCTGTCAAATAAATCACTTGATACTCCTAAATCATCTAAATCAGTGGTTAAATTATAAAAAGATTCGGCCCGATAAAAATAATAATCTTTAGCATAATAAGCATAGCGTATCAATCGACAACTTTTTGTCAAATCAGAATGTGTTTCTCGAGTACTAAAGTGATTATTTTTTGAGCCTCCTTCTAAATTTAATCCTAGTAACTCAGCGATAGCTTCAAGAAAAGTTGATTTTCCAACTCCATTTTCTCCTGTAATAAACGTGATTGGTTTAGTAAATAATAAATTATTTATATCTTTAATAAATGGTAAGTTGTAAGGAAAAGCTCCTTCTTCTATCCCCTCATAGTATAATTGTTTAATGTACATTTCTTCACCCACCTCTATGTAATGAACGATAGCCTGTTTTCCTTGTGGGAAAACAGGCTATCTAACTAATCAATATTTAATTTGTAAAGTTGTGAGATACTATTTACTACATTTAGGTTTACTTCTCATTTAAACGACACAATCCCGAACCTCTATTGCGTCCTTGTAGCCCTATAGCTACGCCAGTTTGAATAAATTTCATTAAAATATTCCAAATTTCGCTTAATAAATATTTTTCATATTATGTACATTATAACATACTACACTTATTTTACCAAAAATATAACTATTATTAAAACCTATACATCATTCTCAATAATTGGAATAAGCTTATTGGCTAAGTCATCTGAAACATCTTTAATGTTAATAACTGACGCATCTGAAATTACCTTATTGGCAAGCTCTTTTCCTTTTACAGGATCATCCCACTCTTTATCTTGATAATGACTAGGAACAGGATACGAAGTCACAGTTCCATCTCCATTATTATGGTACGTAAACATCCCAGCTGATAGAGGGTTTCCTGAAATAACAGTTACATCTTCCGGTAAATAAACACCCGTTTCCCAGATTTGTAAAGATTTATTTGGATATAAACTGTAAGTTGTGGTTGAATTTAATAATTCATTCACTCTAGATTCACTTAAACTAGCCATTTTTATCAATACTTTTGCTGCTAATAATTTATTGTTTTCATAACTTGTTGATGTTGATTTAGTTGACTGTGCTACATCTCCACCTACAATCTGACTAAACCCAGCCTTAATATCAGGGTTTTGTGTTTCACTAAAATGTAAATAATTTTCATTGTTACCTTGATTTTGTTGTGTTACATATACTTTTGGCTGACCGTTTTCTATGATAAAGAAGTATACATGTTTTTGTAAATAAGGTTGTGTATCAGCATCTGAATAAACAGCTACTAGCTGATAAGGTGCACTGCCCTCACCTGTTTCTGACCACTCTACTTGTACTGGTTGATTGTTGATTGCCATTGTCCATGTCCCGTTGAAAATATCACCAGGAACCTTTAAACCATATAAGTCAACACTATTTGATTGGTTATATTCTTTGTAGTTTTGCCCCATTTTATTACTAAATTGCGACATAAATCCTCGCAGACTATCTTTTTTGGCATCATTCCATAAAGAATTTGTAGTTTCATCTTTCTTATTAGAACTTTCTTCTGTTTTATCTGTTTCTTTTGATTCAGATGTCTTTGTTGCTTCTAATTTTTCTTTCTCTTTTTTAGCATACTCAACTAGTTTATCTGACCCTTTTTTAATTTTAATAACTGAGTCTAATTCAGATAGTGCTTTTTCCTTATCTTTTGCTTCCTTGTATTCTAAAGCTTTATTGTAGTGCTTTAGCTGTGTTTGATAATTTTTAGCTTCATCATCTTTTGGTTTACTTTCTAAAGCCATCTCAACAAACCCTTCAGCTTGTTCAAATTTTTTCTCTATAATGGCTTCTTTGGTTTTTTGCATTGATTGATCAAACGTATCACTATTCCCACATGCTGTCATCACGACCAAAGCTAAACCTAATACTATAAAACTTCTTAATCGTTTAGTCATCTCTGTCTCCTTTTTGTTTTTATTTATGACATTAATTATACACTATAAACTCTCTATATCTAATTAAAATATACCTTATTTTTTATCATTATGTTGTTCATAAATCGTTAGGATATCTTGTAACAATTCCTTTAAATATCGTTGTTGATTTTTACTCATCGTTTCTTTTGTAGCATCGTGATCATCCAACGTTCCCACATGATACTGCGTAAATCCGTCATCACTAATAAAAATAATCATAGGTACAACCACTCCATCATATGACGTGTTATCAACGGTATATTGCTTTAAATCACCTTTGTTTTTATCAGTAAAATTTTTTCCATGTGTGTCTACTTGCCAAGCTTCTTGTTTCTTATTTTTTAAAACATCATCTAAAACAGGATACAACTCCTAACACCAGGGACATGTATCAAACCCAAAGACATAGATACCCGTTTTTTTCGTGAGAAGTGATTCCATTACCGTTTCAGGTTGTTTTCGAATCAAGTGGGTTGTATTATCTGATTTTTTAGGGATAAGTAGCATCCCTATCACCACTAGGATTATTCCAACTAACCATATTGCTTTCTTTTTCATTTATCTAACCTAATCTTATATCATTCTATATTTTTAATAAGGAAAATTATACCATACAATTAATAAACCAATTATTTAACCATAATCTTTTCACTTAACCTTTAACTTTGGAAATTAATACGGATTAGGTGTATAATAAAGTTTAGGAGGGTGATATTTATGACATTAGAAGAAACAAAACGTACATTGAATCAGTTAGTGGCAGATTTAAGTCAGTTTTCAGTTGTTATCCACCAGACACATTGGTACATGAGAGGTCCTGAATTTTTATCTTTGCATCCTTTAATGGACGAGTATATGGATGAAATCAACGATCAATTAGATGTAATTTCCGAGCGTCTCATCACTTTAGGTGGTTCTCCATACTCTACATTACAAGAATTTATTGATAACACTGGTATCAAAGATGAAAAAGGAACTTATGAAAAACCCATTCCAGAAAGACTTAAAACACTAGTTGCAGGATACAACTATTTAATTGGTGTTTACGAAAAAGGTATTGAAGTAAGTGAAAAAGAAGGCGATTTAGGAACACAAGATATTTTCATTTCTTTCAAAACAGACCTTGAGAAAAAAGTTTGGATGCTACAAGCTACACTTAATAGAGCACCTGGACTTTAATAGTTGAAACTAAAACAGACCATACATGGTCTGTTTTTTTTGCTATAAATGATTAATTTCTGTATTATTTTTTAAAAGGAGACTTTAACATGAAAAAATACTATCTAGTTAGTTTAACAATCGGACTCTTATTATTGTTTACTTTACAATTATTAAGCTATATTAATTATCTATTGATTGACTAGGGCATTATGAATGGCATCATCGATAAAAATCTGTTACTTAAAACACCATTAATTATTATCCCACTTCTCTTTATTGCCTTTTCTATTATTAGATTCGTAATGGATTATCTGAATCAACAAAAATAAGCACTCATAAAGGATGATGTTTGTGCAATCTTTACCCTATATTAATCACCATTTTCACTCTCCTTCCTTAATCAATGAAGAACAAAATGCTGAATATGAAGGAGTCTGTTTCTATCATGATACGAAGTTTTACAGAAGTCGTTTAGCTAATAAAACACCGAAAAAAGCTGGTTACTTTGTCGCTTTTTGGGAAAAAGATGACCAATTGAAAAATCAGGCTTTCTCATACGAAGACGCACCAGATATAACACTAGTTTGGATTATCGACGCCGATAAAAAAGGGGTTTTTATGTTTCCAAAAGAGATATTGTTACAAAAAAACATTTTACAAACAAAATCTCAAAAAGGAAAAATGGGGATCAGAGTTTATCCTACATGGGAGTCTAACTTAAACCAAACAGCACTAAAAACACAAGAGTGGCAATCACATTACTTTAAATGTTTGAGTACATAAAAAAGCAGATAAGAGTGTAATATACTCCTATCTGCTTTTATTTCTATTTATCCAAGTAACTCTTCTCTTAAAATTCCATACTTAATTGAATCGTAGTATACTCCGTTTAAGTACCTGACTTTTCTTATTACTGCTTCTTTTTCCATATTACACTTTTCGCCAATCTTTTGCATCCCTTCATTTCCAGACCAAGTAGTAAAACCTATATGTGGTAAATAAGAGAATAAATTAAATAAATGGACTATCCATTGGTATAGAGCGACACTACCTATCCCTTTCTCCCATAAAGATGAATCATATATTAAAATCCCTATGTCCAACCATTGCTTCAACTCTCCATCTTCCCAATAAGCAGTCACTAATCCAACAATCTTATTGTTAAAAAGTATCGCTTTACTTAAAGGATCATTAATCAAACTTTTCCCAAATCCAGAAGAAAATTCTTCCCAATTCATAATAGGGTCATTAAAATATGGACCATTATACTTCATCCATTCTAAATCTGCTTTTGGCCCATAACTTATTTCCCAAATATCAAGTAAATCTTCTTCATTAATCACAGCTAATTCAATTTTTGTCATTCTAATCCCCTAAACATATAATTTAGTCGCTTACTTCACTCATAATCCTCAAATTCATTACGACCAAGATGCCTTTAAGTCTTCTTTTTTTGTTTTCCATATGAATCACTTCCTTTAATATTTTTAAATATCAAAATCTGTATTAAACTGCTTTATCTAAAGCTTGCTCTAAATCTTTAATTAAATCATCCGCGTTTTCAATTCCTATGGTTAATCTAAGCAGGCCTTCTGATAAGCCGATTTTTGCACGTAACTCTGTACTATAATAATCATGAGTCATACTGGCTGGGTGACAAATTAAACTCTCTACTCCACCTAAACTAACTGCTAAATTAATAATATCCAATGCATCAACGAATTTTTCTGGACTTGCTTCTGACACTAGTTCGATTGAAAATACCGCTCCAATACCTGAAGCTTGTTTTTTCTGAATCTCTACTTCAACGTCTGATGATGAACCAGGATAATAGACGTTTGCTATTCTAGGATGTTTTTCAAGAAACTCAATGATTTTCTTTATGTTTTCCTCTTGTTTATCCATATTCACTCCTTTTATCAATATAATTTCTGATTTACTCTCATTTAATTCTAATAATTCTAACGCACCTTTTTTATAATGTCAATTAGCATGATACTAATTTAGTAATACCAATAATTAACTTACTAGAATTCAAAGATATGATATTATAAAACCATTAAAAATATTAATTTAGTTAAGGAGGTTATTTTCATTAAACTCATTGATGTAAAAAAATCCACCACTTATTTACGTACGACACTCCTGATTATCATATTAGTAGGTTTTATCACCTTTATGATTCATCCTGATTTAAAAAGTATCATAGAATCTACCCCTACGTTAACAAGTACGCCAAATAAATTGGTTAAATTAATGCAATACATCATCAATAACGGATTAAAAGTGCCCTTCTCTATGCTTGTACTGGCTCTAATCCCTGTTCCCTATATTTATTTCTTTAATATCTTTTTGTCAGCGACATTAGGTGGCGTTGTGTTTGGTGCTGTTTTGTCATACTCAATCAGTACAGGATTAAATCTAATCGTTGCTTCAATCCCTCATTCTATTATAGAGCTCACGGCCTTTTGTATTTGGGCATCAAGCTTGTATTACCTAAACCTCTGGATAAGAAATAAATTACATAAAAGGGCAATTAATACGACTTTCTGGTTTGAACTAAAACGTTGTGTCCTGCACTATATCAGATATGTCCTACCTTTAATTATTATAGCAGCCTGTTTAGAAACCTTTTTAACTGATAAAATATTGAATTTACTTAACTAGACTAATAAAACCTATGTAATGAGGCGAATAGGTGCTCATTACATAGGTTTTTTATTAAGGCCAAAATGCTAGTATTGATGATAATAACTCCAAAATTACGTCAATAAAGCTTAGTTTTGTTTTAGATTTGTTCCTGTTCCTCCTACTTCTCATTATATCATCCCTTCACTGTTCACATTTTTAAGTTGCATTTGATCAATTATACCACGATATAAAACATACCGCATTATTCATATAAATTTTGTTTTTGATAAAAAGATGACATTATCCTTTCATCGACTTTATCTACTAACGTTTTTTTGACAAGTTCTGCATTTACCATAAATCTACCTTCACCAGTTTCATCACATGTAATTAGTGTTAATTCTGCCTTTTTTGGATGATCATCAATGACATGCACATCTGTAGTTTGGATGTATGACGTATCGTTGATTGTATATTCATACACATATTCTAAATCAGTCAGATAAATTGGCATCTCTTTTTTTGCATTGATTATCGGACCAAACAACACTTCTTTGTTCAACATACGATGACTAGTCAATGAATAATTTCCAACACCCATCTCTTGATTTTTTTTTCATCGTTCCTGCTCCCTTTAAAATAGCATAATCAGAAACACCTCTTAATATTGGTAAGTTAACATGTAAATCAGGTATCGTAATGCCACCTAAAACAGGGACTTTATCATCTTTAAAGGTTGATTTTAAAGCTGAAGTAATGTCAGCTCTACTCGCTTTCGAAAAATTAAAATCATCTTTTTTGACTCTTTTTGATTCTTTTTATATCTTGTATTGATGTCTGATGAATACTTGGTGAACCATTCATTTTTAAAAATATTTGTGTTAACTCTTGACTAAAAAACAATAATAAAAGATATTAAAAACATCAATCTCTTTTTTTGTTTAGTTTTTGTTCATTCCTTCTTGTTTCAGTTATTTTTTCATTTTTTATACTTTATTCATTTTTTGTCTTGTTATAATAATGTATTATTGCAGGTTTTATAATTGAAAAACAATGTTTATGTTGGACTATTTTCAGCAATGTTGTTGGTAGGTGGAACGGCTGTCACAACTGTTTCAGAAGATAGATGTTAAAACAGAAAAAGTTGTTCCAGAACAAACAAATGATGTGAAACTTGATTTAGGGAAAGTGACATTGATTGATTATAGTTCGAATCATTATGATGATTTATTTGGAGATTATCATTTTTCAGTTGCTAAACCGGCAGAACTACAAGGTTTTAAACTAGGTGAACTAACACTAAAAAGTTATCATTACGATGCATCAAATTCTACTTATATTGCCTGGGTTTCTTTAAACCATACAGTGAAAGATGAAAAATATGATTCAGAAGTATATTTTGAAGCACATGATGAAAGTGACTCTATTGCTTTCAAACCAACTAAAGTAAATATGAACGTGACTAGAGAAAATTCTCCTGGAGAATACGGTCCTTCACCTTTCTTAGGTGGAGTAATTAATGATAAAGTTCCATTCTTCGAAACACCAAATGGTACTTACTATGCTTTTATTCGTTTAATTTTCACTAACGTTGCTCAATCAGGAGAAAATGGTCAAGAACACATTAACAATGATACTGTTGATGAATCAAGTAATCAACAAGACACTCCTGAAAACCCAACTGAACTTCTTGGATCTGAAAACAATCCTACTGGCAATAAAGTAGAAAAACAAAACGAAAAAAAATTTGTTGAAAACATCAAAAAAGCTGGTGATACAAGCGAAAAATATGCTGACAACAAAAAATTACCTCAAACAAGTCAATCAAATACTGCATTGTCAGGATTAATGTTACTTCTTATTGGTAGTGCTACTGCTGTCTTTGCTAAATTTAAATTCTCTACAAAATAACTACTAAAAAAACTTCCAACTTAATTGCTGGAAGTTTTTCTTTTTGTTAATCTATTGCCTTGTATTCTGCTGCCATTCCTTTTTTCACACCAGGTCGTTGTGCAATTCGATGAGTCCATTCAACCAAATGTTTATAGCTTTGAATATCTAAAAATTCAGCGGATCCTTCATATAAATCACCTAATACAAGTTGACCATACCAAGACCAAATAGCTATGTCTGCAATACTATATGTGTCTCCGGCGATAAATTCACGAGTTGCTAATACTTTATCTAGTAAATCAAGTTGTCTTTTAGTTTCCATTGTATATCTGTCGATTGGGTATTTCAATTTCTCTGGTGCATAATGGAAAAAGTGACCAAATCCACCACCGACAAATGGACCGGAGCCAACTTGCCAAAATAACCAATTTAATACTTCTGTCTTATCTTGAATATCTTTTGGTAAAAACTCACCAAACTTTTCAGCTAAGTAAACTAAGATTGAACCTGATTCAAACACATCAATGTTAGGGGTTTGACTTTGATCAACCATTGCTGGAATTTTAGAATTTGGATTGATAGAAACAAAATCTGAACCAAATTGATCGCCTTCACCTATATTAATTTTATATAAATCATACTCTGCATCTTTTATTCCTAATTCTTTTAATTCTTCTAACAGAATCGTTACTTTAACACCATTTGGAGTTCCTAGTGAATAGACTTGAAATGGTGCACTCCCCACAGGAAGTTTTTGTTCAAAACGACTGCCGGCTGTTGGGCGGTTCCCACCTTTATTGTTATTTTCATCTTCCCATGTCCATACATCTGGTAATTTATAATCTGTCATATTATCACTCCTTACTTTTATACTACGTTAATGATAGCACTCAATAAAAATATCTGTCCAACATAACGGTTTCTACTTAGGTGAGCAAACTGACAATCCCCATCGCATTTTTATCAAATATGGTTGTTGATAATGATTGCTTAATTCTTTTAAAAAAGCCTCTAACTCACTACTTTTTAATGGCGACGTTTCAATTAGTTCGTTATAAATTTCTTTTTCTTTAGGTGTTGCAACTTTTTTAAAATAACCCCAAATGTGTTGGAATGCTACTCGTAGTGTTTTATCAGTAGGGGATACTTGTTCTAAATCTAATATCATTTGTTCGTAAATTCTTTGTTTTTCTTCTGTCCACTGATTTCCTTTAGCCATCCATCGAATGTCATTATATGCTTGCTGTGAACGAGACATTACCCAGTATTTATTCTTAGCCCATGATGACTGAAACTGGCTTAATAGCTGTTTGTTGGTTTTTTCCATTTAGTTCACCTCACATTTGCATTGGTTTTACACTCGTATTAAGGTATATTATATAAGCAAGGGTCAATTAATTAAAGAGGTGAATACTGTGGGAAAATATCAATTAGACAAAAAAGGTAAAGAAGCTGTCTCAAAATATCATGAAAAACAAACACCAAATAAAATCGACAAAAAAGCTCATCTTGCCAAATTACGTGAGAGTTATATGAAAAAGAAGAAATAAGAAAATCAAAAAGCTACTCGACTATTGAGTGGCTTTTTAAGTTATTCTATTTTTCCAGTTAAAAATTCATACATATCAGGTTCTACACGATGTTTAAGTATAAAGTCCATTTCAACTACATTCTTTAATTTATTATCAGATGTTGGCTTTTCCTTTTGTTCAATGGTATCAATAATTGGCTCCATTTCTCCTAAATAGTAGAAATCTGTTTCTTTATCATTTTGATTATATTTTCGCTTGATAAATAAATGAATAGTCCAATTTTTAAAGTCTTTCAATATTTGGACTTCAGGAGATTTAATAGTTCTAGGTGATTTAGTAAACCAACGAAACGTTTCTTCATCGATAAATTCATCTTCATAAGCCATTAGAGAGGCTTTAAAATCTTTCCCTTTGTCTAAAGTAACAAAAATAGCAAATTGGTTATTACTGTATGTGTAGCCCCCAATTCCTTGTTCATTTTGTTTGAACTCCATATTTAATACTCGTAAAACATCTTTTCGACGATACTTAGAATAAAGACATAAAGTAGATGGCATACCTTGTTTTTCTAATTTTTTCAAACCTGTCGTCACAACATCCATCACATACTTCATAAATAATGTATTTTTACGTGAGCTGTTGAAAAAATCAGTCATCGCGATTCCGTTGTTCTTTTGGTCAAACAACTGTGCTGGGCGATAATTTCTTTGTAACCCTGCTTCATAAAAAGATAAATCCAAAACTGATAAGGCAGATACTAGTATGTCCTGATTATAATCAATCGATTCTTCATCCCACAATTTGTAAATGTCTTCTGACGATAAATAAGTCTTGTTTTCCATAATCATTTTCTTTATCACAAGTAACTCATGTGGTCGTCCACCGAATAATAACTCAACAGATAAAAACTTAAGCGCTAATCGCTCTTGCTCAGTAAGTAATGGGCAATCTTCTTTCATTTTCAGTAAAAATTGATCATATGTTTTTTCTCTTTGAATAATTACTAATGGATCTAACTCACCCATCTCTTCAAAATCATATAACATTGGTATTCTATTCAACCTATTTTTTAAACGTTGATAACTTTTCCTTAGCTCGGCAAAAGAGTTTAATTTAGCCGCATCAATTGATTTAAATATTCTCTCTTTTGCAACTCGCTCAAAGTTAATCGCTGAAAGACCTGTCATATAATTAACATCTATCGTATCTCGTCTTAAATTATTCTTGTTACGTGACGAATCTCCTGATAACGCCATAGGAATCATGTAGTTATTTTGATAATTTCCAATAAAATCAATCACCGTTACAAATTCTTTTGACTCATCTTTTCTTAAGCCACGTCCTAATTGTTGAATAAAAATAATATTAGATTCTGTATTTCTAAGCATAATCACTTGATTTATTTTTGGAATATCTATTCCCTCATTAAAAATATCGACTGTAAAAATATAATGAATCTTGCCCGATTCAAGTTCTTCAATCACCTGTTCTCTTTCTTCAATTGAGTTTTCACCAGATAAGTAGCTACTCGCTATTCCTCTTTGATTGAATAGACGTGACAACTCTTTTGCCTCATCTTTTCGACTACAAAAAACTAACCCTTTAGGATTATTACCAGAACAGCCGTAATAATTAATCTTATCTATTAAAAAATCGACTCTCTCAAAATAAGTTAAATAGGTTAAATCACTTGTCTCACTGATAACTTGACCGTCTCTTTCATAATCTGTGACACCAAAATAGTGAAATGGACACAATAAGTTTTCTTCAAGTGCATCTTTCAAACGAATTTCATAAGCAATATTATAATCAAATAGTTCAAAAATATTAAATCCATCAGTTCTCTCAGGTGTCGCTGTCATACCTAACAGAAAATTTGGTTTAAAATAGTTTAGTGTTTTAATATAAGATGAGGCTCCTGCCTTATGAACTTCATCTATTAATATATAGTCAAACGCATCCGGACCTAATAATTCTTGATAGCCATCCTTTGATATGGTTTGAATTGTCGAAAATAAATATTTCGCATCTAAATCCTTTTTCTGTCCTGATAAAACACCGTAGTCTGTATCTTTTCCACCTACTACTTTTTTAAATGATTCTATTGCTTTATGTAATATTTGCTCTCTGTGAACGATGAATAGAAATCGTTTTGGTTGATAAGAAGCAACATCAAAAGCTGCTAGGTAAGTTTTTCCTGTTCCTGTTGCAGATACAACCAACCCTTTTCTTTCTCCAGACTGCCTTAGCTCTTTCAAACTATTTAGGGCTTCTTTTTGCATTCTGTTCGGGACGATATATTCACTTACTTCTTCAGTGATGATATCTTCACTTCGAGTCATTCTTTTAGGTAATGGTTGATATGTTTTCGAAAACTCAGCAATCCATTCTCGACTTAATATTGTGGCACTTTCCCATTCTTTTTCTAAATGGTCATGTATCGTTGAAATCATCTCACCATTATCATAAGAGGTAAGCTTTACGTTCCACTCATAATTCAGTTTTAAAGCTGACATCGTCAAATTAGAACTACCTATTATAAACGTTTGATGCATCTGGTGTGTAAATAAATAGCCTTTAGAATGGAAACCAGATTTATTTGATATTCTAACCTCAACATTCGGGATATTTAGTAATGAGTGAAAGACATCTGGATGGTTAAAACCTAAGTATGTTGAGGTCAGTATCCTTCCTTTAATACCTTTATCAGCTAAATCTGATAATTGGGTTTTAATAGTATTTAATCCATCTTGCGTGATAAACGCAACAGATAAAATAAATGACTGACAAGATAATAGTTCCTGTTGTAACACTGAAAGTAAGAATTCTTTTTTGTCTGTATCATTAATAATAAATTTAGGATTTAAATATTGGCTTTCAACATTTTTATCAATAAATGCTTTTTTTAACGCTTTATTTAGTAATAAATCACTCATCCACACCAACCTCCATTAGTTTTTCGACAATTGGTATATCAGCTGGTGCCCAATCTAGCTGATTTAACTTATCGAAAGATACCCACTTAGATTGCAAATGCTCTGTCAATTGTGGCTCTCCAGATTCCAAATGACAAATAAACGTACTTAAATTCACTCTACCAAAATCATAATCAAACGAAACACTCGCGAATTCCTTTTCTTCTAGTTGAACTGAAATTAATAGTTCTTCTTTTATCTCTCGTACCAATGCTTGTTCTTTAGTCTCTCTGGATTCAATTTTCCCACCTGGAAATTCCCACTTTCCAGGTAGACTTTTTTCTAACCCTCTTTGACAGCAAAATACTTTTCCCTCTTTTATAATAATTGCTCCAACAACATTTATATTCTTTTTCATTAAATCATTCCCCATTTACATCATTTATATACTCACAGGATCGCACAAAACAAATAAAGACGCAATCCTTTACTAATTATTAGACTTACTAGTTACCATCAATTCATAATACGTGGTATCATTATTTAAAAGGAATGGAGAGGTTTTTATGTCAGATAAAAAACTTTTAAAGTCAGAAAAAATCCGATTGAAGAACGATCAATTACGTGCACAAGGAGTTAACTTAGAGAAAAAATGGGGTAAAAAACTAGTAAATAATGGGTTGAATTCAAGTGCAATGGCAGGCTCTCCAGGAACAAATCCCGCAAATTTAGAAATAAAAGGATCAAAATCTTTAGAAAATGAGCATGAAAAATAAATAAAAAAATAGACTACTTAAAGCAAATTGCTTTAAGTAGTCTATTTTTTATGACTATACTCATCTAACTCTTTGAGCTTTTGAACAAACTCTTGATACAAAGAAGTCGTCCATTCTGTTTCAAAATCATCAATGTAGCCTTGCTCTTTTTCGTGTAACATTTTGTCGACTTCACTAGTGTAATAGGTGATTAACCCTTTAATATCCATGATATGCCATCCCCTATAGTCATTGCTCTCTTTTTAGATTATCTTATTTTGAACTAAAAAACAGACCAATTTTTGGATAATCAAGATGACTTTTTTGACCTTTAAATATTTTTCTATTAGAAATTAAATCGGTACCCACTACCCCAAATAGTTTCGATTGGAAATGATGTAACACCATTTTTTTCATTTTTTCTCTGATACGTTCATTTTCAACTGGAACTTGTTGTTGTGTCAATTTCGTAAGTCGTGACAAACGAGCTTTAACACGTGCGACTAGTCTGATTGGCAAAGAACAGTTGTAAAAGGTGCTAAAGGAAATGATTTAACAAAATAAAATGCAGAATTCATTGGACTAGCTAAATATGATGGCAAAACAGGTTATTACGAGTTCTTCGACATTGAAACCGGTAAAACACGCGGTGATGAAGGAACATTTTTTGTGACTAATGATGGTATCAAACGTATTTTAATTTCCACAACTCAAAACTATCAAGCTGTGGTAGAGGTAACGAAGTAACGGTTTTTGTAGAGCATGAGCCTTATTCAGGTGATCATTCACCAGCGTTTACGTTTTAGTAAAAAAACTTAGAAGTTAATCTAAAAATAATTTTTAAAATAATAATCGCTAAACTAAACAAACAACAAACCCATGAAATCAGTATTTAACCAACTGATTTCATGGGTTCTTCTATTTTAAGACGTTAGGCATATCCTTTTTATGCTCCATGGCTTCTAATAATATCATTTTACTAATGTATAATTAACAATCAGATTAGTGTCGTAGTATCCATTAAACTTATCTTAAAATTATATATTTCTTTTAAGATATTCAATTTTTCTATGGCTTTATATTCTAGTTTATCGTTCACCGAAAAATATACTTTTAATTTCGGCTCTGTTCCAGATGGTCTTAGACATACCCAACTATCATCTTCAAAAATAAATTTTAATACATTCGAACTAGGTAAATTAATAGATTCTATTAATTTTTCAGACGGTCCATATATCTGTTGCGTAAGATAATCTTCAACTCTTTCAATATTTAGCTTATTAAAATCTTGTTGTGTAGTCTTATCTCTAAACGAGGTCATAATATCATTCATTTTTTCGAGACCGTTTTTCCCTTTAAATTCATAAGTGATTAGGTCTTCTTTATAATATCCATATTCTGTATATAATTCTTCAAGCCTAGATATCAAGGTTTTATTATTTATCTTACAATGTAGTGCAACTTCTGCTAACAAAATTGCTGCTTGTATTGCATCTTTATCACGAACAAATGGCTCAACTAAATAACCATAACTTTCTTCATAACCAAATAAGAATTTTTTGCCATTTATTTCCTCAGATAATTTAATTTGTTCACCAATAAATTTAAAACCAGTCAATGTATTCTGGACTTCTATATGATAATCTTCTGCTAATTTACCACCTAAGTCTGATGTGACTATCGTTTTTGCAATAAAACTATTATTTAACTCTTGAGGTGTTTTAAATTGGATTAGATAGTCTAATAATAACAAACCAATTTGATTTCCATTTAAATAAACGGGTTGAGTGTCATTAAAAACTACAACCCCTAATCTATCAGCATCTGGATCTGTCGCTATCACAATGTCTGATTGACTATCTACAGCATAATCCAATGCCATTTTAAATGCGTTTCTATCTTCTGGATTAGGACTTTTTACGGTAAAAAAACCTGAATCTCCATCCGATTGTTCTTCAACGACACGAAGATTTAAAAAACCAAATGTTTTGTATGCTTGTGGTAGTAATACTGCTCCAGTTCCATGGAGTGGTGTATAAATCACACTTAATTCAGATCCTTTTTTTCGAACTAACTCTTTATTTTGTATAACAGATGTTAGTCTTTCAATATATATTTGATCTATTTCTTTTGAAAATAGCGTTACAGTCCCTTGTTCGATATACATATCTAATGGTTGTATATTGATAGATAATTCATCGGTAATATTTTCTAAAATTGCTAATAATTCATTTGCAACTTCCAGAGTAATTTGCCCACCTTCTTCATCATACACCTTAAATCCGTTATAATTTTTAGGATTATGACTTGCTGTAATCATTACACCAAGAAAGCTAGAAAATTTTCTAACAGAAAAAGACAGTTCTGGTGTTGGCCTCATTGAATCAGATAGATAAACGTGAATACCTTCAGATGCTAACACGCTGGCTGTTATTTCAGCAAACTCTTTTGAAAAGTGTCGGTTATCATATGAAATAGCTACGCCTTTATTCATTGTATCTTGTCCATGAGATGCTATATAGATGGCCAAACTTTTAGCTACCCTTTTAATTGTGTATTCATTAATTCGGTTGATTCCTACTCCCATCTCACCGCGCATCCCACCAGTTCCAAACTCTAAATAACGATAAAATCGATCTTCTAACTCCTTTTCATCCTTTATATTCATTAGCTCATGCCTTAATGCCTTATTTAAATTAGTATCTTCTCTCCACTGCGTTAATTTATCTTTCCAATTCATAGATTAACCTTCTTCAAGTTTTAATAATATATCACTGATTTTTAAAGTACATCCTGCTATAGACGTATCTGCCACGCCATAATACATAGTTAAAACATCACCTGATATAATCCCACCACAACCAAATACAACGTCACCAAAAAAACCATTTTGCTCATACGAAAAATCAGGTTCCATAATCGGATCTTTTGTTCTGGAAATCACTTTAGTTGGATCATCTAAATCAAGTAAAACTGCTCCCATGCAATACCTATTTTCCGGGGTCGCACCATGATAGAGTTCTAACCACCCTTTTTCAGTTTTGATAGGTACTAATCCACCTCCAATACGTCCACTATCCCACATACCTTCTCTAATACCTAGAAGATGTTCGTGGTGTCCCCAACACTCTAAATCAGGGGACGATGCAATCCATATATCATAATTCCCCATACTTTTTAGTGATGGACGATGCAAAGCATAATAAGAGCCATTTATCTTTTCAGGAAATAATAAAATATCTTTGTTCTCAGGAGCAAAGGCATTTCCTAAATCCTCAAATGTTTTAAAATCACTTGTTTTAATAATTGAATCACAGATTCCCATTGGGGACACCGATGTATAACTAATATAATAATTATCATCAATTTGTGTACATCTAGCATCTTCTACACCAAATATTTGATAGTCATTAAAAGGATATAGAAAAGCTTCTTCATCCACAGTGAAATTTATACCATCCTTACTCCTAGCAATTCTAATGTAAGATAGAGAGGTTAGATAAATACTTCTATCTGGTTGGCCTGCTGGTTTTATCATTCTAGGATCAGAATAGTCATAACGAGGATCATCTTTTCGAAACTCTATAATTTCTAATTTACCAGAATTTTTATCAATGTAAGGAGCTTTGATAATATTATCATCTTCTGAAATTGGTCGTTCAGCTACTCGCATCAATAATAAAGTCTCATCTAAATATTTAGCAACTCCCGCATTAAAAGCACCAATAACTTCGTATCCATCATGAAGTGGCTTCACATCCGATGGTGTTACTAAAGGATTGTTTTCAAATCGATTAATATTCATTTTATTACCTCTCATCTATAAAAATGGATTTTTTATTTGTAGTTTTTGTGAACCTGCATCACTAATTCCTGCATACACGATGGCATCATCATCTTGTAATAAAATCCCACCACTAAAGACCACATCATACAAATCTGGACGTTTACTTGGACCATCTAAAAAATTAGAACGTTCGGCAATAATTTTTTGATTTATCATACATCCTTGTTCTAAATCAATATTGAATGACATAGCATAATAATGACGATCTCCCTGACTATCAAAATTAGCTATATGACCTAACACACAGATATCTTCACCTATCATATGTATTTCATTCGCTCCACCCCATTCTTCATCACAAAATTGATTGGTTAATAGAGGAGCCGAATTTATTATATCAATCGTTAATTCGGATAATTGATTGATGACAGTAAATCCAATTTTCCCTCGACCACCTTTTTCACCTTGTGGTCTAGTTAATACGAGTATTTTTTTATTTGGAAGTTGGGCTAATCTCAAATCTTTCATTCCTAAAGGGCCATCAAAAAATCGTATCGCTGTTTTTTCATCTTCTAATTTATGTAAGATAGTCCGCCATTTGGCAGACCCATCTTCCTCAAAAAAGACTTCGACACCACCTAAAATGATGCTTCCATCAATGATTGTGTAAAATGGATCTTGTAAAGCTAAATCTATTCCTTCAGTTAATAGGTCATACTCTGTTTCTGCTCTTTTTTCAAAAAGACGCACATGTGATAATTCACTATCTCGCGATTCTATACGCCCTGCAATAACTTCCGTATTGTTCAAAAGAAAAGGAGCCGTTGTGTTATAAACATCTTTGTCTCCAACACCTTTAAATACAATATGTTTTGCAAGAGTTGTTGATTGCATCTCTCTATAATCTTCTAGTAAGTCTTTAACATAAATCATTAGAAAGTCCTCTTTTCAGGTAATTTAATTTGGTGAAATAATATTTTCTAAATGGAGATAGTCAGATAATATACTATCAGTAATAATATCGACCTGATTAATTTCTGAAAATTTAAATACAGATGTCGATGAAAATTTCGTATGATCCGCTAATACATAAGCTTTTTTGGAGCGTTTGATTACTTGTTCTTTGATTAATGATTCATTTGGATCCGCATTTGATAAACCAAATTCCATATCAATACCATTAGCCCCTAAAAAGCACTTATCAAAATAATACATATCTAACACACGACTAGTAACAGCCCCAATAAAAGCGTAAGTCTCTTTTTTTAATTCGCCACCAATCAGGGTAATATCTAAATCATAACCAAGTGATTCTTCAATATTCTTGTACCCATTCGTTACTATTTTTACTTTTTTTTCTGTTAGATATTTTAGCATTCTTTTATTTGTTGTTCCTGAGTCGATAAAGATAACGTCGCCATCCTCAACTAATCCTGCTGCAAAATGACTGATTCTTTCTTTTTCATCAATATATAATTCTTCCCTTTGATCCATAGGTGTTTCCCTGGACGTGTCAACCAATTGTGCCGCTCCACCATGTAATAGTGTCACTTTTTTTTCTTCTTCTAAGTGTTTTAAATCTCTTCTAACTGTTATTTCAGACACATTTAATAATTCGGCCAATGACGTGATATAAACCACGCCTTTTTGCAACTCTTCTAAAATAATTTTTTTTCTTTCAAATGGTAACATTAAATTCTTTCTCCTGTCTCTTTATCAAACAGTAAAATTCTTGATTGATTAACGGAAAAGTCAATATTATCGCCTAACTCATAATTTTGACTTGATGGCACTTTAATAGTAATTTCGTTATCATCAAATTTCGTCATTAAAATACTACTATCTCCACGCATTTCTATTAATTCAATCATACCTCGATACTGCTTTTCAGCACTTTCAACATAGATATTTTCAGTTCGAAAATCTTCTGCTCGAATCCCAACTAATATCTCTTTTCCTTCATATTCATCTAGTTTTTGATACAACGATGGATTGAGTTCAATCACCGACTGTCCTATTTGAACACTACTTTGTTGAAGCGTTCCCCCTAATATATTAATATCAGGGTCTCCGATAAATTTTGCAACAAAAAGGTTTGCAGGATTATAATAAAGTTCTTTTGGTTTACCAATTTGTTGAACCTCGCCTTTATCCATAACAACAATTTTATCTGCCATTGTCATTGCTTCTACCTGATCATGTGTTACATAGATGGTAGTAACATTTAACTGCTTATGTAATTTTAAAATTTCTATTCGCATACGATTTCGTAATTTTGCATCTAAATTAGATAATGGCTCATCCATCAAGAAGATATGTGAATTTTGAACCATTGCTCGACCTAATGCCACACGTTGTCGTTGCCCTCCTGACAATTCACTTGGATAAGCCTCTAAGTAATTTTCTAAATCTAGCATTTTAGCTACAGAAGACAGACGTTCTTTAATAACCTCTTTGCTTTCTTTTCGAAGTTTTAATCCAAATGCGATATTATCATAGTTCGTAAGATGTGGATATAAGGCATAATTTTGAAATACCATAGACATATCTCTATCTTTAGCATGAATATCATTCATTCTTTTACCATCGATTATTAAATCACCATAAGTAATATCTTCTAATCCCGAAATCATTCTCAGTAACGTTGATTTTCCGCATCCAGATGGACCAATTAGCGCAACAAATTCATTCTTTTCAATAGATAAATTAAAATCATCAATGACGAGATTTTTTTCATTGTAAACTTTATATATTTTAGATAATTCTATATAACTCATTCGTATACCCCTTCTCCTAGATAATAAGATGTCATGCTATTATCAAATGTTCTATGAATTGATTTAGCATAAATCACTCCTGTTACTATAACGAAAATAATTATTTGAGTATAATTAGTCACTAACAAGCTAGAAAACATACCCGCAAGTGCACCGAGTGGGACACTAATAAATAGTGATGTCACAATTTGTTTCATTTTTAATTTGAACTTAGATAAAATAAGTGTAGCAATCACTATAGCTAAAATAATTAATGAAACTAAAAATAATCGTTGTAGTGTACTCAAGAGGAATGCCGTTAGACTAAGATTCGTTGCCATATCCACAATGCTTCGTTGAAATGATTCATTGGTCATGCATTTATCATATTTAATCTCTGTTTTTCTATTATTCATTGCAAAAATTAATTCATCTTGATTTAAATAAATATAATCTTTTGTTGTTGGTTCATCGAAAATTCCTAACTCAAAATCTTCTTCTTTTATAAGTTGTTTGTTTGCTATCAATTGGCCATCAACTACTTGGACATCTCCAGATACTTTTCCAAAAGAGGTAAACATATTATTTAAGTGTTCATCTATTGTTTTCTTCTCTATCAATCCATATACACCAGATAGATTAATCAAACATGCAACAATGATTAACACTTTAAAGTATGTTGGTAAATTCCTTATAATTTTTTTTAATGCCTTCATCTATTTCACACCATCCTGTTTATTAGAAGGTATAAAGTATTTTTGTAATGAGAAGAATAAAATAATCATTGGAATAATTGATATCGTAGTTGCTGCCATTAATAGTGGCCAGTTAACATCAAACATTCCTTGGAACATTGCCAATCCTACTTGGATGGTAAATTTATTTGAATCATTTAAATAGATCAATGGACCTAAAAATGCATTCCATGTACCCATGAATGATGAAATAGTAATAGTTAGAATTGCCGGTATAGACATTGGGAAAAATATTTTCCATAATATTTTCCAATTACTTGCACCATTGATATACGCTGCTTCTGCAAAATCTTTTGGTATAGTTCTAAAGTATTGTGTCATAAAGAATATATGTACAGCTTGTCCTCCTATAGCGGGTAACACTAGTGGAACATAAGTATTAATTAATGTAATTCCTAAAAACTCTCCAATTTTTACCCAGAAAATATAACCTGGTACAATCGTAATTTCTCCAGGGATCATAATAGTTAATAATAGAAACATAAATAATGATCTTTTAAATTTAAAATTAAATCTAGAAAAACCGTATGCCACAATGACAGATACAATAACCTCGAAAAATGTAACGGCTACCGTAAATCCAACTGTATTCATGATATACCTAAAGAATGGAACAGCCTTAAATACATCTGCATAATTTTGAATTTTTACTGGATTAGGAATCCATTGCGGTGGAATCGTAAATACGTTATTCGACGTTTTTAAAGATGTTGATACCATCCAAAAAAAAGGAAGAATCATTGAGATAGCAACAATAATTAATAATGTATGCTTAATGATTGAAAATATTACTTTCTTTAACGGCTTTTGTTTCGCTCGTTCTTTAACTAATTGGGCAACAAACTCTTCTTTTGTTTGATTCGGTAGTTTTCTTATTTCCATATATAAAACCTACTTCTCTTCATTATTTTGACTATATTGCCAGAAATCAGTAAACTTGAATACTACTAATGTGATGGATAATACAATTAGTAGGAAAATCCAAGACATTGCTGATGCGTATCCCATCTTAAAGTATTTAAATGCAGTATCATAAATTTGAAGCAAAATAAATTGCCCTTGATTTCCTGCTCCACCTAAAATGTAAGCATCATTAAATTTCTTGAACGCCCCAATAATCCCCATAATTAGGTTATAATACAGAATTGATCGAACATAAGGTATTGTGATTAAAAAAATACGTTTAAAATAATTTGCTCCTTGGATTTCTGCTGCTTCATGCAAATCTTTTGGTACTTCATTGATTGAAACAAGATAGGTTAACATCCCAGCTCCAGCTCCCCAAAGACTCATGATGATATAAGATGGAAGCACCCAATTAGGATCAGTCAACCATCCTGGACCTGTAATCCCTACTAATGCTAATAAGTTATTGATTAGTCCATTTTTAGGGTCAAAAATCCAACGCCAGATAATCCCTACAGCAACACCAGATACAACAGCTGGCAAATAATAAATCGTACGATACAAATTTAATCCCTTTGTTTTTGACGACATGATTAACGCTACTGTAAACGATGCTGCCATTCCCAGTGGAACAGCAACAATCGCATACTTAACAGTGACTATTAATGAATTAAAAAAGGCTTCATCTTGAAAAATATCTTTAAAGTTTTGTAAACCAATAAATTGTGGTTTACCAATAACTGGCCAATTAGTAAAACTCATATAAATAGATAGTAGCATTGGAACCAAAGAAAATAGAAAATACGAAATGAACCATGGAGCAACAAAAAAATATCCGGGACTTAACTTTTTCTTCTTTTTAACTTTGTTAAGTTCTACAACTTTTTCTTCTCTTGTAAGACGTTTTAAATTATCCATATGTTCCACCTTTTCGTTTTTGGAAACTATTTAGTCCCTAAAATCTTTTCAAATGCTTTCTGTGTTTCATTTGCTACTTTAGGTACATCTAAGTTTCCTTTACCATTATTATTACTTAAGATAGGTTGATCTAGTAATTCCCATTGTTTACCACCTAACTCATTTTGTTGAGGTAAATTATTAAAACCTCTTGAAATCTCCATGGATTCCTTAATAGTATTCATCGCATAAGCTTTAGCTGGGTTGATGTCAGCGATTTTATCGGCTTTTGATTTTACTGGTGCAGGCACTTTCCAATCAAACATGGCGTTTGTTATGTCAAGCAATGCCTCAAACGCAACATCCTTATGTTTTGTTTGACTTGAAATAAGAGTTGAAGCAGTCCAGTTAAATGTTTTTTGAGCTTTAAGACCTGCCGGCATTATAGCCATACCAACTTCAAACTTATCACCAGCTTCTTTAACCTTCTTCTCAACATCATCATTAGCTCCACCGACCATCATCCCAATTTTTCCAGTAACAAATCCTTGTTCGACACCTAGTGAATTTGCTTCTTCATATGGCATTGTCATCTGTGAATCTGATGTTAAATGATAATATTGTTCTAATCCTTTAATTGTTCCTTCAGAGTTAACTTCTGGAACGCCTTTAGTACTAACAAAATCACTGTCATTATCCCAAGCAAATACTGCCGATGGTAAGCTACCTGTGTTAGCAAATCCATAAACACCCTCATCTTTTTTAGTTAGTTTTTTAGCAATATCACCAAAGTCATCCCACGTCCATTTTTCAGTCGGTTCTGCAATATTATTATCTTTGAGCATATTTTTATTGTAATAAACAACATAAGGTTGACCGATCCATGGTAATCCATATGTCTTATCATTCCAAATCGCGGTATCAAGAGACCCTTTATAATAGTCACTCATATCAATTTTATTTTGATCTTTTAGTTGTTCTGAAATATCCATTACAGCACCATTTTCAGCATATGCTGGAATATATTCTTGAGCTAACCACATTAAATCAGGTGCTGTATTTCCTGCTATCATTGTTTGTACCTTTGTATAATAATCTTGTGGAATAACAACTTGCTTTATTTCATAATCCGGTGATTTCTTATTTAAGTCATCTAAAATTTTATCAAACTCTTTACTTTCCGTTTCATTTGCCCATGTGGCAATTTGAAGTTCTATTTTTCCATCTTTTGTGTCTTCTGCTGATTTCCCACCACATGCTACTAATAGACCTAATGACAGTACTCCCATTGTTAGTAAAGATACGACTTTTCTTTTTTTCATGTCTTAATCCCCTTTTGAATTATCATTTATTATCTAAAATTATACTTTTTTTATCTTTTATTATCAAGCGTTTTCTTGTATTTTTTTTTATTTTTTTAAAAACTTATTAAACAATATACCGATTAATTTTCATTTGAATATGTATTCATATCAATTTTTATCATATAAAAACAAAAAAATGATACTCAATATCATTTTTGAGTATTAAAAAAGGCCTCAAAATATATATCAGCTAAACATTTTGATGAAAACTAACTCTATTGCCTCAATAAAAAACCAACAAAATCAGTTGATATAGCTTTTAATAAGAGATTAGATAAATATATTCTTGATAAACAACCTTATAAAAATAAAACAACTAAAAAAGGTGATAAATCTGAGTTTAATCTCAAATTTATCACCTTCTTATGAAATTTTTACCACAATTTATCAAATAAGCTCTTTTTCAATAAAATCAGATAATATTCGTCAAATTTAGTTAGCTCATTAAAATACTTAGCCTATATTAACAACTGATTATCACTTTTACAAGAAATCACCTATTAACAGATCTTGCAAAACGTGAAACAGTATGACGCTCCCCACGAATAGTATCAGATAACTCTTTTATATTCTTTATACCCACTAGTCCCATATTAGCATCCCCAATATGTTGGATATCAATACCTAATATTTTATTTCTCAAACCAATTTCTCTGATAGTCTGCGGATTAGCACTCTCTTGAGAAGTACCAATAGCACTCATCACTAAACGATTATTCTTATGAGCCGTATCAACTGCTTCTTTGACCATTTCTTCTGTAATTCCCCAAACTGTTCCCACAGCTGGAACAAGAATAATATCCGCACCTGCATCAATAAACTCTTGTGTGGAATCCTTACTTACTACAGGCTCATCTACCCCCGCACTATGCATTTTACCAGCAATTATAACACCATTAAAATAGTTTTTTGCCAGTTTAATATTTTGTGCAATCAACTCATTTGTTACACCTGTCCCTGGATTTCCTGTTAACAATATAAAATCAAAGCCTAATTGATTAGCTAATTCAAAAGTATCTTTAGAAGCCTGTCTCCCCAAAGAAATATTTAATTTATTAGAAAACATTTTTGCGGAAGGATCTACAGGTTCAAGATTAACACCGATTGGTAGCCCTATCAGTTTCTTTAAATCGTGAATTATATCTGACGGTTGATGATTTTCTGTATGATGATACAACCCTTTAATTTCTGGAGACAACAAATCAAAACAATTCAATAAAATCATATCTGCTCCATAAGATCTTGCAATTTCACTAGTTGTGATATCTTTAATCAAAGGCTCTTCTATAACCACATTTTCACTTAAAATAACTCGACCTTCACTTGCTTTGATACTTTGAATTAAATCTTCTTTACTAAATGCTTTAATATCACTTGCATTAGCACTTATTAGTCTTTTAACCATCATCTACCTCCAATTACTTAGTCTCTGCGTAACAAACACTATAAAGGTCAATTATTTCTTTTGCTAAATCAATAAATGATATGCTTGTCATTAAATGATCTTGTGCATGAACAAGTAATAATGTTACTTCCACATTATTCCCTGAGGCCTCTTGTGTTAATAAAGCGGTTTGTGCTCCATGAGCATCTACAATATTTTTTTCTGCTGATTCAATTTTTTGTCTTGCCTCATCAAAATGTTTCTGTTTAGCTTCTTGTATTGCCTCCATTGCATCACTTTTTGCATTACCTGATTTAACAATCAAACTCATAATTGTTGTTAATAATTCTTCTTTAGTTTCTCCCAAAATATCCCATCCTTCTCTTATAATTTACAGAGCATCAAAATCGAAATCTTCAAAGTTAATGTCATCTTCTAATTCTTCTGCATAATTTTTTTCTTCCTCAAGGTATTGGCGATCCATCATTTTAACAAATGGATAATAAATGACCATGCCTAGTAACAATAGTAAAACTTGTAATACTGCTCCTTGCCAACCACTTACTAAGAAACCTGAAAACACTATTGGTGTTGTCCAAGGTAATTGAATTCCATTAGTAAATGGAACTAATCCCCAGCTCATCGCAAAGTAAGCAATAATTATATTAATTGTTGGAACTAACACAAATGGAACCAAAATAATAGGATTTAATACAATAGGTAAACCAAAAATAATCGGCTCATTAATTCCGAAGAAACTTGGAACTATTGATAATTGTGATAATTTTTTGATACGTTGACTCTTACAAAATAAAACCATGACAATAACTAGAGATAATGTGGATCCAGCTCCACCAAATGTCGCAAACATATCTTGAAATTGCCCTGTGATAATATTTGGAATTTCCGTATGTGCCTTATAAGCTTCTAAATTTTCCATTGATAACGCTCTTAATACTGGGTTAAAAACCGCTCCAACTACACTACTTCCATTAATTCCAAAGAACCAAAAGAAATGTAAGAAAATATACGCAACTATCATTGCACCTAGTGTATTTCCTAAAGATAATAATGGCATTTGTAATAGATTAAAAATGATATCTTGTAAACTTCCATAAGATGTTAACGTTGCTAACCAATCAATGACAAAAAACACAAAAATAATCACAAAGCTTGGTATCAATGCTTCAAATGATTTAGACACGGTTGGTGGTACACTATCTGGCATTTTAATTTTCCAACCTTTTCTAACGACCCAAACAAATAACCTAGTTGCAACTAATGCTGTAATCATTCCTAAGAATAAACCACTGGAACCCATCCATTTTAGTGGTAAGCTAGTAACTTCATACACAGTTTCTGTGTTTTCAGGAGTAAAAAATGTGGTATAAGGCGTCACTATAAAGAATGCTACTAACGAAATAATTGCCGCTTGCATCGCATCCTCATCAAACTGTCTAGCTAAACTATACGCAATCCCCGCTACTGCTAAAATAGTCATAATATCAAAACTAGCACTAGCAGGGACCATCATATGACTTGCCCATTCTTTCCCTAGTAGCGTACTCATCCATGTATCCCATTGATTCAGTGGAAAATTAGCAATTAATAAAAAGAACGACCCTACAATTAATACAGGAGTAGATAATAAAAAACCATCTCGTATAGCAATTAAATATTTATTCTCACCAATTTTTTTTGCCATTGGTGACAATACTCTCTCTAAACTATTTAGAAACTTTTTCATCCCTCTCACCTACTTCTTTTTATTATTTTTTGCTAATTTTAACGCTTCTTTTAAAGCTTTTTCTCCGTCCATTGCTCCATATATCTCTGAATCAATTACCATAACTGGAATACCTTGTGGCTCATATTCTTCTTTTGTTTTATTAAATAAAAAACGTACTTGTGGTCCTAAAAGAACTGCAATTGGTCTTTCTTTTTCGACAATTTCTTTAATTCTAGCAACTGGATAAGCCGTAATATCTAAAGGTAGATTATGCTTCTTCACTACTTCCATCATTTTATTAACCATAATACTAGTAGACATCCCTGCATCACAAAATAAATATATTTTTTTTGTACTCATTGTTTATTCTCCATTCTTTATTTAGTCTATTGGTGCCTTAATCCTTTTTTCATATGCATCTAGCCATTCTTGCGTAATTGGCTCGATAATTGTTGTATGGTTTTCACCCATATTTGCTATGTATATAGCTGCTTTATTTTGATCATTCCCAACCGAAAAAGTAAACTCAACATTAGTAGCAACTCCCCAATCGCCTTTATTGTTCATTGCAACTAAAGACATCGCTCCACATTTTCCGTATTTTTTGGTTAATTTATCATGAAATGAATACACTGCTTCATCACATGCTTCTTGTGGTGTCATTCCTCCATCCATTTTACGAACAATTTCGTATGAAAGAATTCCTTTCATTAAATCTTCACCTAGTCCTGTTGCAGCAGCTCCACCAATATCACTGTCCACATAAAATCCTGAACCAGATAGTGGGGAATCTCCGACCCGTCCAGGTTTTTTCATAAAAAGTCCAGAGCTTGATGTACCAGCACTCATGCTACCTTTTTTATCTAAGCTGATAGCACCAATCGTATCATGACCATCATAGGGACTAAGCGAGTGTTTCGCCATATCATCTAAGCGTTTTTTCCATAGTTTTCTCGCCCGTTCAGTCAACATATTTTTTCGTTCAAATCCATTTGTCATGGCGTACTTTGTTGCACCTTGACCAACTAAGAAGCTATTAAATTTTTCATGACTTAATTTTCTTGCCACAGAAATCGGATGACACACATCTGTAATCCCTGCTACAGCTCCAATTTGGAACGTATCGCCATCCATAAAGGCTGCATCCATTTCTAGAATCCCTTCAATATTTGGTAAGCCTCCATAACCAACGGACTTGTAATAAGGATAGTCCTCAACATGTTTAATAATCATCTCAATTGCATCATTCGATGTACCTTCATTTTTCAGTAACTCTAAAGAAGACTCAATACCATCATGAGACATTCGCCATGTTGCAATACTACCAAAATTCATTTAATCACCTCTTTATAATATTATAACGCTTTCATTATACAATAGTATATACCATAATGTCTATACTGATTGCGACGTTATTTTTAATCGCATGCTAAAGCTAAAATTGCTTCCATATATATTTCCATGTTCAATAATAAATCTTTTTCGTCCATATATTCATCACTATTATGAGCTATCCCTTTTTGACCTGGAAATGAAGGCCCAAAAGCAACAGTATTCGGGAAAAAACGTGCATATGTTGCACCAGTTGTTGTCACTGGAGTGCCGTCTAAACCGGTTATTTTTTCATAGACTGCACTTAATTTTTTTACATTTGTATCATCTTTTGGGAAACTTGTACTCTTTAATTGTCGAATAATTTTAATTTCACTTTCTTTAGGCACAACTTTATGCAATTGTTCTGTTACCTCTTCTTCTTTCGTTGAAACTGGATATCGAATAGCAATACTCAACTGAATTGTATTTTGCTCAACCTTCAACTCATAGGGTGTCAAAATTAATTTCCCACTATCCTCGTCCTCAAAATCTAAACCAATTCCTTCACCATAATGTTTCTTTGAAAAACTCTCTTCGACCCATAAAAAATAACGGCGCAATTGATCTGACATTTCTTTGTTACTAGACAGTTTTGTAGCTAGTATTGTAATGGCATTTTCACCTAATTCTGGTGCATTTGATGGCGAACGTTTACCTAAAACGTGATATGACTCTCCTTGAAATATTGCTGTTAATTCATCCGGCACATGCACACTAGACTGATCTCCCTGAATCGTTAAATTTTGTAGTTCACTTGCATCAAAATGCGTAGAGATAGTATAATTTACAATTCCTCTTTCTCCATAAACAACTGGGTATTTACAATCTGGTGTAAATGCAAAGATAGGAGCTATTTCTTCTGCTAAATACAAAGGCAAATCTGAACTGCCACTTTCCTCATCTGTTCCAAAAATTATTCTAATGGGTTTGATTGGCTTAATCCCCATATCTTTCAATAATTTCAATCCAAACAAACATGACATAATCGGTCCCTTATTATCTAAGACTCCTCTTCCATAGAACTTTTCATCTTTTTTACTCAATTTAAACGGCGGAAATGACCATCCATCACCTGCTGGAACAACATCTAGATGTCCCACTATCCCAATATGATCATCACCTTCTCCAAATTGAGCATAGCCTACAGCATCATTCACAATATTTGTTTTAAAGCCATAGTCTGAAGCTATCTTCATCACTTGTTCCAACGCTTGTTTTGGACCTATTCCAAAAGGGGCATTACCCAAAGGGGCTCTCTTTACACTCTCAATTTGCATCACTTTATCTAAATCTTTGTAAAATTCTTCTTTATTTTTCTCTATTAAATGTTTTATATTTACTGTCATCAGTCTTCTCCTTAATTATTTCCTCTTACTAAAGTATTTTTGAAAGTATATCTATCCGCTCTATAATATGAAATATCGTATAATATCGGAGTCGCATTAATAGCAAACGTTATTGAATTTACTAAAAGTAATGGATCTCCCACTGGAACATTTAACAACTCGGACATCTCTTCATTAACCAAAATCGCTTCTACTTCTTGATGAGAATAGGCAATTTCTACTTTCGATTCAATCAATTTAAACAATGATTGATTAAAGTCTTCTTTTGATAACCCATCTACATATTTTTCACTTAAATAAATTTTTTCAACCGTCATCGGTTCATTATCTAAGATTCTACATCTTACTAATTCATACACTGTATCAGATTCGCTTAACTCCAATTGAGTCATTATTTTATCATCTAACTGTTTAAGTTTTTCAAAAGAAATAACTTTAGTATCACTCGTTTTTCCATACGCTTTTGCAGCTTCAGTAAATCCCTGCAACCCATCACGACCGCTTTGAATTTTTTGTTGTGACATAACATAGCTACCTTTACCACGTTTTTTTACGATAATATTTTTTTTAATCAACAAATCGATCGCTTTTCGAATTGTTAATCTACTACACTCAAATTCTGTTGATAAATCATACTCAGATGGCAATTTTTGAGAGCTTACATAGATACCTTCTTTAATCCGTCTTTCTATTTCTTGTGCAACACTAACATATACTGTCTCCGTATTTTTTTTCTCTTTCACAAAAATCAAACTCCTACTTTTTTATTTTTTTCCCATTCTTTTTTTATTTCTTCTGACAAACGTATAATTCGCTTACCAACTTCTTCATATGACTCAGTTTTCAAATTGGCCAATGAAATTCTAACAGACCATTCATCACTACCAAAGTCATCTGTTTTTAATAACAACAATTTTTCTTTTTCGGCTAATCTTGTTAAAACTTTGGTAATTGTCCATTCAGATTGTAAATATCTCGAAAAATCTAGGCCATATCTTGATTCTACCCAATCTTTAAAATTAAACTCAAAATAATACGCTGTATTTAAAGGCTCTACCTCTTCTTTGATACCTAAAGAATGAAATAATCGTTCTTCTCTTTCATGACATAAATTCATTACAGATGTCTTATAATCATCTTTAGTATCTAATAAAGAGTATAAGCTAAATAGAGTCATCATAACTTGTTGAACAGAAGATAATCCTGCGGCGTGATTTAAAGCAATATCTCGACTATCCGCTACCATCCGATCGATAAAACGAATACTGTCACCTTTTTGATTGAGTGATTGATATCTTAATTTTAATTGTAGTTCTTGCTCTAATGGTAAATCGCTAATTAATTTATCAAATATATTGTCTTGTGCTACAGCAACCGTTCCCACACGCCAACCTGTCGCACCAAAATATTTCGAATACGAATAAATACAAGCTGAATTATACGGTAATTCTACGAATAATGAATTAAAATCTGATACAAATGTACCATAAACATCATCCGTTAGAATCATCAAATTTGGATTATCTGTTTCTACAATCTCTTTTATTTGATGAATGGTTGATTGACTCATGGAATTAGCTGTAGGATTGCTAGGATTAACTATAAACACGGCTTTGACATCTTTATCTTTTAATTTATCAATTTCATGAGTTGGATATTGATAAATTAAATTTCCATCACAAATAGATTGCTCCGCATTAATTTTTAGTACATTAAAATTATATTGTGGTAATTCAGGTATTTCCAAATATGGGGCAAAGCTAGGGACTAATAAAGCAATTTTATCTCCTTTCTTTAAAATAAAATTGTTAACTAAAGTATCAAATAAGTAACAAATTCCTGCGGTACCTCCTTCTACTGTAAATATATCAAATGACGTATCAGATCCAGAAAATAATTCATATTTTAGATAATTTTTTATTGGAGATTCACACGCATCTAAGCATCGAACCGGATTAGGATAATTATCACCTATGGTATAGTCTAACATTTTATCTAACCACTCATGTTGATTCATACCAAAATAAACTACGCCATCTGTTAAAACTTGCTGTAAAAAGAATGATCCTCTACCTGAATTTTTTTCCAAAAACATTTGAAATCTTTTATATCTAGTTAAATCCTCTTCCATCATTCCACGTATCAAAGAGTGGTGCATATCTGTTGTTTCCATTAAAGCAAATTGACTCAGTAGTATGAACGCTTCTCTTGGAATAGGTGCTGTCCAATTAGGATTACCTCGACCAGCATTTAATGATTTTCTTTCTGTCTGTATTTTTTTCTCCAATAATAAATTTAACTCAAACGAACTCAAATCCTCTAACATTTTTGTTCCCTCTTCTCTATATAGTATATACTATATAGAATATACTATTATTGATAACGTTTTACAAATGTTTTCTTTTATAGCTTTTTTCTAAAAACTCTTGGCAAAAGACCATAAAAAAATCGCATCAATAGAATTCATTCTATCAACACGATTTAGTGTACAGCCCTAATTATCTAGTCCTTGTAGGTTTGATCTAATATATCTTTAGTCTTTAAATATTTTTCTTCCAATGAATTATAATCGTCTATATCCTTTTCATCAAGTTTCTTATTTTTTATATTTACATCATCCAGATCTTTGTTAGATAGAATATCGATTTTTGGCATAAGTGGATTAGATTCTTTATCCCCTATAAACACTGCATTTCCAAACGTAAACGATTTTGCTTCTCTGCCACTCATCATGACCTTAAAGGCACTATTCATTAAGTATACTCTCCCTTGATTTGCTGTTTCGTGTGGAAAGGTCGTTGGTGCATACGTTGCATCAACATAAGTTGGGCTACCTAACCAAGTAGCAATAGAAATCTCAGGCGAAGCCATCACAAGAAGTGAATCTGGTGACTTATTTTGACTATTTGGTACAGAACTCTCAAAATTACTTGATCCTGACTTCATGACATAGGTATCTTGACTAAAGCCGGTGTATTTAGGTCCTGCATAGGGTTCTGATCCATTTACCCCAGTTGCTTCTTTTAACATATTCACCACGGTTTTTGCCGTACTGGAACTCATCGTTCGTTTGCTTTCAGCATCAGAAAGATTAATTTTGACAGAGTCTGTTTCAATACTTTCAATAGTTGTTGGTTCAACTCGAACCCCATCGTTACCAAATACACTAAATGCTGAAGATAGTGCCAAAACATTTGTAGGGTAATTAATTGCTTGCTCAGCTGTGTAATTTGAGCCATTTGGGTTATATGATGCTAGGCCGAGTGGTTCCATCATAGTATTTTTTTGCTGATCATTGGTCATCTGAAATGCCTCAACAGCAGCTGTATTTAACGACAACCCTAATGCAAACGATGCACTAACTTTACCAAAATTCTGATTGCCATAATTATTAATTTTCCAATCTCCTACTGTAAAAGAACTTCCATTTTGAATCGTATTTGGTGTCAATCCTGCATACTCAACAGCTGGAGCATAATCAAGAAGTGGTTTTATTGTAGAGCCTGAAGATCGTGTTGCTGTATATGGAATCATCGGATTATCTGAATTAGTCGCAAGACCAATAATATGTCCTGTTTTCGTATCCAAAACGGAAATAGCAGTCAAACTTTGTTTATGTTCAATATACCCATTAGGTAATCGATCATCCTGAGGATAAGTTCCTTCTACTATATTATGTAACTCCTTCAATTGATTACTATCTGCATAAGTTTTAACAGTAATCGTGGCATTTTGCGGTAAATTTAAACTACTCAATTCATCTTTTACTTTTGAAACATAAGGTTGGTATTCCTTCGGTGTCCCTTCCTGTTTATATCTTTTTAATGCAAACTCTTCCTTTTCACTTTGGACTAGTTCAACGGTTTGTTTATATATTTTATCACCAATCAGCTCATTTTCTTTCATAATTGCTAATACAGTAAGCGTCCGTTGCTTACCACTTTTTTCAAAGTCTTGAACATAAACTGATGGTGATTGACCTAACCCAGCCATATAAGCAATCTGAGCTACCTGTTTAGGGTCATTTGTATTCATATCTGACATATCATTACCAAATAACTCAAGTGAAGCTGCTCTAACTCCCACAGTATTGGGTGTTAGACGTAGTTCATTTAGATAGGCTTTTAAAATATCATCACGATTATATTTTTGTGATAGCTTTCTAGCATCAATTAATTGAATAACTTTATCTGACAATGTATTTTTATTGTTTGTTCCAAAAACCATAATCTTAACCAACTGCTGCTCAATTGTTGATGCACCTCTTGTAACAACTTTTTGACCTAGTTTTTTTCTGACTTGTGACACCACTGCCCCCATTGTATCTTTAATGGAGAAACCTTTTGTTTTTCTCGTATAAAAAGACGCATCCTCTACAGCAAGAAGTGTGTCTCTATATAATTTATCTACATTCCAATTGGGCTGATATTTAACGGGATCAAATTTAACGACGACATTATTTTTATCTAACGGTTCATCATTTTTATCTAAAATAATGAAAGACTGTGTGATCTTCTCATCAATGTTTTGAATTTCAAGTAAGGAGCTGTAAGGACTGTAACGTTTACTTATTGTATAAGCTCCTATCGACATAAATAGTATGACAATCATAGCAATCATACCGAGAATTATGGCTGTTAAGTGACGACGGCTAAGAAATCTAAAGCGTTTCTTTTTATTGTTTTTTGAAAACATCTATAGCCTCCTTTCCTTGTTTGTTCAATCTAGTATTCTTAAAATAAAAAATTTTAATCATCTGAACTTGTTGTTTCTTCTGTGCTTGATGAAGTCGTCTCACTTGTTATTGAAGAGTTAGAGTTAGAATTAGAGTTAGAGTTAGAGTTAGAGTTAGACGTAGATGAGCTACTTGATTCTGAAGATTGCGTTCTTTTTTCAACTGATTGATTTTCAACCACTATTGTAACAGTAGAGCCTTTAACGATATATTTATAATTTTGAGATGAAGGATCCTGTTTTAAAATGAGATCTTTTTCATTCCTATCCCAATTCTCCGTACCGCGGATGTTCTCAGGAACTGATTCTCCACTTTTATACATCGTATTTGTATATCCTTGTATACTCAAATTTAAATCCAATTGATCTATCTCTTCTTTAGCTTCTTTAACAGTCATACCAACTAAATCCGGCATATTCACTGACCGTTTAATTAATCGTTCATTAGTTTCTAAATCAGATTGAAGTTCGCTATACTTTTTTTTAAACTCTTCTACCATATTTTTCGACTGAATATAGTTATTTGTTCTATCTATATAATCACCTAGCTCCATACCAAACTTAGTATTTGGTTCAGGAATAGTTTCTATGAGACTGGCATAGGAAAAAACTTGATCTGTTATTTTATTTGCTTCAATTATATTATTATTTATGTCATCCAATAAGCTAACAGATTTTTTAAAGCTCTGTTCATTTGTAACTGTCAACATGCCTTCTTGATTATATATTTTATGCAATAAGTCAAGCAAATCTTGCGCCTCTTTGCTCATTTTTTCGGCATCCGCAATCGTTGCATTTTGAAAAACAACCATTAATTCATCATATTTTTTAGGTAATATGCTTTTATAGTACAACACATATAATTCTTCAATATCTATATCTTCTACAATATCAATACGTCTCTTTATTTCCGACATAGCATTATCAATATCTGAAACGTCTGTTTTACCTTCCATTACTTCTAATAATAACTCTTTATTTTTAGCTAATGTCTTAACCTTTTCATCATTTGCTTCATACAACCAAGACTCAAAGGCATCATTTTTTAAAGATCTTATTAACCTAGTATCTGTTTCTTCAATCCTAGTTAGACGATATATTTCTTCTTGTGTTATATTTTGTGCTTCAGGAATATCGTTAATATAATGATATGCTTTAAAAAATAAATAAGCACTGACTAAACTGACCATTACAAAAAATGAATAAAAAAATATTTTCCAAGATTTACTTATTTTTCTATATTTTTTATTTTTGGTTTTTGATAACCTCACACGTTTTTTCTTTTTCATTTCATATAACCTCATGTGTTTCTTATTATTAATATAGTTAGGCGATTTTTAATAAATCTATATTTTATTATACACTAAAAAGAATAAAAAAGTTCTGACATGAAGTTTTCAATTGTCTATATAGGAAACGATGCCTTATCATATAATACTGATATTCTCTAACAAACATCTCTTATTTTTTTATGTACGCAAAAAGCCCTCAATCTAAATAGAATCATAGAGCCCATAGTTATATTATCTTTTTAAAAATTAAGGTACTAAAATAGAGAGTGATTATTATCATTATGAACAAAACGATGCGCATCTTTATATATTAATTTGGTCTTTTTATCCGGATCGCTTTCCAAAGTTAGTTTACTATCAACTATTAAAACATTAGGACTTCTAACTGAATATTGTTTTCAAAAAAAGAGTCTTACCATTTGGATTCCCTGTTTTATCAAAGTTACCAATGTATTGGTGCATATAATAACCTAATCTTTTAGCTTTGAGTATATTTCCAGAATATAAATACATCCCTATATCAAATTGAATAGGTACATCAATTATATGACATGCTTTCAAATTTAATAATTTAAAAATACCAGAATAAAAATCAAACCTATATATACACTGAATTTTCTATGGAATAACTGTCTGCTAACCAATATTTAGGAACTGTATACATAATATCTGTCAGTAATTTCCTATTTCCCAAAAAGTTTGGAAAATGAAAATTGTGATAGTGACAGGTTATCCCTTGACTCTCTTTTTTATTCATATATGGAAAAAACTTCTTATCCGTTTCTTCTGCTACATGTGGAGTAAACCTTGTAAACAGTCGTGATTCATTTTGTGTGCTACCAATCATCATAGGTTTTTGGGTAAAAAAAGAGCCTTTATAAACTGATTCTGTTAAGAATTGACCATCAATTACTGGAGCGAATGTCGTGATTCCTAATATTTTTTCTCTAACAAACTCTTCTAACTTATGATTAACCGCTAATAATCTATCAGTGAAAAAAGTCCAATAAATCATCTATATGATCAACTGATACTCCTAAGAAATCTAAATACTTTTGAGAAATTGCTGTAGCTTCTTGTTGAGTGTATAAAGACTTAATACACGCACTTTCTATAATCATTTTATGATAAAGATGTTGCGCAGAAGTTGTTTTATTTAAACACGCAATTAACATAACCCCAGCAGATTGCCCAAATAAAGTCACGTTATCAGAGTTACCACCAGATTCATAAATATTTTCTTTAATCCATTCTAATCCACATACAATATCTTTAATTCCAATATTGCTATCAAATTTATCACTAAAAGATGTAAAATCTAAAAAGCCGAATACATTCAACCTATAATTTATTGTGATAATGATACACTGTGTGTCTTCACATAATTTTTGAGCATCATATGTTAATCCAATCCCTATCCCTTTTTTACCGATACCTCCAGATTCAAAACTCCCTCCATAAATCCATACTATGATTGGGATGCCATCTTCAATTTCTGAAGGTTTCCAAATATTTAAAAATAAACAAATTTCACTTTTCTCTAATTTACCTTTTTGAATTGGATTAGCAGGATATGCAATGACTGTACCCGAATTATGTAAATCGACTCTTTCTGGAGATTTAAATCTTAACCGTCCAATAGGTGCATGAGCATATCGAATTCCTAAATATCTATCGACCTTTTTATGATGTGATCCTTGATATTTTTTTTATTACTTAATAATTTTTCATATATCATCATCCTTATCAAATAATCTATATTTTTTCATTAATATACCTTTTTTATAGTGTATTAGTCAAAAATAATAAATATGTCCCTAACTATAAAATCAAAGAGACAAGTTATCTAACAGTCCATAAAATAACTAGTTTAAAAAAATAAAGTCTTTATAAATTTTGTGTAAAAAAGTGTTACCAATGTATAGCGATAAATAAAAACATCCCTTAAAATCAGACTTTTTAGCCTCATTTTAGGGGATATTATCCTATATGAGCCGAACTCTATTCTTACATTAATACGGCCTTCTTTGTATTCTTTCAACTTCTTCTCTAAACTCATCCATTTGATTATTTAAATTACTTCGCAATACTGATAAATCTTGCTCAACTAATTGCTTTTTCTCAACAACACGTTCGCCATTAATCCATGTACTTTCGACATTACTAGCGTTTGCTGAATAAACCAACACTGAGTATGGGTCAAAGATAGGAAACATATTAACTGAGTTGGTTTCGATTAACATCATATCGGCTTTTTTTCCAACTTCTAAGCTACCAATTTTATGATTCATTCCTAATGCTTTCGCTCCACCTTTTGTTGCTAAAGCAACAATTTCTTTTGCAGGAAATGCTGAGCGATCTTTCAAATATGTTTTTTGAAAATTGGCCATCATTTTCATTTGAGTAAACATATCTAAAGTGTTTCCACTACTTGGACCATCTGTTCCTAAACCCACAGTCACTCCCTTATCAATTAGCTGTTTAATAGGTGCTACACCTTTAGCTGACTTTGTATTCGCTCCAATACAGTGAGCAACACTGACTTTTCCCTTAGATTCTGATAATAGTTCAATTTCTTCATCACTCAATAAAATACCATGAGCCATAATCAGATGACAATTTAAGAAACCTAATTCTTTCAAAAATTCAATAGGAGTTTGCTTATATAATTTTTGTAACTTAGCTAGTTCGTAATCCATTTCTGAAACATGCATCATAATTGGTGAATTCATTTCTGAACTAATCATCACTATTTTTTTCAGAATATCAACACTATTTGTATTAGTAGCATGTGGCGCAATCATGGGTGTAACTAAATCAGAGTTTTGCCATTTTTCTATAAATAGACGAGATCCTTCCACTGCTTCTTCTGCAGTTAAATAATCACATGTTGGCATGTCAATAATTGTTTGTCCTAAAAAACCACGCATTTTCATTTTTTCACAGCTCATAGCAACAGCATCTTCAAAATAATACATATCAGAAACTGTTGTTGTCCCAGATAACATCAGCTCTGCCATGGCATACTCACTACTTGTTGAAACTAAATCCTTTGTCATCACTTTTTCTAATGGAAATAAAAAACGTCTTAATCGATCAGGTATATCATCTCCTAAAGATCGAAAAGGAATCATCCCCAAATGAGTATGAAGATTAATAAACCCAGGTAGTAATATACTATTATTAGCATCTACTTCCTGATAACCTTCTTTTAATATTGGTTCTTCTCCCATATGTCCTAATTGTTTAATTTGGTCATTCTCAATTAAAAGATATCCTTTTTCATACACACTAAATTCATCATCCATTGTTAATATGTATGCATTCTTAATAAGTGTTTGCATTTAGTAACGTCCCATCTTCTTCATGTATAAGAGAGTAAAATTCTTGAGTCTTCGTATCAAGCATTCCCATATCTGTTACTTTAATTGCTGGTGAAACTGGTAGTGATAACGTTGAAAAAGACATAATTTCATTCATGTTTTTATAACCAAGCTGTCTCATACTTTGTCTTATTTCTTTTACTTTTAAACCAAGAATTGAAATTGGTGCTGTTGAAATAATACCACCTAATGGCAACGGACAACTCCCAATGATGTCATTATTCAAAGAAACACAATAACCACCTTTTATATCCAGTAGCTCGTGCTGTACCTTGAGTAAGTCTTGCTTAGTATTTCCCATAATCATAATATTATGATGATCATGTGCCCAAGTTGTTCCAATAGCACCTTTAGAATCAATCGGTTTTTCAACCAATGAATAAGAAATATTACGATTCTTTCCATATCTCTCCATCACAATTAATAGCGAACAATCTGCAGTTTCCCAATCTAAACAACCATCAATAACAGGAATTTCTTTTGTAATAGGTTCTGTAAACGTTCCTACTTCAAATTTACGAATGACCTGGCAACGTACTTTCTCTAAATCAGTCTCAACTTTTAGTGTTACATCATCTAGTGTCAACTTTCTAGTAGATAATGTATCAAAATAATGACTTGGATAGTACGCATAGTCATACTCTTTTTTGTCTTGTTTGTCTTGTTTGTCTTGTTTGTCTTGTTTGCCAATATCTGTTCCATAGACTTTTCGACCTTTTTTATAAACTGTTTTTATATTAAACGTCTCCAAATCGTCTAGTAAGATAAAATCTGCTAATTTGCCTGGAGCAATGATTCCACGATCATTCAAACTCATTCTTCTTGCTGGAGTATAAGTCGTCATATAAATCGCTTTTTCTATTGGTAACCCACATTCAACAGCCTTTCTTAAATTAACATCTAAATGACCATCTAATAATTCATCTGCCATGATATCATCGGTCACAATACTGACATATTCATAAAAATTATTTTCCTTTATAACAGCTATATTCTCTTTCGTCAGTGATTTTGCTTGTAATTGGACAAAAACACCATTTTCAATTCGTTCTTTTAACGATTCTGGAAATTGATGTGTATGATCTGATGAGATGCCACTATACAAGAAGTCAGATAATTCAGTTCCTTGAATTTTTGGACAATGACCTTCTAGAGGCATTGTCGGTCTTTTTTCTTGAACCAAACGAATAATTTGTGCAATGAGTGACTCTCTATCATATGAGATACCTTTAAAATTCATTGCTTCGCCCAAACAAATAACGTTTGGATTTCTAAGTAATGTTTCAACTTCTCCTAATCCAATTATGCCTCCTGTTGTTTCTAAAGACGGTGTTGTTGACGGAACTGATGAAGGGATTGCATGAAAGATATCAAGCTCTGTTTCAGCTGACATAAAATAATCCAATCCTTCATTACCAAAGACATTACCAATTTCATGTGCATCCGCAATAACTGTTGTTACACCAAATGGTAAAACTGCATCTGAAAAATTCTCTGGTGTACACATTGAACTTTCAATATGCATATGACTATCAATCAAGCCAGGAACCATAAACAGTCCCTGGCCATCAATAATAGTATTAGCTATAATTGTTTCTTCTTCAACATTAGAAATATGATAAATTTTATCTTTTTTTATATACACATTTTTTTTTAAAAATTTCTGTGTCACAGTTTGAAACAAAGACACATCCTTAATTTGAATATCCACCACAATCATGTCTAATACCCTCTTTTTATTGGTTCATAATTTTATTCCATCGATCTAGCCAAGTAGATAAATTGTCATTCACAAAATTAAAATCGACCATTTTGGCTCTATTAGCAACTTCACCGTATGTTTTATTACCTTGTTCTTCTTCAGATAATGTTACTTTTTTATTAATCGGTCCTTCATTTAAAGAGATTGCTTTTGTTTTTTGACTTTCTTCACTGATTCTATAATTAATAAATTTATATGCTAATTCTTTATTAGCTGATGTTTTCGGTACATTAATGGTGTTATAATTTGCGTAAGTTCCTGATTTTGGAACAACATACTCTAGAGTATCAGAAGATGATTTGATAATATCAACTGCAAAATCAGCTACAACTGCTGCCTCAATTTCTCCTGCTTGAAACATGTTCGCCAAATCTGACGATTTTGTATAAGTTTTTGTTACATTAGGCTTTAAATTTTTCATTTCTGAAAATGCTGCCTCACCTTTATCCGATGTAATATCTGTTTTAGCATGATCACTTGCTACATATAACATTAATGGTCCCGCTGTTGTTGAAATATCAGGAACTGAGATTTTCCCCTTTAAAGCAGAATCCCAAAGATCATCCCAGCTCGTAATTTCTTTGCCGATTTTTTCCTTATCGTAAATAATCCCGATACTATTTACAGCAATTGGAATACCCCCACCATTTTCAAAGACTTCTTTTGCTCCATCTGTTAATTCCGCCAAATTTGGGACTTCTTTTTCACTTACTTTTTCAAACATATCTGATGTATTACCTTCTGTTGAATTAGCTTGTGATAGCTCAATAACATCAATATTCGCTTTTTTATTATTTTTTAGTTTAGTAAATCGATCAGAACTATTACCTAAATCTAAAGTGACTTTAGCTGAATATTCTTCTTCAAATGGTGTAATAATATCTTTTTTAACTATATCTTCACTTAATCCAAATGTAGAGACAACCATCGATTGATCTGCCTTTTTATTACTCTCTTTTTTTATATTTGCCTCGCTGTTTCCACAAGCAGTTAATACTAGTAGCGCAACCGCTGAAATAGCTAATAAACCCTTTTTCATTTTATATATCCCCTATCTATTTATTTAATAAAATAATTTTTTCTTTTGAAAAATCCAACCCTATCTCTTGACCAACTTCATACATTTGATGGTCATCCCCATTCACTAACAATGACCCAATCTCTGTTTCAACTTCATATTGGTAACTCTTGCCTAGAAATGTTCTAACCAAAATACGTCCTTTGATAAGACCTGTTGATGAGATAGAAATATCCTCTGGTCGAATTGTTGCCATCAAATCTCCAGTTAATTTGACATAACGTTCAGAAACATGTAGTTCTACTCCAGATTCAGTCATAACCACTAAATCTTTCTTTTTTACTTTAAAGAAATTTTCAAATCCTATAAATCGAGCAACAAATTCTGTTTTAGGATAACGGTAAATCATTTCAGGTGTATCGTATTGTTCAATGATCCCTCTATTCATAATTGCCACGCGATCAGAAATAGAAAAGCACTCTTCTTGATCATGAGTAACAAAAACAGTTGTAATGCCTAGTTTTTGTTGAATTCGTTTAATCTCAATTCTCATAGCAACACGAAGCTTAGCATCCAAATTACTTAACGGCTCGTCTAATAGTAACAAGTCGGGCTCTACTACTAAAGCACGTGCTAAAGCTACCCTTTGTCGTTGCCCTCCTGATAACTGTTTGGGATATCTCTTAGAAAAACCATCCAATCCACAAGCTGAAAGCATCTCTTCTACTTTCTTATCAATCACTTCTTTTTTTCTTTACGAAGTCTTAATCCAAAAGCAACATTTTCTTCCACCGTCAAATGAGGAAATAAAGCATAACTCTGAAATACCATTCCAAACTGACGTTTATGTACAGGAACGCTGGTCAAGTTTTTATTATTAACCATAAAATCCCCACTAGTTGGTTTAATGAGCCCTGCAATAACTCGTAACGTCGTAGTTTTACCACAGCCACTTGGGCCAAGCAATGAAACCAATTCTCCTTTTTCCATTGCAATACTTAATTCTTTTAAAATCGATTGTTTACCATCATAGCTCACATCAATATCTTTTAATTCAACAAACGACACAAAAATCTCTCCTTAATTTATGAAATAGAAGCAAGTCCTAATGTTTTTTCAATAATAACCATCATTACAACTGTTAACAACATAATGATGACAGATAAAGCTGAAACAGTGGGATCATAGTTATACTCCATAAAACTTAATATAGAGGTGGGTAACATATTAACACCCGGACCTGATAAGAACATGGACACTGGAACATTGTTGAAGGAGTTAACAAAAGCCAACATAAATGAAGCAAAAATGCCAGATGATATGTTAGGTAACACAATTTTTATGAAAGCTTTTTGTCTAGTACAACCTAACGTCCAAGCCGCTTCTTCAACGGAAACATCCATCTTTTCCAAACTAGAACCCACTACCCGTATAATATAAGGCAAGCTAATCAAAAAATGCCCTATTAATAAACCTATAAAAACTGAAAAACCTAACTTAATCACAATCCATTGAAATAAGACATAACCAACTACAATTCCTGGAATAATTGTTGGTGACAGGAAAAAACTTTTAAACTGACTTTTCCCAGTTATTTTATAACGATTTAAGACATACGATATAGGAACACCTATCAACAAAGCTAGTAATGTTGCTAAAACGCCTATCGTTAAACTTAATTTAAAACCAGAAATAAAACTTTCTGTTTGAAAAACATTTAAATACCAGTCCAAAGTAAAACCTTTAATAGGAAATTTAATAGCTGACTCTGTTCCAAATGATGTAATGATTATAAGTAAAAGAGGTAAAAATAAAAACAAAAAAACAAAAATTGCAATAATCGTCATACCTTTTTGTTTACGCATGCTGGTCAACTCTCCTATCTACTTTTTTTGCCAACCAGTTTAACCCTTGCATAACAAGGACTGTAATAAAAATCATAATAAAGGATAAAATACTTGCTTGAGTCCAATCTCCTAATGTATTAGCTTTTTGATAAAGTAAGGTAGATAGTACCATTTTTTGATTTCCTCCTAACAACTGTGGAGTTGTATAAGCTGTCAAAGTCCCTGTAAAAACCAACGTACTCCCCACAATTGCTCCGGGAATAGAAAGTGGTAAAATAATTTTTCTAAATGCTACGAAAGGACTTGCTCCTAATGTTTCAGCTGCCTCTAACATCTCTGGTTCAATACTTTCCATAACGCCAATTAACGTCATAATCATAGTTGGTAAAAATAAATAAACCGAGCCAATGATAATAGCAAATTCTGAATAAAGTAAATTTAATGGTTGTTCTATAATATGTGACTTTAATAAAACAGAGTTAATAATACCATTTTTACCTAAAATGTTAATCCAAGCAAAACTTCTAATAACAGAATTGGTTAATAATGGAAAAAGTGTCATCGCCATTAACAGACCTTTCCACTTTTTATCCACACCAGCAATAAAATAAGAGGTAGGAATCCCTAATAACATACAAATAACCATAACAATGACAGAAATACGAATCGTTCTTATCACTACTGATTGATTATATGAATCCTTAAAAAAAGAAGTATATTGACTAAATGTTAAGTCACCTTCACTAAAAAATGTTGGAATTAAACTTGTTAATAAAGGAATAATCATAAAAAATAAAACAATAATCGTACCTGTTAAAACAAATAAATACGGAACTTTCTTTTGCATATAAAAACTCCTCGTTCGTTTTTTGACTCAATAAATTATAATTCATTTTTTAATTAAAATCAATACAATAATAAGTTCAATATTTAAAAAAGTTCGATTTTAAACATATTTAGCTAAAAAAACAATAAAAAATGAAAACACAGCACAAAAAAAAACTATTAACCACCGAACTAAACCTTATTAAACTATATATAAAAAAACACTATCATTATTTTTTTACGAACTTTTAACTAATATTCCCAAACAATAATTTCTGTTTACATCTATCTTATGACTTACCTATTTTTCATTCTATATACTATTAAATTAGGTCACTGTCATTAAATAGAATAAATTGGATGCCATCATCAAAAGAAATATTTTTGATACTCAGATAACTTCCAATACATATCGTGAACCGACAATTCTTTAATTTGCTGTCCCTATGTGTTTCCAATGAACCACTATTGATTCGTTATTACTATTTAAACAAACACTTACTAAGTATTCCGTTCAACCTTTCCTGCGCAAACCCTTTTTATGCCACTGCTACCCACAGCCGATGACGATTTGTTGGATATCTTTTTTGTTTAATACTTCTTTCAACAATTCATCTTCTGTTTCTCTATCCAATAATGTTTTAGATAGTTTCTTTGATGAATCAATTCCTGAGACAAGGTTCGCTACTAAATAGCCTTGGTACCTCATCTCAACCACATGATTTTGAATCAACATGGCAGTTAAGTCATTTTCTACCCCGCTCACTGAAACTGGCTTCAAGGTAATCACTGCGACAATCGCTTGGTTTTCTGATCCCCATGTCCGTTGTAGTAAGTAACGATTATTTCTGTCATCACTCAAAAAGACTTCATTTTTTATCGTATGTGTTTCTACTTTCACTTCATTTCCTCCTTAATATTCTTCTGGTAATAACATGGTTTGAGCTTGGCCATCATCAATCGCCCATATTTTTTTCACATTAAGTGAGCGGTATTCTGCAAACAAGTGAAGATGATATATCTGTTTCACCTCAGTTTTTTCTTGGCGATGAACAATCGTTAATAGCTCATGTTCAGTACCCACATCAAATTCAATGATTTGTAAGTAATCCATTGTTGGGTCTTTTTCTTTTGCCCGTTGTAAAATCAACTGCCAACAAAAATATTTAAGTTGATAAGGTACGGCTTCTTGTACTCCTTTTGTCACGTAGTACCCATCCTGTCTATCAAACATCTCTTTTCCTCCTTCTATTTTTGCGTATACAAATAAGAAGCTGACCAAAAAGTCTCTTAACGAAAATTAAAAGGAACAAAATTATTTTTGATTTTGTTCCTTTCAGAGTGAAGACGAAGAGCAAAAAAAAAACACCTCCGTTAATTTCATTTTACATGAATTCAACGAGGGTATTTTTAGATTTGTCTTACCTTCTGAGGTCAGTTCCATTCTTAATCTAAATGGATTGCCCTTTGAAAATCTTGTTCTTATTTGTAATACTCTAAACTCACCTTGATAAACAAGGTTTATTTCATTAAATATTTTACTTGTTGTAAAATTAAGTTAACCACCAAATAATAAATAACACACACATATAACAAAATTCTATATATCGTGAAGTACCATAAATTTACACTGGTATCTAATTCTTTGCGTTTAACTGTCCTATTAAAATACAACTGTCACAACAAATAGCTGTTGTTCATCGATAGTTATATCAACCTTCCAATTGTTTTTATCAGCAAGTTGCTTAACGATAAACAATCCTAAGCCTGATCCACCATCTTGTTTATTTCTGCTATAATCGGAACGATAAAACGGTTCGAATAGCCGCATAGGGTTATCTAATTCAATATTTGAACACAGATTTTTAACACAAAATACATTGTCCTCTAAAATAACTTGAATAGTGGTCTGAATCGTACTATACCGAAATGCATTACTTAAAATATTAGAAATAACACGTTCTATCATTAAACGATTTCCCAAAACATTAGAATTTCCAGAAAACTCTTTCGTTACTTGATAATTTCCCAATTCTGATAACAATAAATAAGATTCTAATTGCTCATTCACAATTTCTTTTAGCGATACCGTTTCAACATTATCTTCTAATTGTTTTATGTTATCTAGAGAGGAAATAGATAAAATATTTTGAACCAAGTTAGATTGATTGATTAATAATTCACGACACATTTTTAGATACGTATCGTGGTCTTTAAACTTACCAACATTATATATCATCCCTTCAACAATGCCCATCATTCCGGCCAAAGGGGTCTTTAATTCATGTGATGCCATTCTCATAAACTCAGATTTGGATTTTTCAACTTGTTCGACTTTGTCTACCTCTTTTTTTAGTGCTGAAATGGTTCGCAGATGAGTGTCATATAAACGATTAATATTCGTCGCTAACTGTGTGATTTCATCTTTACCAGACATATCACACGCAACATCTGGATTTAGACTCATCATATTCGTCGTTGTTTCCAACATTTTTAAAATACGTTTTGTCGAATAACGACTATAAAAAAATGCTGCTATTCCTCCTAAAACTAACGACGTTACTAATAGTAGGGGATATAATTTAATTAAGACTTGTCGTGCTTCTGATATTGGTTGAATTGAATACTCGCCATAAACCGTCAATGCTTTTTGGTTTGAATCAACAATTGATTCTTTCATCACTTTGTTAGTCGTAGTTTGTATGGGTTCAGATAAATTAATTTCCAAATCTATCCGACTCACATCAATTGTCGGGTAAATTGTTTGTTTTTCTTTATCAGAAAAGACAGAAATGTTCAGGCCGTCTCGACTTCTCTGAGAATAGGCTAGTGTCGATTGAATGTCTTCAATTGATTTGTCTTTAATACTTTTTACAACATCGCTAAATTCTTTAGTCGCTTCTTTTTCCTTCGTATACAAATAATATCTAGGCATGACAATATACAAAGTACCTAACAATAATGTCGTTACAAGAAAAATAATAGACACAGTGTATAAAAAGTTTTTCGTAAATAACTTCATAGTGGCGCCTCTAATCTGAAACCTCTACCTTTTATTGTCTTAAGTGGAAGAGATGGCAATTTTTTTCGAATATTTTTAATATGATTATCGAGTATTCGGTCATCCGAAAAATAGTCATATCCCCATACTTTCACTAATAGTTGTTCTCTAGTTACGACTCTACCAATATGCTCTGATAATTCTAATAGAATACCGAATTCTTTTCCTGTAAACTCGATTACTTCATTTCGGTACAAAACCTCAAATGATTCTTTTTTAATTAGAATATCCGGTGTAACGCGAACGGTTTTTTCTTCATTTTTATTATTTCTTAACGCATTTTCAATTCTTTTCATCAAAACCAATGGAGAGAATGGCTTGACGACATAATCACTAATGACATGATTAAAACTTGCCAGTTGTGTGACATCATCATCAAGAGCTGTCAGCATGATAATAGGAACATCTGATTCTTCACGTATTTTTTTTAATACTGTTAACCCATCTATTTCAGGTATCATAATATCTAGTAACACTAAGTCGAACGTACCTTGACTAAACGACTGCAGTGCTTCTGATCCAGAGATAACAGACGTGACATCATAATTATTTTCCTTCAAAAATTCTGTCACGACTTGATTAATGACTTCATCATCTTCCACTACTAAAACATGCATATACTCTCCTCCTTACTACTCAAATCTTAATGCTTCAATAGGATCTAACTTAGATGCCTTCATAGCAGGCAACAAGCCAAATACAACACCAATAACCGTACAAAACACTAAGCTTATACCAACGGCCAAATACGATACAATATATGGATAATTGAGATATTGTGTGATGAGATATCCTGAAATCAATCCTAGCATAATTCCCAGTATACCTCCTAAAACTGTCATTAAAATAGCCTCTACTAAAAACTGTCTCAAGATGACAATCCGACGAGCTCCTAAAGCTCTTTTCACACCTATTTCTCTGGTTCTCTCAGTGACAGATACAAGCATGATATTCATCACCCCAATCCCACCAACTATTAAAGAAATACTGGCAATACCAGCCAACAAAATAAAATTAGAGCGATTGAATTGTTCCAACTGTTGCTCAAATTGTTTAAAATTGCGAATTCCATAGGTATAATCAGATTTAGGTAAGGTTTCATTTAGCATACTTGCGACCTTTTGTCCTGATGTTTTTAGTTGGTCAGTTTTTTCTGTTTGCAATAAAAAAGTTGGTGCTACATCAATTTCTTCAAATACTTTTGACTTTTCTGATAGTGGGATAATCGCGGAATTTTCTGTTCCATATTTACGAGATTTTTCATCCTTATTACGGTAGACACCAATCACTTTGAATGGAGTGCCATTTATTTCAACATATCGTCCAAGCCCATCATCTTCTGGATATAGTTTATTATACGTTAATTCATGCAAATAAGTAACCTGATTTACAAATCCTTGATCACTTTTTTTATTGCCTTTAATTATATCAAATAGTTTAAAATCGAGTAGTTTATTGGTACTTGCATATATTGTAGCATTTGTTTTTATATTGCCATTAAATAGATCATTTTGTTGTACATAGCTTTGCAGGATATCTTTTACACCTTCTTGTTTTTTGATATTATCCATCATCTCTCCATTAATTTTTGGAATATAATTTGGTGTGACAGGATTCTTTTTATCTGCGATAGTCGAATCAAAAACAGATTTTTTATTGTACTCTATTTCAGTGATATTATTATTTCCACCAATTAGTTCGGTCTTCATTTTTGCTGTGTTTCCTTCAATGATGCTAAAAATCGCTATGATAGAAGTTATACCAATTATCACACCTAACATTGTCAAAATAGTTCTCATCTTATGAGCAAGAATTGACTGCAGTGCAGAAGATACTTCCTCCATCTACTCACCTCCACCAATGACTGCCTGCTCTAACAAAAGACCATCTCTTAACACAATCGTTTTATCACATAAATCAGCTACTTCAGGCTCATGCGTAATTAAAACTATCGTAGTCCCTTGATTATTTAATTCTCTAAATAGGGACATAATCTGAATACTATTTTTTGTATCCAATGCTCCTGTAGGTTCGTCTGCTAGAATAAAACTTGGTTTACTAACCAATGCTCTAGCAATCGCGACACGTTGTTTTTGACCGCCTGAAAGTTCGTTTGGGAAATAATTAACATGATCTTTTAGACCGACTAATTCTAATAATTTATAAGCTCTTTTTTTACGTTCATTTTTTGATACACCTGAATAAATGAGTGGCAGACAAACATTATCAAGAATGGATAGTTTTGGAAGAAGATTGAAATTTTGAAAAACAAAGCCTATCTTTTGATTACGCAAATCAGCAAGTTCATCATCACTGAAATTACTGACTTTTTCTTCTTCAATAAAGTACTCACCTCGACTAGGTTTATCTAGGCAGCCAATAATATTCATCAAAGTAGACTTTCCTGATCCAGACGGTCCCATAATAGCGATAAATTCTCCATCTAACACTTCAAGGTCTATTCCCTTTAGTACTTTTTGTTCATTTTCGCCTTGAAAATAACTTTTCTGGATATTTTTTAATGTCAACATGTTACTTAATCTCAACCCCTTCCTTTACTTCAGACGTTGGATTAACCAACCTATCTGCCATGGCCATATTTTTTGTAACTTCCACTGCATCATTATTTTTTTCCTTGAACTCAATCACTTCTTTTGTTGCTTTACCATGCGTAACCTTCCAAACAGACGCTGTTTTTCCTTTGATATCAAATAAAAACTTTTTTTCCACGATCATTTTCCCTGCGTCTTCATCATTAGATAAGAAGTTAGCATAAACATGTGTCCCTATAATTGGCATTTTATCTGATTTTTCAAGTAATATTTTATAAGGATATTTCGTGACATTTGGATTATCCTCTTGTTTTTTGTTGTCGCCATCTGAGCCTAAATTAGCTATTTGTACTACTTTACCTTTCCAACGAATGGAAGGATTTTTTCTATCCACCAATTCGACTTGTTTATTTAACTCGACTTTTTCTCTGTCAAATTCGTTTACTTTTCCTGTCACGTACAATTCCGTTTGATCAACAATTTCCATAAACGTTTCTTCTTGTTTTTTTTCTTGAGATAATTTTGGTAATTCTTGATTGATGTATGTCACTTTGCCCTCACCGTCTGATGTCACCACATCGTAAGACAGGCGTTCCTGTTCTACTTTTTCAAATTCTGTTAATTTTTTTAATTCAGCTTCCGCTGTTACTATGTCATTATCTCCTGATAAGGCTTCAGAATATTTCATCTCTATGTCATTTTCTAACGTTTTTATTTCTTGTGACAATGCTTTTTTTTCTTCTTCGTCAGTTGAGTTATTTCTTTTAGTTTTTAATTCTTCTAACTCTGTAGCTTTTTTATTATATGATTCCCATTTTAAAGAAGCAGTTGTTCGAGCTGCTTGTAATTGACGTTCTTTTTCTTCTTTAGAGTATGTTGCTTCTTTCGTTTTTAGTTGTTGTTCTGTTGCATAAGAAAATAATTCTTGACCATTTTTAATTGTATCTCCTTCCCTAACTTTAATATCTTTAACTTGCCCTTTCGTTGAATCAATTTTTATCTTTTGGCTATTTTTAGCTATAACCTCTCCAGATAAAGTCAAATTAGGTTTAGTATATGATTCTGTCATCTCTTCAACTGTTCTTATCTCAAAAGGGGAGTTGCTACTATCTGGTTTATTTCCTTTATAGTAGCGATATCCACCATAAGATACTATTAAGACAACTAACGTACTCATAAAAATTGTCTTCCATTTATTTTTTTTTATTCGCTTCATACGTCTCTCCTAAACGATATTACTCTGATTGTGCGTCTTGATTTTGCATTTCCGGGTCCATCTGAATAGTCGTTCCATCTTCCATAATATATTCTTCAACTTCTTTACCATCAACTGTTTTAGTTTGTTTTTTCCCTTTTGACTTAATATCATCTAAATTGACTTCTTTTACCGTCTCACTATCCTGCTTCTCACCATTTTTACTACAACCTACTAAAAATAAACCTGTACATAATAATAAAACGCTCATTTTTTTAATTCTCATCATTAACACTCTCCTTAAAATTTATAAACAAAGAATACCAAAGAGATTTGTAGTTCAAATAGTTTTAATCTGTAGTTTACCTGTATTTTTAGATCATGAGAAAACAAAAATATGGCATTTTTAGATATATGGAAGAATAGTAATTGCCTAAAATTAATGGTTAGTTTTAATATAGAGGAAATAATTCGCCGATTGTAAAATTAAGCTAGACAACTAAAGAAATCATTTGTGATACACTCAAATTGTCTTTCTAACCAAAGAAAACAAGGAGAGTGATCACAAATGACCTATATACATCTGACTACAGACGAGCTAGTTTTGATAGAATTCTATTACCATCAAAATAAAAAAGGAACATACGATGCGAAACAATTGAAACGAGCAAAAAAGACTATTTATAATGTTTACAAAGCTTTTGACGAGGGACTATCTGCACTAGATTACTATAAAAGATACAAAAATAATAAAAAGAATTGTGGCAGACACCCTATTTCTTTATCTGATAATGAAACAGAATACATTAAAAAGAAGGTTATTCAAGGATGGACTACAGATGTCATTATTGGTCGTGCTAAGTTTCCTATTTCATGTTCTATCAGTACTCTTTATAGATTATTTAAGCAAGGACTGTTTGATTTGACTGCATTACCTATGAAAGGTAAAAGGAAAGCAAATGGTTATGAAGAAAAAAGAGGCAAACAAGCCTTTAAAAGAACCATCCATCAACGTCATAAGGATTATCAACTCTTTAATAATGAATTACATCACCTTAAAGGTGACACAATTGTTGGAAAAGATTATAAAAGTGCTGTTATCACACTCATTGAAAGGCTGTCGAAAGTGCTTATTACGTTAAAACCAATAGGTAGACGAGCATAGGTATCGAAAATAGTTTAAATAATTGGTTTAAAAAGTTTCCATACCATCTATTTAAAACAATCACATTCGATTGTGGTAAAGAGTTTTCTAATTGGAAATCAATCAGCAATCTAAATGATATTGATAGTTATTTTGCCGATCCAGGAACACCCTCACAACGAGCTTTAAATGAACACTCTAATAGTTTATTACGTAAAGATGGTTTACCTAAAAAAATGGATTTCAACAAAGTTGAAGAATCTTTTATCCAACCTATCGCATCTAAAAGAAATAATATTCCTAGAAAATCATTAAACTATAAAACACCATTGAAAGTATTTTTGAGTTATGTAGACAATGATATTTTGTCTAGATTAATTTGACAACTAAAACTATGAAAAAATTATGCGAGGATGATTGGATAAATTATGTGTGTAGTACTTTTTCTTTAAATCTGACAGGCTCACTATTATCATTAGATTTAGGTTTTAAAGACAATTACGATACATCAGAATTTTCAAAAATAAAAAAAGAGCAAAGATCATTTCCTAGAGAATTAAAACAAGTCTCAGAAGAAGAAAAGAAACCTTTTGATTTTAAGAGAATAGCTGATATCGTTAAGGCTGAAAGTAATACAGTATTATTAAATGAGAATAAATATAATTACTTCCTAAACTTAGTTTCAGATAAAATTGATTTTCCTTTTGACAAACCTTTCACAGAAAATAATTTGATTGAGTTAGTTAACTTAACATTTTATTCGTCAATACCACGTACTTCACTTAGTCCTGACGCTTTTCTTTTATATGAAGAAATAAAAAAGAAGGGAAAAAAGGGGGACGTTATAAAAACTGGAAGAAAAAATTGGAAAAATTCTCTAATCTATAGCTTACATCGTAATCATAATTTTGATAGTTTAAAAATTTTTAATGCTTTTGACGAACTAAAGGAAAAAAAATATATTGAACCTATTTACGACCATACAAAGAAAAAAGATATCGACGATAATCATTCAAATTGTATTAAATATGATATTGAACCGAAATACTATGTTTTGTATGTAGATAACATTCCTATAGGTGAACCAGAATATACTTACTGGGATGATTTATTTAAAATGAAAATTTCTGGGAAATCTAATACTGTAGCAAAGGCTTTTTCTTCTGAAACAGAAGCAATAGAAGCAATAAATAGTAAAAAACCTCTACCAGTAAAACCTCAGTACTACACAATTTACAATATTGAAATTCTAGAAGTTATGAAAAACATATTTGAAGATTGGTACACTGCACTTACAATTCAGAAAAATATTGAAAATATACACTGCGCTCAGACCAAAATAGTAAAAACAAAAACATACGAAAAAATGCTAAATCCATGGTGGCAATGGAAAATATTAAAATAAAACCTTAAATTATTTTCTATTAACTTAATTACTTACGAAATAAGTAAAATTCACCATATGACAATGTAAAACAAATAATATCAAAAAGTGAAATTTTTTCTTTTGATATTATAATCTTAAAGAGAACAAGAAAAAGACGAGGCTGACTAAAAATCTTAAAATAGAAAAAATCCCATGAAATCCGTTAATTACAACGTTGATTTCATGGGATTTCTATTTTGTTAGTTAAGTGATTTTATTTCCAAAATTACTTTTGGGTCAGCCTCGTCTTTTTCTAGTCTTTACTGTTATTGGAATCATTATTAATACTTATATCATCTTCTTTTTTTCCACCTAATCCAGATAAATCTTTTTCCTGTATCGCTTGTTTCACACTTTCTTCTGTCACATTAAGATGAAAATAATCTATTACTCCTAAAGACAACACCACAACATTACTGATGAGATATAACCAACCACTTAGACCAAAACTTGATTTGAACGATACGGCATATGATGCCGCTGCCGCATTCCCTAATCCTACGGTATCTTTCACATTCAATCGAATCACTATTAAAACTAATAAAGAAGCAATAGGCAAGACAAATCGCCACAACGATTCTTTCTCCTTTAACTTGTCAAATTGAGTCATCAATAGTAAAAGAACTGGTACCACCAACAAAATTAAACTATAAATAGTCGAGCCATTAAACAGTATATGATACCCTGATATACCATAGGTATCTGTATATTTTCCATACGATTCCCCGTAAGTAATCAAACTTCCCACAAACAATGTCACAACCATCACCACACTACATATCGTCCCAATTGTTTTCTTAGATAGATTTTGTTTCATATTTTAATACTCTCCCTTATCCCTATTATTTATGCCACATCGTTTTACGCCTTTGAATACGTTCTTCTAATATAATTCTAGCTGACCTTTTTTCATCTAAGCTATTCCCGTTATACATGATGTATTCTAATTCACTATCACTTAGTTTTCGATACTGATTGTGTCGATTAGCGATATCACGATTAATGGTTCGATCTCTTTTCGTTACAAATGCATACAAACTAATTAATCCCACGAATAACGCTATCGGAACTTGCCACCACTTAAATTCCGTATCCAGTTGGTCATTCACCCATGGTAAAATATACTTCACAATGATGTAGCCTATGGCTACTAAAAATAAGATACCCATTCTCTTTCACTCCTATGTATTTTTCCGTCTATTTATGAACTAAAATAGACCTAATCATTCTCTTCTTCCTCTTCTAACCGCCTCTCTTCCAACCATTTTGTAATATAAACTAACTCCTCTTCTTCTACTCGATTAGATGTATTATCTTGTCGAATGTCACGCATAAATCGTCGCATTTGACGTTCTGAGTAATCAAATTTTCTAGCCAACTGTTGAAGCTCTCGACTTGATAATTGTTGCCCCTTTTGTGTTTCTTTTTTTAGATACTGTTTCACATAATCCGCACTAATCAGTTTAGTTGGAAATGTAATAGTCAAGCCTTTAAACTCTTGATATAGTCGTAACGCATCATCTAATGACGTGACCTTCGCAATTGTTTTCTACTCGATTAGATGTATTATCTTGTCGAATGTCACGCATAAATCGTCGCATTTGACGTTCTGAGTAATCAAATTTTCTAGCCAACTGTTGAAGCTCTCGACTTGATAATTGTTGCCCCTTTTGTGTTTCTTTTTTTAGATACTGTTTCACATAATCCGCACTAATCAGTTTAGTTGGAAATGTAATAGTCAAGCCTTTAAACTCTTGATATAGTCGTAACGCATCATCTAATGACGTGACCTTCGCAATTGTTTGATACACCTCATTCAAACTACTTAGTTCTTTCATCACATAACGTCACCCTCCTTCCCATCAATTAGTATTAGTGTATCGGGTTTCTTTGGCCATTGCCTGTTCGCTTGTCCACCCTATTGTCACTGACATTGACACCTTATTTGTCGGACAGTCATTCCATTAGCTTTTACTATCGATTAACCGAATCACCTCACAAATAATCGTTGTCCCTACAGTCAGACAAAGCTTTACCCATTGATTCATTTGCTGTCCTCCTTTTCAGTTAATGTCGCGATGACTTGTTTCAAACACGCTATAATCACTTGTCGATAGTTAGTCATTTCCATCACACTCCACGATAATGGCTGCCACTAATTTAGGCCCTTGTAATAATCCATATAACACCTGGGCTGAGTCTTTTAGTGGCATCACATACACGACATCATCTACCCCATACCCATAAAAAGAGACCGTTAGGGTCTCTGGTAATCTATCTAGACAATCGGTTGGTATTAACTCAGGCGATAACTCGTCTTTTCCCAACTCAACGGTTTCTTCTGACCACTCCTCTTGCTTCGTTTGTTTCCCTGTTTCCTGTCCAAACCATTCTTTCCAATCCATTTTTCTGCCCCTTTCTTCACTTTCAATATATGACGGCTATTCAACCTAACTTTTGATGTTCACGAAATGAGTAGTAACACTCATCTCCAATAATCAAGTGATCTAATAACTCAATTCCCAATAACTCACTCGCTTTATAGAGTTTTTCCGTTAAATGGTCATCCGCTACAGACGGTGTCGGATCACCACTCGGATGATTGTGTCCAATCATCAAACGAGTGGCATTTGATAATAAAACTGACTTTAATATATCTCGAGGTACTGCGATACTCTGATTTGCTGTCCCAATATGAACCAAATGAACCACCATCGGTTCGTTCTTACTGTTTAAGCCAATACTCACTAAATGTTCTCTGTCCTTATTTTCTATGAATGGTCGAATCAATGCATACGCATCATCTGATGTTTGACAACGTCTTGGACCATATAACAGACTGGATTCTTTCACTAATGATAGGCTCACAATTGACACACGTTTACTTGGTAATAGAGTCATTATTTCTCTCCTTATATTTTAATTTTTTTCAATGTCCATGGTTGATTTCGGATACTTGGGACAAGTGGATGAATAGGCCGGTTGTCGTCATCCACAATCGCCACCACTTTATGTTGGTTTGTCTTAGTTAATAAAGATAGAATCTCTTTCAAACGTTCCTGCGCAAACCCTTTTTGTGTCACCACTGATCCACAACCGATGATAATTTGTTGGACCTCTTTTTTGTTTAATACTTCCTTCAACAATTCATCTTCTGTTTCCCTATCCAGTAATGTTTCAGATAGTTTCTTTGACGAATCAATTCCTGAGACAAGGTTCGCGACCAAATAGCCTTGATATCCCATCTCAACCACATGATTTTGAATCAACATGGTAGTTAAGTCATTTTCTACCCCGCTCACTGAAACTGGCTTCAAGGTAATCACTGCGACAATCGCTTGGTTTTCTGATCCCCATGTCCGTTGTAATAAGTATCGATTTTGTCTATCATCACTCAAAAAGACTTCATTTTTTATCGTATGCGTTTCTACTTTCATCTTGTTTCCCCCTTAATATTCTTCTGGTAGTAACATGGTTTGAACTTGACCATCATCAATTGCCCATATTTTTTTCACACTAAGCGAACGGTATTCTTCAAACAAGTGAAGATGATATATCTGTTTCACCTCTGGTTTCTCTTGGCGTTGAACAATCGTTAATAGCTCATGTTCAGTATCCAACTCAAATTCAATAATTTGTAAGTAATCCATTGTTGGGTCTTTTTCTTTTGCCCGTTGTAAAATCAACTGCCAACAAAAATATTGAAGTTGATACGGTACGGCTTCTTGTACTCCTTTTGTCACGTAGTACTCATTCTGTATATCAAACATCTCTTTTCCTCCTTCTATTTTTGTGTACACAAAAAAGCCCAACAACCTAAGTGGTTGTTGGGCTCATAGTTATAATATATATTTAAAAAATAATTCAAATCATAGATTATTGAACTGTCAACTCGTTCATAAAATACTTATATATAGTGTTGTATAATATATCCAAATAAAATGAAATATAATGACTTGCTAAACACTTTATATTCGATATATAAAACTGCCATAACATAGGAAAACACATAATTTTTACATCCTGACATCTATGAATATTCCATACGTTTGAAACAACACCTTGAGTTGTAAGCTAAAAATGTTGTTTTATTATTTTACATCCACTAAATTATTTGATCTAAAATTTTCTCTGTAGTTAAACCAAATTCTTTTTGTAAATATTTTGGCGTTCCAACCTGTCCAAATCTACTATCCACACCTATGCGTTGAAGTGAGATTCCTATACCATTATCTGCTATAACCTCTGCTACAGCACTTCCTAAGCCACCAATAATAGAGTGATTTTCTATCGTTATTATTTTTTTCTTACCAATCACTCTTTCTAATATTAATTCTCTATCTAAAGGTTTGATAGTAAACATATCGATCACATCAGATGTGATTCCTTTTTCTAATAATAATTGCGATACCTCTAAAGCTTCAGAAACTAATTGTCCAGTAGCTATAATTAAATAATCTTCCCCTTCTCTCAGAAGGTTACCTTTTCCTAATTCAAAATTAGAGCCATCCTCATAGATATTTTTTACAGCTTTTCTGTTACCACGCACATAATGTATCCCTTTCAGCATGCTAAATTCTTTTATTATCCACTTCATTTGAACAGCATCCGCAGCATCACATATTACTACATCGGGTATAGACCTTAATACTGCAATATCTTCCCACGTAGTATGTGTTCCTCCATTGTGTCCAGCTGTAAACCCTGGATCTGATCCATATATATTGATAGTATTTTTAGAATATGCTCCAGACATGTATATTTGGTCCAACACACGTCGAGTGGCAAATGGTCCAAAAGTATGTATAAATGGTGTAAATCCGGTAAGGCTAAGCCCTGCAGCAACACCTACCATATTTGCTTCGGATATACCTACATTGATAAATTGCTTTGGAGTACTTTTTGATATATCAATCCATTTCGATGCTGATCCTAAATCCGCTTCCAAAGCTATAATTTTGCTGTTTTCTTTCATTAAATCTTGTAATTCTTCAACCACAGCTGCTCGTAATTCCATACCAAAGTCGTTATCTGAATCTAATGTAAACATTTACTCCCACTCCTTTAAGGAATTTTTCATCTCTCGTAAAATCTTTTCTGTTTCATTATTAACATTATCATCAGTAAATTTCACCGAATGATTGCCTGCCATTTCTTCAAAGTACCGTATACCTTGACCTTTTATCGTATCCAAAACTATACAAACTGCCTTATCTTCTATACTTTTACAGTAATCAATACCTTCACTAATAGCTTCTATATCATTTCCTTTTACTGATATAGTTTCAAAACCAAATGCTCGCATTTTCTCTTGTATGTTAAATGGATTAATTATGTCTTTACTCGGACCATCCAATTGTTTTTTATTTTCATCAATAATTACAATACAATTGTTTAATTTAAAATGAGCAATGTATTGGAAAGCTTCCCAACACTGTCCTTCGTTTAACTCACCATCTCCTACGATTAGATACACATAATTATCCTTGCCTTCAAGTTTTAAACCTGTTGCAATTCCCGCTGCAATAGATGTACCTTGTCCTAAAGAGCCTGTAGTAGCATCTATACCGAGTGTCTTATTTCTATCTGGATGAGATGGTAGATTTGTTCCTCCATTATTAACAGTCATTAATTCTTTTTTATCAAAAAATCCACATTCCGCAAGAGTACTGTATAAAGCCACTCCGGCATGCCCTTTAGACAAAACTAATCTATCCCTATCATCCCAGCTAGGATTTTTAGAATCATATTTCATTTTAGAACCATATAGCACAGCTAATAATTCAATTATCGATAATGAACCACCTATATGGCCAGCTCCTATACTTTTTATTGATTCGACAGTATCTATTCGTATCTTTGTTGCAAGTATCTCTAATTTTTGTAATTCGTTTTTATTCATTATATTCTCTCCTCATTACTCAGATATAGAAGATGCTTTTTTATTTTTTCCCATAATTGTCAAAATAATTAATACTACAAACACAGCAATAATCCCTGCTATGACAGCAATTTGACCACCAAAATTAGCTAAGTTTCCTAAAAATATACCAGCCACTCCATAATCAATATCTGAGAAGGTTGAACCTTGGAATCCTAAACTACCCATAACTGGCATTAACAATAGTGGCATAAAACTAATTATAATACCATGAATAAATGATCCAGCTAATGCTCCTCTCAAACCACCTGTTGCATTTCCATATACACCTGCTGTTGCTCCACAGAAGAAGTGTGGAACAACTCCCGGTATTATAACAGTTGTTCCGTTAATTTTTTTTTTTTTTTTTCTTTTTTTTTTTATTTTTATATTTATATATATATATATATGCTCTCTCTCTTCTTTTTATCTTTGTGTGTGTTATTATAACAGTTGTTCCTGTTAATACCATAATTACCAAACTAACAATCCCACCTAAAAAACTTGTTAAAAAGCCAATTAATACTGCATTCGGTGCATAAGGAAATACTATTGGACAGTCTAAAGCTGGTATAGAATTTGGTACTAATTTTTCTGAAATTCCTTTAAACGCAGGAACGATTTCTGCTAGAATTAATCTTACACCTGCTAATATTACAAATACACCTGCGGCAAATGAACCTGCTTGTTGTAATGAATAAATAATATAATTAGTTCCGCCACTTAAATTTTCAGAAATATAAGTGTTACCGGCAAATAAAGCAACAATTACATACACAATAGACATTGTTATTGTAATACTCACGGTAGAATCTCTTAAAAAAGCTAATCCTTTTGGAAAGTTAATATCTTCAGTAGATTTTTCTTTGTTTCCTACCATTTTTCCGACCAAACCACTTAGAGCATACCCAAAACCACCAGTATGACCTAATGCTACTGTATCATTATTAGTGATTTTTCTTGTGAATGGTTGACAAACTGCAGGAGAAATTGTATTGATTAAACCTACTGCTAAGCCTCCAAAAATCACTAAAGGAACAGAACCCATGCCTGTGACACTTAAAATCACTGCTATCATACATGACATATACAGTGTTGCATGACCTGTTAAATAGATATATTTATACTTAGTTACTCTTGCAATCAATATGTTAAAAGCCATTCCTACTAACATTATAAGAGCAGTATATGTTCCAAATTTATTTAATGCCAAGGCAACAATAGCCTCATTATTAGGTACTACTCCCTCCATATTAAAGGCTACCTTGAACATTTCTCCAAAAGGTGCCAAAGAAGTTTCAATCACACCTGCACCTGCCGTCACAACTAAAAATCCTACAAAAGTTTTTATTCCACCTTTTACAGTAGATGCAACATCTTTCTTCTGCAAAACATTTCCTAAAACCGCAATTAAAGCAACCAACAGTGCCGGTGTACTAACAATATCTATGATAATATCTAAAATACCTTTCATTGTAATAACCTCCATGATTTTTTTACTTTAATATTTAAATTAACCCTTGTTTTTGACATTCTTTTTCAACTTTTTCTTTTAATTCATCCATATCGATGATACTATCTAACACTACTACATTTCCTAAATGCATTGCGCTCTCTGCTAAATCCGCTCCAACAAAAAAAGTATCTGCTAATTCTGGAGAAGCGCTCCCCATATCATAGTGAGTTACCTCTACATTTGATACTCCTAAAGAATCTAGTACTGTTTTAATATTCATTTCTACCATAAAGCTTGAACCTAATCCTGAACTACATACCGCTGCAAATTTCATTATTCATCTTCTCCTTCTGTTATAATCTCACTAATTTCTTTTTTTGTTGTTGCCTGTAATAATTTTTCTAATTTTTCTTTATTCGATAATATTTTTGTCAAGCTAGCTAATGCTCTCAAATGTGTTTCATTATCAACCGCTGCTAAGCAAATAAATAATTTAATGGGATGCTTTTCATCATCACACAATAATACTGGTGTTTTAACCTTTAACATTGACATCCCCAATTCCTCTACACCATCCTCGGGTCTTGCATGTGGTAAGGCAACGTATTGGCCTATGTTTATAAATGGACCATGATCTTTAACTTTTTTTATCATAGCCTCTATATAATTTTCGTTTACCATGCCTTTTTGTTTTAGAGGCATTGCTGCAAAAGATATTGCCTCTTCCCAATTTTCTTGAGTATCTACTAATTGAATCATATCTTCTGTTAATAATTCTGATAACATAGGTCGATTATCCTCCTTTTTAACTATAGTTTTATTAATTTTATTTTGTAGTACATTATATAGACTCTCTCTTGTAACACCTTTTTTTAATTCAATATAAGGTATTATAATATCCAATAATTCATTAATTGAAGGTGTTAAATTCTCTCTTAAATAAAAATCTTCTTGTACTGATCTAACAAGTAAGCTTTTATCTAACTGAGACATTATAGGGTTTATGACATATACTTTTTTATTACTTTTAATTGGTACACTAGAAAAAATGATATCTACATTTTTTTCCAAATTATTATTATTAAAATTTTTAATCGAAGTCGTTTCTCTAAAATTAATATTTGGAAACAATTTTTTCAATTCGGATTTCATTATCACTGAAGAACTTATACCACTTGGACATACAATAACCGCCTCCACTGATCTGTCTACTTCTTGTTCTTTTTGATTTAATATTTCTCCACCAAATAGAATAGTATAATAGCCTACCTCTTCTTTGGGTACGTATTTTTTTGTTATATTTTCTAAGGGAGATAAGGACTTTCTAGTCAAATGATACAATTCTTCATACTGTATCTTTATTTCATCAATAAGAGCATTATCAATTGATAGATCATACATAATTCTAAAGTACGAAGGAACTAAATGATAAAATAATTCTACTAATATTTTTTTGTAATTCTTAAAGTGAATAGCTGCTAATCTTTCTATTTCATAAATGATTTCACTACAGCAATCCATTAAAAAATCTAATGAAGGATCCAATACATCACCTTGTGTACAAATCATAAACAGGATAGTGATATAATAAATTTCTTCCAATCTAAACTCTATTGAAAAAAGACGAGTAAATTCTGTAGCTGTTTTATACATTGATAAATTACTTATTAACTCTGCTTCATTAATGTTTAATTCGTAATTTGAGTGATTTATATGAGGTAATAACACCGATAAAAAATATGACATCTCTTCAAATCTACTGGGAACCACTATCAAACTGAACTCCTTTTGAATTTTAGATAGATTAAATCGAATATCATTATATAAATTATCATTTAATTCATATAAATACTCATATAACAATACTTTTCCTCTATTGTTGATAATTAAATTATTTAAGAACGAGAAAGCTAAAGACCTCACCTTTAGCTCATCTCCGCTAATATAAAACCCTTTTTTTCTGGAATATAATAATTTTATATTATGTTCAGATAATTCAGATCTTAAATTCTTTATGTCCTTCAATATTGTATTTTTACTAACATCAAGTAGACTCTGAAAATGATAAACTGATAATTCTTCAGCAGACATAAAAGTCATTAAATAAATCATAGATTTCCTCTGATTTTCCTGAACCAGTTCTACCATACATTTTTTTCCAATATAAATATCAAACCACCTTTCATTAAACGTATTAGGAATAACTATCGAATTATCTTCTATAAATAATTTTTTATAATTCAACTCCTCAATAACACTATTAAGTCGCTCAAGTTCCTCATTAAATTCTTGAATAGTCATCTTAGAAATTTTTAAAAAATCTGGTACTGATATAACATTATTTTTTATACTTCTTAAAAGACTAAACCGATAATCCACCATTTCCTAACCTCCATAAATTTACTATATAACGTTCTTTTTGAAAACGCTATATCATTTAGGTCCAAATTATTTTCTAATATTTTCTATTACTGTACCAAACTAGTACAATCTCTTATTTTACGCCTTTTTATTAAAATATAATTATCTTTATATTATACAATTACAGCAAACATATCTTGTTGAATAAAACTAGTTACAGAATCAAATTAACCCTCCGTGAGAATTTAAATTGGAATGAATAATGAATAGGTATTAAAAAAACCGCATCATTTATGATACGGTTCTCCGTACCATAAGTGAATGCGGTAATTTAATTTTGAATTAAATCCTATAAAATCTTATATGACTTTAAATGAAAATACACTTGCCACGTTAAATAATTATACATACTTACTGTTTAAACAAAACAATAACTTATTTTCTCATCTTTAATTACGCTATTCCATATATTCACTCAACATAGATAAACACTTCTTACGTTATGTTGTTTCTTAACTTCTTCATAAAGTTTTTTTCTCAATTACAGGCATAATATTTAATAAACTTTGATAACTATCTACATCATGGTAAACAACATTTTCAGTAGAAATTTGATTAAAGAGTTTTTTAGCACATGATATTTTAGCCTTCTCAATTGGTCTTAACTGTAGGCTTTCCATCGTCCCTTTAGTTTCAGCAATAAAGAATATATGTTTAACGGTCCCTGCATTAAAAGCAATTGCCCAGTCTGGACTATAATTGCCAACAGGTGTTGGAATAGAAAATCCTCTTGGTAGCTTTGCATATACTGCTACCTCCTCTGCCCCATCTAAATCTTCAGCAAATTTCCGCTCAACAGATTTTTCAGCTAATCCATCCGTAAATACGTATGGTTGGATATGCTTTTTAGCTCTAAAAGCTTTTTCAATAGATGTACTCTTTTCTGTCGTAAAGATTGAGGAATCATATTTACCCTCTAATTCATCATAAGAAATATGTTCAACAATCATTGTCGATTTCTGTTCTTTAATGAGTCTTGAAACTTTACTTATAAATTCTTCAGGGTTGTTTTGATACATAGCAAACTTATCAGCTCTAATACCTTTCAGAATCTCTACTACTGTTCGTCTAGTTAATATAGTAGCTTCCGATATTTTTCCGACTAAATCATATTTTATTTGACTAGTTTCCGCTTGTTCTAAAGTTGTTGTTTTTGATGTAGCTGACTTGAAAGAATCCCCACTTTTTATTAGATCTGAGGTCAAATCACCTTTTTGTTCAGAAATAGAAGTGGTATATTGGAGTTTTGAAACATACAAATCATTGTCAATAGCTTTAATAGACTCTTTAATCAACTCTTCACTATCGAAAGAAACAGTATATGAGTACTTATGATTAATATATGACCATAAAGTTTGGAATTCTTTTTTATAGAAGTTTTCATTGAAATCATTATCAACAACTTTTGTCTCATAGCCATCGTCAATCATGTCATCTAATATTGAATCATTAAAGACACTTTGAATAAGCTTATGGATGCTTTCTTGCATGCCAACTAAAGCTTCTGGTAATTCTGCAAGATTGTGATTTTCTATATCTACATGGTATCGATCAGTAATAGAGTCATTTCCGTCCACACTAACATAATCATTCTTCACAAGATATTGATAAACCATGCTTGCTTCTTGAACAGTCAACGTGTGATTATTTCCATCCAACATGACATTTTTACCTTCGAAGTAATCAATAGAAGCTTTTCTTGGTCTGTCGTAGAGATTCTCTTTAATTTCTTTTTGTAAATCAGTAACAAAATCTTTGTATGATTCACTGGCTATAACAGTAAGCTTATTTACCTTATGAACTAAAGAAGAGCCCAGTCTTTCCTCATCCATTCTATCACCCGATTTATCAACACATATACGAAGGCCACGTCCTACTTCTTGACGTTTCATAGTTGTGCTTGTTCCGTGTTTCAATGTACATATCTGAAACACATTTGGATTATCCCAGCCTTCTCTAAGTGCTGAGTGTGAGAAAATAAACCTGGTAGGTTCATCAAAACTCAAAAGTCTTTCCTTATTTTTCAGGATTAAGTCATAAGCTGAGATATCATCAGAAAAATCAGAGCCTCTTTTAACTTTACTATTAACTGCCCTTCCCTTCTTATCTATGGAGAAGTAGCCCTTATGTGTATCCTCAACACTAATCTCTCTAAGATATTTTTGGTATGGCGTATCAAATAAGTTTATTTGCGCATTCAAAAGGTCAACGTATTCCCTTTCGAATATTTGACCGTACTCACCTAACATTTCTTCATCATCTTCGTCATATTGGCGGTATTTGACTACTTCATCAATAAAGAATAATGATAGAGTCTTAATTCCTCTATTAAATAGTTCCTCTTCTTTTTCAAAATGGGACTTTATTGTTTCCCTAATTTGAATTCGTCTCATATCTTTTTCAGAAACATCGCCAACTACATCACCTTTGTTAATAGTCTCACCATTGACAAAGCTAACTGTTCCTTGAATTGGATCTATCTCAGAGATTCGATACCCCTTATACTGCTCCATTTCATTAGATAGTTCATATAAGTTATCATCAACTGATAAAATTCTAGATTCCCTGTTAATTGATTTTTTATAGGCAATCTCAAACTCGAGCTTTGCTTTAGGTGGATCTTTTGGAGATAGAATAATATTTTCTAAATAGAGATACTTGTCTGTACCTCTAAAGTTCTTTACTTCAAATCCCTTAACTTCAATTTTCTTAACCAATTTCTGATTGTATGCATCAACAGCATCTAGTGCATACACAAGATTATTTTGTTTCGCATGAGTTGCTGAATAATTTAAAGTAAATAGAGGGTTAAAGTTTTTAAGAGCAGTTTGCGTCGCCTCCCCCCCATCTTTTGAGGCTCATCTAGAATCAAGATAGGATTATTAGCCTTGATGACATCAATAGGTCTTCTAGAGCCAAATTCATCACGCTTATCATATATAATCCTTGATTCCTTGCTACGACTACCTTCTTTTAAAGATGTATTAAAAGCCTGCATGTTGATAATCATACAGTTAATCCCTGAATTACTAGAATAGGAATCCAATTGATTTAAGTTTTTGCTATCATAAACAAAAAATCTTACCTTCTTTTGATATTCTTCCATAAAATGATCTTGAGTCATCTCAAAAGATTTCTTTACACCCTCACGAATAGCTATCGAAGGTACTACTACAATAAATTTCGACCAACCATATTTGCGATTAAGCTCAAACATAGTCTTAATATATACATAGGTTTTACCTGTACCTGTTTCCATTTCGATGTCTAATGAACAAGCACCCAGATTATCCACAAGAGAATCCGAAATCAATACATTATTATTCTGTTGTACCTTACGGATATTGCTTAATAGTTCTTTAGAAGTTAGGGAGACTTTCTCATTTCTAAAACCCGTCTCATCAAAATCATCTTTATATGTGAGTTCCCCAGAGTCATCTTCGTAATCAATATAAACTTGAGAGTATGTCTTTTTTTCTTTTATATCACCAATATCTCTTCTATATGAAAGTCCCTCTGAAAATTTCTGGCCAATAAAACTATTGACTACACTATTTACAGCATCAGTCTGATAGGTCTGTATTTTAAAATTAAACCTCATATTAAACTACCTTCCTTACAGTTTGTGGACTCGTATTTTCGAATATCTGCTCAAAATTAGTAGCTACACTGTCATTTGCCATAGATAAATCTCTAAATACAGCGTAATACGGCTCATAATTTGCAATAGCTTTGACAGTTTCTTCAGTTATGTTTTTATCGAAACAAGCTATTAAGAAGCCATCTTCAACAATGAACACTTCCTTATCATATACTAATTCACGTTCGATTTTACTTGATAATGAAATACCTAAATCTAACATTACTTGGAATAATAAATCTTCAGGACTTCTACCTTCTTTAATATTATCTGACAACATATCTAATAAGCTTTGTTCTGTTTTTTCAGGTGCATAAAATACGTCCTTCATATTAGATGAATCCGTTTTTAAGACTCTAAATCCAATATCTAGATTTTCAATACCTTCTTTATCTTGGTTTTCTTCTAAAATCTTCCTACCTGCACGTCGAATTCTCTCTTTTCCTATTTCACAAATATTTTTATATCCTGCTTTATACGCTTCTGACTTTTCATCAGTTTCTTCTGGAATTTGTACCATAATAAATTTACGGTTACCCCCATCTTCTAAATTAAGTTGCATAACCGCATCAGCAGTACTTGACGACCCTGAAAAAAAGTCTAAACAAGTGAACTCCTTATCAGCAATTCTATCAATTAAATATTTCAACAAGCTTGTGGGTTTTGGATATGAAAAATATTTATCCATACCAATTTTTACTAATTCTTTTGTTCCTTGAGTACTTGAAAAATCGGAAATTATTCCCATTGGTGCCTGTGTTCTCTGAATAATATTTCCATCATTGTCAGCATTTAAGTACTGTTTCGTATATAAAACCCATTCACCCTTCTTATCTTTTTTAGCTACAATATATCCATTTTGTAGCCCCCACTCATATTTTTGTCTGGACCATCTCCATATTGCACGTTTCCCCGAATTATTGTCTGCTGGATAAAGAATTGTTCCATCTTCCATAGTTATTGGATAATCCATAGATTCAGAATATTGAATTGAACCCATACCTAATTTTTGAAGATAATATTTTCCTCTCGTTTCCTCATACTCATCAGAACACTTATATCTCTCTATATTTGAAGGTGATAAACCTTTTATAATGATGTTTTCAATTTGCTTAGAATAAACAACAATGTGTTCATCTTTAATTCTAAACAATTTAGAATCTGAAGATCCTCCCCCTTCTTTGTTCGCCCATTTTAAGTCGGCTACAAAATTTGACTCACCAAATATTTCATCGCAAATCTTGCACAAATTTCGAACTTCAGCATCACTAATTGAAATAAAAATCAATCCATCTTCTGACAATAAATTTCTTGCAAGCTTCAGCCTTGGATACATCATATTTAACCAGTCTGTATGAAAACGTCCATTTGACTCCAAATTCTTCTCTAATCTGTTACCTTCATCATCATATTGACCACTATCTTCCAAATATTCATTCTTATCTATAGAGAAATTATCGTTATAGACAAAATCACGCCCAGTATTATATGGTGGATCGATATAAATCATTTTTATCTTTCCAAGATAGGTTTCTTGAAGTAACTTTAAGACTTCCAGATTATCCCCTTCAATATAGAGATTTTCAGTTTCGTCAAAATTAACGCTTTCTTCTCTACAAGGTCGTAGTGTTTTTGATATTGGAGCATTTGCAGTTGCAATAGCACGTCTTTTGTCTGGCCATGTAAATTGATATCTTTCCTCTCTTCCTTCTACAACCTCTGTAGAGATTTCTTGCATAAGAATATCTTTATCAATTGCCCTTACTATATTTCCTTCATCATCAATCGTTTCAGTAATGGCATTTGGAAATAAAGCTTTTAGTTTTTCAAAATTTTCATTTGCCAAATCTTTTGTCTGCATATCTAACTTTTCCATTTACATCTCCTCCAACTCTTTTTTATATTCTTTTAGCTGTTTATAAAGCTCAAATTTTTTCTTTGCTTGTGATTCTTTTCTAGCTTGTTTTTCTGTCTTTTCTATTAATTTAATTAGTTTCTCTTTTCTAGCTTCTAAACTAATTTGTTCTTCTAAACTGTTTCCTTCCTCAATCTCAATTTTAGCAACTTGAGTTACCAGGTTTTCCCAAACATTTGATAGATCGAGACCTTGTAAAATCAGACTTATCTCATCTTTTTTTTTCCAATCCCCTAGCAGGAGTTTTGTTTCGTATATCGATAGTCTATATTCATCTTCATATTTCAAAACCACTAAGATTTTCTGACCAAAAAGCCTTGAAACTAAACTTATATTGGCATTGGTAAAATCCTTAGTTTTTAGTTCTATCAATACTAAAAAAATTGCTGAGACATTGTCTGTAGGCCTAATATTTATTGATTGCTCAGATATTTCGTTTATGAGAGTAATTTTTTTTATTTCTTTATCGAAGATTTCCTTTTTATTTCCCGACAATTCTTTAGGGAATTTCTCATAAATAAGTTTTTTATAAATATTTCTCTTTATCTGAGTCTTCTTAGGTAAGTCGAACATATCTTCACTCCTTATCCTTAATCACTAGAAAACTAATCAATTCAAAGTCATCTAATCCTTCAATTGATTCAGATAAGAAACTCATTTCTTTTCCACTTATGAAGCTATCAATTTCACTCTCATTTTTTACATCAATAATTGAGAGTATAGCTTCCTCTAGAAATCCAGAATACTGACTCATATCCCGACCATCTTTAGTTTCTCTATTAAAAGCCGTATAGAGATCTTCATCAGGCTCTGTCTTTCCTTTCGTAAGCAATTTAAAGTGATCTAATAAGTCTTTAGGTTCTAAGTGATCTGTAATAACTTCACCTTCTTCTGATAAATAAACCATATAGAAAGGGTGTAGTCTGTTTTGACTATTGATATTGACGCTCTCTTGGATATTTCTTAAAACAAAGATAACACCTGCTGGTAGTTCGACCGTTGATTCAACAATGGCATTCATCCCTTTTGGAGCTTGGTCTAAGTCTGGATGTTTCTTTACATAATCAAGTAAATCCAACCTAAACTCGTTAAGACCTAAATCCATTATAGAAATTCCAGTATTCATATCTTCAATATCAACAACTTCATTTTGAAGCCTTTCTAGTTGATTTTTCCGATACTCAAGATCACCTTTTTCTTCTGATGTTAGGACATTATCATCCCCAGTAGCTGTCATATCAACAATTTTCATTCTAGTTTCTACTCTAGCCTTTAAATTTATATATTCATCCAGTGTAATATCTGGCCAAAAGTTAACTAGCTGAATACTTTCATTTCTACTACCAATACGATCAATACGTCCAAACCTTTGAATAATACGCACAGGATTCCAATGGATATCATAGTTGATTAAATAGTCACAGTCCTGTAAGTTTTGACCTTCAGAAATAACATCTGTAGCAATAAGAATATCTATCTCTTCATCAAGATTAGGCATTAATAAATCTTTATCTTTAGAAATTGGTGAGAATAAAGTAAGAACTGTATTCAAATCTGTTCCGATTCCTTTGATTGTTGTCTTTCCATCAGTAGATCCGCTAACAATGGCCGAATCCAGATTATATTTTTCTTTTACGTACTTACTAACATTGTCATATAAGTAATTGGCTGTATCTGCAAAGGCTGTAAAAATTAAAATCTTCTTGTTACCAGGGTTGATAGGATTTTTTTGCTTATCATCTATCATGTCAAACAAGGTTTTTAGCTTTTTATCATGCTCTGGTGTAATGTCCTCAACCAAAGCTATTAGTAATTCAAGAATATCCCTATCTTCCTTAAGCTCTCGTTTCCACGTCTTATAATCCATATCACCTATCTCGATTTGAACTTTTTGACCGATAACAAAAACATCTTCTTCTCGGTCATCCCCATCAAAATCAATGTTGGAATAATCATCCAAGATCATTGGATTTGTTTTGATATTCTTCTCGTATTTTTCTACTTCTTCTATTGTGTTGGTAATTAAGGTATTAATTCTATCTAATGTTAGCTTAAAAGAATGGACTGAGCTTTCCATACGTTTCATTAAGTTTATTGACATCAGTCTCTTAATACCTTTTTCTCTACCTGACTGAGTCAATCCACCTTTGACTTGTTTTGAATCGTACTTATCTACGTATTTTCCAAATTTACTTGGTAAGACATAGTCTGTAGGAGTATAAATACATAATTGTAAGAGGTTCAATTGCTCAAATATCTCGTTATAGGTAACAGCTTTGCTTAAATCTGTAAGACCTGGTCTTTTTGAAATAGGAACATTTCTCTTAGGAAATGTTCCTATTGCTGTAGTATCATAATATTTTTGAATATGTTTTCTTGATCTTGCAATAGTCACACTATCTAGTAATTCAAAAAAGTCATAGTCAAGCATTTTTAATAGACTACTCGTTGTCCTTTCTTCTAGGTCGAGTTTGCTCCAGCTATTAAAAGCTGTCTGTGCTTGTTTAAAAATATCATCGATGCTTTTCTTTGTTTTTAATTTATTATTTAAGACCTCACTTTCACCTTCATAGGCTAAAGCAAGCTGGTTTTTTAAATCTAAGAATCTATTATTTACAGGTGTTGCAGATAGCATTAAAACTTTAGTTTTTACACCTTTTCTGATTACCTTATTTAAAAGACGCAAATACCTATTTTCTTTATCTTCATCGCCTGAAATCTTTCCGCCATTTCTAAAATTATGGGATTCATCAATGACAACCAAGTCATAGTTTCCCCAATTAATTCTATCTAGGTCTAGACCATTTGACTGACCTTTATCTCTGCTCAAGTCTGTGTGGAAAAGAACATCATAATTCATCCTATCTTGTGCAATAGGATTGTTAATGTAATTTTCTTTGTATGTATTCCAGTTATTTGCAAGCTTTTTGGGACAAAGGACTAAGACTGACTTATTTCGATTCTCATAGTATTTAATAACAGCTAAGGCAGTGAATGTTTTACCTAAACCTACAGAGTCAGCAAGAATACATCCATTGTATTTTTCAAGCTTATTAATAATCGCTAACGTTGCATCTTCTTGAAAGTTATAAAGCGTATTCCAGATTTTACTTTCTTTAAACCCTGTAGCTTCATTGGGTAATTCGTCTTCAGAGACATCTTCAAGGAATTCATTAAAAATATTGTATAGGGTTACAAAGTATAAATAGTCTGGAGAATTTTCATTATAGACAGTTGTTATACTTTCTATTACTTTATCTGTTACTTCTTGTAGTCTTGATTTATCATTCCAAATTTCCTCAAAAAGTCTAAGATAGGATTCGCTCATAGGTTTTGAAGATTTCTGAATCATATAGTAAGCGTTATTTCCTCTATCAATTCCCAAGTCTACTGTAGTAAAGCTGTTAATAGGCATATAACTTGTATCATCTACATTAATGAAGCCCATCATATTTTCATTTGTCACATTGGACTTAAATGTAGCCTTCTCTCTTATCCAGTCTGCACACTCTTTAGCAATTGCTTTTTGAGTCATTTCATTTCTAAGCTTTACTTCAAATTCAGATCCATAGAGATTCTTTTCTCTTTCACGTCTAGGGATATAGAATTCTCTTTTTTCTTTTTTCGCTCCTTCTTTAATAAACGTTGGAGATGTAAAAATAAATCTCAATTCATCAACGTTTCCTAATTTCTTTTTTAATTGATCGTAAGCATAGATTGAGAAACTAGCTGCTGCAATTGATACTTTGCTTCCCTTGTTTAATTCAAGCGATAAATCATCTTTTAAGGTTTTTTGTATATTATCGATAATTTCCAATTTTATAACCTCACTTTAATTATTTTCTGTTTTTGAGGTGTATTTATATCTCTTAAAATTGACACCATATCTCCAAATTCGATGACTAGAGATTCTATACAGAACTTCATTAAAACAAATTCACCTTCTAGCATTTTAGAAACTATATCTGAAGCCAATCAGACTTGCTCAATGAGATCTCTTTTATTCATGTTTTTATCTATAATAATTCTACATAAACTATTATAATTAATTTTCATTAATTTATCTTCTATTTTTATTATCTTGAAGTTTGTTAACACAACTATATCACGAATGACCTTTTTATTTAAGAACAATCGATAACTATATATTTTTTGGTTCTGTTGCAAAGTTTTAAAATCTGCTTCAAATAAGTTAAAATGATAGAAAAAGATAGTGGGAGGAATAACGATGAATCATTTTAAAGGGAAACAATTTCAACAGGATGTGATTATTGTAGCCGTTGGCTATTATCTTCGTTATAACCTAAGCTATCGAGACGTTCAAGAAATCCTATATGATCGTGGCATTAACGTTTCTCATACGACGATTTATCGTTGGGTACAAGAATACGGCAAACTACTCTATCAAATTTGGAAAAAGAAAAATAAACAGTCCTTTTATTCGTGGAAAATGGACGAAACCTATATTAAAATTAAAGGGAAATGGCATTATTTGTATCGAGCCATCGATGCAGATGGTTTAACCTTGGATATTTTGTTACGTAAAAAACGGAATACACAAGCAGCGTATGCTTTTCTTAAACGATTAGTCAAACAATTTGGTGAACCAAGAGTTCTCGTTACGGATAAAGCACCATCTATTAAGAGCGCCTTCAAAAAGTTGAAAGAACAGGGATTTTATCAAGCAACGGAACATCGTACCGTTAAATATCTGAATAATTTGATTGAACAAGACCACCGCCCAATCAAACGACGCAATAAATTCTATCGAAGTTTACGCACGGCCTCTACCACGATTAAAGGCATGGAAACCATTCGAGGACTATATAAAAAAAGTCGAAAAGAAGGCACTCTTTTCGACTTTTCAGTCTGCACGGAAATCAAGGTATTGTTTGGAATTCCGGCATAAACCCAAGACTGGGTAAAACATTTGTATTTTATTTTACAACTTTGCAACAGAACCGTATAATATGACTACCATTGGTTATCATTTTTTTCATTTTTCCATTCATTTCTTTCATATTACTCCTCCTTAATTATAATAAAAAGAACACACGTTCCTTTTTTTATTATATCACCTATTTTTATTATTTAAAAATAATTTTGGAACACGGATTTGTATTTTTATAAACGAAATCCTATTCTATCTTTGTATACAAAAATAGCCATATCTCCGCGAGATATGGCTTTTTGATAGATAGTATTCAGTTGATTGACTATGGCTTCATCAAAGTAAAGGTGTAACTGAAATTGATCTTTTGTCTCTTTGTTAAACGTGATTTCTTTGATGAAAGATTGATAGACTTGCTTAATCTCCTTCTTTGAACTTTTATTTATGAATTGTTGAATCGCTTCTAATATCCGACTAATATCCGTGACTTGAATCGGTTGTTTCTTAGTTTGTTTAAGACGTTCTATCTCACGTTGGCGTTGTTGAATCATAATGGTGTCGCTCTCTAGCTGTTCCAATCGTTCTTTCAAGTCTGAATATAGCTCAGGCTTATCATCCAACACTTGCTGCCACTTCGCTTGTTTCGTTTGAATATCAGTCAATTGCTGCTGTAATGTGTGTGATTCTTGTTCAGCTTGACAGGCTTGTTGGTTGATTTCCTTATTCAACGCCTTCACTAACCCTTCCAGTATCTCAGGAACTTGAATGACCTCTTGTAGTCTATCTGCCACAAACTGTTCAGCCTTGTCAGCTCTTACCGAGTTCGCATGACAGACACTTGCTCCCTTATTTCGAAAGTTAGCGCAAGAGTAGTATCGGATCCGTTTCTTCGTTCCATCCTTTAAGGTATTGGTTGTGTTGCTTGCTGCCATTGGTCCCCCACACTCTGGACATCTGAGTAGACCTGTCAGAAGATTTTCACCTCGTTCGTTCCATTGTGGCTGTTTCTTTGCGACTTTCATGCGTGTCTGGACACTCTCAAATAGGTCTTTGTCAACAATTGGCTCATGGGTCCCCTCAACCACTATCGGTTGAGGGTTCTTTCCTTTTCGTCTCTTCTCTTCCCAATTGACGTACTTCGCATATTCTAAATAACCACCATACGTTTTATTCATCAAAATATCTTTAACAGCCACAGTTGAAAATGAGTTGCCTTTCACTGTTTGATAACCTAATCGGTTTAAGTCATTCGCTATCGCTCGATAGCCTTTCCCATTTGCATAGTCTTGATAGATTTTTCTCACAATCACGGCTTCCTCTTCTTGAATCGCTAATTGTTTTCGACCTTCATCATCTACAGTACTCACATACCCTAACATACGACCGCCCGCAAATCGTTTTTGATCTCGCACCAATGACCGCATCGCGAGTTGAACATTCTCACTAATTTGATTTCGTTCAAACTCACCAAATGACCCTAATAATTGAAGCATTAATCGTCCTGTACTCGTACTAATATCAAACTGTTCACTAATCGAGTAGAAGCTCACATTATGTTTATAGAGTTCTTCTGTGGTATTTAAGATATCTCGATTATTACGACCTAAACGAGAGAGTTTCCACACTATTACCATATCAAATAAGTTTTCTCTTGCGTCTGCCATCATCTTTTGAAAGGCTGGGCGATTCTCTGTCCGTTTTCCACTAATCCCTTCATCTGCATAAACGTCGTACACATCATACCCTCGTTGTAAACAAAATTGTCGAATCACTTGTTCTTGTGCGGCCAATGAATACCCATGAACCGCTTGTTCTGTCGTTGATACTCTTAGATAGAGTGCTGCCTTTGGTTGGTCTAATGAATCAGACAACGTCTGATTGAATCCGAATGCCATATAAAAGAACCTCCTTTAATTGTTTGTCTGGTGTAACTTGTATGTGGTCAATATAAGACCAAATGACATCTTGAATAGTATTGTCAGATAGATGGAGTAATTGAGTTACTCTCTCTTCTAATTGTTCTTCAGTCAACGTAATAGATGTCACATCATTCAGTTGTTTTGTGAGTATGTCTAGTTGTTGAACCATCTCCTTTTTGGATAGTGTTCCTTGTTCATATTGATCAAATATGCAAGACTTCTGTTTCATCAAATCACTCACAGTTGCCTCTTTTTGCTTCGCTACTTGTGATAGCTGTTTCTTTAGTTCATCCAGTAATGTCGTGAGATTATCTGTCTCTGTCAGATACGTTTTAATAGAGGTTAGTACTTCTTTTTCTATCTTTGATGCATCCAATCGATAACCTACACAGTCTTCATGACCACACGCATAATAATGATAGGTATGATGATAGATACTATCACTTTGCATTTTTGGACTTAGCTTTCTATCACAATACGGGCAGGAAATTTTCTTTCTCAGAGAATACTCTCGTGTATCTCTCTTCTTTGGTAAGCGACGTGACCGTTTTTCTATGGCTTGTTGAAAGATATCTGGTTGAATAATCGGTATCACATCGTGTGACAGGTAGGGGGTTAGATTCTTACTGTTGTGTCCAATGCGTCCAGTATAAACGGAATGTCGTAAAATAGCCGCAACATGATGTTTTTTAAATGGTTTACCTCGAAAAGTCTTTCCTTCTTTTTGAAGTTGTTGGGCAATTTTTTGATAGCCCATTGAAGTGGACGTGTAGAGAGAAAAAATTTGTCTGACAACCCTCGCTTCAGATGGATGGGGAACAATCTTTCCTTCTTGATAGCGATACCCAAAGGGTACTTTTGCACTCAATACTTTCTTTTCTAACTTCTTCTGTGCCAATCCTTGATTGATATTTTCAATCGTGACACTACGTGTGAACTCAGCTAATGAAAAAAGGATTTGAACAAACAACAATTGAGCGGCTTGTTTGTCTCCTAAAGAAGAAGGTATCGGTTCTAACACCGATACCACTTCAACATGATGTGTCTGACATAACTCAAGGAAATCAAGCGCATTAGAAACATTTCGGGAAAGCCGATCATATCGTGTCACATAGAGTGTTCTTGATTGTGTGGAGGATGTCACCCATTCAATCAATCTGGCAAAATCTGGACGATTGATGGTACTTCCTGAAAGACCATCATCAATGAACCACTTGGATATATCGTGTGTGACATGTTGTTGAATGACTTCCTTCTGCATCTCAATCGATACTTTGTAGTCTCTTCGAACCGACGTTCGACAATAGGCTACATCCATCATTTTAAACGGATCCATATTTTAAATGGACGCTTCCCTTTTTCTCTATTAAAAATAGTGTTCACTCCGTTGTCAGCCTCATTTGAGATGATACCTTGTTTCTTTAAACCGTTTAAAGCTGAACTAATCTGGCTCTGAGTATAACCGTAACTCATTAACCAATCATAAATATCTTTCGTATAGAATAATTCACCAATCTGATAGTTAGATATAATAAAATTTTTAACTAGCGTGTTCATTTGTATTTCCTCCTCTTTTTTTAATAAAAGTATCAATATTAATAAATATTCTCTACTGACATAGTCTCTCAATGATTAACAGAGTAGAAAAATATCTGTAAGATTGACGTTATTAGGTTAAATTGTGACAACTAAATCAGAATACAATAGTTTTATCGTGTGATTCATCGATATAAACTAACTGTGGTAAGAGTGATTTTGCCAGTTCCTCAATGAACTCATTTTGTCTTGATATCATGACTTATTTGCCCCTTTCTTCGCTAATCGGTCTGCTTCGTCATTGAAACGGTCACCCGAATGACTTTTTACTTTTTTAAACGACAGATCAATTTGATGGTGATACTGCTTTATCAAATGAAGATATGCTCCTGCAATATCAGACTTCGCTTTCCAATCACCTAAAGGCCATTTTTCAATCCCTAAGTAATCATAAACGATTTCAGCGTGTTTATAGCCTAGATAGACGGCTCTTCTTAATCCTTGTAATACTGCGACTACTTCCCCACTAATTTGATGTTGATCTAAATACTCTGGTTTGTTCCCTTTACCATAACCACTGTCTACCGATTCACCATCTACCACTAGCACATAGCTCCAACCATACTGTTGTTTCCTGTCATTCCATGACCCATCAACATAGATTTGAACATCTATGTCAGATGTTGGCTGTTTAATGATTGACTGAGAGTGTACTCCTTTTACAAATTCTTCGGCTTCTTCTTTGTTGTCAAATGACTTAAATGAGGCATTGCGAAATCCATTAATTTGTTCTTGACATTCTACCCAGGTATTATAAATGCCTGGAACTCTACCTTCTCTGACTGCATAATATTTACTTACCATGTTGTTCCTCCTAATTCATCAATCTCATATTTTATAAATCGAACGTAGGGAGATCCTCACGTTCGATTCATTTTCCATCAAAATAATAATATATCTCTCAAAGATTATTCAGTTTCTTCTTTGGATTTTACTTTATCTTGATGTTCTAAATATTCTTCATAGGCAACCATTTCTTCTTCCATTTTTTCAAAAAATTTATCAGTCAATTTCCATATGGAGACATTCTTTCCTAATTGTTCAGCCTCTTCGTCTGTCGGTGGTCGATTAATCATCAACTCAGCATTTTTCTTTGAATAAAGCTGTCCACTGATATCAGAGGTCTTCCAACCTTGCTTCCTAAAGTATTTTGACATTTCTTGTGTCACAAACTCTTCCTCTAATTTGTAATTTTCGTATAGATATAGATCAATCTCAAATGATTTAGTTGAAAAACGGTCTGCCTTAGAACCTGTAGTTGTTCCTTTATGTATTTTAACTTTTGTCACACCAGATATACCAAAGGTTGTCTGTACCTCTTCAATTGACATATTTTTTGTGTTCATATCACTCTCTCCTTTATTTATATTGTTATAATGTTCTTTATTTAATTTATCCATCTTGCTTTCCTCCTAATTTGTTATAGTAGTTCATCATCTTCCAAATCGTTAATATTGATAGAAGATATTTTTTGTAAGTTTGTTGTTCCCATTACTAATGATTGACTGTTGCCGAACTGCAACACTTCTTTACTTAACATATATTCATAGGTTGTAAAATGTGTGCCAGATATATGTATTCGTTTAGTATTCCGGCCATTTTCAGTCAGGATCAATCCTCTATCTATCATTTTCTTTATCAGATAGCGCACCTCTGAATTGGGATAATATAGTTTCAGACTTTGCTCAAAATCGGCCATGGCTATATTAACTTTTATCTGTCCTTTTATTTCTTTAAATCTACCAACAAAACGATTAGGATTTTGTAAATAATTTCCTTTATGTAACAATGAGGATTTATATTCCAAAAAAATATTAGTCAATACTTCTTCATATGTTAAATCATCAGAAAATTCTGATAAATTAACAGCTGACAAATAACTGGTATTTAAGTTCTCTTGAATTTTTAAAATATCTAACTCAAAGGGAAATATATCATTAATCAGATAAGAAGTACCCAAGATAACAGCATACTGTGCGATTAATCTTCCTTTTAATTGATTCTGTTTAAACAATGTCGATAATTTATCTTTAGCAAGTTCGTAATAATCAATAATAACTTTTTCATATTTTGAAATTTCCATTAATCTGCTAACAAAGTAAACTGCTGGACACCCTCTGTTGGCATGGCTTATCTTTTTTATCCTTTCAGAAGATTCAGCTGATTTCGTCCACTGAATTTGTCTAAAAGGTAAGATACGCGCATCAATCCCTTGAAAACTAGTCGTTCTATCCTTCAAGCTAATCTCAGAAGAGCTAACAATGGTTGTTGAGAACCGAAACGTTTCTTTTAACTGGGCATCTTTGTTTAACCTTAATCGACTTCTACCTGTCGCTAACTGATAGATTAGATTCGTTAGATTAGATTGATTACATGAACCTAATTCATCCAACGCATAAAGTACGCCATTATTCCGTTCCACCTTTGCCAATATACTGTATGGAGTTGAATTCCAAGTATCCATTAACGAAAGATAAGATCCGTATAATGATGTCATAAACATCTGACTACTTGATTTACCTGTTGTTGAATCTCCCTCAATCGAAATAAATAAGGTTGATAAATCTGGATATGTTTGAGACAATTTTCCAATAATAACAGAGCTAAAACCTATAGATAAAGCCAACTCTAAATCTGTTCCCAATACTTCATTGGTCACCATATCAAGCCAATTTCCCAATGTCCCATTAACTTCGAGATCTAATAAACTAGAATCATCAAGAGTAGAATTCACTTCAGACGTTGATGAATAAGCGTGATTCATTAAAAAACTATTTCCTTCCCATCCTATACTATTGTGATAATGTTCAACTGATAATTGATTTGCCTGTTTTATTAAAAAATCAATCATGTCAGCCTCTGCTCTTGGAGGTATTTGTACCGAAAACTTATTTAATTTTTTAAATTCATTACTTATTAACTGTTCACCACCTATCCATTTTTCTAACCACTCTGATCCTGACAAATATTTTAAGAGATACTGAGATTCGTTGGTCTCTTTGATTCGTCTGCTTTTTTCTATATAGAGTGGTTCCGATATCTTATAAGACCCTTTGTCAGTATGTTTGAATAGACCATCTTTCTTTAAGGTATAACTTTCTAAATTGAAATCTATTCTTTCATTATGAAAAGATTCTATCGAATTTTGTATAAAAGCTTCCTCAGGTATTGGGTATTTTTGTTGAAAGTCTTTTATCGTTAAATATGAATGAGATTCGTGCAAGCATGAAAATCTCACTTTATTATCAGCCGTTTGTTGAATGGTTGCCCCACTCTGATTATTTGAATGAACAGCTAGCGGACAATTTTTCAAGATGAAAAGAGTCATACCAGGTACATCACCTTGCTGAATTCGGTATTCAATTTTATAAAAATCTAACCATTTTTTTGTATATGCTCTAACAAAAGTTTTTGATGTAACTTGCTTTTTTTCTTGAAAATCTGATTCCTCTAACAACTGACTCACTAATTTAAAATCATTAGTCACTGCCGAATAATTTTTCGTTAAAATACTACTTTTTCTATGTGGTCTATCCTCTGTACTCTCACCTTTTGTAGCAAAACAACCATAAACTTTCGTTAGTCTGGAAGGATTTTTTACAGTCGTATCTACTTCAACTTCTGTTGTTGAAAATTTTTCAGCTAACAGTTTTAGAAACCTTCCGACATCCTCGGTTGTCTCAGTCGCGGAGATAGGAGTAATAGGAATCAAAATATGATAGCCATTTCCGGAATCACACGTAATTAGACTTTCAAATTGGTGTTCCTTTAAAAATTGGCAAACATTGTTTGCTATGTTGAGTGCCTTTTCTTTCTCTTCTTTTGTTGAACTAGTACTTTTTTCTCTGATTGGATCAAAATCAATCATAATAAAATGTCTGTCCTCGATATCTTTATCAGACAAAGTTTTTTTTGATAATGATTCTAAGTATGGCTGATTAAACGTCCCAAAAATAGTTTTGTTTGACAACTTATTCGTCTCTAACCACTCTTTAAACTCTAATCTTCCCACGCTGTCTGTTTTAAAATTTTTAGTTGTTATACCTTTTTCTTTGATAATTCTAATATTGGTGTTAGTAACACCAAACGTTTCTAAAAGATTTAAAAAATGTAACATGTAACTTATCTCCCTTTTCTACCGGTAAAAAGGTATTTTATTTTTCTAGCCCTTTATTTTAAACACCTTATCAATAATAAGCAGCAGAGTATTTCGTTACCTTTTTACCGGTATATTTTTTACTACATAATTTTTTCGAATGCATTCTGTAAATCAGATATCTGTCTTATACTTTATAGCATTAGAGGTAAAAAAAAATAAGCCGACAACTTTTTTTTAAAAGTTATCGGCTTATTGATTTTTTATTGATTATGTCCATCTTTATAAGGTTTTCTAATCATGCCCTCTTTATTTTCATTAATCTCTGTTACCTTTTTTTCTCTTAAATTATTGATAGGTATAATTAGAAATTGATCATCACTCAAATAGTGATCTGTTGACAAATTGTTAAATACCTCATTCAGTTTTTCTTTATTCTCTGAGTATATAAACTCATTGTTATCCACATATAACAAATTTGCAAAATCCGACAGATCAGTATCATCTCCATATAACAAACCCTCAAAATTTGATAAATCATTATCACCTATAAATGGCAAATCTTTAAAATATAAGAAATTATTTTTCACTTTCTCATAATTATCTCTAATATCCAATATTTCTTGAGAATAAGATACTGGCTGTAGGTAGTTTGCACAATTTCGTTTAATTTCTTCTTCCTTACTAATTAGGCCATTTAATTGGCTTTCGTATCTCTTTAACTCAGTTGATGAACAATTCTGAGGTTCGTCACTCAACTTGGTCAATATATTTATTTCATCTTGAATTTGATTCAATTTTAACTTTTCGCTTTCGAAATAAATATGATTTGCAAGTAGCATATCTAGCTGCGGTAATTGATTTAATTCTAATTGTTCGTTAACTAGAACTTGGTATGGACCTAATGTTTCATACCATTCTTTTAATGCTCCTTCATCACCCTCTTGGGCTTTGCGATGTAGACCATTATTTACCAATTCCTCTTTTTTAGTAAATAAAATATCATTATTTGTAGAGTCTGTTTGATGATATAACATATCGTCAATTAACCTATCAAAATAATCATTCAACTCAGTTAAAAATTTATTCCTCCCTTTTATATCTAAGAAAGAAGAAGCTATAAAATACTTTGTGATAGTTTCACTGAATCGTTTTAGATTCTCTATCTCTTTTTTGGTTTCAATAAAAATGGTATGATTCGTAATCAGCTCTCTTGTATCATCATCTTCAATTACTTCGATATTATCCACTAATTCCTGATAGTAGCTCATATATTTCGACAAATTTGCAATACCATAATTAACTTCCTTTTTCTTCGTCTTAACATATGGGGATTTGTTAATTAAAGCTGTTAAAATTTTAAAATAATCAAATACTTTTTGATTCATTTGAACCGAATTGCCAATTTTGAAATCAGACATATTTATTTTATAAGTTTGTTCAACCTTCTTAATATCATTTTCTACACTAGAGCTCTTTTTAGATTTTTCCTTCGCCCTATCATCAAATAATGGATCTAACTCTTTATAAATATCAAGTTTACTATACATATAATCCCTCCTATATACTGTAAACTCTATTACTTATTTACGTTTTTAGCAAATATTTATATAGTTTATCCCATTAAAATGTTACCTATAGGCTCCTTAACTTTTTATGAATATAGTATTTTAACTAACAGAAAAAATTAATCTTCTTTTGTTCCACCTAAACTAGATAAATCCTTTTTCTGTATCGCTTGTTTCACACTCTCTTCTGTTACGTTAAGATGAAAATAATCTATTATTCCTAAAGATAACACCATCATATTACTGATGAGATATAACCAACCACTTAGTCCAAAACTTGATTTAAAGGACACCGCATACGATGCCGCTGCCGCATTCCCTAATCCTACGGTATCTTTCACGTTCAAGCGAATCACGATTAAAACTAATAAAGAGGCAATTGGTAAGACAAATCGCCACAATGATTCTTTCTCTTTTAACTTATCAAATTGAGTCATCAATAGTAAAAGAACTGGTACTACCAACAAAACTAAACTATAAATAGTCGAGCCATTAAACAGTATATGATAACCTGAGATACCATAGGTATCTGTATACTTTCCATATGATTCTCCGTAAGTAATCAAACTGCCCACAAACAGTGTCACAATCATCACCACGCTGCATATCGTCCCAATTGTTTTCTTAGATAGATGTTGTTTCATATTTTAATACTCTCCCTTATCCCTATTATTTATGCCACATTGTTTTACGCCTTTGAATACGTTCTTCTAATATAATTCTAGCTGACCGTTTTTCATCTAAGCTATTCCCGTTATACATGATGTACTCTAATTCACTATCACTTAGTTTTCGATACTGATTGTGTCGATTAGCGATATCACGATTAATACCTCGATCTCTTTTCATAACTAATGCATACAAGCTGATTAATCCGACTAGTAAAGCAATCGGAACTTGCCACCACTTAAATTCCGTATCTAATTGCTCATTCACCCATGGTAAAATATACTTCACGATGATGTAGCCTATGGCTACTAAAAATAAGATGCCCATTCTCTTTCACTCCTATGTATCTTTACGTCTATTTATGAACTAAAATAGACTTAGTCATTCTCTTCTCCCTCTTCTGATCGTCTCTCTTCCAACCATTTTGTAATATAAACTAACTCCTCTTCCTCTACTCGATTAGATGTATTATCTTGTCGAATGTCACGCAAAAACCGTCGCATTTGGCGTTCTGAATAATCAAATTTTCTAGCCAACTGTTGAAGCTCTCGACTTGATAATTGTTGTCTTTTTTGTGTTTCTTTTTTAAGATACTGTTTCACATAATCTGCACTAATCAGTTTGGTTGGAAATGTGATAGTCAAGCCTTTAAACTCCTGATATAGTCGTAACGCATCATCTAATGACGTAACCTTCGCAATTGTTTGGTACACCTCATTCAAACTACTTAGTTCTTTCGTCACATAAAGTCACCCTCCTTCCCATCAATTAGTATTAGTTTATCGGTTTTCTTTGGCCATTGCCTGTTCGCTTGTCTAGTCTATTATCACTGACATTGACACCCTATTTGTCAGACAGTCATTCCATTAGCTTTTACTATCGATTAACCGAATCACCTCACAAATAATCGTTGTCCCTACAGTCAGACAAAGCTTTACCCATTGATTCATTTGCTGTCCTCCTTTTCAGTTAATGTCGCGATGACTTGTTTTAAACACTCTATAATCACTTGTCGATAGTTAATCATTCCTATCACACTCCACTACAATAGACGATACTAATTTAGGACCGTGTAATAATCCATATAACAGCTGAGATGAGTCTTTTAGCGGCATCACATACACGACATCTTCTACCCCATAACCATAAAAAGAGACCGTTAGGGTCTCTAATAATCTATCTAAACAATCGGTTGGTATTAACTCAGGCGATAGCTCGTCTTTTCCCAACTCAACGGTTTCTTCTGACCACTCCTCTTGCTTCGTTTGTTTCCCTGTTTCCTGCTCAAACCATTCTTTCCAATCCATTTTTTCTGCTCCTTTCTTCACTTTCAATATATGACGGCTATTCAACCTAACTTTTGATGTTCACGAAATGAGTAGTAACACTCATCTCCAATAATCAAATGGTCGAGTAATTCAATTCCCAATAACTCACTCGCTTTATAGAGTTTTTCCGTTAAACGTTCATCTGCTTCTGAGGGTGTCGGGTCACCGCTCGGATGATTGTGTCCAATCATCAAACGAGTGGCATTTGATAATAAAACTGACTTTAATATATCTCGAGGTACCGCAATGCTTTGATTCGCTGTCCCAATATGAACTAAATGAACCACCGTTGGTTCATTTTTACTGTTTAAACCAATGCTCACTAAATGTTCTCTGTCCTTATTTTCTATAAATGGTCGAATCAATTCATACGCATCATCTGATGTTTGACAACGTCTTGGACCATACAACAGACTCGATTCTTTCACTAATGATAGACTCACAATTGACACACGTTTACTTGGTAATATAGTCATTTTTTCTCTCCTTATAGTTTAATTTTTTTCAATGTCCATGGTTGATTTCGGATACTTGGGACAAGTGGATGAATAGGCCGATTGTCGTCATCCACAATCGCCACCACTTTGTGTTGGTTCGTCTTAGTCAGCAGGGATAGAATCTCTTTCAACCGTTCCTGTGCAAATCCTTTATGTGTCACTGCTGATCCACAGCCTATGATGATTTGTTGGACCTCTTTTTTGTTTAATACTTCCTTCAACAATTCATCTTCTGTTTCCCTGTCCAGTAATGTTTCAGATAGTTTCTTTGTAGAATCAATTCCTGAAACAAGGTTTGCTACCAAATAGCCTTGATACCCCATATCAACCACATGGTTTTGAATCAACATGGTAGTTAAGTCATTTTCTACCCCGCTCACTGAAACTGGCTTCAAGGTAATCACTGCGACAATCGCTTGGTTTTCTGATCCCCATGTCCGTTGTAATAAGTATCGATTTTGTCTGTCATCACTCAAAAAGACTTCATTCTTTATCGTATGCGTTTCTACTTTCATCTTGTTTCCTCCTTAATATTCCTCTGGTAATAACATGGTTTGAGCTTGGCCATCATCAATCGCCCATATTTTTTTCACACTAAGTGAGCGGTATTCTTCAAACAAGTGAAGATGATATATCTGTTTCACCTCAGGTTTTTCTTGGCGATGAACAATCGTTAATAGTTCATGTTCAGTATCAACATCGAATTCAATAATCTGTAGGTAATCCATTGTTGGATCATTTTCTTTTGCCCGTTGTAAGATCAATTGCCAACAAAAGTATTGAAGTTGATAAGGTACCGCTTCTTGAACTCCTTTTGTCACGTAATATTGATTTTGTCTATCAAACATTTCTTTTCCTCCTTCTATTTTTGTGTACACAAAAAAGCCCAACAACCTAATAGGCTGTTGGGCTCATGGTTATAATATATAATTGAAAACAAATTTATTACACCATACGTCGACTCTACTCCTTGATATCAGAGAATACCAAAAATAAGAAAAAACCGCATCATTTATGATACGGTTCTCCATTATTAATTCGAAAAGTTCGATAGATTTGTTCAGTCAACACTAATTTCATCAGTTGATGTGGATAAGTCAAGCGACCAAAAGAGAGTTTTTCATTACTTCGTTGCATCACTTCTGTGGATAACCCTAATGAACCACCTATAATAAACACAAATTGACTTTTTCCACGTGTTGTTAATTTATCTAGTTCATTAGCGAATTCTTCTGATGATAATTGTTTTCCTTCAATGGCCAAAGCGAAAACATAATCTTGATCACTGACTTTATTTAAAATGCGTTGTCCTTCCTTCTCTTTAACCTGATCCATTTCCACTTGACTCAACGTTTCTGGCGCTTTTTCATCTGGCACTTCAATCATCTCTAATTTGCAATATCTACTCAAACGTTTACTATATTCATCTATCCCTTGTTTTAAATATTTCTCTTTTAGTTTTCCTACTGTAATTATTTTTATTTTCATTTTTTACCATCCATTCTTGTCATTTAGTCATCTAAAAAGTTATCCACACTTATCCACATTGTTACTCACATAAGAAAAATAATATTTTGGTCATTTTGTCCACTTATCCACTTAGTGGTGCATAAGTCTTGTTGATAACTTCCTACTTATGCACAACTTCATACTTTTTCCTTAAATTCATCATTTCTTCATAGTTTAAAAAAATATCTTAAGATTTTCAAGTATTGTTCAATTATGGTCATTAAAATTAGACTAATGACTCAATCTTATCTTATAATAAGTTCAAGTTAAACATAAACTAAAAGGAGGATGACATCTATGAGAAAAGACGTCACACCAAACGAAGAACAAAAAAGAGAATCTGTACATAAAAATAATAATCAATCTACTCAAAAACAATCAGTTTTTAAACGATTTGGTATTTCTTTAGCTGCTGGTGCACTAGGAGGATTACTGGTTGTTGGTGGTTACACTTATATTAACGGTCAAAACAATACTAGTTCTACCCCTGCAACTAATAATACAACAACTGTTGAAAAAGGAAAAACAACAGTTAGTAACGTTAAGGTCAATGTTGAATCTGAAGTAACAAAAGCAGTTGAAAAAGTTGAAAATGCTGTTGTATCTGTTACAACATTACAAAAAAGTGATTCTCAACTATCTGAAATAGAAAAAATATTTGGTCGCTCATCAAATACTGAAAATACTGAAGGAGAATTACAAGAAGCTGGAGAAGGTAGTGGCGTTATCTATCGTAAAGACAACGGTAAAGCATATATTGTAACAAATAATCACGTTGTTGCTGGCGCAGATGCAGTTAGTATCATGTTAAATAATGGTAAAAAAGCAGATGCGAAAATCGTTGGAACAGATACATATAGTGACTTAGCTGTGTTGGAAATTTCTGATAAAGATGTGACAACTATTGCTGAATTTGGTAACTCAAACAACATCAAAGTTGGAGAAACTGTTTTAGCAATTGGGTCTCCCCTTGGTTCAACTTTTGCAAACTCTGTCTCTCAAGGGATTATCTCAGCTAAAGATCGTATGATTACTAATCAAACATCTGATGGTGCGATTATTAACAGTAAAGCTATTCAAACAGATGCGGCGATTAACCCAGGTAACTCTGGTGGTGCTTTGATCAATACTGCTGGACAAGTTATTGGAATCAATTCAAGTAAAATTGCTCAAGCAGCTTCTGGTGTGAGTGCTGAAGGTATGGGATTTGCTATTCCAAGTAATGAAGTTGTTAATATCATTAATCAACTTGAGCAAGGTAAATCTGTCGCTCGTCCTATGTTAGGAATCAAGATGGTCAACTTAAACCTATTAAATGCTGAAGACAAGAAAAATGTTTTAAAACTAGATGATAAAATCACTAATGGTGTTGTGGTGGCTTCAGTTGAAAAAGATACTCCTGCTGAAGAAGCTGGATTAAAACAATATGACGTTATCACACAAGTTGATGGTAAAGACATTTCAAGTACTGCTGAATTACAATCTATTTTATACGCTAAAAAAATTGGTGATAAAATGGAACTAACTTATTACCGCAGTGGCAAAGAAGCAAAAACAACTGTCAACTTAACTGCAGACTCTAGCAAATTACAAGAACAACAGAAAAAAGCACAAGATCAACAACAAACTGAACAAAGTACACGTACTAATCCATTTAACTAAAAAAAAGACTCAACTAGAAAAGTATTTTCTAGTTGAGTCTTTTTACTTATATCGCAAACAAATCACATGCTTTATCTGGATCGGTATCCATAATTTTTACTTGTCCGCCCGCATCAATATCATGCTGCTGTAAAATTCCTGTGACTGTCATATTAGCTAGTTCTTTCATATTATTCTCTTTACTTAAATGCCCAAGATAAATATGTTTCGTCCGATCACCAATGATTTCTGTAGCAGTTAACGCACCATCTTCATTAGACAAATGCCCTTTATCCCCTAGTATACGCTGCTTAGTATTCCATGGGTATCGGCCCATACGCAACATATTTGGATCATGATTACTTTCTAATAAATACGCGTCTGCATTTTTTATCACACCTTTAACTTGTTCACTACAATAGCCAGTATCTGTTAAAATTACAAATGATTTATTACCTTTGTAAAAACGATAAAACTGTGGAGCTATGGCATCATGTGATACACCAAAACTTTCGATATCCATATCTCCTAAAGTCATGACTTTTCCCATATCAAAAATATTTCGTTGTTCAAATGGTACATTCCCAATATTTTTTTCCATTGCTTGCCAAGTTAATTCATTCGCATAAATATCTAGATTATATTTTCTAGCTAATACTCCCACCCCATGAATGTGATCTCTATGTTCATGTGTCACTAGTATCGCATCTAAATCTTCTGGTGAACGGTTTATGGAAGCTAATAAACTGGTGATTTTTTTTCCACTAAGACCTGCATCAACTAAGATTTTTCGTTGAGCAGTCTCAATATATAATGAATTTCCGGTACTCCCACTAGCAAGTACACTGATATTAAAACTTGTTTCTGACACTACGACATGCATCCTTCCTACTGACTACTTATTAATCACCTCAGACACAGATGAAGAAATTATCGCATTCGTAAATGCATTAATTCGTTCTGTTTGTGTCACGTTTTTACTACTTTCAACTGAAACAAACCACGCTGGAATGTACACATTTTTCCCTCTAACGGTAAAAATACGCGTGTAACCTAGATGTAGCCACTTCACTTTATCACCTGATTGGATACGGTTATTTGTATACAAACTAATAATCGCATCTCTTTCAGAAATCACACTTTGTACTTCTCTTAATGGTTCAATTCGGCTGATATGGGTTTGTTTATAGCTTGTTATTTGATTACTCTCTGACTTTTCTTGTGATATAACAATAGATAACTGGGAAGTTTCATCATAAAATGGAATTCCCTCATATGTTTGATTATAGATATAATTTTTAAAAGGAATGGTTTCTTCTTTATTTAATACATAATCTTTTCCATATAAAACATTAGATGATCCTCTAATAAATTGATTAACAGACTCCATATCTTTTGATTTTCTCACAATCGTATCAGGTTGCACTAAGACCTGACTCGTTAATTGATGATTATTCACTTGCCAAGATTGGTCTTTTAATTGTTCACGTGCATCATCAACTAACTCATCTTCTTCAGCTGATAAATAGTACCCCTCTTTCTTTACTTTTGACAAATTATCAGGAACTTCTATGTGATCAGCTTTTAAACGTTCTTCTAAATTTTCGGAAATACTTCCTGTTGAAATATAGTCTTGTGTATCTCTACCTTCTTGGTAAATATAATATAAAAACATATTTAAAAATAAAAATACAATGAAAAAGATGCCTTCAACTCGTCTAAAATCCATTAAGAATGGCCTCCTTTAACCAATATGCTCTCCAACTTTTCTTGTGTCATCCACATATTGTCATAATTCACATACCAAGAAGGGACCAAATCAATGGCTTGCTGTGTTTCTTTATTTTGTTGCCATTTATATCCAATCTGAATATCGGATACTTTTGACATATCCACACCCTTATTAATTAAGCTATCTACCACTTCTTGCGTAGGTACAAGTGTCACAGAATCATCTGAAGGTAGCGGTATCTGTAAAGTATCTTGATTTGCTTTAATAAACACGTTTTTGTTTTGTACCGTCGCAGCCATGCTACCTTTCATATTATCGCCAAATACTGGAAATCCCTCAACATAATTTCGATAGATTACTTCATTCCCTGTATCAGAAAAATAGCGCAAATTCCCTAAAGAGGAACCCATATCTTCTACATATTGAAAAGTTTCATAATACAATTCGTTAATACTTTCTGAATGATCTTGTTTTAGTTTACCGAAATAATTCACCTCACCAGTCTTACTATCAATTGTCAAAGACTCGCCCTCACTATTGGATAAACTTAAATTTTCTCCTTCATTTGAAAATAGATCATTAGGTTGATTAAAGAATCCACGAGAAAACGTTGTAAATGACTGAGTTGCGATAATATAACTATACGTTTTAAGTTTCGTACTGTCTGCTAAATAATAAATACCAGCATAATTTAGCTCATCTGTTGGTAAAATAGCAGTAACATAATTATTACTCTCAGCATCTAGTATAGAGGCTATACTTGCTATATTCCCTTTAATATCAAATTCAATACCCGTTTTATTCTTATAATCAACAAAGTACAATTTATTATCATCTAATGACATCACCAACCAATTAAACAGAAAATTCTTACTATCATGGGGTAAAGTCGCTGACACGTTATTCATATTAATAAACAACGATATTGGTATTGGACTAGGATATACCAAATTAAATAAATCCCGTTTTGTTGTCAAATTAGTTATCTCTGCTGTTGATAACACTTTTGATGAGCCAAATCCTAATGAGACAATTTTCTCATGTAAACTCTTCATAGTTGATTCTTTATTAGTATATAGAAAGTGATCACCACTTCCATGATGATAGAATAACTTAGTTGGCATATAGACTTCTGTCATCTCTTTTTTCTGGATAACGGCTTTTACTTTATCTGTTCTGTCTTGAAACTGATGATTAGCAGGTTTTGTCCATATCTTCCAAGACAAAAACAAACTGAGCAGCACCATTAAAATGACACTAATTTTTAACAGATTCTCTCCTAATTTACTCATTCCCATAGATCCTCCTCGTAAGGTTCATAAGGTAGTGAAATAAAAAATGTCGAACCTTTATTCTCTTCGCTTTCTGCCCAAATATTTCCACCATGCGCTAGTATTGATTCTTTTGATATAGCCAGTCCTAAACCAGAACCACCCATTGCACGGGAGCGCGCTTTATCAACACGGAAAAAGCGATCAAACACTCTGCCAAGATTTTGTTTTGGAATACCTAATCCTTCATCAGAAATACTTAATACGACATTTTTGTGTGTTTCAAGCAAGCGACAAGTAATCGTTCCCCCATCTGGCGAATATTTCATGGCATTATTTAAAATATTATCTAGTACTTGAATCATTCTATCTGTGTCAATATCTACCCAAATGGCACGCTGAGTAAATTCTCGTTTAATCACATAATTCTTTTCACTATCTTTAATGACCATATCAAAACGATCTAGCACGTAATTAAACATCTCGTTTAAGTTGACTAATTCTTTTTGTAACTCAATTTTGTTAGCATCCATTCGGGATAATTGCAGTAAGTCATTAATCATGCGAATCATGCGGTTTGTCTCTTCTTGTGTGACTTTTAAAAATTGTGGAGCAACTTCTGGCTCTTGCCACGCACCATCTAATAAAGCTTCAATGTAACTCTTCATACTTGTCAATGGTGTTCTTAATTCGTGTGATACATTTGATACAAATTGACGGCGTTCTTCTTCATCTTTTTCTTTTTTGGTTACGTCATGTAGTACACACACCAAACCACTAATGAAACCAGACTCTCGGCGAATCATCGAAAATTCAGCACGTATCAAGGTTGTTTCTTGAAAATCTTCACTAAAGTCTAGTAATACATCTTCTTGAACTTCTAGTAAATCTCTAAAACTATATTCATCACCTAATTTTAAAAGGTCTAAAATGGATTGGTTAATCACATCTTCTGTCCCAATTCGAAGTAAGTTCAGTGCGGTATCATTGATCAAAATGATATTCCCTCGCCTATCAGTCCCAATAACACCATCTGACATATGAGTCAGTACGCTATCTAACCTTCGACGTTCCGCATCCATCGTTTCTTGCGTTTCTTTAACACGATAAGACAGTTCATTAAAAGTTTCACCTAATTGGCCTAACTCATCTTTCCCATAGACTTCTACTTGACCGGAATAGTCACCATTAGCAATGCGATCTGCTTGCTGTTTCATCTCACCAATTGGCTTTGTAATAGTTCGAGACACAAGTAGTGCGATAATCAAAGTAAAAACTAATGCAATCATGGAAGCATAGAAGAAAATCAACGTGATGTCACTGACTTGTTGATACTTACTTTCAATATTACTTTTGACATAAAGCGAACCAATAACGGTATCTCCAGTCGGCGAGTAAATTTGTTCAATATTAATAAACACTCGTTGCCCTGTTTGAGGATCTGTCCGCTCTTCTTTTTTCTGATTAAATGAATTAAACAATTCGTAATCATTTTTCTTTCCGACATCCCCTTGAAGATTCGGGTCACTTGTTGCAATTACAATCCCTTTGTCATCTACTAAACGAACTTCCAAAATATCATTTTTAGAAAATTCATCCAATATTCGCTTTAAATTTGATTCTTGTTGTGAATCATCTTTTTTGCTGATTTCAGAACTTAGATTCGTCGCTAGAGTCTCCACTTGATTGGTGACATTTTCTTCAAACGTTTGAATGGTTGATGTTTCTAGTACACGAATAAAAATTGCTCCGATAATCTCAATTGAAATCATCAACAAAAGCACAAAAACTAAAGCAATTTTAAAGTGAACAGATGAAAAAAAGGGCGTTCTCTTTTTTTTCATTATACGATTCACCTAATCTTGTTCTGGATTTCTAAGGTAATAACCAACACCGCGTCGTGTAATCAACCAATTTGGGTGACTTGCATTGTCTTCGATTTTTTCTCTTAAACGTCTCACTGTCACGTCTACTGTACGCACATCACCAAAATAATCATAGCCCCAAACTGTTTGAAGCAAATGTTCACGTGTCATAACTTGACCAATGTGTTTAGCCAAATAATGTAATAATTCAAATTCACGATGAGTCAACTCAATTGTTTCACCACGTTTTGAAACAACATACGCATCTGGATGAATGGTTAATACACCAATCGTCAACTCATTATTTGGCGTATATTCTAATTTAGCTGTCGTGTTGTCATGACGACGTAAATTTGCTTTTACACGTGCCACTAGTTCACGATTAGAAAATGGTTTGGTTACATAATCGTCAGCTCCAAGCTCTAAGCCTAATACTTTATCAATTTCAGAGTCCTTGGCTGTTACCATAATTATCGGCGTATCATATTTTTTACGGACATCACGACATACCTCTAGACCATCTTTTTTAGGTAACATCAAATCTAAAATAATTAAATCAGGTGTCACTTCATCCACCATCTCTACGGCTTCTTCACCATCAAATGCGGTGAATACTTCATATCCTTCTTTTGTTAAATTAAATTTTACTATATCTGAAATTGGCTTCTCATCATCTACAACTAATATTTTTTTCACTATCCGTCACCATCCTTTATTTTTCTTCATTTCTATAAAGTCGTCTTTTTTATTATACAACATTTTGAATACTTAAAAAACATTTGAGATTTTCTGATTTTTTTCATACTTTTATGATTATTTTCAGTAAATATCACTTATTTAATTTCGGTATTTTGCATATGTATAAGAAAAAAATGATAAGTCTAGATTGGTTGATTTATCAATGTTTATAAACATTATAATCTGTGTTATTTATCTATCTTCTCCTTTTTCATTGTTACTTTCCTACATATGACTTAAAATTAATGTATAAATTAATTCATTTAATTTATTCGGCTAACAATTGACGTTAGACTAGGTTTCCCCTTCCCTTACAAAGTCTAGTCTTACTGAAGCAAAAAAAGTTGAGATCATTCTCAACTTTTTTTGTGTTCTCTGTTATTTTAATTGTTTTATTATGATTTGTTGTGAGATTTTATTGCATCTATTTTTGATTTTAAGTAAGACTCAATATGACGATCTGTTGGCTCTGTTTCTAAACGTTCGAAGACGTTTACCATTGTTTTTAACTCATCATCATCTAAATCATCTACAATAGCTAAAAGATTTTGATTATCCTGTAATTTATCTTTTACTAGTAATCTATACTTCAAACGATTCACAGACTCTGATGTTTTTTCAATTCCTTTTTTTGTTAATTTAGTTATCACGATAACACTAGCGATACCAGTTGCTGCCATGACACATTTTGTTGATTTCTTCATGCTCATCATCCTCCATCTCTTTACAACCTATTATACCATTAAAGACTTCTTTCACGTACTAAAAACCTTTTTCTATTATTTGTATCTCATTTCCTTACTCTCTTAATAAAATAAAAAAACGCTGATAGACAAGCATTTTAACAAATGCATATATCAACGTTTTTCTTCTAAAAATGGGCTGTAGGGGGTTCGAACCCATGACCCACGGATTAAGAGTCCGTTGCTCTACCAACTGAGCTAACAGCCCTAAGAAATGAACAAAATTATTATATCACTAGTTATTTTTTCTCGCAAGAATTTATACTATATTCTACGTGTCTTTATAGGCACAATGCGTTGAGAACGAGCATCTTTTTCTTGAATAGCCTCAGCTAATTTATATAAGAAATCAATATCATCTAAACTACTTGTATCAAGTCCCAACTCCTCACCTAGTGATAATAAATTCTCTTCTGGTGAATGACGCAATAATGAATCTACTTCTACTAATATCATATCGGACAATCCTTTCGTTTTTTTAGCAAGAGATAATCCTTGAGGGTATTGTTCGTGATAGTGTAAAAATTCAAAAAACTTGACTAATACAATGACAGCTTTCTCAAAAAATTTTGGTCCAGCCACAATTTCATGAGGAAAAATATCTAGTAAAATATCTTGTAAAGCTACTTCATCCCACTCACTAAGTGTCTGAAAATGGTAATCAAACATGTACTCACTAATATACAGTATCGTTTGTCGTGATATCATTTGCTCTGAATAGCTTAATTGTCTATACCAAAATGTCTTTTCAAATGTATTTATTTTATTAGTTGATTCCTTCATCGCTTCTTCAAATAAACGATTTGCTTCTTCTAAATGTTCATTTATCATTGCCCCACCATCTCTTCTCATTTTATTCACTCCTCTTTGTAAAAAATGAGGGATAAACATCTTGTTCATTTAATATAACGTATGTATTTTAAAATGTCTACTATTTGTAGAAAGCGTTTATCCTATCTAATATTATATAGATAACATAATGTGCCCTGATTATGAGTTTCGTCCGACCACACGACAAAATTGCCATTTTTTCGATGTTTTTCCTATTTACTTTTGTTATGTCTATGTCTATACTAGAGACTGTTGTCATAGATAGATTGTAGATGAACGAAAAAATATACCCGTCCTAAAACACAATAACTAGTGGCTTTCAATAATTTAAACACAATATCTAGTGTTTAATTATTGACTTTTTTTTATTTCAAGCTATACTTGTATTTATATTATGGGAACAAATTAGGAGGAAATACTCATGAATACAATCACACTGTACACAAAAAATAACTGCCCTCAATGTTTAATGACTAAAAAATTCTTAGCACAAAAAAATGTAGAATTTAACGAAATCAACATTGACAATGAACCCCAATATATTGATTCACTAAAAAAACAAGGATTCCAAAGCGTGCCTGTTTTAAAAACAATGGATGACAACGTGACAATCGTTGGGTTTAGACCTGACCAACTTAGAACGTTGGCGGTTTAATCATGAAGCTAGTCTTTTTTTCTTTAACCGGACAGACAAGACGTTTTATTAATAAGCTAGATTTTCCATTTTATGAAATAGACACAACAAATCCTTTTCATGAGATGAATGAAGATTACCTATTGATCGTTCCTACTTATGACAAAGAAGTCACAGAAGTAGTGAACGATTTTATTGAGTATAAAACTAACCAAGAGCACTTACTAGGTGTCGCTGGTGGTGGCAATCTAAACTTTGGAGACTTATTTGTGTTTACTGCAAAAGATATCGCCAAAGATTACAACATTCCTCTCGTCTTTTCTTTTGAGTTTAGTGGAACTGATGAAGATGTAAAAAATTTTAAGAAAGTAGTGAATGAATTTGAGTCTAAAAGACCTGACTGATGTAACGTATTTCGAACTTAACAACGAAATCAACCGCCCCGTAAACGATCAAATTCCCTTATATAAAGATAAAGAAGCCCTAGATGCATTCTTTAAAGAAAATGTGGAACCAAATACCAAACAGTTTTCTTCTATAGAAGAGAAGTTATCTTTTTTAACTGAACACGATTATTTAGAAGAAGACTTTTTAAGCAATTATTCGATTGAATTTATTGAGTCTTTATACGCTTACTTAGAATCACAAAACTTTACATTTAAGTCATTTATGGCTGCCTATAAATTTTATTCTCAATATGCCTTAAAAACAAATGACGGCACACAATATTTAGAGCGTTATGAAGATCGTGTAGCATTTAATGCTTTGTATTTTGCTGATGGCAATGAAGAATTAGCTATGAGTTTAGCAGATGAAATGATTCATCAACGTTACCAACCAGCGACACCCTCATTTTTAAATGCTGGCCGTAAGCGTCGTGGTGAGTTAGTTTCTTGTTTCTTAGTCCAAGTGACTGACGATATGAACAGTATCGGTCGCTCAATCAATAGTGCGCTACAATTATCACGTATTGGTGGTGGTGTTGGTATCACACTATCAAACTTACGTGAAGCAGGGGCTCCAATCAAAGGATTTGAAGGTGCTGCAAGTGGTGTCGTTCCTGTTATGAAATTATTCGAAGATAGCTTTAGTTATAGTAACCAACTTGGCCAACGTCAAGGTGCTGGTGTGGTTTACTTAAACGTTTTCCATCCAGATATTGAAATGTTCTTATCAACAAAAAAAGAAAATGCGGACGAAAAAATTCGTGTTAAAACATTATCACTGGGATTGTTAGTTCCGGATAAATTTTACGAATTAGCTCGCAACAATGAAGACATGTACTTATTCAGTCCATATAGTGTGGAAAAAGAATACGGCGTACCGTTTTCTTACATTGATATCACTGAGGAATATGACAATTTAGTGGCGAATCCTCGCATTAGAAAGCAAAAAATTGACGCTCGTTACTTAGAAAATGAAATTAGTAAATTACAACAAGAATCTGGTTATCCTTATATCATCAACATTGACACTGCCAACCGTGCGAATCCTGTTGATGGCAAAATCATTATGAGTAACTTGTGTTCTGAAATCTTACAGGTCCAAAGACCATCTGTCATTAATGATCGTCAAGAATATGACGTCCTTGGAACAGATATTTCTTGTAACTTAGGCTCTACAAATATCGTTAACTTAATGGATAGTCCAGACTTTGGAAAATCTGTTAAAACAATGACAAGAGCTTTAACTTATATCACAGACGCTTCTGATATCGAAGTGGTTCCATCAATCCAAAACGGTAATCGACTAAATCATACAATTGGTTTAGGCGCCATGGGATTACATACTTACTTTGCTAAAAATCAAATGGAGTATGGTTCAGAGGAATCATTAGAATTTACAGATGTGTATTTCATGTTATTAAACTATTGGACTTTAGTTGAAAGTAACAATATTGCAAAAGAACGTAATGAATCATTCGATAACTTTGAAAACTCAAAATACGCTACTGGCGAGTACTTTGATCTATATATTAATGAAGAAATTAAACCATCTTCTGATAAAGTTAAAGAATTGTTCGATGGTATTTTTATTCCAACAGCAAAAGACTGGGAAGAATTGAAACAATCTATTAAAGAATTTGGTTTATACCATCAAAACCGTTTAGCTGTAGCACCAAATGGCTCAATTTCTTATATTAATGATACAAGTGCCAGCATCCACCCAATCACTCGTTTGATTGAAGAACGTCAAGAAAAGAAAATTGGTAAAATCTATTACCCAGCACCTTTCTTATCAAATGACACTATGCCTTATTACACGTCTGCTTATGATATGGATATGCGTAAAGTCATTGACGTGTATGCGACAGCTCAAAAACACATCGACCAAGGAATGAGCTTGACTCTATTTATGCGCTCAGATATACCTGAAGGCTTGTATGAATGGAAAACTAATACAACAAAACAAACAACGCGTGACTTAAACATTTTACGTCACTATGCTTTCCATAAAGGTGTTAAATCAATTTACTACGTTCGTACATATACTGATGACGAGGAAGAAATTGGAAGTAATCAATGTGAAAGCTGTGTTATTTAAGGAGGAGTAATAAATGACTGCGTTAGACAATAGTTATTACCAAGCAATTAACTGGAACGCTGTTGAAGACATTATTGATAAGTCAACTTGGGAAAAATTGACTGAACAATTTTGGTTAGATACACGTATTCCATTATCAAATGATTTAGATGACTGGCGTAATTTTAATGACGCTCAAAAAGAAAATATTGGCTTAGTTTTCGGTGGTTTAACACTACTTGATACGATTCAGTCAGAAAGTGCCATTGAAGCCTTAAGAAAAGATATCCGTACGCCTCATGAAGAAGCAGTCTTAAATAATATTCAGTTCATGGAATCGATTCACGCAAAAAGTTACTCATCCATCTTCAGTACATTAAATACTAAAGCTGAGATTGAAGAAATTTTTGAGTGGACAAATACCAATGCTCAGCTACAAAAAAAGGCTGAGATTATTAATGAAATTTATTTAAATGGCTCTCCTTTACAAAAAAAAGTAGCAAACGTTTATGCTGAAACATTCCTATTCTACTCTGGTTTTTATGCACCTTTATACTACTTAGGAAACAATAAATTAGCAAACGTAGCTGAAATCATTAAATTGATCATTCGTGACGAGTCAGTTCATGGTACTTACATTGGGTATAAATTCCAATTAGGTTTTAATGAACTACGTCAAGATGAACAAGAAAAAATGAAAGAATGGATGTATGACCTACTCTTCACTCTTTATGAAAATGAAGAAGTGTACACTGAATTGTTGTATGACAAATTAGGTTGGACTGAAGAAGTAAAAACATTCCTACGTTATAATGCCAATAAAGCGTTGATGAATTTAGGTATGGACCCACTATTCCCAGATACAGCAAGTGACGTGAATCCAATCGTCATGAATGGTCTATCAACAGGAACAAGCAACCATGACTTCTTCTCACAAGTGGGTAATGGTTACTTACTTGGTACCGTTGAGGCAATGGATGACAATGATTATTTAATCGGTATGTAAAAAAAGACTGATGAATCAAAATTTGATTCATCAGTCTTTTAAATTATAGAGCCACATTATCCAAACACACAGTACAGTTTAAAACAGTGCTAATAACCGACACAATATAAATCGTACTTCCAAAACTTGAGAATAGTTGACTCGCTAAAAGTTTATTAAATTGTTTTGTCATTATACTTCCTACTTTCACTTAGGTGAATAATTTTCATCACCTTTTTACTTATTTACACTAAGTGAAATGGTCTGAATCCGTCTCATAAAATGCTTCCTCTATAATATTTCGTTTAAGTAAAACACTTTTTTAAACAAAAAAAATATCCTTTAAAAAGAATCTTTTTATCATAGTTAGTTATCTTTTGGCATAAATAAGCTTTTGTTTTTGTTTAATATGAGTAACAACACAATGACTGTTGCTAACCCTGTTAGGAAACCACTAATCCCGTTTGCTACTAATGAGTAAGTCACTGGTGATAATCCCCAAATGGCATATTTACCCCAGAAAATAAATCCGGCAATAAAGTGGAAAATATAGCGTATCAAGGTACCAAAAAATGTACCTGAAACAACGTACTTCCATGCACTTGATGGGTTAGTTTTTAAAGCTGTTTGTAGCTTTTTACTAAACACACCTGAAAAACCTGCTGCTGCAAAAGCGAATATGTATTCAATAATAACTTGTGATACTGTCAAGAAGTAAACTTGACCCATTAAAAAGTGCAATAATCCCCAAATAAGACCAGCGTAAACTCCTGGTACAGTTCCACGGCGTAATGCAAAGAGAGTAAGTGGAATCATACCTAAAGAAACAGAAAATCCTGTTCCTATATTTAACGGGATAAACGATAATGCCATAGATAGCGCAGCTACAATCGTCCCCTCTAAAATAATTCTTGACCTTTTCGACATAAAAAAACTCCTCCTATTATTGATTAATACTTGACCAATCAACAAAAGAGCAGTGCTTACTTGCTACCACTTCACACAATTCCTACGCTTGAATTAACAATATCAGGTTCGAGGGTTTAGAGTTTTCACTCATTCTCAGCTTTGAAGCTCCCCTTTGTGACGGTTATGTATTTAAATTCTTTCATCTATAAGTATGGCATGTATCCGCTTAAGAGTCAAATGAATGAGACATTTCTTACTAATCAACTAGTTATTTAATTGATTAGATACGATATTCTCACAAAATTCAATGGTATCAGTCATACCTTGCGCTAAACGATGATAGTCACTACCTAGCAAGTAACACATCTCTTCTATCTTTTTTGCATTTAACAAAAATGTCTGATCTTTTGTCATAACATAATCATATAAACTATATGTCAGCACGCAAAGGGTTCGTTGTTGAAATCCTTCACCTGTATCTTTTGTAACATCAAAAAACGATTCACGATACTTTTTTAAACTGTTCCAGTCTTGATTTTCTATAGCTGTACTTAAAAAATTACAAAGTAAAAAACTTTTAACCTTAATTGCTTCTTGAAATGTATTATATCGTTCCAATTGTTTTAAGGCTGATTCCGTCAAAAATCGGTAGGTATCATAATCAAAATAATGCCCATTGTTTAAGAAAAAATTACTTTCGCTAATTGTCCAAGAATCTATAGATACTAAGTAATTTTTTAGTATCTCAACATCTTCTTTTTTATAAACAGCCGGTTCAGTATGTGTGTACTGTGACTCCTCATAGGAATAAATTAACAGGTTCAGTCTCGCTTTTAGTATCTTATCCTGTTCGCTTTTCGGTTTATCATAATATGTTTGTAATTTTTTAAGTGTCTCAATGTCTCCACGATTTGCCGCAATCGCTACTAAAACATCACTCGTAATTTCTTCTGGTGATTGATAATTATTAGCAATGAACTTAAACTCTTTATACCCCATATCTAACCTAGCTAATACATCCATGAATTTTGTCACAGACATATCATGCAGTCCTTTTTCAAAATCTATAGCGTAAGTTTTAGAAACAATCCCAGAATATAAGTATTTTTGTGAGTATCCCTTGTTTAGTCGTATGTCACGAACTACTTTTCCATAATCTGACTCCATCAAATCCCTCCTTTTTGGTCAACTATACTTTACCATTTATTCGTTCATAAAACGAATCATTCTATACTATAAAAAAAGGAGGAATCACTTATGTCTATTATCAAAAAATACCCACTCTATCAAAAGATTATTCTGAACAACTTTATATCAACTCTTGGAGATTCAATGTATTATATTGCTCTTATGACATATGCAGCACAATTTACAAATTCATCTCTTGCCATCACGATTGTGTCATTATCTGAAAGCATTCCCTTTATTTTTGCTTCCCCGCTAGGCAGTTTGGCTGATATGAGCGAAAATAAAGCCACAAAAATATTTTACTCTGGATTAATACGTGGTGTGCTGTACCTATCAGTTGGGTTTTTAATCGGTTTTCAACAAAGTATGATGTTATTAGTTGGCATTAGTTTGATTAATTTTATTTCTGACAATGTTGGAGAATTTTCAAACAGTTTGTTCTATCCCTTTGTTCCATTAATTGTGGAACAAGATGATTTAGAAGAAGCTCAAGGTTTAAATGGAGCAATTAGTAACATTGTGGCGATTATTGCCCAATTTGTTGGTGCCTATTTATTAGGACTGTTTTCTTATCAATTGCTAGCTGTCATTAATAGTATGACCTTTTTTGCGACAGCTTTGATTGTTTTATCAATGAAAAAAAGCCTAGATACCTTAGAAAAAGATCATCTAGATAAACATGAGAACATCTCACTATCTGCTATTTGGAAACAAATGGTATTCGCTATTAAAGAAACAACAAAGAATAAACAATTTTTTAAATTAATTTTAGTTTTTGCTGGCTTAAATGGCTTATCTTCTGCTATTTCACCTCTTTTATCAATTATTTTAGCAAAAGACTCTGCTCTCATTATTGATAGTTTTTCATTTACCTTTTCTCTTATTCAAGGTTTAACATCTATTGGGGTGATACTTGGGAGTTTATTTGGAACAAAATTATTTAAAAGGTTAGAGCTGGAACAATTCACTCAACTTATTTTATTTTTCATGGCCTTACTTGTCTGCAGTATTTTACTTAAAAATATCTATTTATTATTAGGGTTTCAATTTATTTTGGGACTACTCATTGGTATTTTAAATCCAAAATTTAATGCTAAACTGATGAAAGAAATTCCTCTTGATAAGTTAGCAACTATTGCTGGAGGAGTCAGCACACTGCTCATGTTTTTCCCTCCAATCACTATTTTTATCTTTACTACCCTGGCCACAGCTTTTAGTAGTAATGTCTCATTGATAGCACTATGTATAAGTTGTCTACTATTGTATTTCTATTCGTTTATGAGTGTACTAAATACTAAAAAAAGCTAACTTAGACTCACGGCTAAGCTAGCTTTTTTATTCTAATTTTCCAATACGTCTAAACAAAACTTTCCGACTCTATCGCTCACTAATTTTTCGTAATTATCATAACTTTCTGTTGCTTTATCATTCGCTAAATCAGATATACCTCTAATAGATAAAAAGGGTATCTCATTTATAAAACAAACATGAGCAATAGCACTTGTTTCCATATCTACCGCAACAGCGTCAAAGGTTTCAATAATACGTGCCTTTTCATTATCATCTGCAATAAATGATTCTCCAGACACTATACACCCTATCATGCCCTCTTGGTGATGTGCTTTAAATTTAGCCAACAACTGTGTGTCTGCTTGAAAATCTGACGTATATGGAAATAATCGTTCCATTTGATTTTTATCCACATCATGATGACTATATCGATCTCCTAAAACAATATCTAATGGTTTTAAACAAGGATGCAACCCTCCTGCTATTCCAATATTTAATATGACATTGGTCTCGAAATAATCAATTAATAATTGCGTATAAACAGTGGCATTTACTTTACCTACGCCACTTGCAAATAGCACCAAGTCATTTTCCCCATAATCAGCTAAGTAGAACGTCCGTTTTTTTAATACAACAGGTGTACAATTCAAATGATGACGTAAATAATCTAATTCTATTGGCATAGCACAAATAATTCCTATTTTCAAAAAAGCACCTCATCCATCTTTATTTTAGCTGTTATCCTCTTATATCTCCCCACCATTTTGGTAACAATTCTTCTAACATGACAATCTCTCTTGATTCATAATCAACCATAATTTGAGTTTCTTTGTTTTTAGGAGAAAACTGCATCAATGTTTCACGGCAAATACCACAAGGCATACCTCCATGATTTGTTGGAGGAGTATCTCTAAAAGCAATAATTCTTTTAACTTGAGTTTCTCCACTTGCTTGATACATATTAATTAAAGTCATTCTTTCGGCACACAAATTGATTGTGCCACCTGTTCCTTCAATACAGTACCCTGTAAAAATCTGTCCACTCTTACTTTCTAACGCACATACCACATGATTCGTATAGATAAAACTATTTACTTCTGTAGGGTGATAATACTCTTTCGCTCGTAAATACAATTCTTCCCAAATATCTACCATAATAACCCTCTTTCTACCCATAAAACATAGTATTAATAAGATTCCATGTCATATGTAATAACATTGGCACAAAAATATTTTTACTTTTCATAAACGACCAACTAAATAAAATGCCAAGAATAAACACCTGAATAAATCCACCAGAAGAAATAATACCATTCAACGTTCCTGTATATATCCATGTTGGAAAATGAATAAAAACAAATAAAATAGATGACAGGATCACCGCATTCCACTTTGAAACTTTTGTCAGTAACGAATTAAGTATCCAACCTCTAAAAACCAACTCTTCTGTTATACCGACAAATAAAACAGCATTGATTAAAGAAATAGGTCGGAAACTAGCTCTTATGGCTATATTGCCATATTGTATATAAGAAATCATGAGTAGGTAGACAACTATTGCTAAAGCAACAATCAACCATCTACTCCACTTCGTTTTTTGCTGAAATAAAGCAGGGTAGTGTATCGCGATGCCTTCATTCTTTTTAATTAATAGGAAACTTGGAACCGTCCATACTCCTATTTTAATAACTGATTGAATCAATGTACCTATAATTGATGGAAAATTCATCATAATTGGTGGTTTTACCACAAACTCATACACATTCCATATGAAAAAGAAAAGAATAATGTAAATAATTAATTGATTAAATGATTTTTTCTGTGACATCGTCGTCTCCTTTCATTTATAGACCTTTATTTACCTAAATTAATCTATTATGTAGTATAATAACAGAAAACTATAAGGAGTGATACATTATGGAATGGATAACTGTCATCACAGATTTTATAGCCAATGTATTCGTTGATATTAGTTTTAAACATATTGGAAAAAAAGATTAACTGTCATTTTGATAAATATGAAAAAGAAAGCACTGTTTTTAGGTGCTTTCTTTTTATTTTGTAGATTTTTAATTGAAGTCCATATATAATAAAGCAGGGTTGAATTGTTCATGTTAACAACATTAATAAACACAAAAGATTATACGATTATGACAAGAAGAAAACATTCAAAAAAAAACAACAGCTGTTTAAACAGCAAAAAGGAAAACACATACATAAAATGGCTCGTTTTAATCATCACTTTTATCACAATTTTTACATTAAATCAATTAACATACTATACATCTGATGATTATACTTACCATTATGTCTATAAAGGACATATGCCAACAACTGATATTGAGAAAATAGATGGGATAGGCTCCATCGTTACTTCACAAATCAATCATTACCATTTGTGGAATGGACGATATTTAGCCCATAGTATCGTTCAATTTTTTCTTCAATATGACAAAATTATTTTTAATATATTTAACACATTCGCATTTATCCTATTGATGTATTTAATCTATGCAATTATAGAAACTAGGTCAAGTATTAAGAAACCAGGCATGCTTTTAGCGCAAATAGCGATGTTACTTTGGTTAATGATTCCAAGTTTTGGTCAAACAGTGCTGTGGGTATCTGGGGCAGGAAACTATCTTTGGACCTCACTCTTTTACACTGGTTTTTTATTGCTATATTTAAAAAATCTAGACGATCATCTTTTTGTGATTTTGGGGTCTATCTTCTTAGGATTTTTGACAGGTGTAACAAATGAAAATTCTGGTCCAGCTACGATATTGGTAGCCGTATGCATCTTTTTATTAAATATTATCATCAATAAAAAAATAAAAATTTATCAGATTACAGGTATTTTATTCTCCGTTTTAGGCTTTATCTCCATGATGTCCTCAGCTGGATCACAAAAACGTGGCCATATTGATTTATCAATAGAAGTCTTATCACGAAATCTAACTAACATTTTCACCAATAGCATGATTCATTTTTATTTTTTCTATCTATTAATTCTTGTTCTGATACTTATTTTATCATTACTGAAAGCTATAAATGCAAAAGATATCTACTTCATCATTCTTTTACTTATAGGGCATTTTGCTTGTATTTATAGTCTGATTCTTGTTTCTGAACAACCCTTACGTGTATTATTTGGGGCATCTGTTTATCTCGTAATAGTTACCACATATTTACTCAATCGTTTGCTTAAATTAAAAAAATCCCAATTTATTTTAACTGTTGGGTTATTACTTTTTTCAGCCTATCATTACTATAATGCCATACAAGACAATCGTACAACATATTCTCAAGTAATGGAACAAGTTGCTTTACTAAAAAATGCAAGTCCAGATGAGGATGTCACTTTGCCTATGATTACTTATCCTAAAACTAATTATAATGCCTATAAAGGGACTGCCAATGTGACACAGGATAGGGAAGCTTGGTTCAATAAATGGATGGCTCAGTACTATAATGTGAAATCAATTACCGGCATTCCACAACCAAATAAGTAAGAAACGAATAAACCGTTAATATGAAAAAACTAGTTACGCCAAACCTTTCTATGATTTGAAATAACTAGTTTTTATTTAGTGTATAAGTTTCTATCTAATTCGCTCTAATATCCGCTCAATATTCATCGTCACAAACTCATCATCTTGAATCCCGCTCACATATGATTCATGTGATTTTTCTTCAAGTAAACTTCTTAATTCTTTTTCATAACGTTTAATTTGTGGTGCAAGTAAAATCACATCATAATGTTGTTGTGACAATTTTGTTTCCACACGTTGAACTGGTGCATAATCAACATCATAATTCAAACCATGATCTCTTAAACTTTCTAACATTTTTGAAACAAATAATGAGGCACTAATACCTGACTCACAGACAAATAAAATACTTTTTTCCATGTCATTCACCTTTTATATTTTTTTAACTTTAACAGGCTGACCAGTTTTCAATGATTCATTTGCAGCAAATGCTAAACGTTGTGCCATGATACCATCTTCATATGTCACAACAGTGTCTGTGTCATCTTTAATAGCTGTTAAAAATTCTTCCACTTCTTTAATGTATGCATCATTGTAACGCTCTAAGAAGAAGTGAAGTGGTTTTTGGCTATGAACACCGGACTCATCTGATAACACAACTTGATTTACTCGTTCATTTTCTGCTTGAGACGCACCTTTTGAACCAAATGCTTCTAAACGTTGGTCATAACCATACACTGCTTGACGACTGTTACTAATCACACCTAAACAACCATTTTCAAAGGTTAATGTCACAATTGCTGTGTCAACATCGATTCCTTCAAGTTCAGGATTAACCAATGCATCCCCTGTAGCATAAACTTCTTTTACTTCACTACCTGTGATAAAACGGGCCATATCAAAGTCATGTATCATCATATCAAAAAATAGACCGCCTGACGACTTAACATAAGATAAAGGTGGTGCTTCTGGATCACGTGAATCAATACGTAATAATTGGATATCTCCAATTGATCCATCTTGAACATGTTTTTTTACTTGTGCAAAATTACGGTCGAAACGACGGTTAACACCTAGTTGGAATTTCACCCCTGCTTCTTTCACAATATGATAGGTTTCAACTGTTTCTTCATCAGAAAAACTAATTGGTTTTTCACAGAAGATATGTTTTTTCGCTGCCGCTGCTTTTTTGATTAATTCAACATGTGTGTCCGTTGGTGTACAAATAAATACCACATCAATCTCATCATCATTAAAGATGGCATCAAAATCCGATACTAATGGTACACCATATTCTGCTTCAAATGTTGGCATGTTATCTGCAAAAATATCCGCGACCGCTTTTACTTTAACACCTGGCATTTGTACTAAGTTTTTCGTGTGAAGTTTTCCAATACGTCCGCCGCCAATTACGCCTACAACTAATTCTTTTGTCATATCATTCATCCCCTAATTTTTTTATCTAGCAATCCCCACTGGAGAAAACATTAAATATGTTAAAATAACTACTAAAACGGTAATCACACTCACTAATTTTGTATGTTTCCAAGGTGTGATATCTACTTTTGTATTAAAGACTTTCAATTCAAAATCACCATCTGGTTTCAGTTTTGAAACCACAAACATAACAAGCATATCTAAGAAAAATAGCACACTTAACACATATAGAAAATGCACATCTTTTAACACAACTTTTGATAACGCATACAAGATAATATGTAAGTAAATCGTTACTTTTGCTGCAAAGGCTGTTGCTTTTTTAGAGTAAAATGCTAATAGAATAATTACCAATAATGGCATATTATACAATCCATTGAATTCTTGCACGAATTGATACAACCCTGCTGGTGCAAATGAAATCAATGGTGAGATAAAGATAGATAACAACCCGATCGCAACGGTAATCCGTTTACCAAAACGCGTGATATCATGATCGGTTGCTTGTTTATTGAAAACAGGCTTATAAAAATCAAGCGATAATAATGTTGAGGTCGCGTTTAACGCTCCTGAGAATGACGATAAAATCGCCCCAAAAATAACTGCTGCAAACACGCCATAAATCATCTCTGGTAAAACATGTGTCACAAGTGTTGGGTACGCCTCATCAGGCATCCCCATTAATGCATCACCAAAAATATTTCTCGCTACAATTCCTGGAAATACTAAAAATAATGCACCAAATACTTTAAAGAACCCAACAATAAATACGCCTTTTTGCGCTTCAGCTAAGTTTTTTCCAGCTAACGCTTTTTGGACAATCATCTGATTGGTACACCAGAAATATAAATTATTAAACATCATACCTGTTAATAGTGTTGGCCAAGGAACAATCGCTGAATCAATTGAACCAACAGAATTTAGTAACCAAGGTGTGTTATCCACAATGTGATCAATTCCTGCAATGAAACTACCATCACCAAGCATTGTAACGCCAATTGTCGGAATCAGTAGACCACAAGCTAATAAACCAAAGCCATACACTGTATCGCTGTAAGCACTTAGACGTAATCCCCCAATAAGTAGGTACAAAATTCCAATGACACCAATAGCTAGTGAAACGACAATGATTGACGTAATAGGACGAATACCCAACAGTTCATCAATCCGAAAAATCTTATTAAATACTAATGATCCTGAATATAATACCACGGGTAAAAAAGATGTGATGTAAGTAATAATAAATAATGCTGAAATAATTCTCTTAATTTGTGTATCATAACGTATTTCAATAAAATCAGATACGGTATTAATCCCATATTTTAAATACTTTGGTAAGAAAACGGACGCTAACATAACGATTGCGATGGCTGATGTGACTTCCCATGCCATAACTTCCATTCCTGCGACATAACTTTGTCCATTTTGGCCCACAATTTGCTCTGTTGATAAATTCGTCATAATAATCGAACCAGCAATCGGTAGGGCAGTCAAACTTCGACCACCCATAAAGAATCCTTCTGCCCCATCAACATTGACGCCACGTGAGCGTTTATAAGCAAATAACCACACACAACTAATAATGACAACAAAACTTAAAATAGAAAATAGATTCATGACCGTCTCCCTTTATTACAGTTTCGTAACTGATTTGATGTATTCACGAGCATTTTTTGCATAAATAAATGGATTAGCTTTTGCTGGATCTTGTTCTGCTTCTACGACAATCCATCCTTCATAACCATCTTTTTCAATCTCTTCCCAAATTGGTGTAAAATCAATCATGCCATCTCCTGGAACAGTGAACACGCCTTCTTTAACGCCTTTTAAGAAACTAAATGTGTTTGTTTTGACTTCTTCCATTTTTTCTTTACGGATATCTTTAAAGTGAATATGTTTAATACGGTCTTTGTGTGTTTGATACACTTCAATCGGATCTTCACCAGAGAAAACTAAGTGACCAGTATCATATAATAGTGACACTTTTTTAGGATCTGTCTCAGCCATCAAACGATTGATTTCATCAGTTGTTTGGACACCTGTCCCCATATGGTGGTGGTAAACAATAGACATGTCTTTTTCATTTGCCAACTCGCCTAATTTATCTAACCCACTTGTTAATTTTTCCCATTCATCTTCTGTAAATTCAGGTTTTTTATCAAAAACAGGTGTCTCCATTTGACCTTGTACACTATGTCCTTGTTCTGACACAACGATGACTTTTGCTCCCATCGCATGTAAAAAGTCACGATGTAACATAAAAGCCTCTTCTGTTTCTTCAAATGGTTTGGTTGTTAAAAAAGCACTAAACCATGCACTAGCTACTGATAACCCACGTGGTTCTAAGTAACTTTTTAATTCTTCTGGATTTTTCGGATATTTGTTTCCAATTTCTGTTCCTGTGTACCCTGCTAATGCCATTTCACTGATACATTGTTCAAACGTATTTTCCTTACCTAATTCCGGCATATCATCATTTGTCCAAGCGATTGGTGCAATCCCTAACTTAATAATTGTCATAGTATCCTCCTAGCTCAAAAAAGAGCGCTTTCTTTGTTTTTAAAAGAAATATAGCTAACACCTTTATTTAGCTAGCTATATTCCCAAACCTTAATACTTCCACGCTTTTTCTAACTTCTGTTCTCTTTGTTTCCATGCTTGTGTCACATTAGGATTATCTGATACTTCTGATACTCCAACATTCCACCAACCACCATATCCATCAGTCATGGTTTTTGGCAATACTTTAATGTCAATCAATGTTGACACTGTTTGTTTTTTTGCATCTTCTAATGCGGCAACAAGTTCCTCACGTGTGTTAACACGATACACTTTTGCTCCATATCCTTTTGCAACCATTGCATAATCAATTGCCATAATTTGATTATCAGCATCACGTAATTCACAATTAAAACTTCCACCACCATTAGACATTTGTAAATTATTAATACAGCCATATCCAGCGTTATCAAACAAACAAATATTAATTTTTTGTTTGTACTGTAGGGCTGTTACTAACTCTGTATGTAACATCAAGAAACTACCATCGCCTAATACGGCATACACTTCTTGATTTGGATTAGCCAATTTTGCTCCTAACGCTCCTGCTACTTCATACCCCATACATGAGTAACCATACTCTAAATGATATGTATTGACTGTATCTGTTTCCCATAATCGTTGCACATCTCCTGGTAAAGAACCCGCTGAAGCAACGACAACACTGTCATCTGCTACTGTATCATTTAGTGTGATTAACGCATTGGTTTGGGTAAATTCTGTTTGCAACACATCAGCATAATCATTCATGATTTCTTGTGAAAAATGATCCGCAATTTCTGCTTTAAATGTTTCTCTATTAAAGACAATATTATGTAAACGTTGGCGTTCTTCTTGCCATTCTTTTTGCCATTCTTCTAACTCATGACCATAACTGGCTTTATAGTCATCCAAATGTTGACTAAACCATTCTAAGCTAGCCTTCGCGTCACCCACTACTTGTAAGGCATCAAATTTATAGGCTTGTACTCGACTCACATTGATATTAATAAAACGTGTTTTATCATAATTAAATGCTGTCTTTGATGACGTAGTAAAATCGGTATAACGAGTTCCAATTCCTATCACTAAATCAGTAGACTCAATCGCTTTATTGGCAGCTGATGTTCCTAAGATACCTGTACCACCTAAGTTATAAGCAAAACTATTTGGAATAGTTGACTTACCTGCATGCGTTTCAACTAATGGGATATTATGTTGCGTTGCAATCTGTTGGATTATCTCACCAGCACCAGAATATCTCGCACCACCACCCACAATCATCACTGGACGTTTGCTTTCTTTTATTCTATCTAGTGCATCATTCAAGGCTCTTTCAACAGGACTTGTACGATCTAAATAGTGAACACGTTTTTTAAAAAATGATGCATCAAAATCAAATGCTTCCCCTTCAGTATCTTGCGGTAAACAAATCGTTGCTGGTCCTGCTGTTGCAGGGTTTGTCATCACTTCAAACGCTCGAATTAACGCTGACATCAACTGTTCGGGACGCGTCACACGATCCCAATATCGTGATACCGCTTTAAATGCATCGTTTGTTGTTAGTGAAATACTAGATTCATGCTCTAGTTGTTGCAACACTGGATCTGGTTGACGTGTTGCAAAGGTATCTGCTGGTAAAAATAAAACAGGAATATTATTAGCATGTGCTGTCGCTGCTGCTGTAATCATGTTTGCTGATCCTGGCCCAGCTGAGGCTGTTACAGCATAAATTTTTTGTCGTTTCATTTGTTTGGCATAAGCAATCGCAGCATGCGCCATCCCTTGTTCATTTTTACCTTGCATTACGTTTAAATGCCCTGGATTTTCCTCTAAAGCATGACCTAAACCTAAGACATTACCATGTCCAAAAATATTAAATACTCCTTCAACAAAAGGTGTTTCTACACCATCAACATAGATATATTGTTGATTTAAAAACTTAACTAATGCTTGTGCTGTTGTTAATCGAATTGTTTCTCTCATTAGCTTACTTCCTTTTAGTTTGATTGTTCTTCCATTAACGCTTCAATTTGTTCCACTGTTGGCATGGCTTCAGATGAGCTATGTTTACTTACCACGATGGCTGCTGAGGCACTACCATATTGCAATGCTTCTTGAATTGTTTTTCCCTTACTTAAAGCATATAAAAAGGCTGCGGCATAAGAGTCCCCTGCGCCAAATGTTTTTAATACATTTGATTTATACGCTTTACCACGGAATGTTTCGCCCTCTTTTGTATAAGCATATGACCCTTCCACACCATGTTTAATCACGATTAATTCAGGCTCATGTTGGAATAAATACGCGACTGTTTTGTCGTTATTTCCTTCTGTTACGTTTTCCAACATATTAAATTCATCACGTGTTCCAATCACGACATCTGATTGTTCAGCTACGATTGAGTAGTAAACAGATACTTCTTCTGCATTTTTCCATGTGTAAGGACGATAATCTAATTCGAAAACCACTTTAACATTATTTTTTCTCGCTAGCGCAACCGACTTCAACACTGCTTCACGGCTAGGACTTTGTGCCAATCCTGTTCCTGATACAACCAACATTTTAGCTTGTTTAATATACTCTTCATCGACTTCACTTGGCTCTAAATATAAGTCAGCCACATCATCCCGATACATTAAAATACTGCATTCTGATGGACTTAGAATTTCGGTAAACGCTAACCCTGATTTGTGTCCATTTTTATCGATTGCCATTTGACTTGTATCAATTCCAACTTCTGACATGTAATTTGAGATAAATCGACCATGTTGATCATCAGGAATTTTCCCAATAAATCCACAAGATAATCCTAATTTTGAAGCACCAATTGCAATATTCGCTGGAGATCCTCCAACATATTTACTAAATGTTTCTGTCTCTTCCATTGGACGATTGTACTCGACTGCATTTAAATCAATACACGCTCGGCCAACAGCTATTAAATCATAAGTTGTCATAGTTAAACTCCTTTTTATTAATCTCTACTTAAAATCCATTCATGATCTTTGTCATTATGAAATTGCCATTTTTTGATTGGCCCTGCCATAATATTTAAATAGTAACCATCGTATCCATCAGGGACTGATACTGGATGATAACCTTTTGGTACTAGCACCACATTTTCATGTTCTACAGTCATGGTTTCATCTAACGAACGATCATCGGTATACACTCTTTGGAATACAAATCCATGTTTAGGGGTCATTTCATGATAATAGGTTTCTTCCAAGAAGGATTCATGTGGTAAATTATTTTGATCGTGTTTATGAGGGGGATAGCTAGACCAATTACCACTATCTGTATATACTTCAACCACAATCAATTTATCTGAAATGGGACTTTGATCATCCATAATATTATGCACTGTTCGTTTATTTTGATATTTACCACGATGTTCTACTGTATTATCAGAAGCTTTAATTAAAGCTGTTGGCAATGATTTATTACTTGGAGCGTAGGCTATTAATACTCTAGCATCCTCATTGGTCATAATATCGAACGTTTTACCACTTGAAACATAGACACTATCAGTTGGAACTCTATCAAAGACATCTTGACGATTCCCAATTTGTTTAAATGACTCTTCTCCAACTGTTACATCAATTTTCCCAGTCATCACGACAATACACGCTTCTAAATTCGTTAATTCTTCTGTGTAAATACCATCTTTAGATAGGTTTAACACGCGCATTTCAATATAGCGTAATCCGTCCGCCTCACGTGTCACGTGATGGCATTCCACCACGTGTTCAGAAAGTTCTTTTTTATACGGACGTCGTTTTAACTCAACCATTTTATTTCCTCCTCTACACATCACTGCGTGCATAACGTGCTGTTACGACTTTATTCCGTGTATAGAAATCTACTCCAGCTTTCCCATTTGCTGGTAGTGTGCCGTAGAATGATGATTTCCATCCTGAGAATGGGAACATTGCCATTGGAGCAGGAACACCTAAGTTAATACCTAACATTCCAGCATCAATGTTTTCTCTAAAGTAGCGAATAGCCGAAGCATTATTTGTAAAGAGGCAAGCACCGTTAGCAAACTCTGAGGCATTCGCGATGTTAATCCCTTCTTGTAAATCTTTAATTTTCATAATAGATAATACTGGAGCAAATAATTCATCTTTCCAGATAGTCATGTCTGTTGTCACACCTTCAAAAATAGTTGGTCCAACAAAGAATCCCGCCTCATCTAGTTGCTCACGACCATCACAGATTAAATTAGCACCTGCTTCAATGCCTTGCTCGATATAGTTTAGTGTACGATCTAAGTTTTCTTGACGAATAACTGGGCCCAAGAACACGCCATCATCTAATCCATTACCCATCTTGATATCTTTTGTGGCTTTTGTTAACTCAACCATGAATTCATCATAGATACCCTCTTCTACAGTTACCACTGCAGCAGCCATACAACGCTCACCCGCTGAACCAAACGCGGCACTTACAATAGCAGGAATACTGTCTTTAAGATTGGCATCATTTAACACAATCGTATGATTTTTAGCTCCTGTTAGGGATTGAACACGTTTTAAGTTTTTAGATCCTTCAGTATAAACATATTGTCCAACTGGTTGCGACCCAACAAATGAAATCGCTTTGATATCCGGGTGTTGCAATAAACCGTTTACAACATCATGTGCTCCAAAAACTACATTAAATACTCCTTTAGGTAGACCAGCTTCTTCTAATAAGCTCACCACTTTTTCCATTAACATAGGTGCTTTTTCAGAGGGTTTCAATACTACTGTATTTCCTGTAGCAATCGCCATCGGGAACATCCAGAATGGAACCATCATTGGAAAGTTAAATGGTGTTATTCCACCAACCACTCCGATTGGGTATTTATAAACACTTGCTTCAACATCTGTTGCGATAGAAGATAAATTATCCCCCATCATTAAAGTTGGTGCTCCAGCAGCAAATTCTACGTTTTCAATACCACGTTGAACTTCACCATATGCTTCAGATAAAGCCTTTCCATTTTCTAACGTAACTAATTTTGCTAACTCATCTTTGTTTTCAATTAATAATTGATGAAATTTATATAAAATTCTTGCTCGTCTTGGTACAGCGACTTCTTTCCATATTTGAAATGCTTCATGTGCTACTGTTGCTGCATGATCTAAATCCTCACGAGTTGATAACGGAACGTCACACATTGCTTCTTTTGTTGCAGGGTTAACTACTGTTTCGTATGTGGTTGTTCGACTTTCTACCCACTCACCGTTTATATAATTTTTTAATTTTCTAATTGACATTAATACCCCTCCATAGATTTACTTAAAACATACCATTTAAATTGTTACATCTTGGTTGTTTTGGTTAACTTCGATTTAATATTACCTTTAATCTAATCAACAGTCAATGTTTTTTGACATTTTTTTCAAAAAAATTGTTAACTTATATAAAAAATGGTTAAGTATTGATTAAGTTTAATATAAATGCTATCATGAAAGAAAAGATAGTGAACGGAGAAAAGATTATGAAAGAAAAACGTTTTGAATCGATTAAACAGTATATTTTAGACCATCATCACGTTAGCCTAAAAGAACTTGAAGAAGAATTCAATGTCTCGATGAATACCATCAGACGAGATGTAAACAAAATTTTAACTGACTCACGTTTTGAAAAAGTTTATGGTGGTATCAGTGTTAAAGAAGGAACACTCGTTGATTTTGAATATCGAAACATTGAAAATAAGGAAGAAAAAAAAGCCATTGCAAAAAGGGCAGCTTCTTTTATTGAACCTGATGATTTAGTTTATATAGACTCTGGAACAACAACAAAATATATTTTGGACTATATAGATGAAGATATGCCTCTTATTATCATCACAAATAGCTTAGACGTAGTACTAAAAGCAGAAAAACTAAGAAAGGTCACTATATTTCTAATTGGGCATATCTTTAAAAAACCCACTCGTTCATTTGTTGGAGTAGAAAACGATGAGTTATCAGTGAAGTACAATATTACCAAAGCGTTTATGGCAGCTACTGCAGTTTCCATTTGGAATGGATTAATGAACTCTGATATTATGGAATATGAGATAAAACGACAAGTGATGGACAAAGCTAATATGAAATTTTTATTAGCTGATAAAACAAAATTTGATCACTCCACTCTTTTAACTTATGCCAATTTAAGTGATGTTGATACATTAATCTCAAACAAATCATTTTCAGATCCTTATACGTCATATTTTTCGGATCATAATATTAACTTTATCGAGATATAAAAAAGTGATAGGAAACCATTAATGGTCCTATCACTTTTTTATTTACCCATCATAATCTTCCATTAAATCCTTAAATAACCCATAAACAAATTGATTTGGATTAAACTCTTCTAAATCAGTGATTTTTTCACCTAAACCAACTAGTTTCACTGGTAAATGTAACTCATTTCTAATAGCTAATACAATCCCACCTTTAGCAGTTCCATCTAGCTTAGTTAAAACTATCCCTGTAACGTCTGTGGTATTTTTAAATTCTTTTGCTTGAATCAAAGCGTTTTGACCAGTTGTTGCGTCTACTACTAACAAGACTTCATGAGGAGCAGAAGGATATTCTCGTTCAATAATACGCTTCATTTTTTCTAATTCTTTCATTAAGTTGACTTTATTTTGCAAACGTCCTGCTGTATCAACTAATAGAATATCATAATGCTCGTTTTTCATTTTTTCTACTGCATCAAATACAACAGCAGCAGGATCTCCACCAGCATTATGTCTAACCACATCCACACCAGCACGTTCTCCCCAAACAACCAATTGATCAATTGCTCCGGCTCTAAAGGTATCCGCAGCAGCTAACAAGACTTTCTTACCCTCATCCTTGTAACGTTTGGCTAATTTACCAATACTTGTTGTTTTACCAACACCATTCACACCAACAAATAGCATAATAGTCGGACTATCAGTTTGGATGTTTAACTCATTATTTTCTTCAATGCCTTCTGCTTCATAAATCTCAACTAATTTTTCGATAATCGTTGCTTGAACATCTTTTTTCTTCTTCACGTTTTTTAGTTTGACTTCTTCTTGTAACTCATCAGAAATACGCATTGCCGTTTCAAATCCAACATCGGCAGAAATCAACGCTTCTTCTAAGTCTTCAAAGAACTCATCATCAACCATTCTGAAATTAGCAAATAGTTCATTCATATACTGACCAAACGAACGTCTTGATTTCTCTAATCCTTTATCATATTTTTTAATGGTTTCTTCTTTTTTCTCTTCGACTACTGGTGGTTCTGGTACCTTAACTGGCTTTTTAACCTCTGGCACTTCTTCAACGATTGTTTCTTTTATTTCCTCTTTAGGTTGTTCTTGCTCACTCACTTCAACTAATTCTTCAACAATCGTTTCTTCTTTTTCTTCTGGTTCTTCCGTTACGACAACTGTGCCATGATTTTCTTCTTGAGAGAGTTCTTCGACCGTTTCCTCTAATTCTTCAACTAGTTCTTCTTTCGGTGCTTCTTCAACTTTTTTCTCACCTAAAACGGCTTTTTTTATCTTATCAAAAAATCCCATTTAACTTCCTCCTACTATTTTGTCAGCACAAATGTTTCAACCGCATGTGCGACTCCATCTTCTTCATTACTTTTCGTGATAAATTGGGCGATGTCTTTGACTTCTTGACTTCCATTATCCATCACGACTCCCATTCCTGCATACTCAATCATCGAAAAATCGTTGGCTTCATCACCAATTGCCATCACTTCAGATTGTTTAATGCCTAAATAGTTAGCTAACTCATCAATTCCAGCTGCTTTACTTGCTTCTTTATGGATGATTTCTAATAGATTCACACGAGACTTCATGATATTAAATTCTTCCAATAATTCTTTTGGTAATTGTGCTATTTTTTCATCAAGATAGCTTGTTTCAACTGCCACCACCATTTTATTAAATAAACGATCCTTATCTAATGTTTCGAGTGTGGCATGTTCTACCTTAAGCAATGGATTCATTGATTCATAGATTGATGTATGAGGTTCTTTAGCCGTATCCAGATGAATGACTGTATCCGCAGAAATAATATCTAGTGGTAAATTTAATTTTCTCATCACTTTTGCGACACGACTCACTTCATCAAACGATAATGAATGAGCTAATAATGTCTCTGCCGTATCGTTTTTTTGCACGGAGCTACCATTAAACGTGATGCTATAATCTCCTTCATCTCTTAACTCTAATCTATCTAGATAAGGCTCAATCGCAAATAATGGTCTTCCTGTGCAAAGAACGACTTTAACACCTTGTTCTTTAGCTTTAGTTAATACTTCTTTGTTTCTATCTGAAATTTGTTTATCATCTGTTAACAATGTACCATCTAAATCAATCGCGATTAATCTAATCATACCATTCTCCCCTGTCTATTTTAGTGTCTCTTCTAGTTTTTCCATCTCTTCTAAATGTACGGACACGACTTTCGAGATACCCGACTCTTGCATCGTCACCCCATACAACATTTTAGCTGACTCCATCGTTCCTTTACGATGAGTGATTACTATAAATTGCGTGGCATCTCCAAAGTGACGCAAGTAATTTCCAAATCGGGCAACGTTTGCTTCATCTAATGCTGCTTCAACCTCATCTAAAATACAAAACGGAATTGGGCGTGCTTGAATGATAGAAAACAGCAAGGCAATCGCAGTTAACGCCCTTTCTCCACCAGACAATAAACTTAATTGTTGTAATTTTTTACCAGGTGGTTGTGCGACAATATCTATTCCAGTATGAAGTAAATCTGTTTCATCACTTAATATCAAATCAGCATGTCCACCTCCAAACATTTTAGGAAACACTTGACGAAACTCTTCACGAATATCACAAAAGACTTCATGGAACTGTTTCATCACTAACATGTCCATCTCATCCATTGTCTCTTGTAACTCATCTTTCGCTTGATTCAAATCATCTCGTTGACTCGTTAAAAAGTCATATCGTTCTAATATTTCATCATGTTGCGCAATGGCTGATATATTGACTGGCCCTAGCTCTGAAATTTTAACTTTCAAATCACGAATGACTTGGCTCACTTGTGATGCATCTTGAATATCAAATGATCTTTCTTTTGCTGCTTCAAAAGTTAAACTATATTCTTCTTGTAAATAAGTCAATAAACTATCTAATTGATTATCACAAGTTCCCTGCATGATTTCAAGCTCGGTTTTCTGATTCACAAGTTCACGAATGACTGCATAACTTTTATCGACTATTACGTCGTGTTCTTTGATTGTTTTAGCATAGTGCTCTCGTTGTTTCTTTGCTTTACTAATTTGAGTCAAGACTTCTTCTCTTTTACGAGATGCTTCGCTCATTTGTTTTGCAATGTTTTCTTCGTCTTCTTTATAATGAGAACTGTCTTCCTCATGGGATTGACTTTCCTGTAACATTTCACTCATTTTTTGATCTGCTTCTTGTAACCGAGTATTTCGTTCTAATTGTTTTTCAGCTAACTGATTTAGTTTTTCTTTTGTAACAGCCAAATCGGCCTCTTTTTGAGCGAGTTCTTTTGTTAAAGTTTCTTTTTTCTCAGAATTCGTCGCCTCTAACTGATCCACATCAGCCATTCTTTTATCTAACTCTGCAATCTTTTGAACAAGTTCTTTTTGTTGTGCTTCATAATGTTCTTTTTCTTGTTGATACTCTGTAAGAAATTGATTTAATTCACTTTGCTCATACTCTAGTATTTTCTTTTCTTTTTCTAACTGCGTCACATCTTGCGTTAAAAGAGATACTTGTGATTGTAGTTTTTGCTCTGTTAGTCTGGCTTCTTCACCCAATTTACGCAGATTTTCAAGTGAGTCATCTATTAAAGAAACTTCTTTTTGCAATTCAGTCACGTCAGTTTCTTTTTGTTTGTATAGAGTGGTCATTTGAGATAATTGCTTTTCAATATCTTGTAACTCTTTTGATTGAGAAAACCAGTGCATCGACTGACCTTTTTTGCTCATCCCACCAGTCATAGAACCACCAGGATTCATCACATCTCCATCCAATGATACCACACGATACTGAAAGTTAATTTGTTTTGCGATATGAGTGGCTGCCTCTAATGAATCCGCCACAATAGTTAAGCCTAATAAGTTCTTAACAATGGCAGAAACCTCTTCATCATAACGAACTAACTCACTAGCTACTCCCACAAACCCTGACATATTTTGTACTTTATCTAAAACATCTTGCCTAATATATCGTGCTTTAACAGTAGTCAATGGCAGAAACGTCGCACGACCTAGTCTTTGTTTCTTCAAATAAGAAATAGCTTCTCTAGCACTTTGGTCATCCTTTGTTACAACATATTGAACACTTGCTCCAAGTGCTGTTTCAAGGGCTTGTTGATAAGATGATGGTATATCAATTAATTCCGCTACAGCACCGACTATACCTGGAAACTGTTGTTTTTCTTTTAGCACCGCTCGCACACCTTGATAGAAACCTGAATAGTTATCTTGCAATTCTTTCAAGCTTTTTTGCTTAGCTTGGGCTTGTTGTAAGATTCTTAAGGCATCCATTAACTGCGTGTTTAACTTTTTTAATTCCTGACTACGTTGCTCTTTAAGTTGTCTTTTTTGCTGATAGTCTTCTAAATAGGTGACAACATTTTCTTTTTTAACGTCATACACTTTTGTTAATTCATCTAGTTCTTTTTGTTTGTTAGTTATCGTTTCAACAAGCTCTTCATACTGATTCATTTCACGCGAGTTTTTATTGGTTTCTTGGTTAAATTGTTTTTCTAAATGTTTTAACTCGTTGTTCACATGACTTTGTTGTTGCATGTATTCTAGATAATCACTTCGCATATCATCTAATTGCTCTTTAGCTGATTTGCTGTATTGAACTAGTTCTTCTCGAATGCGTGAAATCAATTTCGTAAGAGATTTCTTTTCTTCAATTAAACTATTTTCTTCCTCTTCTAAAGAATGAATTTCTTGTTTAAGTGCTTCTTTTTCCGTATCTAAGTTACGTAACGTCTTTTGTTGCGCCTCTTTTGTTTGAACAGAAAATTTTTGTTTTTCCTCTAACACTCGCTTTTGTGTTTCAAGTTGTTCATATTGCGTGCTATAGTCAAGCAGGCGTTGCTGATGGCTATCAAGCATTTGCTCAAGAGTTGCTTGCTCAGATTTTAATCGTTCAAGCTTTTCTTCTAGTTCATTTTTTTCAGTTTCTTTCTGATTTATCAACTGATTTTTTTCTTCAAGTTGTTTTTTATTATCATTCCATTTGTTTTTTGTTTCTTCAATTAAATGAGTTGTCATACTCACATCTTGCTCAGATAACTGCTCTTTTAATGCTAAATAGGTCTTCGCATTATCGCTTTGTTGTTTCAATGGTGCTAGTTGAATTTCCAGCTCATAAATAATATCTTGCACACGACTAAGGTTATCGTCTGTCTCTCCTAGATGTTTTTCTGCCTGTTTCTTGCGGTTTTTATATTTCAATACTCCAGCAGCTTCTTCAAAAATCGCACGACGTTCTTCAGGTTTACTGTTAAAAATTTCTTCTACTTTCCCTTGAGAAATAATCGAAAAAGAATCTCTACCTAAACCTGAATCCATGAATAAACTAATCACGTCTTTTAGGCGACAACGTTGTTTATTGATGAAAAAATCACTCTCGCCGTCACGTGTTAGTCGTCTTGTGACACTGACTTCAGTGTACTCAATCGGTAAAAAATGGTCCTCATTATCTAGTACTAACGTCACTTCTGCTATATTTAACGGTGAACGCGAAGAAGAGCCAGCAAAAATAACGTCTGGCATTTTCCCCCCACGTAAACTTTTTGCTGACTGCTCCCCTAAAACCCATCGAATGGCTTCTGTAATATTACTTTTTCCACTTCCATTAGGACCAACTATTGCCGTCAAGCCTTCATTAAATTCAATTACTGTTCGATCTGCAAAGGATTTAAATCCTGCAATTTCAATTCGTTTCAAATACACAAACAATAAGTCCCCTTCCTAGGATTCTTCTGCTAAAATGTTGGCTAATGCTGCTTCTGCCGCTTTTTGTTCTGCCACTTTTTTAGACTTTCCAGACCCCTTACCTAGAGGCGTTCCTCCACCACATACTTCAACATGGAAGATTCTTGCATGGGCAGGTCCTTCTTCTGCTATTAAATGATACTCAATCAAGATATCACCATTTTTTTGTAATACTTCTTGTAGAGTGGTTTTATGATCCATCTCATGTGAAAAAGCACCAGTTTCAATTTTTGCTACGACTACTTGGTAGATAAATTCTTTCGATTTTTTAGCTCCTTGATCCAAATATAGAGCTCCTAAAAAAGCTTCGAATAAATCACACAACAATGATGAACGACTTCTACCATTTGAATTTTCCTCTCCCTTACCAAGTTTAACAAATTGATCAAAACCACATTCTTTAGCAAACATTGCTAAACTATCTTCTCTAACAATTGTCGAACGTAGTTTTGTTAATTTCCCTTCTGGTAAATCTTGAAAATGACGGTATAAATAATCAGATACTTCTAACTCTAAGACAGCATCTCCTAGAAATTCTAATCGTTCATTATCTTGTAGTTCAAAATGTCGATGCTCATTCACATAGGATGAATGGGTAAACGCTTGTTCCAATAACGAGATGTCTTTAAAAATGATGTTATAGTCTGTCTTTAATAACTGTGTTAACGTTTGTTCCATTGAATGTGCCTCTCCCTTTTAACCATAGATACTCTTATTATACGTTTTTTTTGTTTGAAAGAAAACAAAAACTATCAATTTGACCAAATAGCCAAATTGATAGTCATTAATCTTTATTTTTTATCTGTTACACCAACATGAGACCATGGGTTACTTGTTACATCATAAGCCCAGTCAAATCCAGTTACTTTGTCACTCACTGGCAATACAGCGTCTCTGAATAATGTTGGAATGACAAATGCTTCGTCAGCAACATATTCTTGCCATTCTTTAAATTTATCTGTACGGTATTTACCATCAAATGATTTCTCAGAATCAATTTCGTTCAATAGCTTAGTATTTTCATCACTGACAAAACGAGTGTAGTTAAACGCTGCTTTAGGTCCGTATAATCCTGATTGAGATGGATCTGAACTTAATCCCCAAGCCGCTTGATAAACATCAACGTCTGGTGAATCATTTTTCAATTTATCATAGAATGATTGGAATTCAATTAAACGACCAGTTGATAATTTAACATCTAAACCAATTTCTTTCCAGCAGTCCATGTAGTATTCGGCTAATGGTTGGGCAGTTTCGCCACCTGACATAGAAGCAAAGTTAATTTCTAGCTTTTCACCTTTTGGATCGCGACGGAATTCTTCACCATCTTTTTTCTTGTATCCTGCTTCATCTAATAATTTATTTGCTTTATCAATATCTTGTTTAGAGTAACCAACTAAGCTCTTATCACTAAACTCATCAAAGATTGGTGGTACAATCGCATTAGCAGGTTGACGTAATCCATTGTAGAATTTGTTCGCTACAGCTGCGTTATCAATGGCATACCCCATTGCTTGACGTAATGATTTGTTTGCCATTTTTGAATCTGGATTGTAAACAGATTCACCTTTAGCACCATCCCATTTACCTAATTTGAATCCAATATAAGTATAAGCTAAATCTTGACGACCTAAGATTTCATATCCTTCTATATCTTTGTAGTTTGGATAGTTATCAGTTGGCATACTGAATACCATGTCATATTTTTTAGCTTTCAATGATTCTACAATTGAACTCGATGGTGCGACACGCATTGTGATTTTACTTAATTTGGGTTTTTCACCGTAGTAGTACTCATTTGGTGTGTACTCTACAGATTCACCTGTATTAATTTTTTCCATTTTGTATGGTCCAAAAGTCACAATATTTTTACGTACGGCATCACTTGATTCCATTCCTTTTACTGGAATATCTTTAAAGATATGAGAAGGCATTGCTGAAGTCCAAACAGTTTCACTTGTTTGTTTCATCCCTGGATTCATTTCTTTGTAAGAAATTTCGACCGTTTTGTCATCTACTTTTTTAATTCCTGAGATAGTGTCAGCTTTTCCATCATGGTACTCATCCATACCTACGATATTTTGGAAATCTTCACCATAACGGATACCTGAATAATCTTTGTTACCAATGATTAAGTATGGTTGGATAATATCATCTGCTACTAATGGTTTACCATCTGACCATTTGGCATCTTTAGTAATTGTAATTGTAATTTTCTTACCATCAACATCGATGTCTTTTTTTGCTACTCCGTCATCTGTTGTCTCAAAGTTACCATTACTTGTAAATAATGATTCATGAGATGGTTGCATAAATTGAGCATCATAGTTGTCTTCAGAAAAGGTTTCAGAGAACATTCCTTTAAACTGCGTATCCATAACAACCGCTGCTTCTAACGTTCCGCCTTCTTTGGCTTTTTCTTGATTAGACGTTTTTACTGGGAATTTTGATACATCTTCCGTTTTTTCTGTTTTCCCACCATTTGATTTTTTGTCAGATTTTCCTCCGCCACAAGCTGATAACCCGACTGTTACTGCAGCACCAAGTGCTACGACGCTAAATAATTTTTTGTACTTCATTCCTTCATCCCCCTTAGATTTTTTTATCCTAAACGTTGACGTGCATCAGCTGAACGCTTCAATGCTTGACCAACGTAGTTGATACATAACATCATGACAAGAATTAAAATAGACGCTGGCGCCCACACCCATGTCATATCTGATAAAACGACACCATTTGACGCATACCCAATCAATGTACCTAAACTTGGTGTTGATTGTGGTAATCCGAATCCTAAGTATGACAATGTTGTTTCAATCCCGATGTTGCCTGCAAAGTTCATCGTCAAATTTGTAATAATTAATGAGCTTAAGTTTGGCATTAACTCGCCAAACATAATCTTGAAGTCACTTGTTCCCAATGTTTTTGAGGCACTGATGTAATCACGACGTACTTCAGATAATGTCTTTCCTCTAAAGAGACGTGCTTTTGCGACCCAATAGAATGAACTCATAATCATAATAAAAGAAAATACATTATAGCTTGGAACAATTGTAACAAACACAATGATAATCATCATAATTGGTAAAATCATGATAAAATCAACAATTCGCATAATGATACTATCTACCATACCACCATAGTATCCTGCAACAATCCCTAATCCCACACCAATGATTGATGTCAAAATAGTAATTGAAAACCCAATAACAACAGAGTTACGAGCACCAATGATCAATTGTCCAAAAACATCACGCCCACCTTCGTCAGCACCTAGTAGGTAGCCATCTCCTGGAGCCGCGTATTTATCTAAAATACTTACTTTCATTACAGCATCTTTATCTAAAATAAGTGCTCCAATAAAAATAACTGCAAAGATAATAACTAATAACGATAATGAAAATAATGCTAATTTATCTTTTTTAAATTCTCGAGCAATCATTTTAAAACCTGTTGGTGGAACACTAACAGCTTCTACAGTTGCTTCTTTTTTTTCTTTACTCATAGCGAGTCTCCTTTCTTAATTATTGGTTTGTTACTGAATACGAATACGAGGATCGACGATACTCATGACAATATCTGAAATTAGATTCCCGATAATTGTGACAATACCTAGTATTAATACTATGGCTGTAATCACTGAGTAGTCACGTCCATTGATTGCATCAATAAACAATTTACCAATACCTGGATAAGCAAAGGTTTGTTCAATAACAACTGACCCACTAATTAAAGCAGTAATTTCATAACTTAATTGGGCTGCTATTGGTAAAGAGGCATTTCTAAAAATATGATGTGTAAAGACTTTATTAGTCGGTACACCTTTTGCTCTTGCTGTACGAACGAAATCTAATTGTTTGGCATCAATCACTTCATTACGTAAGTATTGAATCGTTACAGCTGTTGCAAGTAAGGCTTGTGTGATGGCTGGTAAAATCATATGATATAAGCGACTCATCACATATTGTAATGACCCCGGTTCTAATCCTGTTGCCACTGATCCCGTTGTTGGGAACCATTCTAAACGGTAACCAAAGACAAATAGCATCAGTAACGCGAAGATAAAGATTGGAACAGCAAAGCTGACAAAGTTATAAACGACAACTGCTTTATCAAACCAAGAGTTTTGATAACGACCTGAGACTAATCCTAAAGGTAAGGCAATTGCATATGTAATAATAACTGTTAATAATGACAAGTAAATGGTATTCCCAACACGAGAACCAATAATATCACTTACAGGTAGTTTATATAAGAAACTTTGTCCAAAATCACCTTTAAATGCATTGGTTATCCAATCAAAATACTGAATATACCAAGGATTATTTAATCCTGCTGCTTCACGCATTCGATCGATTGTCGCAGGGTCCATATTAGGATTAATTAATCCAGTAAACGGATCTCCCGGCATAGCTTTTGCTAATAAAAAGATAAACAGACTCAACACAAAAATTTGTGGAATCATTAGTAGTACACGTCTTAATATTGTTTTCCACATATCATTGTCCTCCCCCTTCAGTTGTCTTAATTGCTGCCTGATGAGTTGGACTAATAGTTTTCAAGTCATATACACGACCATTTTCATCGTAATACTGGCTGTATAAGTCTTGGAAATCTTTTTCAACTTTACGACGCTCTTCTTTATGCTGTTCACGATTTCCAACATCAATTTTAGGAATGGCAGACAGTAAGCGTTTTGTGTAAATATGTTGTGGGTTATTATAAATGTCTTCTCTTGTTCCTATTTCAACAAAACGACCATGATTCATAATCGCAATGTTATCACACATATGTTTTACCACACCTAAATCATGAGAAATAAATAAATAACTTAAATTATACTCTTCTTGAATACGTTTCATGAAGTTTAATACTTGCGCTTGAACTGATAAGTCAAGAGCAGATACTGGCTCATCAGCAATGATTAATTTAGGATTTGTCGCAACAGCTCGCGCCACTCCTAAACGTTGTCTTTGCCCACCAGAAAACTCATGTGGATACTTATACAATGCATCTGTTGGCATCCCAACAATATCTAACAAACTTTGAACACGTTTCTTTTCTTCTTGAACTGATAAGTTTTCAAAATTTCGAATAGGTTCAGCAATAATATCCAATACACGTTTTTTAGGATTTAAACTTGACATAGAATCTTGGAAAATCATTTGGACATCTTTATTATAGCCAATTGATTTTCTAGCTCTTTTCGAGATAACATTTGTATTTTCAAATAAAATTTCTCCAGCTGTGGCTTTTTCTAGCCCTACAATTGTTTTACCAATTGTTGATTTTCCAGAACCGGATTCTCCAACTAAACCGTACGTTTTTCCAGCCTCAATTTGAAAATCAACGCCATCAACAGCATAAACATAATCAACTACTTTGTTTAAAAAGCCTCCACGAATTGGGTAATGTACTTTTAAATCTTTTATTTCTATCAATCCCATTATGCGTCACCTTCTTCTCTAAAGTGGAAATGTTTGTAACATGTACATCGAACAAAGTGTCCTGGTTCGATTTCATGCAATGTTGGTTGCTCTTCATGAGCGTCTTCAGGTATCCAAGGAATACGAGCTGCAAACCGACAACCAGTTCTTGGCATATTTTTCAATGAAGGAACCACTCCCTCGATAACATGTAATTCAGAATCGTGCGCATCTTCTTGTGGAATTGAATTCAGTAACGAGCGTGTATAAGGATGTTGTGGATTAGAGAATAAAACATCAACAGGTGCTTCTTCTACAATTTGACCACCATACATAACAGCAACTCTATCTGCTGTCTCAGCTACTACACCTAAATCGTGAGTAATTAAAATAATACCGGCTTCTGTTTCCTCTTGTAAATCGCCTAATAAGTCTAAAATTTGAGCTTGAATTGTTACATCAAGTGCTGTTGTTGGCTCATCAGCGATAATAATTGGTGGTTTACAAGAAATAGCAATCGCGATAATAACACGTTGCCTCATCCCACCAGACAATTCATGTGGGTATTGCTTTGCCACACGTTCAGGATTAACAATCCCTACTTGGTTTAGCAACTCAATAGCGCGAGCAGTTCGTTGTTTTTCATCTAAATCTGTATGATAGAACAACGCTTCAGCAATTTGGTCTCCGATACGCATCAATGGATTCAACGCTGATAACGGATCTTGGAAAATCATCCCTATATCATTTCCTCTAATCTTGTTATAAAGCGTTTCAGATAGACCTACAAGATTTAAATCGTTGTAGATGATATCTCCTGTAATTCTAGTATTTTTTGGATCTTGTAATCCCATTATGGTCATTGCTAATGTACTTTTACCACAACCAGATTCTCCAACAATTGCTAAAATTTCATTTTTGTCTAATGTAATTGACACGTCATCTACTGCATCATAAAAATTGTCTTTGATTCGAAATCCAGTATGTAAATTTCTCACGTCTAATAATTTGTTGTCAACAAACAATAGAATTCTCCTTTCTTATCTTATTCCCGTACTGATTTTATTGATTCATAAAACTCTTCATTTTTAATAATATCTATATGCTTAACAGATAAAAACTATCAAGATATCTTATAATTATATTAGAAAAGAATCTATTAAGCAATAGTTTTAATAGTAACTAAATTACTTTGAGATTAAAAATAAATGGCATACATCTCATTATAAACTATAACTTCTATAAATTAAAGACATTTTATAAATCTTAGCAAACATTAATTCAATAAAACACTTTTAATATTAGATTTTCTTAATATTATTGCAAAATTTCGTTTATTTTTTTACAAAAAACACAGCTTTATTTAAAAATGTATAATAATAGAGGGGTTATTAATAGTTAATCAATTGTTTCATAAAAGTTCCCCATAATTGTTACGTTCTCAGAAATACTCACAAACGCTTTTGGATCAGCATGCTGCATTGCATGCTGCAACATCGGAATCTGATCACGGGTTAATACCGTTAGTAATACTTTTTGTTCGTTATGAGAAAACGCCCCTTCAGCATCATTTAAAATTGTAATACCTCGACGTATTCTAGACTGTAACTCATCTACTACCTTTTGTGGTTTTGTCGTGATAATCATCACTTGCATTTTCTTTTGTTTAGTATAAACCATATCAACTACTTTACCATTAACAAAAATTGAAAAAGCACTATAAAAAGAGTAAGGCCAACCAAATAAATAACCTGATGTCAAAATAATACACGCATTAAAAATAATATTTAATGAGCCTACATTTCGACCAGTTAATTTTCGAATCGTCATGCTAACGATATCCAATCCCCCTGAAGACAATCCACTACGTAATGCTAAACCAACACCAAGTCCACAAACTCCCCCGCCAAAAATGGCACAGATAATTGGGTCTGTAGATAGAACAGTAGTTGGAATAATTTGGACGAAAAAGGCTGTCATAAAGACGGATACCATAGTAAAGACTGTAAATTTTCGGCTTAGCATCTTCCACGCTAAAATAAATAATGGAATATTTAAGCAGTACAATACAACTCCCATAGGTAACTCAACGCCAGATGCTTTTTCAGCTAACGTGACGATAATTTGTCCTAGCCCTGTGATACCACTGGCATAAATATGTCCTGGTCTCCAAAATAAATTCAGTGCAATAGCTTGTAAAATGCCATTAACAACGGCCATTGAAACCTTTTCCATGTAACCGTTATCCGTCATATACTCTTTACATGTTTTTAGTTTTTCCACTGGTTGCATCTCCTCGATTTTCTTGACTACTTAACAGAAAACGATCAATCTTCTAACTCAACACTTAGCGATAATTCTTCTAATTGCTCTTTTGAAGCTATACTTGGAGCCGAAGTCATCAAATCAGCAGCTTTACTATTTTTAGGGAAAGCAATCACTTCACGGATATTATCTTTTTTCGCAAGCAACATGACTAAACGATCTAACCCTAAGGCAATTCCTCCATGTGGTGGGAATCCATAATCTAATGCATCTAAAAGAAAACCAAATTGAGATTCAGCTGATTCTTTTGTAAATCCTAATGCTTTAAACATCTTCTCCTGTAAATCTCGTTGGTAAATTCTTAAAGAGCCCCCACCAAGCTCATATCCATTTAATACCACATCATAGGCTTTGGCGTAAACTTTTTCAGGTGATGTTTCTAATAATTCAATGTCACTTTCCTTTGGCATTGTAAATGGATGATGTGCTGCGACAAAACGGTCTTCTTCTTCAGAGTATTCAAATAACGGCCAATCCACTACCCATAAGAAATTAAACTGATCTGAATCAATCAAATCTAATTCTTTCCCTAGACGATTTCTTAACGCTCCGAGTGATGCTGCGACAACTGAATCAGTATCTGCACAGAACAATAATAAATCTCCTACTTCAGCATTTGTTGTCTCAATTATTTTGTCACTTGCATCAACTAAAAACTTCGCGATTGGTCCTTTAAGACCATCTTCTTCTACTTTGACCCAAGCTAATCCTTTTGCACCAAATTGCGCTAACCACTCACCTAGCTTATCTAAATCTTTACGTGAATACTTATCTGCAGCTTGTTTAGCATTTAATACTTTGACAGCTCCACCTGAACTTAAAGCCTGTTGAAATACTTTAAACTCCACATCTTTTACTGCTTCTTTCATATCAATTAGTTCCATATCAAAACGTGTATCTGGTTTATCACTACCAAATCGAGCCATGGCATCATCATACGTCATGCGTGGAAATGGTATTGAAATATCAATTTCCATTACTTCTTTCATCACTTTCGATAACATGTTTTCAGTATACGCTTGGATGTCTTCTTCTGTTAAGAAACTTGTTTCAATATCCACTTGGGTGAATTCCGGTTGGCGATCCCCTCGTAGATCTTCATCTCTAAAACAACGAACTACCTGATAATAACGATCAATTCCAGCTCCCATTAACAATTGCTTAGTTGTTTGAGGTGATTGAGGTAACGCGTAAAAATGTCCTGGATGAACTCGTGAAGGAACCAGATAATCTCTTGCCCCTTCTGGTGTCGATTTATTTAAATAAGGTGTCTCCACATCTAAAAAGCCATTATCATTTAAAAATTCGCGAATGACACGTGTTACATGATGTCTTAATTTTAGATTATTTAACATTGATGGACGTCTAATATCCATGTAACGATATTTCATACGCACATCATCACTAATCGTTTGATCGTCTTCGATGACAAATGGTGGTGTCTTTGCTTCATTGTATACGATGATGTCTTCAGCGATAATTTCAACTTTACCTGTCTTCATTCGAGGGTTAATAGCTGAACCTGTTCTCTCTACTACCTTACCTCTCACACCAATCACGTATTCACTACGACAAGAGTCTGCAATGTTTAAAGCTTCTTGTGACACTTCAGGGTTGAAAACTACTTGAACAAGTCCTTCTCTATCTCTTAAATCGATAAAGATTAATCCTCCTAAGTCACGACGCTTTTGCACCCACCCTTTTACTACAACCTCTTGACCTAAATCTTTTTCTGATACTAGACCACAATATGTTGTTCTTTCCTGCATGATATCTATCTCCTTTTAATCATTTATTCATAAAAAAAAGCCCTTGTTAAATTATAACAAGGACGAATAATTTCTTACACGTGGTACCACCTATTTTTAAAAAGTTTCAAAAAACTTTTTCTCTAAACGATATAACGCTCGTTAGCGGGATATATTACTACCCATCTCCAGAGTGTCTGTCCTCTTTAAATGAATGATTTCACCAAATTCATTCTCTCTTTTTTGTAAAAAAGGCACGTCTCCTTCATCGATACTCATCCTTAAAATACTAAAAATTGTACAAAAAGTCAAGATATAATAGGATAACTCACTACTCAACTTCTAAAATTTTTGCTATAATATCCCTTATCAATTAATCAATGAGGTAATCCATGTGAAAAACACAAACTCAATAAATCGCACGATAAAAATGTTTATCATTAATATTTTAGTTGTTGCTTTGGTTTTTATCGGCTTTAATTATATGCGAGGGAATAGCCAAATTGCCACTGTGGGAACAATTGCTCTAAATGTCCGTGAAAAACCTGATGCGTATTCTTCTGTTATTACTCAAGTCCATAAAGAAGATAAAGTCACTATTACGGATGAAAAAAATGATTGGTACAAAATACAAACAGCTGATAAAACAGTTGGTTGGGTACCTAATTGGCTATTATTTGATGGTACTAGTGGTCCATATACTAACTTAACTGCTTCTGTTGCTAAACGAAATACAGAACTGAAAAAAGATAACTCAGAAAGCAGCAAGGTAATCAAAACGTTAAAGAAGAATGAACACGTGAACGCGACTCTTGAGCTAAACGGTTGGGTACGTGTTTATAGTGACGGAAAATACGGTTGGGTGCCAAGTGATAGCTTAATCATCCAAAAAAACCGGGACAATAAATACAAAGAAAATCAAGTGCTTCATGTTGCCACTACTTCTGCTTACTTAATGAGCAATAATTCAACATCAAGTAATAAAGGTGATTTTTTAAAATATGGTGCTACTTTAACGTATTTATCTGAGACAGAGGATGGGTGGATGAAAGTTAAAACCAAAGATGGTAAAACTGGATTCTTAAATTCTTGGCAAGTCACTTCTCGTAAGATATCTAGTAAGGAAGAAAAACCTGGTATTCCAATGCCTGAATTTACGGTTATGTTAGACCCAGGACATGGTGGAGATGACCCTGGTGCTCAAACTATTGATGGAAAAACTTTAGAAAAAGAAGTAACGCTAAAAACAGCCTTAGCAGTTCGAAAAGAACTCCAATCTCATGGGTTTAATGTTTTAATGACACGTGATAAAGATAAATTTGTTTCCTTGACTGATATAGGAAAAATAAGTTCCTCTAGTCAAGCAAATGCTTTTATCAGTTTTCATTATGATTCAAGTGCACAAGCTAATACAGCTTCTGGAACAACCACATTCTACCGAAAAGACAGTGGTAAACCACTTGCTCAAGCTATTAACGATAGTATTGCGAACATTCTGCCTCTAGAAAACAGAGGCTTTGGTAATCAAGATTATCAAGTACTGCGTGAAAATTCAAAGCCTGCTGTCTTATTAGAGTTAGGTTACATCAATAATGATTATGATGCTGCTTACATAAAAAATAAAAATTATCATCAAAAAGTAGCAGATTCTGTCTACGATGGACTAATGGTTTATATAGAAGAGAAAAGTAACAAGGGTGCCGAAAATTAAAAAAGTATCAAACAACTAAGTGTTAAAGTTGTTTGATACTTTTTGTTTTTTTATTGAATCGTTACTGTTACAGTACGTCTTCCCCAATTTCTACACTCAGTCACTGTATTAAAATGAACATCAATAATATTGCCTCTTATAGCTCCACCAGTATCTCCAGCTACCGCAAATCCATAACCAGATACTTCAACTAATGAATTTAAAGGAATCACACTTGGATCAACCGCAATCACGCGAGAATTTTTTCTTAAATCAATTCCTGTTGCTGTGTATGGTGTTAATCCACCCTCTGTATAAGAATAAGCTGTCGATTGCATCGTTAAGGTACGTCCATTACTACTTGCTGCTGGTTTCTCTGTTGAGACAGGCGTACTAACAGTTGATCCACTCGATGCTGATTGAATGTTATTTGAAGTGTTGCTACTGCCGTTAGATTCTGTTGAAACAGGGGTCGTTCCCTCTTTTTTCAATTCTTCTGCTTTTTTTGCCATCTCTTTTTCTTTCGCAGCTTGTGCTTCTTTTATCACTCGCTCTTCAGATAATTTTTTTAAAGTTGCTTCATTATTAGCTAATTCTTTCTTCAAATCACTAACTTGAGATTCTAGAGCGGCTTTATCGTTTTCAATTTTAGTTTGTTTTTCAACTAAAATTTGTTGATCCATAACTAATTCTTCTCTTAATCTCTCTAATTTATCTTTATCTGTTTCTAGGGTTTCAATTTTTGATTTTTCCGCTGTTTGTAAAACGGTCATAGCAACCGCACGATTAACAAAATCAGATACACTATTAGCATTTAACAACGTATCAACCATCGTTGTGCTTTGCTCGTTGGTTTGGATTGTTTTCATACGAGAGGCAACCATCTCTTTGCGTTTTTCCATACTGCGTTTTGTTTTTTCGATTTGTTGTTGTGTTGTTAAAATTTTTGATTCAGTATCCAACACATCTGATTTTAAATTTTCTAAATCTCTATAATTTTTATTTACATTATCAAGTGCACTATCGATTTTTTCACTAATCTCAACACTTTGTTTTTTCACGTCTTCTTCTTTCGTTGCTGCAAATAACGAAACTGGCATGCTTGTTAGCATGACAAAGCATAATAGACCAGTTATAGTTTTCCTATAATTCAACAATCGCCAACACCTTTCAATTAATAACGTTCACTTTTTATCTTTCCTAATTATACAAGAATGACTCTTGCTTAATATGACATTCTCTTTACAAATTATTACAAATTAAGGTATTGTATTATATAAATGTAATAGTAAGGAGTGGTTTGATGACAAATATATACTTTGCTAGTCCCTTATTCTCAACAATGGAAAAAAATTACAACGAGTGGCTTGTAAAACAAATCAGAGAATCTTACAAAGAGGTTTCTGTGTATTTACCTCAGGAACAAATGGAGATAAATGATAAAAATAGTTATGCAGACTCAAAAATGATAGCAACTTATGATACAAAAGCTCTATTAGATAGCGATTTAATGATTGCTATTCTTGATGGTCAAAGCATAGATGTTGGTGTAGCAACAGAAATCGGTGTGGCTTATCAAGCTGGCATACCAATAATCGGTTTGTTCACAGACAGTAGACAACAAGGTGCTGATAACCAACAAAAAATAACAGCATTGCAGGATGTAGCGGAGTCTCAATTCCCTTATGTTAACCTTTACACGATTGGGTTAATTAAACTAAATGGCGTCGTGGTTAATTCTGAAGAATTGTTATTAAAAACTGTCGCCACATACATCTAATTTAGCGAGCATCTTTTACCGTATTTAGGTATAGGATGTTCGCTAAAATCATGTTAACCTAATTAAAGAAAGGAAGTGCTTAACTTGTCTGTATTTTCTTATGCTAAAAAATATAAAAAACAATTAATACTTGGTCCTGCTTTTAAATTAATGGAAGCAATCTTCGAATTAACACTCCCACTATTTATGGCTTATTTAATTGATTCAGGGATTCGAGAAAAAAATATATCAATGGTCTACGCTGCTACTTTATACATGTTAGGTTTGTCTATACTTGGGCTTTTATGCGTCCTAGTTTGCCAATATTATGCAGCTGTTGCATCTCAAGGTTTTGGAACGGAACTACGTTTAGCTGTTGTAAAAAAAATCACGCAGTTTTCTCATACTGAAATTGATGAATTTGGATCTGACACGTTTTTAACTAGAACCATTAACGACGTCAATCAATTACAACTAGCGTTAGCCATGCTCATTCGTCTAGTTATTCGTGCACCATTTCTTAGTATCGGCTCTATCGTAATGGCCTTTACCATCAATACATCAATGGGGTTTATTTTTTTATTAACTGTTCCTATTTTTTCATTTATTCTATACATTTTAATGAGTAAAACAGTACCAAAATACCAACAAGTGTTATCATCCATCGATGAATTAAATACCATTACTAGTGAACAACTTACCGGCGTCAAAGTTATTCGTGCCTTTGCCAACGAAAAAAAAATGGAGGATAAGTCAGCTGAAGTCATTGAAAAGTTAGCCAATCGCTACATTGATATGACAAAACTATCTGCTCTTATGTCTCCTCTAACCTTATTTATGACAAATATGATTATTGCTTTAATCTTATGGGTTGGTGATATTAATGTATCTGTCGGACAACTTCAAACAGGAGATATTGTAGCTTTAATCAATTATATGCTACAACTACTAGCTGCCTTAATTGTTGTAGCAAATTTAGTGACCATTTTCGTGCGAGCTTTTTCAGCTAAAAAACGGGTCGAAGAAATACTTAATACAACACCGAAAGTTCAAACACAACCTCTAGATAAAGTATTACCATTTGAATCAGAAAACACGTTATCTTTTCAAGATGTATCCTTTCATTACCCTAGTTCATCTCAAGATGTGTTAAAAAAGATTCAATTCGATTTAAAAAAAGGGACACAACTTGGGATCGTTGGTCCTTCATCTCAAGATGTGTTAAAAAAGATTCAATTCGATTTAAAAAAAGGGACACAACTTGGGATCGTTGGTCCTACTGGAAGTGGTAAGACAACGTTAATTGAATTAATTCAAAAATTTTATCTTCCAACTGATGGGACAATTTTCTTAGATAATATGAATCTACTTGATTTAACCACAGGAGAAGTCAGACATTCTATCAGTTATGTATCACAAAAAAGTGTCCTTTTTTCAGGAACGATTGAGAGTAACTTAAAAATGGGATTCCCAAATGCAACGGAAAAAGATTGTTGGAGAGCACTAGAGTGGGCTGACTGTTTAGAGTTCGTTGATGACTTAAGTATGTCAACTGCTGAAAACGGGACAAATTTTTCAGGAGGACAAAGACAACGTTTAGCAATTGCCAGAGCGTTGATTTCTCAACCGAGTATTCTGATTTTAGATGATGCTCTAAGTGCTTTAGATTATAAAACGGATTTAGCTATTCGACAAACGTTAGCAAGACTTGATTTTATAAAAAATAGCATTATCGTATCGCAACGCATCTCTTCTGTTAAAGAAGCAGACCATTTAATAGTCTTAAATCAAGGTGAAATTGTCGCTCAAGGAACGCATCAAAACCTGATGAAGCAATCAATATTTTACCAACAAATTGTGACATCTCAAGAAAAGGAGGATAACTAAATGTTTAAACAAACACTTTCAACTTTCTCTCCTTATCTAAAACCTTTCAAAAAAGCGATTATTTTAAATGCTTGTTTGAGTTTTCTATACGGCCTGAGTAGTGTGTTGGTCACCATGTATATTGGTAAAGCGATTGATAGTATGACGCTATCATCTAAGACGGGGTTAGTAACACAGATTTTTCTCATTATCGTTTTGACTTGTCTAGCGGCAAGTAGTTTTTATTTCTTACAGCGAATCAGCCAGCATATCGCCTATACTTCTATGAAGGAAGTAAGAAAAAAAGGATACCATAAGCTAAATAAATTACCGATAAATTATTTTGATACACATTCACATGGCGACACGATGAACCGATTTAGTACGGATTTAGATTATATTTCAGAAGCCCTACTAACTTTATTTAATCAACTATTTCCAAGCATAACGATTATCATCGTGGCACTCGGTATCATGCTATCTTTAAACGTTATATTAACTGGTGTGATCCTCTTGATAACAGCAGGTATGTTTTTAGTTAATGTGATGATAGCAAAAAAAGGACAGAGATATTTCAACGCACAACAACAATTACTAGGAAAAGTGTCTGGCTATATCAATGAACAATTTAGCCATTTAAAAACGATTAAGTCATATGAATATGAAGAAACCGTTATTCAACAATTCCAAGACATGAATCTTGAATTGCAACAAACTGGGCAACAAGCACAATTCATTTCTTCTCTGACAAATCCTTTATCTCGTTTTATCGATCACATTGGCTACTTATTAATTGGGTTAGTGAGCGGACTACTTATTGTTAATTTTTCATTACCATTATCTTTAGGAATGTTATCTAGTTTTATTATTTATTCAGGACAGTTTTCAAAACCGTTAATCGAACTATCAAGTATCACAACGCAACTCCAAACAGCTTTTTCGAGTATTAAACGTATCAACGACTTACTAGATGAACCAGAAGAAGATACATACGTCAGAAAACTAACCCAGCCTTTCACACCTATTGGAGATGTAGCCTTTTCGCATGTTTACTTCTCATATGATCCAGCGTCACCATTAATTGAAGATTTCAATTTAACCGTTAAACAAGGACAAACAGTGGCGATTGTAGGGAAAACAGGAGCGGGTAAATCTACCTTAGTTAATCTTTTAATGAATTTTTATCCGTTAGATAAAGGTGTTATTACGGTTGATTCCGTCCCAATCACTGATATACCAAAAGATGAATTACGACGCTCATTTGGAATGGTGTTACAAGAAACTTGGTTATTCCAAGGTACTATTTGGGACAATCTAACGTTTGGTAATCCACAAGCAACAAAACAAAATGTGATAAAAGCCTGTGAAGAAGCGAATATCTATCAGTTTATTCAACAATTACCTTGTGGGTTTAATACGATGATTGGGCAATCAGGTGTGTTGTTATCTGAAGGACAAAAGCAATTATTTACGATTGCGAGAACGATGATCAGTCAGCCTCCTATGCTTATACTAGATGAAGCCACAAGTTCTATCGATACCTTGACAGAACAACATATCCAAACAGCTTTTGATAACATGATGTCAGGAAAAACTAGTTTTATCATCGCTCATCGCCTATCAACAATAAAAAAAGCAGATATTATTCTTGTGATGGATAAAGGAAAAATCATCGAGACAGGAACTCACGACTCCTTATTAAAAAACAAAGATGGTGCTTATTCTAGTCTCTACCACTCACAATTTAGTCATTAAAAAAACTCACTCTAGCTAATTGCTTACTACTTAGCAATTAAACTAGAATGAGTTTTTTTATTTTAGTGTATTAACGTTAGCTTCTACTTTTTTGACTGAATCTAATGCCAGCATTAATCCGATTGTTTCAGCCTCGTTTGATTTTTCAAAAACTGTTACTTCATAAGCATCACCTAAAGCGGTCCATCTATTTCTCACTTTAGACACCTTACGATAACCTGACATCACATCAAAATCCATTGACCACCAATCATCATGTACTTCTAAATCATCACTAATTATTTGAAAAGACATTTTAGAAATTGACTCTGATTGTGCTACCGTAAATATAATACGTTCACCAACGACCACATCTAAGCAAGGTAATGTTGACCCAATGTGTCTTTCCACACGCGCAATTTCTTCTCGTCTATCATCATAAACATTATAACAAGTCAATCCATCGTCTTCAAAACACTCAATGGTATAAATTTTATCCCCGTTTCTAGTGATAATTTCTCTTTTGTTTTCATTAGTATAATCGTCTTTTAACATAAATAGTTGACGCATAAACGTGCACCTCTTTAATAGTTTATTATACCAATCAAACAACTTCCCCAAACACTGTTACTTTTCTTCCAACTACACGAGTGCCAATACATCTTTTAAAGAATCCACTTTATGCGTGTATTTTTTTTCTGATGTTTCTGCCCCATTACTAAACCATATTGAATCAATACCTACTCGACTTGCTCCCTCAATATCTGAGGATAAACTATCACCAATCATAACAACTTGAGATAAATCTTTTAGTTGAGCATCATTAAAAATATAATCAAAAAAACGAACATCTGGTTTTTCAAAGCCAACTTCCTCAGAAATGTATAAGTCATCAAATAAATCAGTCATCCCAGCACTAGCCAAACGTTTTCTTTGTGTTCGACCAACGCCATTGGTTCCTGCAAAAACTGTATATCCATCTGATTTTAGTTGTGTTAATAGATCAATGGCTCCACCCATTACATCATTTCTTTTTTCAAGAAAACCACGATATTGTTTATCAACCAATACGCCGTCAACAACAATGTTATTTGCTAAAAAGAATCGTTTAAAACGCTCCTTTAAAACAACATCCTTACTGATTTTACCATCTTCTAATTGGTCCCACAAGTCATGATTGATTTCTTTATATTGATTAAATGTTTTTTCATTAAAAACTACACCATAAGTAGCGAATACTTTTTGGAGTGCATAATATTCTGATCGACTAAAATCAAGTAATGTATTATCAATATCAAATATAATATACTGATATTTTTTCATGTATACCCTCCTTTTTTCTTACTATTATAATTTATAACATAAAAAAAAGCAGCGTGTCCATATACACTCTGCTTTTTGTATGATTTTTTTATGAAGCAAATTTAACTAATTGCTTTTGTATGACTTTTACATTTGCTAACCAATAAGTCCCTACAACATGAATCACTAATAAAATAAGTGAACTCACAATACGACTTGGAATATTGGCAACAATTCCTGGTCCATACATTAAGTATAACCAAAATGTGTTCATCCCCAAATTCACTACAATTGTCACAATCACATTAACTGTAATAATTCGTTTTAGTGTCATGTCTTTTTTATAATAGAATAACCCATATAAAAAGGCTGACAAAAAAGCTGACAACGTAAATCCTGGGAAAAATCCTGCTGTCACTGGAAATAACGTAATTCCAATAAAATCAGCTAAAGCATTTCCTATCCCTGCCACAAGTGGCGAGAACATCATACACATCAACACAACCGCTACAAACGTAAAACTAATACGAACAAACGGTGTTTGAATCGAAATAAATCGCGTCAATACGATTTGTAATCCCATTAATACCCCCATCAATGCGATCGACTTTGGCGTAAAATCATTTTTGCTCATTCTAGCATCTCCTTTTTCTTTAGAGTTGCTACATCCATTATGCAGCGAATGCAGAAATATGGCCGCAAGCACTCCACTTGTGCTTTTCGTCCACTAGGCAACATCCCATCCTAGTAGCACTTGACGCTATATTTCCTACTCTGTTAATTGTTTTACACATCGTACTATATCATAATGAAAAAAAATTACAATAAAGACTATCGCAGTCAAATTTCCGCCAAATTCTCTAATTCTTTAAAAAGTAACATCGCTGTGCTTTTATTTGTCGCTAGAGGGATTTCATAGACATCACTTAGACGAATCAACGCAGTCACGTCTGGTTCGTGTGGCTGAGCGGTCAATGGATCACGTAAAAAGATAATCATATCCACCTCTCCTTCCGAAACACGTGCACCTATTTGTTGGTCGCCTCCTAAAGGGCCTGATTTAAATCGATAAACAGATAAATCTGTTGCTTCTTGAATCTGAAGTCCTGTTGTCCCTGTCGCAAATAATTCGTGTTTACTCAACAGCTTTTCAAATTTTTTGCTTAATGCTACCATTTCATCTTTCTTTTTATCGTGAGCTATCAGTGCGATTTTCATCTTTTTCTCTCCTTTTCGTCATATTGCCCAAAAGTCTAGGCATGTTTACATTGTAAGCGTATTACTTATTTCATTATACTGTATTTAATAAAACAAATGAAAGAAGGAAATACACTATGGTAGAAATTGCTTTAAAACACATTTATAAAAAATATGATGGAAACCCTAATTATTCAGTAACTGATTTTAATTTACATATTGAAGATCGTGAATTTATTGTATTTGTCGGACCTTCTGGTTGTGGTAAATCCACTACTTTACGTATGGTTGCTGGTCTTGAAGATATTTCAGAAGGTGAACTTTGGATTGGCGACAAATTAGTTAATGATGTGGCACCAAAAGATCGTGATATCGCGATGGTTTTCCAAAATTATGCCTTATACCCTCATATGACGGTATTTGATAATATGGCATTTGGTTTGAAACTTCGTAAATATGATAAAGCTGAAATCAAAAAACGTGTGGAAAACGCTGGTGAAATTCTTGGTTTAACAGATTACTTACAACGAAAACCAGCTGCTTTATCAGGCGGACAACGGCAACGTGTGGCATTAGGTCGTGCGATTGTGCGTGATGCGAAAGTATTCTTGATGGATGAGCCATTATCAAACTTAGATGCAAAACTTCGTGTGGCAATGCGTGCAGAAATCGCAAAACTTCATCGTCGTTTAGAAACAACCACTATTTATGTTACCCATGACCAAACTGAAGCGATGACCATGGCGGATCGCATTGTTATCATGAAAGATGGTTTCATCCAACAAATTGGGACACCAAAAGAAGTGTATGATACTCCTAATAATGTCTTTGTTGCTGGTTTTATTGGTTCACCTGCTATGAATTTATTTAACGTTGAATTAACAGATAATGGTCATATCACTGATGGTCATGATTTAAACGTTAAGTTGCCGGAAGGAAAATTCAAAGTATTACGGGAACAAGGCTATGTTAATAAACCATTAATCTTTGGTATCCGTCCAGAAGACATTCATAGTGAATTATTAGCAAAAGAAGCTTCTCCAAATAGTATCATTAACTCTGAAGTTGTGGTATCAGAATTACTTGGTGCAGAAACTATGCTTTATACCAAAACAGGTGAAACAGAGTTCATATCAAAAGTCGATGCAAGATCGACTTATCGTCCAGGAGAAGTGATTGAATTAGCTTTCAACTTAAACAAGGCTCACTTCTTTGATCCTCAAACAGAACAAGTTATTAGATAAGAAATAACAAAGACCAAATTTTCATTTGATAGAAAATTTGGTCTTTTATTTATTTATTTTTTGCTGCTAAATAAACTGGAAATGAAAATCTTGTCCCTATTTTTTGAGCAATCATATACGCAATAGAAAAATCAATCAAACTATGGACAAAACCACCCAATCCTACTAACACAATGACTGACTGGAAGAATCCCATTGTATAACTTGCCTCACCTAATCCATCTGTCATAAAAAATACTGTCACAATCAGTGTTTCAAATAAAGCATGTACTAGTCCTAAAACAATATTAAATACCATCATTTTTTTAGGTGAATGTATGATAGTAGGTCTTTTTTGTAAATACAATGCACCAAAAAAAGCAAAAATCACATGAGATAAGGCTCTCATCCCAATAATAAAAGGTGTCGTCATAAAGAAACCAAACGCTGTCCCTAATGCCACAAGCACTGCAACTAATGGAGAAACGAACATTGCTAGCATGACTGGTACATGGCTGGCTAAAGTATAAGACGCAGGTCCTATCACGATTTTTACTGGCATAACCATTGGAATAACAATCCCCAACGCAATTAAAAAAGCTGCATAAGTCATATTTAATACTGAATTATTTTTCATTTTTTATTTTCACTCCGTTTATCATTTGTTTATATGATAAACAATGTACAAAGTTTTGTCAATGAACGATCTATTCGTTATATCTATTTTTATTCGTGATTAACACGTTTGATAATTTTCCAAATTCTGCAATGCTTAATGTCTCACCACGACGTTTTGGGTCTATGTCACTCTCTTCCAATGATTTTTCTAACCACTGTTTTGTTTGGTCATCTTTTCCAAAATGACTCGTTAAATTGTTCCATAATGTTTTACGACGTTGTGTGAACGAAGCACGTGTTAATTCAAAAAAGAATGTTTCATCTATAACATCAACAATCGGCGTTTCTCTTTTTTCTAACTTAATAATCGCTGAATCCACATTGGGCTGTGGCACAAAAGCTGTTTTTGGCACAATAAATGCGAGTTTTGCTTCCATATAAAATTGGACAGCAATTGATAACGAACCATAAGCCTTCGTTGAAGGTTTTGCAGTCATTCTATCTGCTACTTCTTTTTGCATCATAACAACCATTGTCGTGATATCTAGTGGTGACATCAATAAATGCATCATGATGGGTGTCGTAATATAGTAAGGCAAGTTGGCAACGACTTTGATTGGTTGCTCTTCATCAAATACTTTTTTTGCTTCGGCCACGACATCAGCTTTTAAAATATCTTCATTAACGACTGTAATATTATCATAAGGTGACAACGTATCTTCTAATACCGGAATTAAACGTTGGTCGATTTCAAATGCTAGCACTTTTCCAGCATGTCGTGCTAAATGTTCCGTTAAAGCACCAATACCTGGACCGATTTCAATCACACCATCTTCTTTTGACAAGTCTCCTGCTTCGGCAATTTTTCTTAAGATATTAGGTTCTGTTAAAAAATTTTGTCCTAAACTCTTTTTAAATGAGAACCCATGTTTTTTTAGTATTTCTTTCGTTCGACTAGGTGTTGCTATGTCTTTGTATTCATTCATTCGTTTCACCTTCTATTATCTCTTTCATTGCCTCTAAGAATGTTTCTTTTGTTATTTGAAACATACTTAATCGTTTTTTTAATTGTTTTCCATTTGTATAGCCGATATTAAGTAACTCACCTAGTTTTTCTCGTCTAACTCTCGAGCCATTTCCGGCTATTAACCCAAATTGAATTAAATCTTCCACCGTGATGTCAGATTCAAAATGATTGGTTGTGGGTGTTGAAACATCTTTTAGCGCTTGAATAATTGCTTCATTACTTGCATGTTCTACGCCCAAACTACCATGTTTCTTTTTTGGTGCTCCTTTTTCTCTAGATATAAAAGCATGTTTAGCATCAGGGATGACAGCCATAATCTGCTTACGGATTTTTTCACCAGGAAAATCTGGATCAGTAAACACAATCACTCCACGCACACGTTGCGCGTGTTTAATTTTATCCAACGTTTCGTTATTTAACGCCGAACCATTCGTTTCTATCGTGTCAACGTCTAACACTTGCTGTAATCGTTTTGTATCGTCTTTTCCTTCTACAACCACGATTTCTGATATTTTTTCTTTAGTCATTTTCTTCTAACCTAAACAATCTATGTGCATTTTTTGTTGTTTCTTTTGCCACTGTTTGATAAGGTAAATTTCTTAATTCAGAAATTTTATCAACGACATAATGTGTGTACCCAGGTTCATTACGTTTCCCACGATATGGCACAGGTGCTAAATACGGTGCATCAGTTTCCACTAATAATTTATCCATTGGGACAATTTTTGCTGCTTCTTGAACTTCTAATGTTTTCTTAAATGTGACAACACCACTAAACGAAATATGCATCCCTAAATCTAAAAAACGTTTCGCCCACTCGCTATCGCCACCAAAACTATGCATGATGCCTCCAATATCTTGAATGCCTTCTGATTTTAAAATCTTATAAGTATCTTCCATCGCATCTCTTGTATGGATGCTAATTGGTAGATTCATCTCTTTAGCAATCGCAATTTGGCGACGAAAGACTTTTTCTTGTACATCAGGTTCGTCATTCATCCAATAATAATCCAACCCAATTTCTCCCAACGTCACAACATGTGGATTCGTTAATTTTTCTTGTAAATCTTTTTCAATCTCTTTTGTGTACCTTCCTGCTTCAGTCGGATGCCACCCAATAATACTATGAATAAAAGGGTATAGTTCACTTAACTCTAACGAGCGTTCAATCGTTGGTGTATCAAATCCTACTACTGCCATTTCAGTTACGCCAAGCTGTTTTGCTCGCTCAATGACTTCTTTATAATCGTCATTAAATTGTTCTGCATTTAAATGTGTGTGTGTATCAAAAATCATAGTTTTCACTCCTATCACGATGATTTTAACATAAAAAGAGATTGAAAAAGACCACTTTTCCAATCTCTTTAACATTTTCTATCCAACGATACTGCCGTTTTCTGCTCCTTTTGGTGCTTCAACAACATATAATTTTCCATCTGAATTTTCAGCTGATAAAATCATTCCTTGACTGATATGTCCACGGATTTTTCTTGGTTTCAAGTTAGCGACAATCACTACTTTTTTACCAATTAAATCCATTGGTTCAGGATAAAATTCTGCAATTCCTGATAAAATTTGGCGATTTCCTTTGTCACCAGCATCTAATCTAAATTGCAATAATTTATCTGCCCCTTTAACTTTTTGACAGTCTAAAATTTCAGCAACTTTTAACTCAACTTCATCAAACGTTTCAAATTTTACTTCTTTATCTTTAACAGAAACAAGCTCCACATCTTCTGGTTTCCATTCTTCTTCTTCTGTCTGTTGATTCATACTTTGAGCCATCTGTTCTTTAATGTAAGCTACTTCTTCTTCAACATCTAGACGTGGGAAAATAGGCGTTCCTTTGCTGACAACTCTGGTACCAGAAGGGAACTCTCCAAAACGAATATCAATCATAGAGACTGTTTCATCATCCAATCCTAATTGGCTAAAGATTTCTTTTGGTGCTTGCGTCATAATTGGTTGCAATAAGATAGCAGAAATACGTAAACTTTCGGCTAAATGAACCATAACACTATTTAATTCTGTTTGTTTTTCTTCATCTTTTGCTAAGTTCCACGGCTCAGTCTCATCAATGTATTTATTTGCACGAGAAATTAGACGCCATACTTCACTTAACGCAAAAACTCAATGTTCCTCATCAATGTATTTTGCACGAGAAATTAGACGCCATACTTCACTTAACGCAATGTTAAACTCTAATTTTTCCATTGCTTTGTTGTATTTACCGATCACATCTGCAGCAGTTGTTGATAATTCACTATCAAAATCTGTTACTTGAGACGCATAGTTCGGTACCACACCATCACAATATTTATTAATCATCGCAACCGTACGATTTAATAAATTACCTAAGTCATTGGCTAAATCATAATTCACACGAGAAACAAAATCTTCTGGTGTAAACACACCATCTGAACCAAACGGAATTGCACGCATTAAATAGTAACGTAGTGCATCTAATCCGTAACGTCGTACTAACATCTCAGGGTAAACCACATTCCCTTTTGATTTAGACATTTTGCCATCTTGCATCACTAACCAACCATGAGCAAAAATTTGTTTTGGTAATGGCAAATCAAGTGCCATTAACATAATTGGCCAATAAATGGTATGGAAACGGACGATTTCTTTACCAACCATATGAACATCAGCTGGCCAGTATTTTTGGAAGTTGCTGTCGTCGTCTGTACCATAACCTAAGGCTGTAATATAGTTTGACAACGCATCTATCCATACATAGACCACATGTTTTGGATCGCTTTCAACAGGAATTCCCCATTTGAAAGATGTGCGACTAACAGCTAAGTCTTCTAAACCTGGTTTAATAAAGTTATTAATCATTTCATTTTTACGAGAAACTGGTTCGATAAAATCTGGGTGTTCTTCGTAATATTCTAATAAACGGTCTGCATACTTACTCATTTTAAAGAAGTAGCTTTGTTCTTTAACAAGTTCTACTTCATGGCCACTCGGAGCTAATCCACCAATAACTTTTCCATCTTCATTTCTAAAGACTTCAGCTAATTGATTTTCAGTGAAATATTCTTCATCTGATACTGAGTACCAACCTTCATATTCGCCTAAATAAATATCTCCTTGGTCTAATAAACGCTGGAAAATCTTTTGAACAGATTGTTTATGATCTAAATCTGTTGTACGGATAAATTTGGTATAATCTATATCCAATAATTTCCACAACTTTTTAACGTCCATTGCCATGTCATCCACATATTCTTGTGGTTTTACACCTAATTCTTCGGCTTTTTGTTCAATTTTTTGACCATGTTCATCTAAACCAGTCAAATAAAAGACATCAAACCCTTTCATTCGTTTATAACGAGCCATTGCATCACAGGCTATTGTAGTGTATGAGCTTCCTATATGTAATTTTCCACTTGGGTAATAAATCGGAGTGGTGATATAAAAAGTTTTCTTATCTTCCACTGTTCATCCTCCTTTAAGTCACTTAGAGCAAACCTCTGCGACACATAATCACCGTTCATTATAGCATAATTCACAAAAAAAAATTAGTATTAGTGAAAATTTCAATCTATCTAGTTTGCTTATTCCCTATTCGTTCGTTAGTTTACAACAATCTTGATAAATTGGTATAAGTGACAAATAGGTTTCTAATATGTAAGCAAATAATTCTTCTGTCGTTTTAGTGTCAAACGTTTCTTTATGAATGACACGCCCAATTTGAAATTCACCTTTTTTAACTTCTTTCCAACGTGTTAAATCTTTTACTAATTGTTCTGATTCTAAAGCATGATAATTATTTTTCGTGTGATCAGTATTCACCACAAAACCTTTTGGAAGTTGCTCAAACCACTGTATATTATCTAAACACTCTTGAGCCATAAGTGCTTCATTTTGTGGGTTATCAATAAAGGACAACCAAATCACCGCATATTCTGGCGTAATCCCTAATTGAAAATGCGGGTATTTTTTGTAGCCACGATTATCTCCACCCATTGCACTCCACGTAAAATCTGGTGCATTTGTTGTACGTCGTCTATGTTGGGCTATATGGATAGGCAATTTTTCACCCAGCAAAGGCTCTAACTCAACAACAACTTTCTCATCAATTGATTGAAAAACAGGTTGAATTTTTTCACGAACACCAATCATTCGATTGTCTAACCCTTCTATATTAAACACATCAAAACATGATTCATCAAACATTAACATATGCTTACTCCTAACAATTATTCTCCACTTAAAAAGTGGTCTTAATAGATTACTTTAAATCTATCAGACCACTTTTGTTCTGTCTATTTATTTGTTGTTGGATATTTAATTTTAGTTAAAATATCAAATAAGTCTTTTGTCGAACTGTTTTCAATATCTTTTACGACTTCTTTTAATTTTTCAGCCAATATTGAACCAATATATCCTTTTGTTAAACGATCAAATTTATCGACTGAGCCTTTCCAAGTGAATGGTCGACAAGGCTGCTTACCTCATGAGTAGTAACAGTACCATCCATTTGTGTAATGGTAATACGTGCACAAACAAAGAGGGTTTTAAAGACAACATCAAAAATAGATTGAATGATCCTCTTCGATAATGATGTCCTTTGATCGGAGGATGAAATATTTAACTTAATGATTATGGTAGCAAGTATACGTCAGTAATCAAACAAGTAACATAGAAAAAAACTGTGAAAGAATTACGAGCATTTAATTGGTACAATGTAGATAGAAAAGCTTAGCAAGTCGATAACGGTCACTATTATATATTATTTCGTTCTTCTTCGAGAAATATCAAACTAAGCGAAGCCATTCATTTGACATTTGGTACTGACATTTTCGTTCAATGGCAATGATGGGGATTACTGATGAAAAAATTAATAAGTCTCTGAAATTAATTAAGTAAAACTATTAAATACTGATAAATAAAGACTTTCAAAAAAAGCAAGAGACCATTTTCACCCTCTTTTTGAAAGTTTTTTTAATTTATTTTCATTTTCTGAGCAACAGAAGTGACAACTTGTAACTTTTTGTGATATGATTTTTTTAAGTAAAAAATGAAAGGAGGATATTGTATGCCAAAGGATACATTCCTGAATCTACCTGTCCCCAAAAAAGAAAAAATAGATATGATTTTGCTTGATACATTTTATAACCAATCTGTCAGCCAAGTAAAGGTGTCACATATCGTCGAGCAGATGGAAATGTCTAGAGGAGCATTTTATAAATACTTTGTTGATTTGAAAGATGCTTACGATTACATTGTTAAACAGCAATCTATTCTAATTCATCAAGATATTATTGATTACATTAATCAGCATAAAAGTAATTTTTTCCACGGAATTGAACAATACCTTGTTTTTTGTTCCCATCTAAAAACGGATAGTGCTTATTGGAAAGGACTATTACTTCTAACTCGAGCTGATTATCAACGAACAATGAAGCGTTTAAATCTAGATGACTCTTCACACATGCTAATGGAATGGATCAAGTTATTGGAAAACAACGAATTCACAATCCATGAAACTCAAGAAGCTGTCAGTTTCCTTTACTTTATTATGGAAATTGTCATGAATTCCTTAACTGATTTCATTATCAATAATTGGACACCAGAGGAGTTAATATTGGATTATCACTATAAAATAAAATGGATTACTAAAGGAATTAAATAGGGGGAGTATTTTCATGCAAAAATTAGCAAGAGCAAGTTTAAGTTATATGATTATTGGATTAATTAGTGGCGTTTATTTCCGTGAAATGACAAAATTCAATGATTTTGAAGGTTGGACACAGTTAAGTGTTATCCATACACATACACTTATTTTAGGAATGTTTTTCTTCTTAATCGTTCTACTACTGGAAAAAAGTTTCAATTTAACTAAGCACAAGAATTTCAAAAAGTTTTATGTCATTTATAACATTGGGTTAGGTATAACGTTGTTGATGATGTTAACACATGGAACAATGACTATCTTAGGTATTGAAAGTTCCGCAGCAATTAGTGGAATCGCTGGTTTGGGACATATTATTTTAACAGTTGGATTGGGTTTCTTTTTTCAAGTGTTATTGCAATCAGTAAAAAATAGTTAATTACTTTTATAACTACCAAGTGACATAATGTTACTTGGTAATCAGAAACGGAGGAAAAATTTATGTTTTTAGCCTTAAAGGAAATGGGTTATTCAAAATTACGATATAGTTTAATCGTCGGTATTATGTTTCTAATTGGATTAGTAGTATTTTTATTATCTGGTCTAGCAGATGGATTGTCACAAGAATTTAGGCAAGTAGTAGATGATTGGGACGCAAAAGAAATTGTCCTATCAGATGATGCCAATAATATTTTAGCTGCATCACAATTAAAAATAGAAGATGAAAAAGATATTTCATCAAATGACAAAGCCCCACTGTCACTTTATAGTGGTGCTATCGGTAAAAAAGGCGATAAAGTAAATATCAGCTTGTTTGGGACAGATAAAGATGCTTTCTTTTTACCTGAAATAACAAGTGGTACTACATTAAAAAATGACAACGAGGTCATTATTTCGCAAAATCTTGCAGATAAAGGATTTAAAGTAGATGATACAATAAAAGTTGGAAGTAACGATTTGAAAGTTAAAGTCGTTGGGATCTTCCCTGCTACGTCTTATGTTGCGACCCCAGTAATGTATTCAACTGTCAAAACTGCAACTGAAATCAAATTCGGTGAAGATATGGTAAAAAATACAGATAACTATCCAATCAATGCTATATTAAGCAATGATAAAGATACAACATTATCCAGTGATTCATTAACTAAACTATCAACTGATGAATTTATTGATAACTTACCTGGATATACTGAGCAAAGTTTAACGCTTGATTCTATGATTTATGTCTTGTTTGTTATTGCATCAGCTGTTATCGGTATCTTCATGTATGTTATCACACTACAAAAAACTGCTATTTTTGGTGTCATGAAAGTTCAAGGCATTAATTCTTGGTTTATTTCTAAATCAATATTAGCTCAATCATTTTTAGTGGGTGTATTTGGAGTAATACTCTCTGGTGTTGCTACTTATTTCTTAAGCTTAGTATTACCTGACGCGATGCCATTTGCTATTAACATTACACAATGGTGTATCTATGGTGCCATTCTTGTCGTTGTATCAACAATCGGTGGCTTATTCTCAATCGTCACTGTAAATAAAGTTGACCCTATTAACGCAATTGGAGGTTAGGAAAAATGAAAACTATTTTAAATATGTCTCATATCACTAAAAAATTTGGTAAAGGTCATAATGAAGTGACAGCCTTAAATGACTTAAATTTTGAAGTTAAAGAAGGGGAATTTATCAGCGTCATTGGTCCTTCTGGTTCTGGAAAAAGTACTTTCTTAACGATAGCAGGTGGTTTACAAAGTACAACAACAGGTAATATTACTATTAATGATATTGATTTTACAGCTTTACCTGAAAAAAAACGTGCTAAATTACGTTTTGAAGAAATAGGTTTTATTCTACAAAGCTCAAACCTCATTCCTTTCTTAACTATAGAGGATCAATTTACTTTAGTTGGCAAAGTAAAAAAAGAAAAAGTTAATAAAGAAAAACTAGACGACTTACTTAAATCTCTTGATATTGATCACTTAAGAAAAAGTTACCCAAGTGATTTATCCGGTGGTGAACGCCAACGTGTGGCGATTGCTCGCTCTTTATACAATAATCCTAGTCTTATTTTAGCAGATGAACCCACTGCTAGTTTAGATACGGAACATGCTTATAACGTCGTGAAACTACTTGTCAAAGAAGCTCACGACAAGAAAAAAGCAACAGTTATGGTAACCCATGACATTCGTATGATTAAATGGAGTGACCGAGTATTTCAAATGGAAGATGGAACACTTAAAGAAGTACATGACTTTTAATTATAATACCTTAGTCTTATAATAGACTAGGGTATTTTTTGTCTAACTTATTATATAGACTATCTTTTCATACTCATTTCATTTAAAATATATTTATTGCACTTTTAGGTAATTATCTACTAATAAAAAGGAGTATATTATGACTAAAAAAATGCTTTCCATTGTGGTCCCTTGTTACAACGAACAAGACACGATCAATCCCTATATTACTCGTATGATGGATATAGAAAAATTATTACCAAATTTAACGTTTGAATACTGGTTTGTCAACGACGGATCAAAAGATAATACATTAGAGGTTTTAAAAAAAGAGACAGCTTCATCTAATAAATACAACTACCTTTCTTTTTCCCGAAACTTTGGAAAAGAATCTGCTCTTTATGCCGGCCTTGAACATACTCGAGGAGATTATATCACTGTCATGGATGTTGATTTGCAAGACCCTCCAGAGCTTTTACCTAAAATGGTTGAACTAATAGAACAAGGAGAACATGACTGCATTGGTACTAGACGTGTTACACGTGCTGGGGAACCTAAAATCAGATCATTTTTCGCAAAACAATTTTATAAAATTATCAATAAAATATCTGATGTTGAAATTGTTGACGGCGCAAGAGATTACCGACTTATGTCTCGTCAAATGGTCGATGCGATACTAGAACTTAAAGAATACAACCGATTTTCAAAAGGAATATTTAGCTGGGTTGGATTTGATACTCATTACTTAGAATTTGAAAATATTGAACGTGTTGAAGGTGAAACGTCTTGGTCTTTTTGGGACTTATTACAATACTCTATTGATGGCATCATCTCATTTTCAGAATTCCCACTAAAACTCTCAACTATTCTTGGATTTATGTCATTTATCGCGTCCATTATCGCTTTGATTTTTATTGTAATACGTGCTCTTATTTTCGGGGATCCAACATCAGGATGGCCATCTCTTGTTTGTATTATATTAGCACTAGGTGGTCTACAACTTCTCTGTTTAGGAGTTGTGGGACAATATTTAGGTAAAACATTTCTCGAAACGAAAAGAAGGCCTATTTACATCGTCAAAGATCAAAAGATTTCACCTTTAGAGGAGGATTAGTTGTGCTAAGTGCTAAACGTGTTATAAAAAAAAGACTTCCTTTTATAACCATTACCTTAGTAGCTTTATTTATTTTATTACCGCAAATCAATACGCGGTTTATCCCTGTTGGATCTGATATATCATTTCATTATAATCGGTTCTATGATTTAGCTGAACAAATCAAATCAGGAAACTATAACTACTATATGGCTTTATATGGCTTTAATAGTAGTGGCAGAATTATCAATGCCCTGTACGGGTATGATATCGCCTTTTTGAATGGTTTAATATTATTTTTTACACAGTCATGGTTAAAATTCCAACTCGTCTCATCATTCACGTGCCTTATCATAGCCGGTAGCGGTATGTATGGTCTCATGAGAACACTAGATTGTACAAAAACATTAGCCACGATAGGCGCAGCGATTTACATGGCAAGTGCCCCAGTGATGTATTATGTTCGGGCTTTAGGTTTTTCTAGTTGGGGTGCGGCATTTTTACCATTTATTTTTATTCAAGCCATCCGCTCAGTAAAAAATAGAGATAAACCGATTAACTTTGTCTTTTTAGCCTTATCTATGAGTTTACTAGTTAATACTCATACACTCAGTGCTGTATTAGCAACTTTAGCGATTATTCCTTTTTTCCTTGTCAGTTTCATTCAATCAGACAGAAAACTTAATTGGATAAAAGATATGATATTAGCTATTTTATTATTTGTCTTCTTATCACTAAATACATTAACGGCTTATTTGGAAGTCTTTTTATCAAATAATATTTTACAACCCTTTATTCCAAAATCATTTGTGACAAATGCTACCTATATCTCTATAACAGAAATGTATGGCAATCGAAATATTGGTATCTTTTTTGGGGCTATATTTATTTTCCAACTCATTTATTTTATTCGTAATATTAAACAGACGTCTTTACTAGAGAGATTAATGACCATTGTTGGTGGAACATTCTTGCTCTTATCAACATCATTATTTCCATGGGATAATATAGTAGCAACACTACCTTTTCTATCTATTATCCAGTTTCCATTTCGTTTTTCTGTAATTTCATATGTGCTACTAATTCCTATGTTTTTAAAAACAATCACAGCATTTGAGAGAAATCTTTCTAGTAAACAATCAAAAATCATGTCGACTTTCCTACTTATCCTAGTCGGCTTCATATTAGTCGAAGCTAACAGCAACATGGTCAAAAATGCGCAACGTTGGCAAGATGATCCTGTCGCTATGGGGAACAATCGATCTAATCTGATTGAAACAGAGCCAGATAATATTAGAAATAACCTTAGATCGCCTGACTTAACGAAAGTATTTGACACAATAGAAAAGGGAACACCAGATTACCTTCCTATATCAAAAAATACAACTAGCCAAGAGCTATATAGTGAAATAGAGCCATATGAAGTTTATGAAAAAGAAATATTTGATAATCAAAAAAACATTACAACGACTATACTAGATAATGGAACGATCCAATTAGTTTGGGACAATAAAAAACACTCATCAAAGAAAAAACAATTCCCCCTCATCGTCTATGAACATAGCGTGATTGAGTTAAATGGCAAAATACTAGATAAATCAGAGTACGACACATCTGATATTGGTAGTTTAATTATCCAACCAAAAAATGGTGAAAATACCATCATATTATCTTACAAACCAGTTATGAATATGACTTATGTACTCATAATTAAATTGATTGCGATCTCACTGACGATTGGTTATTGTTCTATAAGAGCCTATTATAAATTGTTTATTAGAAAAGAGAGAGTCTATGAATAAATTAAAACATTTTTTTACTAAAACATTAGGACTATCTGACACACTATTTGAGTTATTTATGTATGTCGTGATGGGTGTTATGACAACGATTATTAATATTGTCGTGTTCTATCTCATTGAAGGGGTCCTACAACTTAATTATATTTTCGCAAACGTCGTTGCATGGATTTTTTCTGTGCTATTTGCCTATATATCCAATAAAAAGTATGTTTTCGCTCATGAAGACAATCAAGAGACTATCAACGTAAAAGAGATGATGTCCTTCTTTTCGTTCCGCTTATTATCTTTAGGCATTGATACTGTTGTTTTATTTGTCTTAGTCAAGTGGTTACATCAGCAGCCAATGATTGCTAAAATTATCAGTAATGTGGTTGTCTTAATTGCTAACTATGTATTTAGTAAATTTATTATCTTTAAAAAACCATCCAATTAAGTCCTTAGACCCAATTGGATGGTTGTTATTTTTTACTAGTACGACGCTTGTATTCATCTACTAACGTTCTAGATTCTCTAATATTTTCCATGTTTTCATCGTATTCTTTTAAAACATATACATGGAACAATAAATCGATCAAAATAAATTGAGACATCAATGAACTCGTAGCAGCACTTCTTAATTCTGCTTCTTTGGATTTCACCGTTTGAATAGATAAATCAACTTGTTTGCTCAATGTATTCATCCCAAATTGTGAAATACCAATTGTCTTGATGCCATGCTCTCTTGCAATGTGATTAATTTCTAGTACTTCTGATGTTTCCCCCGAATTTGAAATACCAATAAAAATAGAACCAGGTACAGCTGAAGTTAGACTGGCTATAAGCAAGTGAACATCTGCAATACAGATACAAACTTTCCCAATTCGATTCCACTTTTGAGCAATATTTTCTGCGACAAGGTAAGATGAGCCTATCCCGTAAACATAGACAAATGGCGCTGAAGAAATCATCTGTACCGCATCATCTAACACATCTTCACTAACTAATTGAATCGTTTCTTGCATAGATTGATAAGCATTGCCTAAAAGTTTTGCTTTCACATCCGATATTTTCTCATTTGGTAATATGTCTGAATACTCTTTGGGAACATCCCACTGTCTTTCAGCTGATAATGCTATTTTTAATTCTGGAAAACTCGGAATATTTATTGATTTACAAAAACGAATGACTGAAGCTGGACTAGTTTGTGACTCTTTTGCTAACTCACTTGCAGTCATTTTCATCACATCTTCCGGTCTTTCTAATACCAAATTGGCTATTTTTTGTTCCGAATGTGTTAAATCATTATAAAGACTCTCCACCCTTTGATGAATATGTTTACTTTTCATATTTACCCTTCCCTTTTAACTTATTTGCCTACCATGTTATTTTCCCCAAAATAACTTCTTTAGTCGCACCAGTAGCACTTGGCACGTTACTTGTTTTGCCTATAAGCGTTCGATGTCCCAACACAACCATAGCAACAGCTTCTTTTGCTTCTGATGATTGGCCTAAATCTTCTTGTGTTTTAACTGACACAAAAGACGGCACTTCTTCTTGAATCATTGAAAGTAACGTTGGATTATAGCTTCCACCCCCACCAATGATTAAGTCAGTATCGTTTACGAAAAACGAGGCCAATGATAACGCAATCGCTTTTGCAGTAAATTTTGTTGCTGTTGTAATCCAATCATTAGCTGGTAATTCATACGTATCAAGCAATGCGGTGACATAGTGCTGTCCAAAATCTTCTCTTCCTGTTGTCCGTGGCATAGGGCGACTAAAAAAGGAATGTGACATCATGTGTTCTAAAACTGTTTCTGACACACGACCTTGCTTAGCATATTGGCCATTATCATCATACTCTTCCTGATAAAAATGGCGCACTAATTCATCAATTATCATATTACCTGGCCCTGTATCAAAAGCTGTTATCTCCTGTATTGTAGCATTTTTCGGAATAATTGTGGCGTTTGAAATACCGCCAATATTTTGTAAAATTCGCTGTTTTTCTCTGTCGTTATACAAAATAAATTCTGAGTAAGGAACAATCGGTGCCCCTTGTCCGCCAACAGCCATGTCCCGGTATCTAAAATCAGATACCACTTTAACTCCAGTCACCTCAGCAATCACACTTGACTCTCCTACTTGCAAGGTGGATGCGATTAAATTATCTTCTGAAATAGGTTGATGGTATAAAGTTTGCCCGTGAGACGCAACAAAGTCTATTTTTTTACCTAACCTTTGATGTTTTTCTATCATTTTTTTAACTGCTTCACCAAAAAAATAACCTAACTCGATATTTAAGCTGCAAATTAAGGCAACATTTGATTGATTTATATCAATAGCATCTGTGACTTTTTTCTTTAACTCATCAGAAAAAGGAACGGTAAAAAAATCCTCTAACTCATAACTAGACATGCCTTCATCATACTTAACCAGTGCTACATCTACACCGTCCAGTGATGTGCCTGACATCAATCCTATTGCATATCCCACGGTAACCCCTCCAACTCTCGCATTTTATAATAATAATAAGCTCCTTTAGCACAGGATGACTGTTTATGACAATAAGTCACATTTATTTCACTGTCTTCTAAATAGTTGTGAAAACTAGAAAAAACTTGCGCATTTTTTTCTATGACACTTCCATTTAATCCAATTTCTAATGATTCTTTAGATAACTTACTCTTTCTGAGCATTTGTTCTACTGCTATTCCTAATTGTATACCTGCTTGTTTCAATAAAAGAGTGGCTTCTTGATTTCCTTCTTCGTTCATCTGTGCAACAATGGTTGTCAGTGAAGCAATATCTGTTTTAGACAACGTGTAAAGGTATTTAGTTAAAGAAAACACATCTTTTACATCAAAAAATTTAAATATAGCAAACGTTAAATCACTTGGCTGAAAACTATTATCTTCGTCACTCAACGCTAATTTTATTGCTTGTTTAGCTATCCAATAAGCACTACCTTCATCACCAAATAAATGCCCCCATCCACCAACTCTGTACCATTTATGTTGATGTAAACCTAACACCACAGAGCCAGTTCCAGCAGTCACACAAATGCCATCTCTTCCTTTTAATATAGAAAAATGAGCTAATTGTCCGTCATTAAAAATATAAATAGTTGGATGTATTATCATCAAATCATTGGATACTTTTTCTTTTAGCCCACCTGCATCAACTCCTGCAATACCTAGAACAATCCCCTTACAATGACTTTCTTCAAGTAATTCAAAAATAGATACTATACTTGACGTGATGTGGCTCATACCTAAATCATAATCCACTACCAGATTACCAAAACCAGAAATCGCACTTGCGACTTCCTCACCTGTTTTTACATTATAAGCAAAAGCTTCTGTTTTTGTTCCACCGCAATCTAAGCCAATGATATACTCCATTATTTCACCTAATTTCTACTCACATTTTATTTATGAAAAAACAAACGATTGTCGTGTTGGACGAATCGTTTGCCTCTTACTATTTCTCTCGTAACTCGTTAATTTCTTTTTGCATGATAATCATTTGTTCAATCAATGTCTGTTCTGACATAGTGGTCATCAATTGGTCTTGTGCGTGAATCATTAGTAAGCTAATTTCTACACTTTCTCCTCGAACATCCTTTTGAACTAATTCCGTTTGAGTATTATGCGCTAGCACCATTTCGTCTTTAGATTGTTTCAATAGCTCGTCTACTTTTTCGTATTCTCCCTTGCGACATGCTTCAAGTGCTTCATAAGCAAAACCTCTAGCATTTCCACCGTGTACAATAATATTAAAAATTTGTTCTTCCATTAGTTGTTCCTTCTTTCAATTAATTGATTAAATTCGTTTATAATTTGACTTAACTGTCCATCCCAATAATCCCAATTATGTTCTCCTTCAGACACATAAAAAGAATAGTTAGGTAAAAAACTGCCTATTTTATTAGAGAAATCCAAGCTATCCTCAATCATAAAATCATCTTTCCCACAACAGTGAATGAGATGCGTTTCTAATCCAAGATGATGTAAATCTGATTGGACTAGATTAGGCCATGCCTCTTTTTGAAAAACAGTTCCCAATTCTTTTTTAGTTTGAGGAATGTGGTTGACTAATGTATCCATTACTAATAGTGGAGATAACATCGCTGATCCTCTATATCTATCAGGATATTTCTCTAATAATTTGAGTACGCCGTATCCACCCATTGATATACCAATGATAAACTCATTTTTAATATTAAAGGGATGAATTCGTTGCATCATAATAGGAAATTCCTGACTCACAAAAGTTAAGACATCACCAAACGCATCAGAGTTAGCATAATAGGAATTCCCCACGTCCACAGAAAAAGCGATGAAAGACGTTCCTTGAATAAACCGTTCGATTGTTGTCTGATTTAAAAAACTTTTGGCATTGCCACCTCGTCCGTGAAGCAAGTAAATGACTGAAACCTCTGTCCCTAATTCATTAGGAAAAAAACCACAATAAGTCACATTTTTGGCTAGTACAGTTGAGTAACTATCCCCTACTACTATACTCATTGTGAGACTTCGTTAAACCCAAATTTTTGCCAAGGTTGAATGTATGATAACAATACTCTATCATTTGGTGTAATATAGCCTACAACATTTGATTTACCTGAATTTTCCATTGGTAATAGAGCAATTTGCAGTTCACCTGCATAATGAGCATATAAAGATGTTTCAATAATAATATCGCCCTTAGCCATATCTTCTGTATTAAATGGTTTAAAGTCATGTCCTTTATATTTCACACGACTTTGTGTCGAACGAATCACATAATCAGACACATCTCCACGATTAAAATGAAACTCTTCTAAAATTATTTTTCTCTCTAACGCAGGTGTGTCTTCTCTTATCACACAATCTAATGTTAATTTATAAGGATTAATCTCGCTTAATGCTTTCAATTCTTCCTCTGAGGCAAAAGCATTGGCGATAATCACATCATCAATCAAATCCGTTGCCCAAAGATGTTTTGTTTGTGTCGTAATTGGCCATTCCCGATGCATTTCTAACGTACATAATCCCTCTTCCACGGGCCATGGACCTGTTTTTGCTGTTGGCGAATTAACAAATGCAGCTGTTCTAATGCCATTTTCTTTATAAACCTTTGTTGTTTCAATAAAATGATCATAGCTCAGTCCTGTATAACGATGCGGATAAAAATTATGACACCCTAAGAGTTTATTATCATTGGCTTGATAACTTAGAATATTTTCTAAATAACGTGTTCCTGAACTAATGTTTAACTCAATATCTAGATTTTGAGGATTAAATGTCATGATTGATTCTTCATTCCCTGTAAATCCCATATCTAAACGAATCCCATCAGCACCAATCTCTTTAAAAAATTCTAAATTATCATAACTAATCCCCAACTCACCAAATACTTTAGGACTAACATCAGCCACTACTTTCATGCCTAGTGACTTAGCAAAAAAAATGGTCTCAGAAAAATCACTCACGATTCTTTCCTTTTCTTCTGGATCCACTGATAACAAACAAGTGAATACACGTTTAAAACCATATTTTGCTGCTAATTTCATATACTCTTTAATGTCTTCAACCGATTGATGATTCGGATAAACAGAAATACCTAATGTTCTCATAAATATGCTCCTATCTATTTCTTTTTAGTAGAGGGTGGTTTCACCATTCCTCTATGTTGACCTCTTTCGACCATCAAACGAGAGGTTTCAAAAAACATAATGGCAAATAAACCACATAACCCATATAAAATATTCAACACAAAGGGTGGAATATTAGAAAATATCATTAAAGGAATCAAGATAATAAAAAATGAAATAAATCCTGAAATCCATCGATTCGGTAATTTATTTTTCTTATCTAACCATCTAGTGATTCCAACACAAGCTAATACATAAGCTATAACGAATACAATATAAATCATTTTTATCATCTTTTCTCTCCCTTAATACCAAAAGCTGACTAGATGAACTAATCAGCTTTTAACTATCAAACCTTTTAACCTTCTGTCGCCATCTCTTCTTGTTCTTGTTTAATTAAAGTATTGTCATATGCTTTAACAAATGGATAATATAATGCTAGTGCAATTAAAATATTAATTACTACCAATACAACCGCACGCCAGTCATTTCCTGTTGATAAAAATGCCCCAATTGGTGCTGGTAGTGTCCATGTTACATTCAATACAAAACCATTTACTAATCCAAATTTCACAGCAAAATAGCTAATTGTTGTTGTAATGAGTGGGATACAAATGAATGGTAATGCTAAAACTGGGTTCATAATTAATGGAACACCAAAAATAAGTGGCTCATTAATATTGAAAATCCCTGGGATAAACGAGAATTTCCCAACTTCTTTTAAATACGTTGATTTTGTAGCAAACATTAATAATAAACAAAGTGATAATGTCGCTCCTGCCCCACCAATCGTCACTGTCCATTGATAAAATTGTTCTGGTGCAATATATGGTAGTTTTGTTGCTGAGACGCCATCAGATAATGCTTGTGCATTAGCATCTAACATTAATAACCACATTGGTCTAACAATTGACCCAATCACACTCATACCATGTACACCCGCTGCCCATAATACGTGAATTAAGAACATCGGTAATAAAACACCTAATAAATTATTTCCTAAAACTTCTGTAATAGGAGAGAAAATACCTAATAATAGCTCATTAATATCCAATCCTAAAAGAACGCGTAAAATCCATGTTGTTGTGATAATAACAGCACCTGGTATCAATGCTTCAAAACTTCGTGATACAGATTCGGGTACTTGTTCTGGCATTTTAATCATTAAATTCTTTTCTTTAAATAATCTCAGCACTTCCACAGCAAAAATCATCGCAAGAATTGCTGAGAACATTCCAGCTCCACCAAGGTACCCCATTGGCATAACCCAACCGATTCCTTGACCTTCAGGAAGTAGTTGATCGACATTTAATGGTACCGTTAACATTAAGAATGTCGCTAAAGAAAGGACACCACCACTAATACCATCCAACTTGTATGATTTCGCTAAACTATACCCCATACCATACGCTGCATAAATACTCATAAGTCCCATTGTAATACGGAAAGGCACAACAATTTGTGCTGAATATGGCGCAATCGCTGCTGCCCATGATGGCACCGGCGGATTTGCAATAACTAAAAAGAAACTACCAATAAGAATTAACGATAATGTTGAAATAACTCCATCTCTAATAGCTTTCAAATGCCTTTGTTCAGCTAATTTTGCCATTGGAGGCATAAATTTTGTTTCTACCCAATTTAAAAATTTCTCCATTGTCTTCTCCTTATACTCAACCTATTTATGTTTTTTTATTTGTTCTAATGTTTTTGGTGCACCAATTGGTGTGTAACCTGTAGGAGCAACTAATTCAATTGGAATATTTTTTTCTTTTGCCAACTCTTCATAACGACTAAATTGATGTTTTACTTGAGGTGCAACTAATAGTAACTCATAATCTCCTTGATTTAATGTTTCTTCTACTTCACCTGAACCCACTGCAATCATATCTAAGTCAAATCCTTGTTTCTCTGCTTCTTTAAGAATTGCTTTAACCACTATTGCACTTGACATTCCACCTGAACATACCATTACTACTTTCATACTTATTGCCTCCTATAATGTTGTCTATTGTTTTCGTAAAACAATTCGACTATATTTTAGTTAACTCAACTTCGTTACTTTGAAATCAAATTACATTTTTATTATACAGTTATCGAAATAAAATTTCAATAGATTATAAATGTTATTTTTATGAATAAAAAAAGAGGGCTTTATGCCCCCTATACATACTGACTATTTATAAGCTGATTCGACATCTTCCATCATCATTTGCGTAGCTTTAATCCCTCCACCTGCTAAGTACCATACATCAGGTGTTAAACTAATTACTTTTCCTTCTTTACCAGCTGTCGTCTCTTTTACTAAAGCATTATCTGCTACATTATTTTTACTGTCATCTCCGCCAATTGCTTTGGTACGGTCAACAACAAATAAAATATCTGGATTTTTCTCTAATACATACTCATAAGATACTTCTTGCCCATGTGGTGATGGTTCAATTGCTTCATCTGCAGGTATTACACCAAATCCTTCATAGATGATACCAAAACGTGATTCTGGACCAAATACTGATAATGATCCTTCATTCACCAAGCTCATCAATCCTTTTTTACCACTTTCTTTGGTAGTTTTTTCTAATGCTTCACGTTTTGTTGTCAGTTCATCAACTTTTTCTTTTGCCACATCTTCTTTACCAAAAACTGTTCCCAATGTTTCAATATTTTCTACTGTCGATTCCCATGCCTTTTTGTTATCTACTGATAAGTAAAGCGTTGGTGCAATGTTTTCTAACTCTTTTTTCATGTCTTCTTGACGACCTGATATGATGATTAAATCAGGTTGCATCGCATTAATTTTTTCCATATCTGGCTCTTTAATTCCACCAGCTGATTCTAAATTTTTAAAGCTAGATAAATAACTTGGTAAAGTTTTTGTTGGTGCACCAACAACTTTATCTGCTTCACCTAATTCTTTAATCGTATCAAGAGCTCCCATATCAAATACCACGACTTTTTTAGGATGTGATTTTAACTCTACAGTCTCTCCGTTACTATCAGTTACCTTCACTGCTTCTTGTGGCTCACTTGATGATTTTTCTGTGTCTTTTGTCGCACTTGATGAGCCACATGCCCCCAACATCATAACTCCTGCAACAACTAAACTTGCTAGACTCCATTTTTTTACTCGTTTCATCTATCCTTCTCCTTTTTATTATTCATTAAAATATAAACAAAATCGTTTCCCTTCTAACTCACATACGCGCATGTTCATATCATACAATTCATCCAATACCTCTTTGGTAATGATGTCATCGGTAGGTCCTGCTTTAAATATCTCACCTGACTTCATCGCGACGATATTATCAGCGTAGCTTGCAGCAAAATTTATATCGTGCAAGACAATCACCACTGTTTTTTTTGCCTCATCCACCAAACGACGAATGGTCTTCATCAACAGAACCGCATGATTCATATCTAAATTATTTAGAGGCTCGTCTAAAAAGATGTACTCAGTATCCTGAGCGAGTACCATCGCAATATACGCACGTTGCAATTGCCCACCTGACAACGTATCAATGGTTTCTTCCGCCAAATCATCTAAACCTAGATAAGAAAGAGATTCATTGATTTTTTCTTCATCAAGTTTTGTTAACCGTCCCTTACTATGTGGAAACCGACCGAATGCAACTAATTCCCTTACAGTTAGACGTAATTGAACCCCATTGGCTTGCTTTAAAATTGATAATTTTTTAGCAAGTTCATGTTGCTTCCAAGCTTTCACCTCCTGCCCTTCTAAATAAATTCCCCCTTGGTCTTTATCTAACAAGCGACTCATCATACCAAGAAGCGTGCTTTTACCGGCACCATTTGGCCCAATAAATGCAGTAAGTGTGTGCGGAACCACATCATAATCCACCGTATCGACAACTTTTTTGCTTCCATACTGTTTAACTACTTTTTCGATGTTCATTGAAGTATTTTCCCCCTTTCAGAGAGTAATTTCCAAATAAAGTACACACCACCACTAAATTCAATCACGACACTTAATGTCGTATTCATGTGGAATATATGTTCCACTAAAAATTGACCTAATACTAGCATCAAAATACTTAATAAAGCACTAGAAACAAATAAATAACGATGCTTATACACAGGTAATATTTGATACGTTATGTTGGCTACAATAAATCCTAAAAATGTAATCGGACCAATTAACGCCGTCGATAGTCCCACGCTTAAACTGATTAAAAATAAAATGAACCAACGAAATCGTTGTACATTAATTCCTAAGTTAATCGCCTGACATGTTCCTAAATGAAACACATCTAAAGTCGGTGACACAATCCAAAATAATAAAATAATCCCTAGCACAATTGGTATTACCATATAAAGAAGGGATACATCCACATTTGAAAAACTCGCAAATAGTTTCCCTTGTAACTTATCGTATTCGTTTGGATCCATCAGAACTTGTAAAAATGTACTGACACTTCTAAAAAATGTTCCGAGAACCATCCCTATCATCAATAATAAAAACAAATCTTGTGTTTCTTTTCTAAGTAAAAAACCAAATAGTACAACGCTAAATAGCACCATTAATCCAACATTTAGTCCAAACATCATCATAGGATGAGTGGGTGTTTGACCAAAATAAAAGAATAACGTGGTCTGAACTAAAACATAAAGTGAATCAAACCCTAAAATGCTTGGCGTTAAAAAATGACTTTGGGTAATAGTTTGAAAACTAATCGTTGAAAAACTTGTTAACAAACCCACAATTACAAACGCTAATAGTTTTTTCCCTCTAAGCGTCAAAGCAAATTGCCAATTGCCATAAGTTTGATATGTCATGAATAATCCAATGCTGATTAATACGAGCAATATTAACGTTACTAATCTAAAATAAATCTGTTTATTTTTCATTTCTTTGCCCCCTTAACAAGTAAAATGACAAAGATAAAACTTCCTAAAGCTCCTACGATTAAACTAACTGGTAACTCATATGGCGGATAAATCACACGAGATAAAATATCGGCTATGACTAAAAAAATACTACCTGCGACAGCCGTCATCCAAAGCGTATCTTTCATATGATCACCTAACATCAACGACACAACATTTGGAATAATCACACCAAGAAATGGTAGTCCACCAATCGTGACTAACACCACACTACTAGCAACTGAAATTAGTAATAGACCGATTAAATGAACAATTTTATAATTCATCCCAACAGAAATAGAAAATTCCTCTCCCATTCCTACTATTGTAAATTGATAAGCATATAGGTAACAAATTATCAATACAGGTACCGTCACATAAATCAGCTCGTAATTTCCTTTTGAAATAGTGGAAAAACTTCCCTGTAACCAAGAAGTCATGTTTTGAATCAATTGATATTGATAAGCAAAAAATGTGACAATCGCCCCCACAATATTCCCAAACATCACCCCTACAAGAGGCACCATCAATTGATTTTTACCTGGTAACACACGTATCAACTGAATAAATAATACTGTACCTAAAAAAGCAAAGATAAAGGCAACTAACGATTTTACTAGAATAGTGCCACTTGGAAAAAACAGCATAGCCACAAGCATACCAAGCCTTGCACTATCCATTGTTCCAGCCGTTGTCGGTGAAACAAATTTATTTTGTGTCAGATGTTGCATGATGAGTCCTGACACACTAATTGTTGCACCTGCAATAACTAAACTAATCGTTCTTGGTACTCTTGTTGTCCACAGCACAAGAGATTGTGTCTCATTAAGCTGAAAGATATCTTGAATAGGAATGCTTTGAACGCCAATAAATAAAGATAAAATAGTTAATAATACTAAGCTTATTATCGGGATACTCTTTTTCATCAAAACTCTCCTAATTGATAATGATTTTCATTTACAGTTAATTTTATCCAAGTTTTACTCTTATTGCAACGTTTTTTCACAAATTTTTTCTAATGAATTATATGTTATACTTAAAATGATTGAGCTATAAAGGAGTGGTCAACATGGCGAAAGATATTCAAGACTATCTAGACAAAGGGATGTACGGCACCCCTCAACTAAAGCCTGACGAACAAAAAAAATATCTCGGAACATTTAGAGAACGCGTTGTATTTATTTTGTTCTTATCCGAATTAAGTTTGAATTCGTTTGAGGAGTTTGCAGTCAATCAATTCAAACAATATCCAGGTGGAACTTTACTTGTTAATGCATTAGTGAAACCAACGATTCAGAAAAAATTGATTCATCTAACTCAAGAGAACGAAGTGTTGCTAAAATTAGTCGATACTGAACATACGACACTAGCTGATGATTCTATCGCAGTTGTTTATTCTCTTAATCACGCTATTAATAAAGAGGATATTGAGATGCCTTTTAAAAAAAGAACACCTAGTGCTTCTACTGCTAAAAATACCAACCAAACTCATTCAAGTGGAGGATTTTTTAGTAACTTATTCTCAAAAAAATAGTACCCTAAATCGAAAAAATTTAGGGTACTATTTTATTTTAATACGCGTTTAATCCATTTAAGATGTTTATCTGTATATGGTGGATAAATAAACGGTGTATCTAGTTTAGTTGAGGCTAATACTGCTCGTTTATGAGAAAAAGTATCAAAACTATATTTTCCATGATAATTTCCAATACCTGATGTTCCGACTCCTCCAAAAGGCAAGTGGCTCGAGACTAAATGAAAAATAGTATTATTGATGCTAACTCCACCTGAAGACGTTTGGTTTAATATCGTTTCTTGTTCTTTCTTATCACGACTAAAAATATAGAGAGCGAGTGGTTTTGGTCGCTCATTAATATGATGTATCACATCATCTAATGACTGATAAGATATAATTGGCAACAAAGGACCAAATAGTTCATCTTTCATCAATGGTGATTCCCAACTGGCATCATATAATGTTGGGGCAACATAACAAGAAGAAACATCGTATTCTCCACCACTAATTAATTCTGATGCTGATTCATTCATTAAATGAACCAATCGCTTAGTGTGACGCTCATTCACAATACGTGAAAAACTGGGACTTTTTTTAATATCTTTCCCATAAAAACGATGCAACGTTTTTTGACATTCTTCTATAAATTCTTTTTTTACTGCTTCTTCTATGACAACGTAATCTGGAGCGACACATGTTTGACCGGCATTCATCATCTTGCCATATATCACGCGTCTAGCTGCTAAAGATATATCTGCTTGAGATGTAATAATTGTGGGACTTTTTCCTCCAAGTTCCAGCGTGACTGGTGTTAAGTGTTCTGATGCTGCCTTCATCACACTTTTTCCAACAGTTATACTCCCTGTAAAGAAAATATAATCAAACGACTGCTCTAGTAATTCCATCGTGGTTTCTTTCTCTCCTAAAAAAATATTCACATAAGATGAAGGAAACAAATGATGAATCATTTTTTCTATCACTTTCGAAAAAGTTGGTACCAGTTCAGATGGTTTTAAAATAGCTGTATTACCTGCAGCTATTGCCCCAACTAGTGGTTCAATTAATAATTGAAATGGGTAATTGAATGGTCCAATAATCAATACGACACCATATGGTTCACTGACAACACGACTTTTAGAGGGTTGTAAAAACAATGGTGTTCGTTTCTTTTCATCTTTCATCCATTTACGCAGTGATTTTTGTGTCATGCGAATACTATGTAGAACAAAACCAATTTCTGTCGCATATGTTTCTAATGGGTGTTTTCCTAAGTCTATTCTTAACGCATCGATAATTTCTTGTTCGTATGATATAATTCCTAATCTCAGCTTTTCAAGTTGTTCTAAACGAAAGGTTAACGTCTTTGTTTGTTGGGAATAAAAGAACTCACGTTGCTTTTTATATGCTGATGGAATTGTGCCTGTCATGAAATATCGTCTCCTTGCTTTCAATAGTTATTACTCATAGTGTAGCAAATAAAAAAGAAAAAAACTGTTTTTCGTTTTTTTTCTTTAAAAGTTATTTAATTAAACCCAACCATTTCTCTTTAAGCTCTTCGCAATGCCATCATCATCAGCACTATCTGTTATTTCAGAAGCTATTTTTTTCAAATTATCTGTGGCATTGTCCATTGCAATACTGTAATCAACCGCCTCAAACATGACTATATCATTATCTCCATCACCAAATGCGATGGTTTGTTCTTTAGTCATGCCAAGTTTATTTAACACATACTCGATAGCTAGCTTTTTATCGACACCTTTCACCGCAATTTCTCCGCTTTCAGGTCCAAATAATTCAACCGTTGAATGATACATGTAACACTCATCACCGAATTTATCCGCAACGTCAGAAAATGATACGGTGTTATTGATAAAGGAGATTTTATTGACATTAGTATAGTCTACTTCATCATTTTTATGTTCTTCTAATACTGCTTCAAACCAACTGACTTTTTCTGCTAATCCATCATAATCCTGATTTGTCTTCTCAGCAATCGTTTTTATTTCTTCTCGAATTTTACGAACACAATTATCACTGCCATACAAACCGTCATTTGTTTCTAAGTAATAACCAATGTCATGCTCTTTAAAGTATGACAGAACTTCTCTGACAATCCTTTCATCCATTGTTTGATGTTTGACCACTTCATCATTAATCACAATGTAGCCACCACCAGCACCAATAATGCCATCAAATCCGACTTCTAAAATACTATCCAAAATTTCTGGTTTAGAACGACCTGTACAAATATATGTTAAATTCCCTTTATCTCTAAATGCTTGTATACTCTCTTTACTTGACGGTAAGACTTGTCCACTACTATCACACAATGTGCCATCAATATCAAAAAAAGCTATTTTTTTCATATTTATCTCCCCTTATTTAATCTCTTGTAAAAAAATCAAGTCTAGATAAATTATCTAGACTTGTTTCATTTATTATACCATTTTATAAGTTTTCACCATTAGATTCAATGACTTCTTTATACCAGTAGAATGAATCCTTACGATATCTTTCTAAACTCCCATTCCCTTCATCGTCTTGATCAACGTAGATAAAGCCATAACGTTTACTCATTTGTGATGTTCCACAACTGATTAAATCAATACATCCCCAAGTTGTATAACCCATCAAATCAACACCATCTTTAATGGCTTCTTTCATTTGTTCAACGTGTTGACGAATATAATCAATTCGGTAATCATCATGAATTTTACCGTCTTCTGTCAACTCATCTTTCGCTCCTAAACCATTCTCACAAACAAATAATGGTTTTTCATAACGGTCATATAATTTCATTAATGAAATACGTAATCCGATTGGGTCAATCGGCCAATCCCATTGTGATAATTCTAAATGTTCATTTTTAATTGGGCTATCGAAAGATCCGGCAAGTTTAGCTGCATCTTCTCTGGCTTCTGTTACGTGAGACATGTAGTAACTAATTGCAACATAATCAACAACACCTTCTCGGAGGATTTCTTCATCTCCTTCTTCCATTACAACGTGAATATCATTGTCCGCAAAGTATCTTGCCATATAAGTTGGGTACTCTCCACGTGCTTGAACGTCTGGGTAGAACATATTTAATTGGTTAGATTTTAATGCTTGTAATTGGTCTTCTGGTTTTGTTGTTAAAGCATATGATTCGATTTGATTAATCATACAACCAATTTGTGCATCTGGAATAATTTCTTTACACGCTTTAACTGCCAACGCACTTGCTAAAAACTGATGATGTGATGCTTGATAGGTTGCTTGTAATTTATCTTCTGGTGCGATTAAATCCTCTAAAACGCCTGCTCCAGTATACAAACTATTTAAGTTCATGTTCATTTCGTTAAACGTAATCCAGTATTTTACTTTTGCCTTATAACGAGTTAAAATCACGCGAGCATATTTTTCAAATAATGGAATTAATTCACGGCTCACCCAACCATTGTATTTTTCTGTTAATGTAATTGGCATTTCATAGTGAGACATTGTGACAAGTGGTTCAATACCATATTTAGCACACTCATCAAATACTTTATCATAGAATGCTAACCCTTCTTCATTTGGTTCTGATTCTAATCCTGTTGGGAAAATTCTTGCCCATGAAATAGAGATACGGAATGTTTTAAATCCCATTTCTGCCATTAAAGCAATATCTTCTTTATAACGATGGTAGAAGTCAATTCCCCAACGTTTTGGGAATAAGTATTTTTCTGGGTTTTCTTTGTATTCAGCTAATTCTTTCGATGTCACGTTAAATGTAAAGTTATCTACTTTACCTGTTGCATATGGGTCTTTATAAGCGGCATAATCAGATGTTGATAGACCTTTTCCGCCCTCATTATATGCTCCTTCAATTTGGTTGGCAGCTGTTGCGCCACCCCATAAAAATCCTTTTGGAAATCCTGCTTGTAGTTGTAGTTGTTTCATTAATAATTCCTCCCATTTTTTGTTTGATCTATCTATAATTTATTTAGCTAACAACAATTAATACATCTTCTTGCCCGGCAGTGACGGTATCTCCTTCGCCTAGTGCTGGAACAATGTCTAAAAAGTTCGGTGTGTTCGTTACAATAATTGGGGTAAACAAACTATATTCAGCTTCCTCAATTACCCTTCGATCAAATGATAATAATTTATCGCCATGTGTTACCACATCACCTTCCTTAACAAAATACTCAAATCCTTTTCCCTCTAACTCAACAGTATCTAATCCAACATGAATTAATAATTCCACGCCATCATTTGATACTAAACCAATTGCATGTTTTGAAGGAGTTGTCATAGTGACTGTGCCATCAAATGGCGCATACACAAAATCTCCTGAAGGAGTAACACCAATTCCTTTTCCAACGACACCTGAAGCAAACGTATCATCTGGACAAGTTGTTAATTCTTTCACTTCACCTGTTAATGGTGATAAAACTTTATGAGATTTATCTTTCGTAACAGTTGGTTGAGCAACTGGTGTTGTCAAAGCATCTGCAGTAACGTCTTTTTTATCGCCTAAATCAAACGGTACTAACATCGTAACGATAAGTCCTACAAAGAAACTTGATAATACTCCCACAACTGCCCATAAGAAGTTATTTGTGCCATTTTCAATATAGGTTGGTAAAGCTAATAATCCTGGAACCGCGAAACTGAATGTTTTGACGACAAACAATCCATATATTGCCCCACCAACAGCTCCACCGGCCATACTGGCATAGAACGGCTTTTTAAGTTTCATTGTTACCCCATAGATAGCTGGTTCAGTAATACCAAATAATGCTGGAATAAAAGCGGAAAACGCAATTTGTTTCATTTTTTTATCTTTTGTTTTAATCAATACGCCAAGTGTCGCACCTGCTTGCGCTAAGTTTGCCACTAAATTTAATGGTAATAACATAATGTCATATCCTAATTTCCCAAGACTGGCAAACGTTCCTGGGAAAAACGCATAGTGCATTCCTGTTACAACGATTAATGGCATCAACCCTCCCATTAAGGCTCCGGCAACGGGACCTGCTACACCAAAAAGTTTCGTAAAGAACATCTCTAAGTAAGTTCCAATAAAGGTACCAAGTGGTGCGATAAATGCTAATACTAACGGTGCTGTAATTAATAATGTCAGTAACGGAACAAAAATAATGGTCAATGATTTCGGTACGATTTTTTTCGAGTATTTTTCAACATAGCTCATTAACCAAACACCTAAAATAATCGGTAAAACAGATGAAGCATAATTATTCATAGGGATATTTAAAAATCCTAAAAACGTCACACTGCTTACTTCTCCAGCATCAGCAAGAGCCATGATTTGAGGATACATCAAGATACCGGCCAACGCTCCAGCTAGTGATGGATTTGTTTTAAATTTATTAGCGGCTGAAAATGCTACTAAAAATGGTAAGAAGTGGAAAGTCGCATTAGATATTGCATCTAATATCATATATGTCTGACTTTCAGCATTTAGCATATTAGCCCAAACTAGAATAGCCATGATTCCTTTTAGCAGACCACTACCTGTAATGGCTGCTAAAATTGGTGTAAAGATACCTGAGATAACGTCAAATAGTTTATCTAGAATGTTTCCTGATGATGACTTAGTACTGTCATCATCGACGATACTTCCATGAGTGATTTGATCAACTTCATTAAAAACATTAGCTACTTCACTACCAATAATGACTTGGAACTGACCACTTTGAAATTGCGCTCCCATCACGCCATCTAATTGCTTAATTGCTTCGATATTAATTTTTTTACTATCTGCTACATTAAATCTTAACCTTGTAATACAATGCCAATTTTGAGTGATATTTTCCTTGCCACCCATTTCTCTTACAATACTTTCTGCTAATTGACGATTATCCATCGCTTTTTCCTCCTAGGATATCTATTTAGAATTAAATTGTTTGAAAATAAAAAACCTAAACAAACAGCCGCAACACATACTAGTGCTTACGAATTGCTTGTTTAGGTTTATGCCAATAATTGTTGCACGCCTATTCCAATGCTTGAGTGTCAGAAACCACTCGTTCTATATGTATAATTAAATAAATCAATTCATCATTGCTCACGTCTATATTATAGTCAGAATTCAACATTTCTTTAATTACCAAACTACATGCATAACTTTTAGGGTATTGCTCTTTGATAATATCAAATAATTTCTCATTCTCATTACTTTCTTGTACCTTATTATGCAAATGTCTGTTCATAAAATAGCGTATGTGCGTGACAAAACGCGAATAATTCAAACTATCTTTTTTCAATGATACATTAAACAACGTCTGAATACTTTTGACGATACTTTTTAAAATCTTCGTAATAAAAATAGTTTCATCCATTGATTCCACACCATCTTGTGCATTGACAAAATGAAGTGCCATAAACGCAGCTTCCGATGATGGTAATGATATCTCTAACTCTGTTTTGATTTGTTCTAATGAATATTTTCCTAATTCATGCTCTTTTGAATACAAGAAGGGAATTTCCCATTGCATCGTATTTTCAGGTAAATCAATCCCTTGTTTTTGTCGATCAATCGCACATTGGATATGATCGGCTAATGCTATCATTAAGCTACCATTTAACTTTTTATTTAACTGTCCTTCCCCATATGTCACAATTTTTTCAGTAACATCAAGAACATCTGGTTGAATACTTTCAATAATAGCAACCATATTTTGATTATCTTTGCTTAAAAATGTCTTAGTTATCAGTGATTTATCTACTAAGTCATTCTTTTTCTTTTTAAATCCAATACCTTTACCAAATAACACAAACTCTTCATCATGCTCATTTACTGCTAATACTAAGTTGTTATTCAAAGACTTAACTATCGATAGAATTTAAATCACCTCATTTAAGGAACAAAAAAAACACCAAATCAAAGTAGTCCTTCTACAATGGATTTGGTGGTGCCTGATCGTATCAGTTACACTCCGTCTGTTCTATAAATAAACTATAACACCATTAGAAAGCGGTGTCAACTATAAAAGATAAAAAAATCTAGGTTTGAATCTAGATTTTTTTAATAGATAGTAGTTATTTTTTTAATTCTGGATATAATAACAACAACACATCCATCGTGAGTCGTTGTCCTGCACCGGCATAAGGATAAATATGCATATGCATTGCTGGATTGAAGTTCGCTTCAATAATCCCATATGTTTGAGTATCTTCTTTATTACCATTGATTGAACTATCAGGAATAATTAAATCAATACCACATATTTTAGCTCCTAACGCTTCTACAGCGGACTCAGCTATCTGTTTATAATGTTCATTCATCTCTTCTGTCACATCTAGTGAATCGCCACCTGTACTAACGTTGGAGTTTTCACGAAGATAAACACGTTGATCTTTTTCAGGAATGCTTGCTTTAGTTAATTTTTGCTCTTTCAACATCAACTGTTCAATATCACCTAACTGAATTTCTTCTAAAGGCGCTCTATGGTGTGTCCCACGTAAACTGTCTTTATTTTTTTCAGCTACTAATTCTTCAACAGTATGTTCCCCGTCACCAAGGACATTCGCTGGTGTTCGCAACATAACCGCACGCGTTTTTCCATCTAATACAAAGAATCGATATTCAGTACCAGGTAAAAATTCTTCAACTAAAATGCTATTGTCTTCACTAAATGCAATTCGAACCGCTTCATCATAATCTTCCTTTGTCGCACCATCTTTGAAAATAGAAATACCTAAACCATAATTCGTTGTTTTAGGTTTTACAACAATCGCACTATCTTTAAAAATCGGATAAGAAATAAGCGCCTCATCTACTGTTGAGAATTCTTTTCCTAAAGGAACATGGAATCCTGCTTTATCCAATACTTTTTTAGTGACTGTTTTATTCTCCATCATAAGAGGGACAACATAAGAATCACGACTCGTCATATTCGCATTTTTAACATACTCGACTTGCCCGTTTAATGATAATTTTAAAAACTGATCTGTTCTATCTAACACATCAACTTTGACACCTTTTTGTATCGCATCAAACATAAAAATTTGTGTTGATAATTCCATGTCTCGGTAACCAGCTAACTGATATGGTTTAGCATATGCTTCATCATAATATAAATCAGCAAAATAACGACCTAAGTCTTCGTTTGTCCAACTTTTTTCTGCCATTAATTCTAACATTTGTCCTGCTAATGTTTTAGTTGGATGATCCATAACATGTTTCATTTCATTAAGTAACTCCGTACAGTCAAATGGTGTCGTTAATTGCTTGTTTAATTCGGTTATTTTTTCTAGCAACCAAGACCCTTCTTCATGTAAAAAGGTCTTATCTAAAGGATGCTCTAATGACACTTTATTGTTATACTCCGTTCCTAAATCTAACATATGAGTCGCATCTGTTGATTCTTCATCTAAGAACAACAGTGTTAGTAAGAACAAGTGCAAGAACCTCAATGTTTCTTTTGAAATACCAATACGTTCAAATGGATCTAAGTCAATATTTCGAATTTCAATATAACTTACACCACGAGTTAAAAGTTCCTCTACTTTATCACTGCCACGTAAACGAACAGACGAATAAAATTCTTTCGTTTCGATTAACTCACCCTTATCTACTAATTCTTCTAAATCAGATACATATTGATCAATTGTTTGATAGGACACAGCAATCTCTGGCCGATTTGTATAACCATACTCGCTATTTCTAATACTACGAACAGGTTGTTCTGTTTCTTTATCTGTAAAATATCTTTTATCAGCAAACGGACTTGCACCAAATAAATAAGTAATTAGCCAACGATAGCGTAAATATTGACGAGATACTTTTAAGTAAACATCCGTTCTAAACGCCACAAAGTCAGTGTAATCTGTTTGCAATTGGAACAAACTCATTAATAAATCATGTGAGAACTCAAAATTATAATGAATACCACTCACCATTTGTTTTCTCTTACCATAGACTTTCGCTAAGTAACGACGGTAGTTAATATCTCCTTGATGTTCTAATTTTGCAATTTTAATATCACGATCATCTTCTGGTAAATCAGGTGGCATACTAATTGGCCACAATCTCTCGCCATCTTCCATCGAACGCATCACAACGTCATGTAAGGCTTCTAATTGCTCGATAGCACCTTGATCTGTATCAAACACTTGAGTGATTAATTCAGTTTGTGTTTCACTAAAATCAGTTTGGATGTATGGATGAAAACTACGACTTCCTAAAGAAGACGGATGATCAGTTGTTGCCAATTCACCATTAGCATCGACACGCTGACTTTCTTTTTCTAATCCTATTTTAAAACCAGAAAGAACGGATTGGATTCTTTCATCTGTTAAATATGTTTGTAAACTTTTCATTGTTATTGACCTTTTCCCTTTGTCATTTCTATGAAATATTATATCATTCTATGTTTTGAAACCATAATTTTTTGTTTATCCCACATAAAAAAGCCAGCCATCAAATGTGATGACTGACTATAACATTAAGCATTTGCTTTTGCATGTTTTCTCTTAAGTAATGTTCCTAAAACAAGGGCACTAATGAACGCTCCTAAAATAATGAATAATAGATACATTAATGGATTACTTACTAATGCAATAACGAAGATACCACCATGTGGCGCCATTAATTTAATTCCTAATGACCCAACTAAACCACCTGTAACAGCAGCTCCAATCACAAAACTTGGAATCATACGTAATGGGTCAGATGCAGCAAATGGAATAGCTCCTTCAGTTATAAATGAGAATCCCATGATTAAGTTTGGTAATGCTGATTCTTGTTCTTTTTTAGTAAATTGATTTTTAAATAACATAATCGCAATAAAGATTGCTAACGGTGGAACCATACCACCAGCCATCACTGATGCCATTACCACGCTACCACCACTTTCAACAGTCGCAGCAAGTGTGCCTGTACCAAATAGGTAAGCTGCTTTATTGATTGGACCACCCATATCAATAACCATCATACTTGCAAGTAACGCACCTAATAAGGCAGCATTACCACCTGAAAGGTTTGCTAAAAAATTGTTCAGTGCATTATTAATAGCTGACATTGGAATATTTACAAACAACATCAAGAATCCTGTAATTAGTAAACCAAACACTGGATAGAACAGGATAGATTTAATACCATCTAATGCTTTAGGTAATCCTTTGAAGATAAATTTCAAGAATACAATCACATAACCAGCCAAGAAACCGCCAACCAACGCTCCTAAGAACCCTGATGGAATAGTATCTGTCAATTGTCCAAAGGCAACACCACTTGCAGACATTGCTCCAGCAGCAAACCCAACAATTAAACCAGGTCTATCAGCAATACTTGATGCAATAAAACCAGCTAACACGGGTAACATAAAACCAAAAGCAGTGTCCCCAATTGTTTTAAAGTAAGCAGCAATCGGATGATATGATCCTAATTGACTTAATTGGTCTTGTGGCACACCTAGCATTTGGTCAATTAAGAATGCTAAGGCAATCGCAATACCTCCACCGATAACAAACGGTAACATGTGACTAACACCATTCATTAAGTCTTTATAAATTTTAGCACCAACTGAACCAGAGCTTGATTCTTCTCCTTCCGATTCACTTGCATTGGCTGAACTATGGTAAACAGATGCACTACCGTCAGTTGCTAAACGAAGTAATTCCTCTGTTTTCTTAATGCCATCACTTACTGGACGGTTAACTAATTTTTTACCATCAAAACGTGCCATTTCAACATTTTTGTCAGCTGCGACAATAACTCCTGCTGCTCGAGCAATTTCCTCATCGGTTAATTTATGTTTAACCCCTTCAGAACCGTTTGTTTCAACTTTAATGTTAATGCCCATTTCTTTGGCTTTGTTCTTCAGTGCATCCTCAGCCATGTAAGTATGAGCAATACCTGTTGGACAAGCTGTAACTGCCACAACAAATGGTGCGTCTTCTACTTCTTCTACCACTTCTTTTTCTTCTTCATCTAATTTTTTCTCTGCTTTATCAATGATTGATAAGACTTCATCTGCTGTATTAGCTGCCTTTAAGTCAGCAATCATCCCTGGGTTTAATAACAAACGAGATAAACTAGCTAAGGCTTGTAAATGTGTGTCATTAGCGCCTTCTGGAGCTGCAATCATAAAGAATAGATAAGTTGGTTGACCATCTAATGCTTCATAATCTAATCCTTCTTTGCTTCTTGCAAATAAAACAGTTGGTTTAACTACTGCTTTGTTTTTCGCATGAGGCATGGCAATACCATCACCTAAACCTGTTGTTGTTTGTGCTTCTCTGGCTAGGATGCCTTCTTCAAATACTTCTTTGTCGTCAATGCGACCTGTGTCGTATAATTTGTTGACCATTTCTGTAATAGCACCTTTTTTATCAGTGGCTTTTAGGTCTAAAATCATACACTCTTTAACTAATAAGTCATTAATTTTCATTTTACTTCCCCCTAGTATTCTTTTATGACGTCAATTTCAACACGTGCTAATTGGTGTTTAATTTCGTCTTCTGTTGCTAAATCTGCACTAAATGCTGTTGCACTACCACAGGCAATTCCTGTTTTAAAAGCTGTCACAGCATCACTACCTTGACTTAATTGACTAACAAACCCTGCTACAACAGAATCTCCTGAACCAACTGAGTTAACTAATGTACCTGTTAATCCTTTTGCTCGGTAAATACCTGTTTCATTAAATAAAATTGCTCCATTGGCACCCATTGAAATAATGACATTTCTAGCACCTTGTTGAACAAGTTTTTCCCCATAAGGTAGCATGTCTTCAATTGTTTTAAACTCAACATTATAAAGATCTGCTAACTCATGTTCGTTTGGTTTAATTAATGATGGTTTGTATTTTAAAACATCAAATAAACTTGCATCACTAATATCCACTACAAATGGAACATGTTGTTCGTGAGCCATTTTGGATAATGTCACATAGATGTCTTTTGGCACACCCATTGGTAAACTACCTGATAAAATCAACCAATCCTCTGGTGTTAAACTACTAATTTGAACAGTTAAATCGTCTAAATCATTTTGCGTAATAGATGGACCTAAACCATTGATTTCTGTTTCTTCTTCACCTTTTAACTTAATGTTAATACGTGTGTCACCAGAAACATGGATAAAATCATTTTGAAGACCATGATTAATCAGTTGTTCTTCAATAAAAGTGCCTGTAAATCCACCAATAAAGCCAAGATTTCTTGATGGAACACCTAATTGAGCCAACACTCTAGATACGTTGATTCCTTTACCCCCAGGAAACTTGTATTCTTTCGTTGTTTTGTTCAATTTACCTTCTTCAAATCCAGGTACATTGATGACATAATCAATTGCTGGATTTAGTGTTAATGCGTAAATCATTTTGTTACCTCCTTTATAGTTGCAACCCCTTGATACTGTGAGCGTTGTTTCTTTGTTAACTGATTCGTTATGATAATCCCTGTATCAATTGACTCGATTTGAGAAAAATTTAGTTTATCAAACTTTGTATCATCAACTAAAAAATAAACTTGTTGTGCTTGATGAACCGCCGTACGCTTCATCATGGCTTCTTCTGGATCAGCTGTCGTTAAGCCATAAACTGGGTGAACGCCATTCGCACCTATGAAAGCCTTATCAAAAAAATACCGCTTCAACTGCTCGCCACCAAACTGACTCACTGATGCTGTTGTGTTCTTTCTAATATTTCCACCGATTATAATCGTATCAAAACCTAAATCAGTCGAAACACACGCATGATGAACGGAGTTTGTCACGATTGACACATTTTTTTCTTTTATAAGTGATAATAATTCCAAAGTTGTTGTTCCAGCATCAATATAAACAACATCACCTTCTTTTATTAATGATGCAGCATATTGCGCAATTTCTTGTTTCTTTTGAACGTTTCTGGAAGATTTTTCTTTCATCGTTAATTCCGGTTCTAAACGAAACGTTAACTTAGCTCCGCCATGAATTCGTACTAGCCAACCTTCTGCTTCTAATTCTTGCAAATCTCTACGAATAGTCGATTCAGAAACACCCAGTTCTTCAATCAACTCACGAACTTTAATTACTTTTTTTGCTTTTAACTCATCTAAAATTTTTGCTTGTCTTTCCTCAGTCAACATAACTCTCACTCCATACCTGTATTATACAATCACAAACAGTCAAAATCAATCAAAAACCGTCAAAAATTATATAAAAAAAGAAGAGGTTTCCCTCTTCTTTCTGTTACATGTTATCTGGTGATTGAATACCAAGTAAGCGCAATCCTTCCTTAAGTACCACGGATACTGAATAGACTAAAGCAAGTCGTGCATCTTTTTGACTGTTATCTTCTAATATTTTAGTTTTTGAATAATACTTATTAAATTTTTGAGCTAAATCAATCACGTATTTAGCCACTACTGAAGGCTCATATTTACGATAAGCTTCTTGTACTTTAGATGGGAAATTATATAAAGCTTTCACAACTTCCCATGATTCATCATCTGATAGTGAGTAATTTGCCTCACTAGTTGGAGCGATCCAGTCAGCTTTTCTTAAAATACTTTCACATCTTGAACGAGTATACTGGACGTATGGTCCTGTTTCTCCTTCAAACTGGATAATATGGTCTAAGTTGAAGTCAAAATTATTTAGACGATCATTTTTAAGGTCATGGAACACAACTGCCCCAACACCCACTTGATGTGCTACTTCTTCTTTGTTTTCTAATGTTGGATTCTTTTCATTGATAATGTTTTGTGTTGCATTAATGGCTTCATTCAACACTTCTTCTAACAGAATAACATTTCCTTTACGTGTCGATAACTTTTTACCATTTGATGTAATCAAGCCAAATGGAATATGTTTAATGTCATCTGACCACTCGTAACCCATCTCTTTTAGCACGGCTTTTAATTGTTTAAAATGAATAGATTGCTCGTTTCCTACAACATAAATTGATTCGTCGAAATCATAATTTTCTTTACGATACATAGCTGCCGCTAAATCACGTGTAATATAAAGTGTTGCGCCATCTGATTTTCTAATCAACGCTGGATTTAAATCATATTTTTCAAGATTTACAATATCTGCACCATCATCAGAAACTAATAATTCTTTCTCAAGTAAACTATCAATAACTGGTTGCATTTTATCATTGTAGAAGGCTTCACCATTATATGAATCAAACTCAATCCCTAACATATCATATACTTTTTGGAATTCTTTTAGTGATTCTTCACGGAACCATGTCCATAATTCGATAGCTTCAGTATCACCATCTTCTAGCTTTTTAAACCATTCACGTGCTTGATCATCAAGTTCAGGGTATTTTTCAGCTTCTTCATGGAAATGAACATATAAAGCAAGTAACTCACTAATTGGGTTTTCTTTGACTTTTGCTTCGTCTCCCCATTTTTTATAAGCCACAATTAATTTACCAAATTGTGTTCCCCAGTCACCAACGTGATTGATTTTAACCGGTGTATAACCCACTTTGTCAGCTAATTCAGCTAATGAATTTCCAATAACCGTTGAGCGTAAATGTCCCATTGACATTGGTTTGGCAATATTTGGTGAAGACATATCAATCACAACATTTTTTCCTTGACCAAGTGTTGAGTCACCATAATGATTTTTCTTAGATACCACATCGTTTAATACCGCATTACTAACTTCAGATTTTTTAAGGAAGAAGTTAATGTAACCACCCATTGGGATGATTTGTTCATAATTTGTTGTATCAATATCTTTTGATAATTCTTCTGCGATCATATTCGGTGCTTTTCTTTGGATTTTAGACAAAGAAAACACTGGGAAAGAATAGTCTCCATGATCACTTGCTTTTGGTTTTTCAATCAGATTTAAAATATCCTCATAGCTTAATTGTTCACCCAATACTGCTGCTAAGTCTTTAGCAATCATCTCTTTAAAATTCATAAAGTGAATCCTCCTCGTATTAATAAAAAAACGTCATCCTATTAAGTTTTGTGTCTTAATAGGAGACGACATAAATAGTCATAAATGAAGCCTTATTTTTGAAACTTATCATTTCTTTATAGTAATCACTATTACTCCATGAACATTATCCATATCGGGTTTATTATAGCAAGAATTACCTTAAAAATCTAACTAAAAAATCAATTCCATTTTTTGTTCTGTCGTTATCAAACTTTTGGTATAAATAAATTACCTAGAGTAGCTGCCATAATAGCTTTAATAGAGTGCATGCGGTTTTCTGCTTCTTCAAATTGGCGGCTATATTCACTTCTAAAAATATCATCTGTTATCTCCATCTCTGTGATACCAAATGTATCAAAAATCATCTGGCAGTACTTAGTTTTTGTATCATGAAAAGCTGGTAGACAATGAAGCACAATTAAGTCACCATTAGCATTACCTGTTTTTTCAATCATATCTCTGTTGATTTGATATGGCATCAATAATTCTACACGTTCTTTGAATTTATCTTCCTCACCCATAGAAACCCAGACATCTGTATATAAAACATTTGCACCACGCACAGCTTTGGCTACATCATCGGTAATCAGTAATGCACGTCACGTACTTCATATCCAGCACGGTCACGTGTTAAACCCAAAATTTTCTTTTATTGTCATAAAATCGGCAATCATCTGTGTTGGATGCCACTCATCAGTCAAGCCATTCCAAACCGGGACACCAGAATATTTCGCTAAATCTTCCACAATTTCTTGGCTAAAACCACAAAATTCAAACCCGTCAAACATATTCCCCAATACAATTGCTGTGTCTTCCACTGATTCTTTTTTACCAAGTTGAATATCATTACTCTGGGTGTGCTCCTAAATCAATCGCAGCTGTTGTAAATGCTGCTCTGGTTCTAGTAGATGTTTTTTCAAATAACAAGGCAATATTTTTTCCTTCCAAATAACGGTGTGGAATATTTTGTTTCTTTAATTGTTTTAAGTGAATACTAAAATCAATCAGATATTCTAATTCTTCTTTGGTAAAATCCTTTTCTGCTAAGAAACTACGACCTTGAAATAAAGATAAACTCATTGCTATCTCCCCTTTTCATTAATCTGAGTTTTAACATACGTCAACTATATAAGAATCCACTTTGAAACAACTTAAACTCTGTTACAAAGTGGATTATGTTTATTATTTTTTCTCTGGTACAAACTGTTTGAAGTAATCATTCACGATTTCAGCATCTTCTTTTGATTTTGATAATATTAAAATTGTGTCATCTCCCGCAACACATGCAACTATCTCAGAAAACGACTGTCTAAAGCTATCAATCAATACACCTAACAGTTGACCATTACCAGGTAACACTGTCAACACATTGATAAATTCTATTTGAACCAATGATACACCTGTTTCTCTGATGACATTTTTCAAACGTTCTTCATCTGTCAATTTCTTTTCTGTAGACGTATAATCATCCAAAATACGATAATACGACCGACCGCTAGAATTATGACTTTTTATAATATTTAACTCACGCATATCTCTTGATATAGTTGACTGAGTTGTACGGACATTTTCTTTTTCTAGACATTTAATCAACTCAGATTGATTTTCAATGTTATTCTCTGATATTACTTTTTTTAAAATAGATTGTCGTGTCTCTTTATTCACGTTAACTCTCCTTACTATCAGGCTTTGACGTATAAATTATAGTAAGAACTTACCTTTATACGTCATCTATCCTACTAGATAGTGACTTACCCCTCAAGTTCTTTGTTTAATTGGTCTGTATTTAAAAAATCGTAACGAGAGAAAAATGATAGTAATGTTTCTAAGACTGCTTTATTTTTACCATCGACATCATTTTCTACTTGAAGAACGAGTAATGGCTCATGCAAACTCATTCTTAGTAAAAACCATCCTTGACCAAAGTGATCAAAAACTGTCGTACGAATGCCTTCTTCATTGTCCATATCAATGATAAATCCTGGTGTTTCTGCCACTAAATCATGCATCGCATCAATGATTGATTCACCTAATAATTTATAATCTGCTCCACTTATTTTGAAACGTACTTCAGTTGTTTCAGCTGGTTGTTTTAAGTCAGCAATTAAATCACTTAATTCTAAATTTTGTTGTTTTAATTTGGGTAGTAACATTAATATTTTAGCTACCACATATGCCCCATCATCTAAAAAGTAGTTCTCCTTAAACGCAGCATGCCCACTTGTTTCGATTGATAATGGCACATCAATCCCTTGTGAGTTTAGCTCAATCCCTTTATTTATCACATTACGATACCCACAAAGGTAGCGCACTTGTTTTCCATTTAAACCTTCAATAAATGTTTTTAAGTGACTTGATGTAGGAGAATTCGTCACAATCGTTGCTCCAGGATAGTCATTTAATACAATCGTTGCTAATACCGCTATCAGATTATTTCGGTTAATGACTTCACCTGATTTGTCCACTACAGCAGCACGGTCCACATCAGTATCAAAAATCACCCCTAAATCAGCATGGTTTGCTAATACGGCTTCTTTAATACTTGCCATTGCTTCTTTATTGTCAGGATTAGGAATATGATTTGGAAAATGACCATCAGGATCTAAAAATTGGCTTCCAGTTGTATCTGCCCCTAGTGTTTCTAATACCTTCTCGGCAAAAAATCCACCTGCTCCATTTCCAGCATCTAGCACGATTTTAAACCCTTCAAGCGGTTTATCACTTTGCGTTTGGGCAATAATTTTATCAACTAAATCTTTAGAGTAAGCTGATAACACTTCTTTTTCTTCTACATGGCCTACAACGTTTGTTTTTTCAAACGTTTCTGGGGCATGTTCTAAAATAAACTCAATATCTTCATGCTCTGCTCCACCATCTTTAGTAAATAATTTAATACCATTATAGTAAAACGGTAAATGGCTAGCTGTAATCATGATGCCACAATCGGCATTAAATTCTGGAAATTGTGTTGCCATAAACATTGCTGGTGTTGTAGATAGACCAACATCAATCACGTGAATATCTTCAGTCATAAACGCATCAATTAACCATTGTTTGATTGACTCACCTGATAAACGACTATCTTGACCAATCGCGATGGTAATCGGTGTATGTGTGACACCTTTTTCCTGTTTCAACCAAGTGATAATCCCTTTAGCGATTCTCTCCACCTGTTGTTGTTCAAGATTTGCTGTATATCCTTCTGCTGTAATGGCAATCCCACGTATGTCAGATCCATTTTGTAATTGATTCAAGTCTGTCATAAATACCCTCCTATTTACGATAAAGTAAGTTTTACATATCTACTCTACCTATTTACAACATTATATCATCAAAATGACGTAATAAACGACATCTCTTAAAAATTTTAAAGGGCTTTAATTTCTTTCACAATCAAGTCCAACCCCTTAGTCAAATCTTCTAAAGACAAACAAATAAGCAACAAAAAACCGTCCGATTTTGTTGCTTATTTGTAATTATTTTTATACATTCACATCTTTTGATATAACATTATAATTTATAGACATTGACTTGGTTAAATAAATCATCAAATTTAGTTTTATCAACACATCCCGTTGTGTCTTCCATCGCGTTCAACATACCTAATGTCATCGCATATTTCAGCACGTCCTCAATTGATTTCCGCTTTGATAAACCAATTGCTAACCCTGCCACAGTTGAATCCCCACTTCCCACAGGGTTTTTTACTGGGATACTAGGAATCTCTACTCGGTAAAACGACTCATCAAACTTTGCAAATGCACCATCTTTACCTAATGACACCATGATTAATGGCACACCATCAAATAATGAATGGCTTAGAATGTCTGACAAATTAGTATAATCAGTTGATACTTCTTCCCCTAATAAGGCTTGTAACTCATCACTATTAGGTTTAATCGCATAAGGTTTAACAGGTGATTCTAAAGCACTTTTTAAACTTTCTCCTGATGTATCGAGGATAACCTTTATATCTGTGTTAGATAACAATGACAATAAGCGACTGTAATAATCCTTTGATACCCCTTTTGGTAAACTGCCGGATAATGTGGCAACATCACTAGAAGTTGCCAATGTCAAAAATGTTTCTTCAAATGATGTCAGTTCCTCAGTTGAAATAGTTGGGCCTGCTTCTAGAATCTCTGTTTGTTGATAGTTATCATGCAATATCGCAATACAATTTCGTGTGTCACCTTGTATATTGGAAAAGTCATGCTTAATCCCTTCACTCGATAGGTTCTCTCGAATAAACTCACCCAACACGCCACCTAACAGTCCAGTACTAATAACTTCTGCTTCCATTTGATGAATCACTCGTGTCACATTTAATCCTTTACCACCCGCTGTTTTTCTTACCTTATCGCAACGATTGATATCGTCAAGTACCAATGTACTTAATGGATAAGAAATATCAACGGACGGATTCATTGTTACTGATACAATCATTTTTTCACCTACTACGCTAATTTATTATGCCAAGATGAAGCTGTCGCATTTAGAGCCTCATTTAGCTCATCCATATTTTGTTTACCTTGTGTGTTTAACCACTCAATAGCAGCTTTTTTTCCTTCTTTGACAAATACTTCGACACTATCTTTCCATGTTGCACGGCCACACAGAACCCCATTAAATGTTGACTCTGCCTCTTTTGCAAAATACAACGTGTCTTGGAATAATTTCGCACTCACGCCTGCACTTAAAAAGATAAACGGCAAGTGTGTGCTGTCACTTTGTTCTTTGAAATAGTTTAGCGCTTCTTTTTTTGTGTATACTACATCAGTTGCCTCTTTAGCGAATCCTTCCACATAATTCATGTTCACTGGTACTTCTACTTTTAATACATCCACTTGATAACGATCTTTTGAGAATTCTTTCATCATCTCATTGACTTTATGCGGTTTAACTCTGGCGTAATCTTTTCCTTTTGCATCATCTATCAGAGCGTCATAAGTTAATACTTCAAGATAAAACGGCATATCTTCAGCCACGCATTCTGACCCGATACGTTCAACAAATGCTTGTTTACGCTCATTAATCTCATCAGACTCATCCACATCATAATAAAGCAAGAATTTCACCGCATCTGCACCTGCTTCTTTCAATCTAAGTGCTGACCATTCAGGCAATAAATCAGGGAAACGCCCTGGTTCAGTCGCATCATATCCTGTTTTTTCATAAGCTAATAACAATCCTGCATCATCTACTTTTACTTTTGAAGCAGGCAAACCGTATTCTGGATCTAATAAAATCGAAGAAGAATAAGGGGTTAGATATTCAGAAATAAGTTCTTTAAATTCGACAATCGCCTTTTCAACATCTCCATTAAATCCTTGTTCTGACAACATACGTTTCAATGCCCCACGTTGGTCAATAGCAAGAGCCGCGATGATGCCGTCTTTTGTCGATAAATGAGTCATACGCGCTAATTTGTTTTCACTGATTTTTTTCATGATAATAATCCCTCTTTCGTATTAGTTAAATGGATGAATCGTAACACCTTGAACAACGCGATTAACTGTTCCTGTGGGTGATGGTGTGTCTGGTTTATTCTTAACTTTCACTGATGTTAATAAGGCAATGATTTGTGCAATCATCACTAAAGGCAACGCTAAAAATCCGTCTGCCAATTGATAATCATTTGTGAGCGATATATTTTTTCCGCTATATTGTGTTTTATTTTGTGATAAAGCAATTGTTTCGACTGCTATAGCGTTTCCATTAATTTCTTCCAAAATATCCACATCATACTGACTAGTGTATGTGTCATTGCTAACGAACCCAAATACTAATGTTTTATCATCCACAAATGATTTAGGTCCGTGTCTAAACCCTAATGAAGAATCAAAAACTGTCGCGATTTTTCCTGCTGTTAATTCTAGTAATTTCAACTGAGCTTCTCTTGTTAAGCCTGATAGACTCTCAGATCCTAAATAAACCACTCGATTGAAATCTTGCGCTACAACATTAGACAGCGTATCTTCCATTGTGACTACTTGTTTTCCCATATTTACCATCGTTGATACAATCAGTTCGTGATCAGTGTGAACCAAATCAAAGATTAATAAAGCAGCCAAGGTCATACAAGAAAAACTTCCTGTCATAGCAAACCCTTGATCATTCGAACGAGTTGGCATTAACATAACAAAAGAATTTTTATCATCTTTAGCATTAACTGCAAGTTTTCCCTCAGGAGCACAACTAATAATCAAATGCTTCACATTTTTTACAACTTGATTGGCTAAATCTATCGTCGCGGCACTTTCAGGACTATTCCCACTTCTTGCAAAAGACACAAGTAACGTTGGAGAATCTTCTTTAAAATAATTTAAAGGCGCTGACACGATATCAGTTGTTGGGATAGCTTCAAAAATAAAATCAGATGTATTCCCATAACGTGTTAAATGTGGTTTAACAACATCTCCCACGTATGCAGACGTTCCTGCTCCTGTAAAAATCACACGAATTTTTTCAGTTGTTTCTTTTTTAAACCCTTCTAAAAAAGCCATTAAACTTTCTTTATGAGAATTAAAAATTTCAAGTGTTTCATTCCATAATTCTGGTTGTTGCTTAATTTCATTTGTAGTAATCACTGCACCTATCTCTTCTAACTGTTGGTTGGTCCAATCTAACATGTAAAGCACTCCTTATTATTTAATTTTTATGGTGTAATACTTTGTATCTAAATTGATCGGCTCTTGCCACACTTAATGTGTATTCAATGATTTCATTTTCTTGATTCACTGTTTTTCTGACTAAGTTTAAGGCAGCTGAACCTATTGGGACTTCAATGTATTCGGCATCTTTATCACTCACAATGCTGGCATAAAATTCTTCTTCTGCGTATTTTATTCGTTGATTATATGTGTCATAAAACACATCATACATTGGCTTTTCTTCCAACATCTCACTTGTTAACCCTTCAAAACGTTTGTATGGTAGATACGTTCTTTCTAACATCATTGGCTCCCCATCGGCTAATCTTAATCGTTTAATTTTAACTAACTGACTTCCCTTATGTACTCCCAGTTGTTCACTTAAATAGTTATTACTTTCAACAACTAAAAATTCTAAAATTTTGGTTGAGGGTTCTTTTCCTAAAGACTTCATTTGTTCTGTAAAACTGTAGGCTCCTGTTAGGTTTAAAATGCTATCTGATACACCAGAAACAAACGTTCCTTTACCATGTTTTTTATAGATAAACCCTAAATTTTCCAATTCTTGTAAAGCTAATCTAACGGTTGTTCGACTAACACCGTGAATCTCTGCTAACTCTCTTTCTGATGGTAATAAATCATGTGCTTGATGTTCTTTTTCAATAGATTCTTTTAATTCATCAACTAGTTGACCATATAATGGTTGCTTCTTATTTTCCATGTTCCCCTCCTAATACCACTTTCAATACCAACTGGTAGTAACCACTTATATTATCAATTATTTGTTATTAAATGTCAAGGGGGACATGGATTTAAAACAGACTTATTTACTCTAAATGGAGGATAAAACTGGTTATTCTGCTATAATATAACCTTGAAAAGGAGTGTTTTAATGACGTACTTTAAACATCTATTTAACACAAGAAAAACAAACGATTCCTTTCTCTGTCCTTTAGGAGCTGGATTGGCCATGTTTATCACACTTTTATTTGCTATCGCATTAGATAATACTTTGATTGTGACAATTGGTATTATGGGGACCTTCTCTTATTTGCATTTTCAATATACATCGGTTAAACAAAATTTTATTTATATATTAGGACACGGTGTTAGCTTGTACTTAGCATTTACACTAGGCATACTATCTAGTTATAAAACGGAAATGATTCCCTTCTTAATAAGCAACATCTCTTTTATCGGTTTTATTACAACGAAATTATTTAATGTTCCAAAACCTGATTACTTTTTTATTTTAATGTTATTTGCTACAGGAACTAACTTAAAGAATACTCATAATGTATTACAAACAAGTCATTATTTATTATACGGTATTTTAGGAGCTATTATTTCTGGTATCATTATTTCGTTATTATTAAAATTACCATTAAACCAACAAGTAAAAACTAATAATAAACTGAGTGTACAAGACAAGTATTATATTATGATCTATAAAGACCCTGATATTATATTAAAAGCATTGCATTTTTCTTCTATCATTTTCTGTTCAGCTTACCTTTCAACTCTGTTTAATGAGCAAAACGGCTATTGGATTTTAATTACTTCTGTCGCTATTTTAGGTGGAGAAAACATGGACGATATCAAAATCCGTTCCCACCAAAGATTGATTGGTAGTGTTGTCGGTTTAGTACTAGGTGTTATTTTAATTAACTTACATTTACCAAAAATCATTATCTATTTATCAGTTGTGTTACTAAATATTGGTGTTGTATCTTTCATACCAAGAAATTATGCCATCGCCAATTTTTTTACTAATCCACAAATCTTATTATTAAGTACCTTGAACTCTACCTCTGTCAACCTATTAATCGTACCTTACTGTTTACTTACTACTCTTATCGGTGTCTTCATTGTGTTAATACTCATGTATTTATTTGATTACGGGCTATCTATTTCAAAAAAACAATACTAAAAACCACCACTTTATGGCTTAAAGCATAGTAAAGTGGTGACTTGATTTTTAAAACAATCTCATATAATTCTCTTCATTGTTTCTATCTATTTTCACAACACCGAATTGTCCATAGACTGGATGTCCATCTATTTTATATAATTTGTGACCTGAATAAGTGTCTTCAATCATCGAATAAATCAACCACTCTTGTCCATCTATTGTGATTGCCATTCCGTAACATTTTTCCTCTGAGCATAACTTATTATCAGTTTTTTGTACTGTGGTTTCTTTGACTACAGCATTACTGTATTTAGTCAGAACAGTATATTGAGTTGGTTGACTACTTGTTACTACAATTTTTTCATTAACAACTAAATCATTGTATGTTGGGGCAAAAAAACTTTCTTCTACATGCATTGATTCTTCACTGAAATAGGCATAATATCGCTTATTTTTTATATCCAAGCTAACATGATCCTGTTCTTGTCGTGCTTTTATCTTTGGATTTAAATTAAAATAGCGCGTCATATTAGAAAATGCATTCTCTCCTATATCAACAACCTGATCTAAAATGATAAAACTATCTAATTCTTTTATGTATAATACTGTCCGCACGACTTTAAAATCTCCATTAACTTGAGTGTCGATGTACGCACTTCTTACGGCCCAAAAACAATCATCTTCATAGACACGGTTAGATAAACTTGTTGGAACAGCTTCAAACCCCCATGAATCCACGACCTCACCAAATGAATGACTATTTATCACAACGGTATTGTGTTGCGGTGCTTCTTTTAATAAATATCTAAGCGGTGACTCGACGTAAGTTAGACGTCCGCTATCTACCAAGATATTATCACCACCAAGTGTGACATCAATGTGGCATAAACTAAGATGCCCATGCCCGCTCCCTAATGGGCCATTGTATAAATGGGCGTAAGATGACGTAGAATGCCAATCATCATGGTAATAATAATTTCCTGTGAAATGATCCGTCATTATCTTAGGAAATTTCTCATCTACACACTGAGTTATATTTTTTTCCCATGTTGAATAATCTATCTCGCGGTGACTAAAGTAAAGAAGTAAATAATCAACCGTTACATGATTGGCAAAAAGCGGCGGCAAAGATTGTTGGTAGAGTAGCGATAAAGTTTGCATCACATCAGCTATTCTCATCTCATCTGTGTCCCCTTGTAAAATAGTCGTTCCTTCTGGTGTCACAAAATGTGGCATAAAATGATACATAGACAAAATCTTTTCTTCTAATAATGTTTGTACGGGATGATCTTTTAGTACGTCACTTTGGTGGATACACACAATACTTCGTAGCACTTCCATAAAATATAATGGCGACTGTTCCCAGTGATTACCAGATGGTTGGACTTGTAGGTGTAATTGATGTGTTAAACGACTAAGCATGCGTTGGTACACACTTGACTCACACATGTCACTCGCACGATGAGAGATGATAAAAAATCCAGCAACAATCAATATTCCCCAATTACTCAAATCATACTTCTCGATATAGGCATCATCCAAATAGTTTAATTGTTGATAGATACTCTGTTTTATTTTTTCATTATCAGACACCCTGAGTAACAATTCTTGGTCCAAATAGCGAATCATAATCTCCCAATACATCAAACGAATTCCTGTATCAATGGTTCGCCAATTTTCGGTCGTTTGATTTTTAGTAATCCAGTCTAATACTAAGTCTTTTCCTTTTTGTAGATAACAAATATCACCAGAAATATCAAAACTCAGACACAAATCTAGTAAATATTCTTGACGATTAAGCATATAATTCCACTCTTCATCTTCAAATGGGACATGTGTCCAGTCAATGCCATCAACAAACGCAATAATGTCACGGCATGGTTCCATATCATATGGGTGAATAAATTGAAATTTGTTTTCTAATAATAACTGACTATTCGCATGCATCAACATGATATTTGGCTCTTGTTTATCAAAAAATGTCCTCTTCATTCTCTCGTCTCCTCTAACAAAAAGAAGCCACGTTTATCTATATAATAGAGTTATCGTGACTTCTTTGCTTGATTATTTTTCTTCGTTGTATCGACCAATTAGTGAGTGTTTATCTACTCGAATAATGGTATCTTTAGCTATTTTTAGATGAACAATATGTTCGTCAATTCGACTAATTTTTCCAATAATCCCACTATTCATCATGACTTGGTCACCAACTGATAATTCATTTAAAAAAGATTGCATATCGACTAATTGCTTTTGTTGATATTTTTTCTTTGCAAGGGGTAAAACAACGACATAAAGTATGACAAGCAGTATGAGTAAGATAATCCCGACTGTTTTCATGTTTTAGATACCTTCTTCTGCAGTAACCGATACATCTTCCACTTTTTCTTCAGAAATATCAGGCATTACCATCAACATTTCTTTGCTTTCAGCCATACTATTTGATAACTCAACAGAAACATTATCTGTCGTTAAAATACTCATGCTGTTTTTCATGTATAAATCTAAAATGAGATTTAAGGACACACTAGATAAGATGAATTGATTTTTTTTACCTAGTTCTAATAACAAACGTGTTGCGATTTGATGAGGTGCGCCCCCTGTCATATCAGCAAAAATCAAGACATTGTCATTTTCTATTAAAAAGGCTGTTAATTGTTGTTCGTACTCTCCATGAGTTAAATTGTGATCTAAATCAAAATAGTGTAACTGTTCATTACTTCCTGATAATAATTTTAAGGCTGAACAAACACCTGACGAGAAATTCCCATGACCGACTATGCATACTTTAAACATTTTTATTCCACCCTACTATTTTAAGATTCCTAGCATTGATAAAGCGATACCTAACACAATAAGCAATGCAATCAAACGGTATGTTGACCATTTGTATTTTCTGATTAATACATATACCCCTGCTGTAACTAAAACTGGTAAAAGATTTGGTGCGATTTTATCAAACACTGTTTGAAGTGCCACAACTTGATCTTTTCCTTCAACTTTTGTCACATATTCAAGTGCCAAATTAGCTTTAACAAATGATACAGATAATCCTGAAATAACCGTAACACCAATTGTTGTCGCAATTTTTGCGATACTTGCCATTTTTTCACTCAATGTATCAATGACATTTGTTCCTAGTTTGTAACCTAAGTAACCCATCAACATACGTAAACCAAATGTGATACCAAACATACACACGATAAAGAAGATAGGACCAGCTATTAAACCATCTAAAGCCATACCTGCTGCAATTGTTGAGAATAATGGTGCTAAACCAAATTGAGATAATGAATCCCCAATCCCCGATAAAGGTCCCATCAACGCAAATTTAATGGCACGTGTGTCTTCTTCATTTTGACCATTATCATACATTGCTAATTGCATGCTTGTAATAAATGGAACTAACTGAGGGTTTGTGTTATAAAACTCTAAGTTAGAAATAGTAACGTCTTTTAATTTTTCTTCATCATCTTTGTAAATTTTTCTAAGAGAAGGGAAAAGAATATTAGCATATCCTGTTCCTTGATAATTTCCATAGTTAAATCCATTTTGTAACACATATGAACGTAAACTTGCTTTAAAATAATCTTTTTTTGTTAATACTGGTTGTTGGTTAGATGCCATCTTCGATTACCTCCTCTTGTTCGTCTACTTGTTCATTACCTTTGTTATAGAAGTTGTTTAAAGCAAGGATTGCACCAGCAAACGCTAACCCAATAACTGGCATTGCTAAATAAGAAATACACACATAGCCTAATAAAATAGCTGGAATGAATTCTTTTTTCACCATAACGTTTAAAATCATCGCAAAACCAATAGCTGGTAACAAGCCACCTGCAACAGATAATCCTGAAATAAGTGCTTGAGGAATAATATTAACAAAAGCACGTAATACTTCAATACTCATTGTCGCAACTAAACCAATGATAAAACCAAATACCCCAAAACCGATAAATGTTAAGTTTGATGTTAATTTAAATGATTTGTAGTTTCCTTCTTGGATAGATTTTGTTGCCCAAGAAAGTGATCCGGCATTTAATGAATAGATAAATGTAATCACAAATTGAATCATCACAGCAAATGGGAATGATAAAGACAATGCTGTTGGCACGTCCATTCCTGTATCTTTTAAAGCAATTGCCATAATAGTCCCAACAACACCTGGTCCGATTGGGTTAGGTGGAACAGTTCCTCCAGCCCCAACACCAAATCCCATAAAGGCTAATTCAGCTGTCGCTCCCATTAATAACCCCGTTTGAACATCACCTAAAATAAGTCCGACACCAAATGATAAAAAGATTGCACGGTTAGTATAAATACCAATTAACTGACCGATTAAACAAAATGAAACAAATAACCCTACTAATAATGCCTGTACGAATGTTGCATCCATTTATTTTACCTCCAACGATTAATTTTCTTCGACGTATTTGTTTAAATCTAACCCACCACCAGCGTCGCCGCCCATTGGTGTTGTTTGTGTATTGAAATGTACCCCGTGTTCATTGTGTAATGTTTTCAAGGCGGCTAAATCCTCTTCACCAAGTGAAATGTAATTAGTTAATTGTTTTTTACCTTCTGCAAAGTGAATGTTCCCAACATTTAATTCTTTGATTGGTATGCCTCCTTCAACTAAACGTAAAACATCTTTAGGATTTTTAGCTACTAGGAAAATCGATTGTTTAGGTGATGCTTTATGAATCTTGTCGCATGTTTCTTCAATACTGAAAAAACGCATTCCGATTGATTTAGAAATCAATGATTTCATCAATGTTTGTTGGATGCTACTTGTAGATACCTCGTCATTAGCCACGATGACTAAATTTGCCCCTAATGAATTAATCCATAATTGTCCTTGTCCGTGAATCAAGCGTTCGTCGATTCGCACCATTTTAATGTTTGGTTCTGTCATTGTTTTTTCCTCCTACCAGTATAATGTCCAATCTTTATAAAAACGAAGTAAGGCTTCCATGTAGAAATAGTCTCCCCAGATGTTCGCTTCATCCACACCTTTTCCTGAATGCCATGAGTAAACACCATGAGTTAATAAGCCATTTTCTTTTTCTAAGTCTGTGTAAGTATAATTTTTAATCAAACTACCCAACATTGCATGAGAAGCGTAACGATACGTCATTGCTAATTCATCTGATTCTGGCAAGTATTTCAACATTTCATTCATGCCACATACCGCAATCGCTCCAGATGAAGAATCTCTTGATTGACCACTACCATCAGTAAAGATTAAATCCCAATATGGAACTAAATCCTCTGGTAAACGATTTAATAAATAGTTTGTAACAGCTTTGAAGTCCTCTACAATGTAATCATTGTGTGTTTGATAATATTGAAGTGCCATACCATACACAATCCATGCTTGTCCTCGTGCCCAACTTGAATCGTCTGAATACCCTTGACGAGTCACGCCTTTTAATGGTTCACCTGTTTTAGGGTCGAAGTAGAATGTATGGAAACTTGAAGCATTTTCTCGAATCGCTGTTTTTAATGTTGTTTGATAGTGCTTGTCCGCAATATCTGAATACGTCATATCTCCCGTTTCTTCTGACGCCCAGTAAAGAAGTGGGATGTTTAACATGCAATCAACGATTAAACGGTAATTATCTTCTGCACCTAACTCGCCCCAAGCTTGAATGAATTCACCTTTTTCTTGGTATCTAGAAATCAGTTGGTCTGCTGCTAAAATGCTAGCTTTTTTAGCTTCTTCATTTCCTGTTAATTTGTATGCGCTCACACAAGACGGGATGTAAAGAAACCCTAAATCATGATGGTCAACTTCTATTTTTTCTTCAATACGATGTAAAAAATCTGTGACATGTTTGTCAGCTAATTGGTGATATTTTTCGTCACCAGTGTATTCATAAGCTAGCCATAACATCCCCGTCCAAAAACCATTTGTCCACTCGATATTTTTCATTTTCTCATAAAAACCATTTTTAGTAGCAGGACTTGGATAGGTTTCACCAAATTTTTTAATGTTCTCATCTACTAAAGCCACTGCATGATCTAATGCACCTGTGATGTCTTTTTTAGATAATAATCCTGATCCATAATAACGTTGTGCATTTAATAAATCTTCTTTTATCATCGCCACTTCTCTCCTTTATTAGTCTCACTTTATATATAGCAAGTAGCGTGCCAACTTTTTAAAACGCTTTATTGATAACGTTTTAAAAACGAGACATTGGATGTGTAACCAAAAAAATTGGATTTACTTTATTAAAAAGTAAATCCAATTAGATTTGCTTGAAACAATTGATGCAAGTAGGATATTTCCCCTAAATCAACTGAGACATGATAGACTGACTCAAACTTTTCCAGTCCTTGTTTAATAACATTTATAAAATACGAGTGATTTTCACTAAACTCTTCTTCATCCATTAAAGTGTTTTGAACATACTCTCTAGTAATCACACGCTCAATCATACAACTGATATGAATATATAATGCTGTCTTTAGATTATTCGGAATTTTTATATCAAAAGCTTGTTCCCAATAATCAATCATCGCTGAAATTAACTCAATGGTTTTTTCTGGATTTAAAATACTTAACATCGTAACCAAATTTTCTAATGACAAAGTTTTCATGACACCATTATTCAAATGTTGAATGTCTAATGGGGCCAAATACAGCTCAAATATGTTTGCCAAATGCTTGTACCCATCCTCAGATACCACATCATCAATCCCAATATATTTCACACCGTCAACTTGCGGATCAGCAGTGCCTAAAATACCGATAATATCATAACGATTAAACATCGTAGTATTGGTTTTCATTTTTTTCAGATGTGCATAATCGGATAAAACAAGTTGAATTGGCGTATTTTTAGGTAAATTTTCAGAAATTACTTCTTGTAATTTCTTGGCTGTCCCCATACCTGATTGGCACGAAATAATTAATGCTGGGACTTTTTTCTTATCTGGTTGGAACATAGAGTAGGTTGAAAAATGCTGACGAGAAGATTCTTTCCCAATCATTTCAATATGTTCATTATTCACAATTCTAAAACCAACATCTAATGCTAGTTGAGTTGAGACATTGTTGATAATCACAATCGACCCATCTACTCGGTGCTCGAGTGCTTCTTTTAAGTCGTGCGTATGACCAATATCAATTAATATAATTGTTCCATTTGCTGTTTCATGCAAGGAAAGGTAACGTTGCAGCTTCACGATAATCTCATTAAAACTCACATCTAATGACATATCAATTCCTTGATACACCTTTTGACCAATCATAGCATTCGTTGTTTCCGCTAGACTAGATGCCGTGCTTTTTCCGTGGCAAATAATGACACCATTGATTTGTTCTTTGTGTTTCAATCGGCGATAATAAGTAAAAATCATATTTAAAATCAAATAGTCCCACTCATTTAATTCAATATGACCGATATTTGACATCTCTTTAAACAAATAAACAAATAAATCAACGGTATTCGTAACATACTCTAGCTTTTCTTTAAACAATTGATTGTACTGTTTTACTCTATCGACTGCATACTCACTGTCTGATTCTCTAGCTAACAACAGCTCGATAAATAATAATAAAATGTCACGTGTTTCTGGCAATACTTCGATTTGGTGCGTTTCATACATCACACGACAAACCTCATCAATCATGGATACTAACTTGATTTTTAATGGCTTGTCTATCAACGCCCGGTTATTAATTGATTTAAACTGTTCCTCTATTTTTTCAAACGACACATTAATCCAGTAATGCGAATTGAGTTCTTCTCTCAAATATTGTTTGCCAATGCTATCAAGCTCTCCGTATAATACATCAAAAAACGTCGCAATAGACCGATAACTTGGGTCAATGACCGTCCCAGTTGGGGTGATTTTTATTTTATCTTTTGGCGTTAAATCAATTGCTCGAAACGCTTCTTTTTTCATATTATCAGGTAAATCACTAATCGAAACCGTTAATTCTTCCCCTAACCCTTGACGAACAAAGGCATTACCACAAATGTAACGGATTAAATTTTGTAATTCTCCTACGTTTCCAACAAATTTATAAGCTAATAAAAAATGAAACAGTGCATCTTCAATTAAAATATCTTTTTTCAGTAACAAAGCTTCTTGTCGAAAAAAATGATACAAGAATTCACGTTTTTCTCTAATACCACGACTTTCTAGTGACGGCACTTTTGCTACTATCGGAATACGTCTTGTGAATGTATCCAGCAAGTAATCATCCAATGTTTCGGTTGTCGCAAACATTAATCTCACATCTGCATGTGACCATATTTCATTTTCTCCTACTGGCTTGTATTTTCCCTCATCGATAAAATAAAATAGTTTCTCTTGATTTTCTGGTGTTAAACGATGGACTTCATCTATGAATAACACACCTTTATCAGCTAATACTAATAGTCCCTTACTATCCTCATCGGCCCCTGTGAAACTTCCCTTTTTGTGTCCAAATAATTTAGAAGATAATAATTCTGGATTATCTGCATATTCTGCACAGTTAAACGTAATTAAAGGTGCTGTTTCATCTAATAAATCCATTTGTTTTGCATAATCGTAAAAGCGCTTAACTAAATATGTTTTCCCAGAACCTGTTGGCCCAGTTAAAAGAAACGGCATTCCTTTTGGTGGATAACTTAAAGCAATTTTTCCTTGCTTAATCACATGATTCAAACTACTTTGACTGCCAATCAACTGATCAAAGACATCGGTTTTATCTGCCAATAATTCCTCAAAAGAGTCATAAACAGATTTAGATAATTCTTGATTTAAAAAATCTGAGACCAATTGTTTTGGCAAATAATAGACTGGTTTAGAATTAATTTTGATTAATTCACCTTCTTTAAACAAGTTGTTTAGATGGTGATTAACAATATTTGTTTCTTGATTCATTACCTTCTTTAAACAAGTTGTTTAGATGGTGATTAACAATATTTGTTTCTTCCCTGTCACCCCAGATATATGATGAGTTGTTGCAAAGTCACATGATTCTTCATTTAATGTATCGACTAATTCAAATCCTTGTTCTAAAAGCAGTAAATAATTCACTTTATTCATCCGTATCATCCTATACTCTGACTTTCTAGTTAAAAAATCCACAAGATAAATATCTTGCGGATATAAGCTTTGGTAAAAAAATTATAGTTCATCTCAATCTGTTTGTAAATTATAAATCAAACTCTTGGCTATATTCTTTTCCAAATACTTCAATTTGTGTTAACGCTGGAAACGGTGAGTCATCCTCATGTTTGATGAGATTTTTTAATGTCACACTCGTCACAACAGTTGATGGAATATCAAAAAACTGACGATCAAGAGCATTCGTTGTATCAAGTACATATTCATCTCCTGTCGATAACTCTAAAGTCACACGTGTCCAGTAACTATCATGTGGATAATCTCCACGTAACACAAGCGCTACTTTATCAATTAACACTTCGCGTGCGAAATCAATCGTAATTTGTGCATCCGCTCGTTGATTAATTCCCCATGACTGATATGGATATGACCCATGATTTTCATTTGCGACAATTCCATCAATGGCATTTCTAGCAAAGAATGTTGAGTCATTACGTGTTTCCACATTTGCATAGGCATGAGGATAACCTTTCGAATCATCTTTTTGATCATGCGGATTTTTAGCTAAATTTCTGTAGGCGTTGATTTCATCTATTGTCGGTAACCACGCTTTAACAAAATGTCTAGTTCCTTTAAACACGTTTGGCGAATAAGCTAAACCTAACTTTTCATCTAAAATCACTTGATAGCGCCACTTGGTACCCTCTACATAAATCAAACTAGGCTCAATCGCTGCATCCATCTGTACCCAAACTAGTTGATTTGGTTCACTTAAAGTCAACTCAAAATAATCTCCTAATTGATAGGGATAATTCTTAAAAACTAAGTACGTCTCACCTTCTCTAGAACGTTCTTGTTTTATGGTTTCTTTATTTTTTAACGATAAAGTTAACTTGTTCTCATCCTTTCGATTAACGATTTATTTTACTTGAATCACTATTGATAAACTGCTCGACTTCGTCTTTTGAAATATATAGCGAATCTCCTGAATAGGTATGCTTTAATACAGACATACCCGTAGCAAATTCTATGCTGTGTTGTGGGTCATCTTGTGTGAGTAACCCATGTAGCATACCAGAAGAAAATGCATCTCCCCCGCCAATTCGGTCAACAATATATGGTATATGGAAATTTCTTGATTGATACAGCTGACCATCGTGCCACAAATTACCTTGAATATAGTTTTCATCAGTTGATACCACGTCACGTGTTGTCGAATAAATCACTGAAATATTTGGATACATCTCTTGCATTTTTTGACTATAATAAGTCAATTCATCGACAGTTGAAGCTGCGTCCTCAAGCGGTGTGACACCGAGTAGATTAATGGCATCTAATTTACCTGCAGAAAAAATATCAACAAATGGTAAGATTTTTTTATAAACATCTGATGCTTTTTCTAAGGACCATAATTTTGCACGATAATTACTGTCAAAAGAAACTGTTACCCCTCGTTCTTTTGCTCGTTTCATCAAATCACATGTTATAGTCACTAAATCATCACTTAAAGCAGGTGTGATACCAGACACATGGAACAAGTCTACTCCGTCAAATATCGTATTATCTGCCCACATCGTTTCTGTTAGTTCTGCTAAACTTGAGTGCTTTCTGTCATATACCACACTTGTTGCTCTAGGACCTGCTCCTACTTCAACAAAATAAGCACCTAGTCTGTCTCCAGAATAATAAACATCTGAGGTAGCCACACCATATTTACGAAAATGCTGTAATGCTCCTTGACCTAATGGGTTTTTGGGAACCACCGACAAAAGTGACACATCATGAGATAACCCACTTAGACCAATACTCACATTGGCTTCACTGCCACCATAATGGAAAAAAAGTCGTGAACTATCTTCTAAGTGTTGACCTTTTTCAGTTGAATAACGAATTAATATTTCACCTAATGTGACAACTTTTCCCATGCTAGTTCCCTCTTATTTCATATAGTTTTTTCACGTAAGTCTGAGCATTCTCAGTCACCACGTCATAATTATCTCCAGTTAATCCTTTAGTTAAATTGCTGCCAATTCCAACTGCAAGCACACCATTATCAAACCATTCTTGCATGTTATCTAAACTCACACCACCAGTTGGCATTAAATTCACATGAGGAAGTGGTCCTTTCACGTCTTTAATAAAGCGTGGTCCCACAATATCTCCAGGAAACACTTTAATAATATCAACTCCATAAGCTAATGCTGTATTAATTTCAGTAATAGACATACATCCCGGTAAATAAGGTATCTGATACAAATTACATATTTGAGCTACATCGGCAGCAAATGATGGACTCACGATAAAATCGGCACCTGATAAAATAGCTAATCTAGCTGTCGTTACATCCAAAACGGTACCAGCACCAATTACAACCGAATCATCTTCTTTGTATTCTTGTACTAAGTCTTCAATCACACCACTCGCATTTGGTGTCGTATACGCCACTTCAATGGCTTTAATATCACCTGCAACTGTTGCTTTTGAAATATTAACACCATCTTCTTTTGAGTTTCCACGAATCACGGCTACTAACCCACATTGTTGTAATTTTGATAATACTTGTACTTTTTTCATCAAATTTCCTCTTTTCTTTGATTAACAAATTGGTACCAAAAGACACCTAATAACATCATAAAAATGGCCAATATAATAGCTGCCATGCCCCAGAATATAGTATATATTTGGGCAAGATACCCTGTAACGATTGGCATGGTGATACCACCTAATCCACCAATCACTAATATCCAACCTAGTGACATTGGATGTTTTTTAATGGATGAGCCTGCTATTGTCATAGCTGTTGGGTAAATCCCTCCCATTGAAATACCTAAACCTAACACTGATACTAAAATCATGGTGACACTGTTACTTGCAAGTAATAGCCCATAAAAAATGGCACTACCAATACTAATAAGAGTAATCAATGTTCCCCGTGACAGGCGACTACCTAAGAAAACACAACCTAATCGACCAATTAAAATCCCTACCCATAATAACGACGAAATCATTTGAGATTGTTGGATAGTTAATAAATCAGACTGAATAAAATATGTCACCAACCAGCCTGTGATAGCAGATTCTGCACACAGATAGAAAAAGATAATGATAATCGTATTCCAAAACAGTGAATCTTTAAAAAACGAATAATCTTTTTCTTTAGTTGTTTGATCTTTCGCTAAGATATCTCCTTCAATTGGCATATTAAAAAACATCATTTGAGAGACTACAATCAATCCTATAATTCCTACTAATAACCAACGCCATCCATTTAAACCAAATAACTGACCGAATAGAATCACTAAAAATGGCGACAATAACGCCCCGATTGCAAATAAACTATGTAAAAAATTTAATGCTGAAGGGTTACTATCTGTAATATCATTGACCGTCTTATTGTTAAAATTTGAAATACTTCCTCGACTAATTCCGGTAAAGAAAAAAGCACATAAAAGTATCCACGGTGTTCCTACACCAATTATTAATAAAAAACCAATAATTACAAAACTACTTAAAAACAAAATCGATTTTTTTCGGCCATAATACAGCGGTAATATTCCGGCCACAAAACTTGCAATCAAATTCCCAGCCTGATGACTTGATAACAACATCCCACTGACTGTTTCGTTTAATGAATAAGCGTCACTCAATAACGGTAAAATCGAACCAAATACCATTGAGTACAATCCATTAACAAAAAATATAAAGAAACAACACCATAAAATATATTTATCTACTGCATTTAATTGTTTATAAAACGACATTTTTTCTACTCTCTACCATCTTTCTATTTAAAATAAAAAAGTAGCACGAGAATCGTGCTACTCGCGTGATTAAGGTTGTTTTCCTATATACGCTAAAATTCCACCGTCTACATATAAAATGTGTCCATTAACAAAATCAGATGCTTTAGATGCTAAGAAAACTGCTGATCCTTGTAAATCTTCAACCGTTCCCCAACGTGCAGCTGGTGTTTTGGCAATAATAAAGTCATTAAATGGATGACCTTCTTCACGTAATGGAGCTGTTTGAGGTGTTGCAATATAACCAGGGCCAATTCCATTACATTGAATATTATGTTCACCAAACTCGGCACAAATATTTTTCGTTAACATTTTTAGTCCGCCTTTAGCAGCTGCATAAGCACTAACTGTTTCACGTCCTAATTCACTCATCATTGAGCAAATGTTAATAATTTTTCCATGACCTTTTTCAATCATGCCCGGTAACACAGCTTTCGACATAATAAATGGACCATTTAAGTCAATATCAATAACTTGTCTAAAGTCCTCTACTGACATATCTAACATTGGCATACGTTTGATGATTCCAGCATTATTTACTAGGATATCAATTGTTCCAACCTCTTCTTCTATTTGTTTAACTGCTGCATTCACTGCTGATTCATCTGTTACATCAAACACATAACCTTTTGCATCAATTCCTGCTGCTTTATAGTTTTCAGCACCTTGAGCCACTGATTCTTCACTAATACTGTTATAAACAATCGTTGCGCCTGCTTCATGTAAGGCTTGAGCGATACCAAAACCAATACCGTAAATCCCGCCAGTTACTAAAGCCACTTTGCCATCTAATCTAAATGAATCCATTGAAAATTTTGTCATAGTTTACACCCCTATTATTTTAAGTCATCCATAGCGACCATATCCATGTCACCATATGTGATGTTTTCGCCACACATTGCCCAGATAAATGTATAATCTGCCGTTCCCACACCTGTATGGATTGACCAACTTGGTGAAATAGTTGCTTGTTCGTTACCCATTACTAAATGTTTTGTTTCATCTGGTTTACCCATAAAATGGAAAACTTTTGTATCTGGATCCATATCAAAGTATAGATAAGTTTCCATACGACGCTCATGTGTGTGACATGGCATAGTGTTCCATGATGAACCTTCTGCTAAGATAGTGTATCCCATTTGCAATTGACAGCTTTCACAAACGTTTGGATGAATATATTGATAGATTTTACGTTTGTTTAATGTTGTTGATTCACCAGTTTCCATCGGTGTGATATTATCAATGCTGATTTTCACATTTGGGTAAATTTTATGTGCTGGTACTGATACACAATAGAATTTCGCTGGATTACTTGCATCATCTGATTTGAACTGTACTTGTTTTGTTTCTTTACCTATATAGTAACCATCTTGTTTCTTCATAGGTTCTTCTGTACCATTGATAATGATTGAACCAGGGCCACCAATATTAATCACGCCTAATTCACGACGCTCTAGAAAATAATCAACACCTAATTCAGTTGATAGTCTAATTTCTAATGTTTCATTAGTTGGTGTTACACCCCCAAAAATCATACGATCATTATGTGTGTAAGTTAGTAATACTTCTCCTGGGACAAATAACTTTTCAACTAAAAACTCATCTCTTAGTTGTTCTGTTGAAAAATGACGAATCATCTCTGGACTGCTTCCGTACCTTGTTTCCATCTTCATGCTAAATTACCCCTTTTCTTATTCGGAAATAACATTTCTTATTAAGAAATCTATAAACTGATTATAGCGACTTCCTCAAAAAAATGCAACCCTTTTCATCAAGAATATATATTCATGAACTCTTTGTACTAATATAAATAGAAAAAAGATATACAAAATGGCTAATTCTTCTGCTTTAACAGATAAACAATGGTACATAAAAGAAAACAGGCAAAATTTATAAACAAAGAAAATTGTTGTAGAACTAGCCATTAGAAATCTGAACACTAATTTGTTGTTCACTCATTTCTCTGTTAGATGAAAAGACAAGGTAGTTAATGAGTTAGGTTTTGCATTAATTGCAATAAACATAAGAAAATTAACTGGCTATAGGTAGTTGAAAAGTATGAATGAACTCAGAAGGAGCTGCACCAAAAGTATTAGAATAGAAAAAATCCCATGAAATCCGTTAATTATAACGTTGATTTCATGGGACTTTTTATTTTGATAGTTAAGTGATTTTTATTTAAAAAGTTACTTTTGAGTCAGCCTATTTCTCCATGGGATGAAATTGAACATATGCTTTAAACAGCATAAACCATTACATAGAATCGGAATGTGTCTATCTATTGTTTTAACTTTACAACATAATCGTATAAAACAAAAAAATTTTTTAAGCTTAGCTAAAACTGGAAAGGGTTTTTTATTTTATAGCATTGATTTGTTTTTAAAACGGTTTTTTATTGTATTTTTTATAAACGCTGATTGTAACATTAAGCTAGACAACTAAAAAAATCATTTGTGATACACTCAAATTGGATTTCCAACCAAAGTAAACAAGGAGAGTGATCACAGTGACCTATACACATCTGACTACAGACAAGCTAGTTTTAATAGATTATTATTACCATCAAAAGTTGAAATTTAATCAAAACAAACTACTAGGCTATTAATATAGCTAACAGCTTTTGACTTCCATATTTTAATGAAGTAGGTTGATAGATTAACGAGATTTTATCTTATTCTTAGATTTGCAACACAACCATACTATCTATATTGGATAAGGGAAAAATTTTAATTCGCCAGAAACATATTCACCAACAAATATTTGATTAATATTTTTCAATCCAGCTTTATTTACTTCTGAGTTTAGCCAATCTAGATCTTTATGAATCATTTCAAGTATACCCATATCAGGTTGTCCATCAATAATCACAGGATATCTAGTTGATTCATCACCGTATTCTGTAATTGTTAATTGTCCATTTTGTTCTATAATAGCTCGTTTAACTTGAGACACATCACTAATCCCATTTTCTCTCAACTTTAACATCAATTCACGCCCCTGTATTCCCTGCTTCATACATTGACCTACATTAATCATCCTATCTTTAATTAGTACTGAGGTATTTCCATCAACAATTACTTTCATAAAATGAAAATTTTCTTTTAAATATTTAACTATCATAACCAGTATTGTCAAAACTAACAAAACAACGAGAAATTGTCACACTGTAACAGATTCATTATAAATAACGCCTCCTATAATTCCCCCCAATACATAATTTTGAATCTGATCCATTGGAGATGATGGAGCTAAGTTACTTTTTCCCATAAGATTAATCTGAAATACGAGACAAATAATGCCTAAAATAAACTTAATAACAATTCCATTCACATTCATTTATTTTTAACTCCCTAATTTTTTTTGATAATTTCTCCGTTTAACAACGTAACTTTTTTCAAACTAAATGCAGACTTATCAGCATTTAGTTCAACCGAATAATAGGATTCATTCAATTTTATAATCGTGCTATCATTTAATTGATATGAATTTATATATATATTATTTTTATCAATTTTTTCCTTTTCTGATAAAACATTAATAAAATTTAGAACTTCAGAAACTTGATGTTTTTGATTTAAGGATTGAGAATAATCCATGTATTGCATACAAGAAATTAATAATAGTGACAAAAAAGCTATAACTGCTAGATCTCTACACTTTGTTTCAAATCTTTTTTTTAAGAATACAATAATAAGAATAATAAGGCCAAATAGTAAAAACATACCTATGTATAGAATAATGTTATTTATACTTACTTGATTTTCAAGAATATCAACACTGTAAAAATCCATAAAAATTTCACTCCTTCATAAAATTAACTTATTGCTAAAAACTGCTCACGATGCGTGGGCTCTTATTTTAAAACATAGTCTTTCAACTGATTTATTATCCTCTCAATTCTTTAGTATTCTCTTCACATTTGATGCAAGTTTAATCTTTAATAGTTACTTTGATATTAATATTTTTTAAAGGATGACCTATGAATAAAAGCAGTAATAACAATACACACATTCCTTGTACAACATCTATTAAAATCATTGGTCACTTCTTTTTGATGCGTTCTACAAATGAGTTAGCAAAAATTACTCCCAACAATTTAGTTAGTACAATGGACACGCAGCTAAGAATGAAAGTAACACACGTTTTTTTCTTAATATATCCAATTTGAGATTGTAGAACTAGACATTTTACTGCCAAAAGGCGCAATAAGTTGATGTTTATCCTTTCATTGTTCCTCGTATTTCATTCTAATCAACAGGATATTATTTCCTTTTACCTACCTACATCCGTTAGTTTAAGTTTAGAATTATATATACCTACATTGTACTAATATTTTTAAAAACGCCCATGTCAATACTTCAAAGGCTAGCGAGAAATATGGTTATGTTGCAAAGGTTAATGAAGTGCGATGTTTCGATATAATAACTCTAAATAAAATTATTGAAGGAACGATGATGAAGTAATATTTTAAGAGAAAACAATACAACTATCGAAATACTATTGAATCCATTGACGTATATTGACGTTTACTGCCATTTTCCTTTAAATTATTGTGATTGTTCTATTATAGTAATGAAAAAACAGCATTAGAGTTAGCCACACAACGATTAAAGGATTTGAGGTTGCTTCGGCACTATATAAAAAAAGTCGAAGAGAAATTAACCTCTTCGACTTTTTCCCGTGGGATGAAATTGAAATCTGCTTAACACAGAATAGCCCATTAAATAAAATTGGGATACGTCTGTCTAATTTTTTAACTTTGCAACACAAACAATATCAATTTGTTGATACTTCTGCTTAGCTTTAATTTATTTGTTATCAAACTTTTCTTTAACGTCACCAATAACTTCTTCTGTTTTGTCTTTTATATCAGAACTAACTTCTTTAATTTTACCTTCAACTTGTTTTAAAACGCCTTCACCTTTTAATTCTTCATTGCTTGTAACATCACCAGTAGTTTCTTTTACTTTGCCAACTACTTTATCTATTTTTCCATTATTCGTCATTATAATAACCTCCTATTCTTAATTACAACACTGTTATACTATTTTCTAATTCTCACTACCTACTGAGGTTAGCCATCTACTTTACTCTTGAACCCATAACATTATCCTGAACATTTGATACTTGATCGCTTAATTTATCTCCAACATCTGAAGCAGTTTCTTTTACGTTATCTGTCTTTTTAGAAATAAAATTACTCGTATTTTCTGCAGCTTCTGATAACTTATCTTGTACTGTTGTATTATCTTCTTCATATTGTTCTTTGGATTTTACATCCACAACATTTACATTTACCTCTACAACATTTAGACCTGTCATCTTTTTGATTTCTCTAGAAGTGATTTCTTTTATGCTATCATAAACGTTATTCATATTTCGACCGTATTCACAAACAATATCTAAATCGACAGCGACTTGTTCTTTACCAACTTCTACATCAATACCCGATGTAACATCATCTGTATTGACAATTTTTCCTGCTAAATTAGATAAAAAACCGCCATCAACAGTTAATAATCCATCAATTTCTTCCAAAGCAATACCTATTATTTTTTGTATCACTTTATCATCAAACGTCAAATTTCCTTTTATTGTTTTATTTTGAGCCTGTCCTTTAGTATCTGTTGTTTTACCTTTTTTGTCTTCATTTTTATTACTCATTGTAATTCCTCCCTATATTTTATTAATTATATTAATCAATCTAAAAAATTTTAGATTGTAAATAAAACCCGATATAACATCCAAGTAATGTAAATATTAGGACAAATAATGTTTTAAAAAAACCGACTATTATAATTGATAAACTAATTAATAGCCCTATAATACCAAATAAAACAGTAAGTTTATAATGGTTCAAAAGTTCTTTTAACAAAGTTATCCCCCCTTTTTAAATAACTCGACTTTTATTAGAATCGCTAGATTTATAGTTCTGAAAATTTACTCGGACTGTCATATTTTCCTCTATGCCAAACAGGGTAAGCAACCTATGTTCAATATTCTTTGAAATACTTTCTTTTCTCTTAACTAAGTCATTAGTGGATTCGTTAATATTGGCTTCTATATTAACGATAATTTTATTTTTTTTAAGAATAGATGTTACTTTCGGTTCATCTAAAAAAGGCTCATTTTTTAAAATATTTAAGACAAAATTATCAATTGCTTTGTTTTGAACTGATAAATATCCAGAACTTTCTTTAATTTTTATTTGGTTCTTTTTAACAGGGATAAAAAGAAGAATGACTATGGAGACCAAAGATACACAAATCCAAAAAATACTTAACCAAAAAATAACACTTGATAGATAGGTATTAAAATATGGATAGTTTTGAATTTTAATCAAAGATAAAGGTAAACTAACAGCATATTGTGAGATAGTAATAGCAGAAAATAAAGGAATAATTAAAGTCAAGATTAGAACAGTCAAGAATATTTTTATACTAGTTTTCAAACTACTCACCTTCTTTCTAAATGTAATCGTTTAATTAATTGTACTATATTTAAAAAAAAAAAGAAAGTAATTTAAATGATAATTACGATGAAGGTGATCAATGTGTTATACAGTTTAATTCAGGATTATTTTTCGATATAATAACTTTAACTAGTATTACTGGAGGAACGATGATGAAGAAACATTTTAAGGGAAAACAAAACGACTATCGAATTATTATTGAAGTCGTTGACTGATACTACTATTTTTCTTTAAGTTATCGTGATTGCTCCATTATAATAGATAAAATACAGCATTAAAATTAGACAAACAACGATTTATTACATGGTAAATTATTGTATTATATTTGGAAAAAAAGAAATAGAAGTAAAAAGTTTAGTGATCCCTGGAAAATTGATGAGACGGATGTCAAGATGAAAGGGAAGCATTATTACCATTATCGTGCGATTGATTCAAATAGAAACACTCTAGATATGTGGTTGCGAAATCATCGCGATATAGTCTCTACTAAAGCCTTTATGAAGCGAATCATTCGAGTTTATGGTCAGCCAAGTTCCATTGTGACGGATAACTATGCTTCTTCACTCAAGGTAATTAAAGAACTAAAGGCAAAGAGGATTCTTGATTAAATAGTGAGTCATTTTATACTGTTGCAGCAACGATTAAAGGATTTGAGGTTGTTTCGGCACTACATAAATAGGCTGTACACTAAATTGTGTTAATAGACTAAAATTAGAAAGTAGTCTAATTATGTTACAAAATGTTATTAGTTAGATTTTCTACAGATAATGAATCTCCTTGAACCTCTCGTGACTTCTATCATGAGAGGTTCAAATACTATTTATTTTTTGAACAATGATAAAAAGGTTAAATTTAATCAAAAAAGACTGCTAGTATATTAATACATCTAACAGTCTTTTAATTTCCTTATTTTGTTTAAGTTTCGTGAACTGAAATGTTAATGATTATATAAAAAAGCAGATATTAGATAAAGTAAAACAATGTGTGCAGGATAGAAGATATAGAAGAAGTACTTCATCCCTTTACCTTTTTGTCCGTTGTACATCATAATAGGTATAATAGCAAATATCATAATCCATTGTATAGATCCCATAAATAAATAGAATAACGCTGCTATTATAATTATCAAAATTTGTATGTTTCGATTATTTCTAAAAATATATAACAACGGTATCAATAACACCATAATACCATTCTCAGCTAAAAATATTGCAGGCATAAATGCCATAATGAATGTCATGATACTAGGATTTTGTAAAATGGTTGGGTTAGATAAAGCAATACTTACTAGAATAGAAGAAATAAATGGTAATAAAATCAATAAAAAGCCACACAATATGTTTAATACATTCTTATGTTTCTTTCCAGAAGTGATTAAATCTATCCCCGCCATCATTAAAGTTCCGATAAATAAATCTCTAAAAATATTATTTATTAAAACCACTTGATCATAGTGTACAATTTTTTCCAAAAAGAATGTAAGGAAAGACATTAAAATCATTGAAATATAAAGTCTTAGCATGTATCTTTTTTTACTTTTGGTATGAGAAAAACCAACAACACTAACAAAAAAGAACAGAGTTGCTACTGGTCTTCCAAACCAATCTACCCAGTTTGGAATACCAAATGGTACAAACATTTGATGTATATGATCAATAAACATCAGTATAATACCTATAATTTTAATATCAAAAATGGATAACCTCTTAGTCTTTAAAATATTATTCAAATTAATTCCTCCTAAAAAATCATAAGTGTAATATATAACAAATTTAGTAGTAAATACAAATTTAAACCTATTATTTAGATTAAATAATAGGTTTTTCATCTACCAAATAAACAAAATTAACTAACACTCTTGTTATTTGTGTAATTTATTTAATACATTTTTGGGAATTTTAGTTTCTGATATCTCGTTAGGTCCTTTAGTAACACGTTTTTTACTTATTTCAGCTTTTACATATGAACCAGGTGTTAGTGGTTTTAATTGATCACTCTCTCCAGTTAAATCGTATTCCATTTTTTGTACACTTCCATCTTCTTTAACAAAATCAAAATCATAGCTGTAAGTTTTGCTTCCAGCAACTACACTTCCATCTTGATATGTTGCGTCTTTTATTTCTGGAATTTTATCTGAAACTTTGGCGTAAGCAACTTCACTTTTATATGTTTCAGCATAATATTTATAACCTTTATATCCTACAAATACCATTACTACTAGTAATACACTTAAAATAACTTTTTTTATCATAAAATATCGCTCCTTTATAATTCATATAAAATATTTTTTTAAATTAATTAAACCTTCCAGACATATATAAGAGTATTAATCCTATGATAGATAGGATAGTTCCATAAAACATCTGAGAGATCATGGAAATGTCACCCAATAACAAACGAAAAAGGAACCACTTCCTACCAAAAACAAACAGAAAAACACCTATTAAAAATATAAAGACTCCTAAAATAACTAAAGGATTATTTACATAGTTAGCATTCATTGAATTCTCCCCATTTCTTACCGATATTACATAATACCGTGTAGTATTTTCTAATAAAAAAATATATTTGATTGATCTATATTTTTTTAATAATCATCTAATTCTTTAGGTATAACGATACTGCTATATAAAACTACGGTTAATACATAATAAATAGTATATAAAAATATAAATATAGAAAAAGGTATCCAAATTCCTTCGTATGGATTACTTATAAACTCTTTGAACATTTGTAAACCAAACAGTACATGGATAATACCTAAAATTCCAGGTAAAAAGAATAAAACACCTATTTCTTGTATAACTGCTTTTTTTAGAAGTGATTGTCTAGTTCCTATTTTACGTAACATTTGGAAACGTGCTTTATCAGTATTAGCAGATGATAAAATTTTAAACATTAAACAACTTGCTAACATCGTTAAAAATGCTAATCCTAAAAAGAATCCCATAAATTGAAATCCAGCAGAGATAGAATTTATTGTTTGATATGTTTCATATTTTTGTGATACATTATCCATTTCATTATTCGAATTCATACTTGGGTTATTACGATTATTTTCTAAAACTAATTTTTTGATTTGTGGCAAACTGTCTTTAAAGTTAACTACTTTGATTAGTTCTAGGTTTGTCTTAGGTAGATTTAGTATGTTAAACTCCGCATTAGAGATAAATTTTATCTCTTTATTCCTTTGGTCGGGTGTCATATATTTTTTTAAAATGGTAATCCCATCTTGATTTTCCTTTAATTGATTTCCAGTATATTCATTAATTTTTTGACTATCTATATTTTTATCTTGTAATGGCTGCTTATTAAATTCATCTGAATTATAATATAAAGTATTCGAATCTTCTTTTTGACTATATTTTGCATCAAAATTTATATCTAAATCATTTATTTGTTTTTGATTTATTTTATCTGAATTATTTAATACCAAGTCATATGTTTCACTATTGTTAGCTATTTTAATTGGCTGAGATCTAAATGCCAGACCAACGGTAATAGCCCCCATCGCTAATGCAAATAAGATAGACACCATTGTTAAAATTTGAGTGTATTCCCTGATTCTAAAAGTTAATTGTGATAGTGTAAAGTTTGTTAGTTTTTTCATTGATATGGAATCAATATTTTTCATTAAACTCAAAACAACAATAGCAATCGCATGAAACAAGCAATAACTTCCTATTACTATAGTGACAAGTGCTACCTCAATTGAAAATAATTTATATGTTTGAATATTATCCAACATATAATATCCAAGACCTAAACTTAAAGATCCGAATATTGCTTCAAGTATAGAGAGAATTGGACGTCTCACTAATTTTTTCGTAGTTGATTGTTCGTTTAATAATTGTAAAATTTGTTTACTCATAACAGAACTCGAATTAATAAGTGATGTTATGATAAATAAAATACTAAAGATTGAAAGTGTCCAAACAATAGCTAGTAAGTTAAATGGTGAAAATCCTGTAACCACTATTTCTAATTGACTCATTAAAAAATAATTAACAACATAAGTAAGACACACGCCTAATAAAATACCGATTAATGTAGCAGATAACCCTATAATAAATGTCTCTAAAAAGATTATTTGAGCAATTTTTTTAGTTTTTGCACCTAACATCATGAGCATGGCATACGTTCTTTGTCGTAATGTCATCAAAAAAGAATTGGCGTAGAGTATGTATACAATTGTAATAATAGTTAATAAAATAGTTCCTAGTTGAAAAATCAGCGTTGCCATACTGATACTGGTATTTCCTTCTAAAAAAGCTTTATTTGTTGCAAGACTTTGAAACATGTAAAAAATAGCTGAGGCAATAATTAAACCCGAGAAGAGAATCATATAATCTCGTAATCGACTCTTTATACCTGTCATAGATAATTTCCAAATCATCGTTTTTTCTTTCCTTTCTATTGCTCTAAATTACCTAAAGAGACTAAAATTTCTCGGTAAAATTCATCGCGTGATTTTTCTTCACGATTTAATTCTTGGTGTATTACACCATCTTTTATAAATAAAATACGTTTACAGTAGCTAGCCGAGAATGGATCATGCGTTACCATTAAAACTGATACATTATCCTCATAATTTAGCTCATTCATCATATCGAGCAAATCTTTTGCACTTTTAGAATCCAAAGCACCTGTTGGCTCATCTGCTAATAAAATGTTAGGATCAGTGACTAGTGCTCTCGCTGCAGCGACACGCTGTTTTTGCCCGCCAGACAAAGCAGTAGGGTATTTGTCTAAAATGTCACTAATTCCCAAATGATGTGCTACAGTATTTATTTTATTTTTAATGATTTTAGGCTTTAAATTTTGTAATGATAGAGGAATCGCAATATTTTCTGAAGCAGTCATGGTTTCTAATAAATTGAAATCTTGAAAAATAAACCCAATCTTTTGTCCTCTAAAATCAGCTAATTTATCTCCTCTTAGTTTCATAACGTCTTCACCAGCTATTTTTACGTCACCGTTAGTTGGTTTATCAAGAGTGGACAAAATGTTTAATAAGGTTGATTTTCCTGAACCAGATGCTCCCATAATCCCAATGAATTCCCCTTCTTCTACATCAAACGTTACATCGTTTAAAGCAATTGTTTGTTTTTCATTGTTTTTTCCATATACTTTTTTTAAATTTTTTACACTTACTACTAATGCCATATACATTCCCCTTAAAGTTAGATTTAAATAATAAAACCAAAGATATATATAGACCTTACACTAAATAAAAAAAATAATATATAGTACTTTAGTATGATTTATTTAAAACAACGTAGTTTAAGGTGAATACAAGCTATTTTTTTATATAAAAAGCTTTATAATTTAAAATAAATAGAAATACAAGCAGGTTTTTAGTCAGAATCATTAATTATTTTTTTAACGATATTTTATTGGTATTTTTTAAAATTTTCATTGACCAAATGAAGCTAGATAAAATATCGTTTGTCTACATAACTCAAAAATACTTCCAATGGTATTTTATAATTTAATGATTTTCTAGGAATATTATTTCTTGTAGATGCAATAGATTGGATAAAACATTCCTCAACTTCGTTTAAATCCATTTGTTTAGGCAATAAATCTTTACGTAATAACTCATTAGAGTGTTCATTTAAGCCTCGTTGTGAGGGTGTTCCTGGATTGGCAAAATAACTATCAATATCATTTAGATTGCTGATTGATTTCCAATCAGAAAATTCTTTACCACAATCGAATGTGATTGATTTAAATAGATAGCATGGAAACTTTTTAAACCAATTATTTAAACTATTTTCGATATTTTTCGCTCGTCTGTAGTAAGATGTGCATAGATAGGTCATTTGTGTTTATTCTCCTTGATTTCTTTGGTTGGAAAGACAATTTGAGTGTATCACAAATGATTTTTTTATTTATCTAGCTTAATTTACAATCGGTGTTCAATTTGCTTAAAATAATCTGTCTTTAAATCACCAAAAAAGATCTAGAAAACCAAATGCTTTCTAGATCTTAAATTCTAACGTATCAGTCCTTAACAACAGTAATTGACAAAGAGATAATATTTTCATTCTTAAATCCCTATTTCTTTATTTTAAAAACTTTAAAAAAACTTAGACGAAACGAGTATACTACGGATTTAAATCATTTAATAATGTAAAAATAAGAATTTTCTTCCCACACGCTAATTAATCTCATTTCATGTTTGAGACTTTTTATCAAAATTATTATCCATCAGCACGAATTAGTATACAGCGCTGTTTAGTTTATTTATTCCGTTTCAATTTCCACCCTAACAATCCTCCTGCTAACGTTAATAATAATAGTCCTGTACTTAATAATGATTTATTATCATATTCACCTGTAGATGGTAATTTTTGTTTACCTACTGTCCCTTTTCCAATCACTTTATTGTCTTTATCCTTGATTGTGATTTCATCGCCACCAACCCCTTTGCCGGATACTACTTGCTCTCCTTCTGTTGGTTGGTTGATTGTCGGTTTATGGGCGTCTTTATCGAATGGTTTTTCAGCCACCGTTGTGGTCCCTGGGGTCCCTTCTTTTCCATCGGTCATTGGGATAACGGTTAATTCTTCCCCTTTTTCTAACGGACGATCGGTTTTAACAGTAAACGTGCCATCTTCTGCTACTGTCCCTGTTCCAATCACGTTATTATCTTTATCCTTGATCGTGATTTTATCGCCACCAACCCCTTTGCCGGATACTACTTGCTCTCCTTCTGTTGGTTGGTTGACGGTTGGTTTATGGGCGTCTTTATCGAATGGTTTTTCAGCCACCGTTGTGGTCCCTGGGGTCCCTTCTTTTCCATCGGTCATTGGGATAACGGTTAATTCTTCCCCTTTTTCTAACGGACGATCGGTTTTAACAGTAAACGTGCCATCTTCTGCTACTGTCCCTGTTCCAATCACGTTATTATCTTTATCCTTGATCGTGATTTTATCGCCACCAACCCCTTTGCCGGATACTACTTGCTCTCCTTCTGTTGGTTGGTTGACGGTTGGTTTATGGGCGTCTTTATCGAATGGTTTTTCAGCCACCGTTGTGGTCCCTGGGGTCCCTTCTTTTCCATCGGTCATTGGGATAACAGTTAATTCTTCCCCTTTTTCTAACGGACGATCGGTTTTAACAGTAAACGTGCCATCTTCTGCTACTGTCCCTGTTCCAATCACTTTATTGTCTTTATCCTTGATCGTGATCTCATCGCCACCAACCCCTTTGCCGGATACTACTTGCTCTCCTTCTGTTGGTTGGTTGACGGTTGGTTTATGGGCGTCTTTATCGAATGGTTTTTCAGCCACCGTTGTGGTCCCTGGGGTCCCTTCTTTTCCATCGGTCATTGGGATAACAGTTAATTCTTCCCCTTTTTCTAACGGACGATCGGTTTTAACAGTAAACGTGCCATCTTCTGCTACTGTCCCTGTTCCAATCACTTTATTGTCTTTATCCTTGATCGTGATCTCATCGCCACCAACCCCTTTGCCGGATACTACTTGCTCTCCTTCTGTTGGTTGGTTGATTGTCGGTTTATGGGCGTCTTTATCGAATGGTTTTTCAGCCACCGTTGTGGTCCCTGGGGTCCCTTCTTTTCCATCTGTCGTTGGGGTCACCGTTAATTCTTCCCCTTTTTCTAACGGACGATCGGTTTTAACAGTAAACGTGCCATCTTCTGCTACTGTCCCTGTTCCAATCACTTTATTGTCTTTATCCTTGATCGTGATCTCATCGCCACCAACCCCTTTGCCGGATACTACTTGCTCTCCTTCTGTTGGTTGGTTGATTGTCGGTTTATGGGCGTCTTTATCGAATGGTTTTTCAGCCACCGTTGTGGTCCCTGGGGTCCCTTCTTTTCCATCTGTCGTTGGGGTCACCGTTAATTCTTCCCCTTTTTCTAACGGACGATCGGTTTTAACAGTAAACGTGCCATCTTCTGCTACTGTCCCTGTTCCAATCACGTTATTATCTTTATCCTTGATCGTGATTTTATCGCCACCAATCCCTTTGCCGGATACTGCTTGATCTCCTTCTGTTGGTTGGTTGATTGTCGGTTTATGGGCGTCTTTATCGAATGGTTTTTCAGCCACCGTTGTGGTCCCTGGGGTCCCTTCTTTTCCATCTGTCGTTGGGGTCACCGTTAATTCTTCCCCTTTTTCTAACGGACGATCGGTTTTAACAGTAAACGTGCCATCTTCTGCTACTGTCCCTGTTCCAATCACTTTATTGTCTTTATCCTTGATCGTGATTTTATCGCCACCAATCCCTTTGCCGGATACTGCTTGATCTCCTTCTGTTGGTTGGTTGATTGTCGGTTTATGGGCGTCTTTATCGAATGGTTTTTCAGCCACCGTTGTGGTCCCTGGGGTCCCTTCTTTTCCATCGGTCATTGGGATAACAGTTAATTCTTCCCCTTTTTCTAACGGACGATCGGTTTTAACAGTAAACGTGCCATCTTCTGCTACTGTCCCTGTTCCAATCACGTTATTATCTTTATCCTTGATCGTGATTTTATCGCCACCAACCCCTTTACCGGATACTACTTGCTCTCCTTCTGTTGGTTGGTTGACGGTTGGTTTATGGGCGTCTTTATCGAATGGTTTTTCAGCCACCGTTGTGGTCCCTGGGGTCCCTTCTTTTCCATCGGTCATTGGGATAACAGTTAATTCTTCCCCTTTTTCTAACGGACGATCGGTTTTAACAGTAAACGTGCCATCTTCTGCTACTGTCCCTGTTCCAATCACGTTATTATCTTTATCCTTGATCGTGATTTTATCGCCACCAACCCCTTTACCGGATACTACTTGCTCTCCTTCTGTTGGTTGGTTGACGGTTGGTTTATGGGCGTCTTTATCGAATGGTTTTTCAGCCACCGTTGTGGTCCCTGGGGTCCCTTCTTTTCCATCGGTCATTGGGATAACAGTTAATTCTTCCCCTTTTTCTAACGGACGATCGGTTTTAACAGTAAACGTGCCATCTTCTGCTACTGTCCCTGTTCCAATCACGTTACTATCTTTATCCTTGATCGTGATTTTATCGCCACCAATCCCTTTGCCGGATACTGCTTGCTCTCCTTCTGTTGGTTGGTTGATTGTCGGTTTATGGGCGTCTTTATCGAATGGTTTTTCAGCCACCGTTGTGGTCCCTGGGGTCCCTTCTTTTCCATCGGTCATTGGGATAACAGTTAATTCTTCCCCTTTTTCTAACGGACGATCGGTTTTAACAGTAAACGTGCCATCTTCTGCTACTGTCCCTGTTCCAATCACTTTATTGTCTTTATCCTTGATCGTGATCTCATCGCCACCAACCCCTTTGCCGGATACTACTTGCTCTCCTTCTGTTGGTTGGTTGATTGTCGGTTTATGGGCGTCTTTATCGAATGGTTTTTCAGCCACCGTTGTGGTCCCTGGGGTCCCTTCTTTTCCATCTGTCGTTGGGGTCACCGTTAATTCTTCCCCTTTTTCTAACGGACGATCGGTTTTAACAGTAAACGTGCCATCTTCTGCTACTGTCCCTGTTCCAATCACTTTATTGTCTTTATCCTTGATCGTGATCTCATCGCCACCAACCCCTTTGCCGGATACTACTTGCTCTCCTTCTGTTGGTTGGTTGATTGTCGGTTTATGGGCGTCTTTATCGAATGGTTTTTCAGCCACCGTTGTGGTCCCTGGGGTCCCTTCTTTTCCATCTGTCGTTGGGGTCACCGTTAATTCTTCCCCTTTTTCTAACGGACGATCGGTTTTAACAGTAAACGTGCCATCTTCTGCTACTGTCCCTGTTCCAATCACTTTATTGTCTTTATCCTTGATCGTGATCTCATCGCCACCAACCCCTTTGCCGGATACTACTTGCTCTCCTTCTGTTGGTTGGTTGATTGTCGGTTTATGGGCGTCTTTATCGAATGGTTTTTCTCTCTCTACTGAAACTGCTTTAATTTTAGCGACACCTTCCGTAATTTGGCTAAGAACGTCTTCTCCAGTAGCATCAAAAGTACTCTTTCTATATTGTGACAATAAACTATCAACTTCTTTTAAAGCTTTTTCTTTTGCACCTTCTTTAGCATCGGTAACTGCATTTATTTCTGCCTTTTTAGATTTGGCCTCATCTTCAAATTGTTTAAACCCTGAATCTTGATTTGTAAAATCTTCGCTAGCTTGCTCTAATTTTGCTTCAATTGTTTTCTTATATAAACTATTTACATCAGACAAGCTATCAAAGTCAGTTACTTCACTTAAAGATTTCATATCGTCTATATAACCTTTTTCTACAATAGATATAGACTTTTCAAAGGTTTTATTTTTTTCTTCTTCCGTAAAGTTACTTAGATTCATTATGCCTCTTCTATTGCTCTCAACATCCTGCTTAGAAAAAAGAAAAATCTCATTTCTATTTGGATTAATGACTAGAGAAGTTCCATCGATAAAATGGATAACCGTATTACCGTCTTCAAAAGCTCTTTCATTGCCAAATGCCTCATCCCCTGAGAAATCAACTCTTAACTTAACAGTGGGCTGCCCTATAATATTAGTTCCACCTATTATTTTTGCCTTAGAATTGGTCTTAGTACTATTTTTTCCATTATTTAATTGGAACTCGATATAATCTACATCAGTAGCTTTTTTACCATTAATTTCATAGAGTAGGTTTAAATAAGAATTACTACCATCTGTCTGTGCTGTAGATCCTGATTCACCTATCAATATTGGTGGATAATAGAGTTGTTTATAGTTTACTACAGTATCTGCATGAACAGTAATAGAAGATAATCCTGACAAAGTGTTTATATTACTAGAAATTGACTCTAAACCAATCATCGTCGTGATAATTGCTGCATAAACCCATACTTTTTTTACTTTCCTCCTTTTATATCTATGTATCTTATCTTGAGGTTTAGCATTTAAAAAGTTCACTATCTTCTTCCTTTGTTTATCATTCATAAATTAACACTCCCTATTTATATATTTTTTCACTGTGCTGATTAGTTTAATATCAATACAAAAAAGAATCATTTTTTTATTTATATTTGCTTTTTTATAACTTAAACAACACAATATAAAACACAATATACGCTTTTTCAACAATAAATAACCTTATAGATGTTATACTATCACTATATATATATATGCCATTTATTTTATATAAATAATACATTTTAAGTTTTAAAAAGTAAAGAATAAAGACCTGATTTCAAAAAATGTACTTTTTTTAGTTATTTTACGTCTGATAAATATACAAAAATTTATTATAAATTATATAGGTTTTACGGACTTCGTTTATTGTAAAAAAATAGAGGTAAGTAGCGTACCCAAAAAAGTTAAGCTGTATATTTTTTGACATAGATAAAAAATTCATCTGCCTTTATTCTTTTACATTTCCATTTGTCAAATTAATCTAGGTAATATACCATTGTCTACATAACTCAAAAATACTTCCGATGATGTTTTATAGTTTAATAATTTTCTAGGAATATTATTTCTTTTAGATGCGATAGATTGGATGAAAGATTCTTCAACTTTGCTGAAATCCATTTGTTTAGGTAAGCCATCTTTACGTAATAACTCATCATAACGTTCATTTAAACCTTGTTTTTATGTTGTTCCTGGATTAACAAAATAACTATCAATATCATTTCGATTGCTGATTGATTTCCAATTAGAAAACTCTTTACCACAATCGAATGTGATTGTTTTAAATAGATGGCATGAAAACTTTTTAAACCAATTATTTAAACTCTTTTCGATATCTTTTGCCCGCCTACCTATTGGTTTTAACGTAATAATAACTTTTGATAGTCTTTCAAAAAATGTAATAACAACAGTTTTATGGGCTTTCAAAACAAAAGGTTGACTCAAAAGTATCAGAATAGAAAAAATCCCATGAAATCCGTTAATTACAACGTTGATTTCATGGGTTTTCTATTTTTATAGTTGAGTGATTTTTATTTAAAAAGTTACTTTTGGATCAGCCTCTTCATTATTAAAGAGTTAATAGACCCTCTTCAAAAGCTTTGTAAACAGTATAGATATTCTCTTTTGCTCGTTTCAATTGTTTCGCAAGGCAGTCAATAAAGAAATAGGTATTTTTTCATAAATAACGCATATTTTTTCTTATTTTTTATAATGCATTGACTTATTGATGTTCTTCCTGAGAATAATAGCAATAAATAACTTCACATTTTACTAAAAAAGAGCGTATTGGTACATTAGCTACTATAATCATGTAGCAATTTACACCAATACCCTCTTCAAATATAGCATTATTTAAATACTTGATTATTTCAAAAGTCTATTTTCCCTCAAAAACAACTTTTTCTGGTAGTTTATAATTCCCAATACTTTCTCCATCAGCAAGTAAGGCCTCTTCAAAATCTGCAATACTCAAATCAATTTTCCTTGAAAGATCAAACACAATATGTAACATATCATGAAAATACATAGAATTTCCTTGTTCAAAGTACTCTTTATATTCTTTTGAGGTATTACCAAACCCTGTTTCTTCTTCAAACTTACGCGATTCTTTTAAATAAATTGAAAAGTTTTCCTTTGTATAAATCGCAAAATGATTAAAGATTTCAATGGCTAAACATAGGTCTTGATACCACAAGTCATAACTTTTTTTAGCTAATCCACCTTTTGCTTCTATTAAATGAAATTTATCATCACGTAAATACTGTGTGATTAGCATCTCAATATTTAAACTAATACCTGTATATGATACATTATTAAACTGGAATTGTTTTAAATCTTCCAGCTCACCAAGCAAACTTTGTGGGGTGAATTGTCTGTTTTCCATACTCTTATACACTTTTTTTTGTTCAAACATACTATTTCCTCCTACAGCTTTATTCTACTCCTTCATTATAACCCACTACTAACAAATCAACTACTTATATCTTTTTATTTAACCGGATATTTTATCGCATTCTTAACTAATTTCTTTTCAATAATATCATCTATATCAAACCCTAATTTATCAGCTAAGGTGTATGAGTAAATCAATACATCAGCTAGTTCTTCTTCTAACCTTTCTGTCTGCTTTAGTGCTTCTTCATTATCTAACCATTGAAACAATTCTAGTAACTCACTTGCTTCTAAAGATATAGAAATTGCGAGGTCCTTTTCTTTACTATTATGATGCCAACCTCTTTCATTTCTAAATGCATTTATTTTATCCATTGAATTCATTATTTACTCTCCTTATTCTGTCTTTTTTCTATTATAACAAATAATAAAAAAGCCTAGACAAATTTACTAGACTTTCTCAATTAATATTTAACTAAAACTTTTCCTTCTTTATCTTTTACTAAATGTACATCGCATATAAAAACACCTTGTGGAGCAAAAAAAACACTAGTTAACACAATTGTCAGTATATTCAATGAATCATTTTCTTTGATATTTAAATCACGAATGCCATCTACTATCTTTTCTTTTAATTCTTCTAAAACGTAAGATAACTTACTTTCATCACTTAGTTTCTCTTCTACATTTTTTAAGAACAAATCATAATTATCTTTAGTTACAAATAGATGTTCTAACTCATTTATCATATTTCTTCCTCCTAATAAATAATTTATGTAACAACTGTAACTCTAAGTCATGACAAAAAGTAGATGAATATTTGAAAGTTTATAGGAACGCCGATTGTAAAATTAAGCTAAACAACTAAAAAAATCATTTGTGATACACTCAAATTGTCTTTCCAACCAAAGAAAACAAGGAGAGTGATTACAAATGACCTATATACATCTGACTACAGACGAGCTAGTTTTGATAGAATCTTATTACTATCAAAATAAAAAAGGAACATACATTGCGAAACAATTGAAACGAGCAAAACAGACTATTTATACTGTTTACAAAGCTTTTGACGAGGGGCTAGCTGCACTAAATTACTATAAAAGATACAAAAATAATAAAAAGAATTGCGGCAGATGTCCTATTTCTTTATCTGATAATGAAACAGAATACATTAAAAAGAAGGTTGTTCAAGGATGGACTATAGATATCATTATTGGTCATGCTAAGTTTACTATTTCATGTTCTCTCAGTGCTCTTTATAGATTATTTAAGCAAGGACTGTTTGATTTGACTGTATTACCTATGAAAGGTAAAAGGAAAGCAAATGGTTATAAAGAAAAAAGAGACAAACAAGCCTTTAAAAGAACCATCCATCAACGTCATAAGGATTATCAACTCTTTAATAATGAATTGTGTCACCTTGAAGGTGACACAATTGTTGGAAAAGATCATAAAATTGCTGTTATCACACTCGTTGAAAGACTATCGAAAGTGAATATTACGTTAAAACCAATAGGCAGACGAGCAATAGATATCGAAAATAGTTTAAATAATTGGTTTAAAAAGTTTCCATGCTATCTATTTAAATCAATCACATTTGATTGTGGTAAAGAATTTTCTAATTGGAAATCAATCAGCAATCTAAATGATATTGATAGTTATTTTGCCGATCCAGGAACACCCTCACAACGAGTTTTAAATGAACACTCTAGTAGTTTATTACGTAAAGATGGCTTACCTAAACAAATGGATTGCAACAAAGTTGAAGAATCTTTTATCCAATCTATCGCATCTAAAAGAAATAATATTCCTAACAAATCATTAAACTATAAAACGCCATTGGAAGTATTTTTGAGTTATGTAATTTGTCATCTGTATTTAGGTGCGAGAACGATATGATACTGACATTTCCATGTTGTGAGTAATAAACTTTGATTACCCTTTTTCATAAGTCACCTACTATATGATTGATAAGTTGTGGGCGGAAAACCTAATCTATCTTATCATTTTAGGAGGATTTTTGAATACCATGCTAAAAGCTCTCTAGAACCACCCGCATAGCAGGTGGTTTTCAAAACATATAAAAAAAGATCTAGAAAACTATAAAGCTTTCTAGATCCTAAATTCTAACGTTTGAACTCTTACCAACACTAGTTGACAAAGAGCCCCTATTATTGGTTTGCAACGATATAATCAACTGCTGCGCCAACTGTTTCAATTTTTTCTGCATCTTCATCAGAAATTTCTGCATCAAAGACATCTTCTAATTCTAAAACAAATTCCATAATGCTAATTGAATCTGCATCTAAATCTTCTTTGATATTTGTTGTTTCATTCACTTTATCTTCATCTACTTCAAAGTGTTCAACGATAATTGATTGGATTTTACCAAATACTTCATCTCTAGACATGTAAGTTCCTCCTTTTATTAAGCCACTCACTCTACTTAGTATTTTACTTGTAAATGCTTTTTTTGTCTATGCTTGATGCTCATCAAAATAAGCAACTAAATTATTTACTACATCTTTTTCAAGCATCGTATGGATTTGTCTAATTGTGTGTCTCACCGCATCTGGCCCTGTTGAGCCATGTGTTTTAACAACAGGTGCTTTGACACCAAACAAGACAGCTCCGCCATGATTTGAGTAGTCCATTTTTTGTTTTAATTCTTTTAAGCTATCTTTTAATAGCAATGCACCCATTTTGCCTTTTAATCCACTATCTAAAATTGATGATTTTAAATTACTCATAATGGCTTGAGCTGTTCCTTCAATGGATTTTAACACGGCATTTCCAGTAAACCCATCTGTCACAACCACATCTGCGACACCATTAAATAAATCTCTTGCTTCAACATTTCCAACAAAATTTAAACTTGGTTCTTCTTTTAATAATTCAAATGCTTTTTTCGTTAGCTCGCTTCCTTTAGTATCTTCCGTCCCATTGTTTAAAAGACCGACACGAGGATTTTTCACGCCACGAACTTGACTAGCATAATAAGAAGCTAAGATACCATATGTTAATAAATGTTCCGGTTTATTATCAGCGTTTGCTCCCATATCAATAAAATCAAATCCAGCCCCTTTTCCACCTGTAAAAACTGGCATCGTTGTCATCAGTCCTGGACGTTCAACTTGTTTGATACGTCCAACAACAAACAGCCCAGCTGCTAAAAGAGCCCCCGTATTACCTGCAGAAAACAACGCGTCTGCTTGTTTTTCTTTAACAGCTTGGGCAGCTAAGACCATTGAGGATTGTTTTTTTCGTCGAATCGCTTTAACTGGCTCATCATCGCTTTCAATTTTTTCATCTGTGTGAATAATCGTAATATTTTTATCGTCTGTCACATATTCTTTAATCGCTGATTCTTTTCCAAATAATAAAAATTCAATATCTGGAAAATCTTTTTTGGCTAACATCACACCTTCAACAATGGCTTTTGGTGCGTTGTCTCCGCCCATAGCATCTACGGCTATTTTCATGATAAGATTCCTCACTTTTTTACAATTTAGGTTTATTATAGCATGTTAATCTAAATGATTTAATTGATATGTTGTGCTCTTGATACTCTTAGCTAATGGTGCAAACGATTTATCCTGTACCCAATCAGGCGTTTTCCAAAGACTGATGGCTTCTTCTCTTGCTGTTTCTAACATAATAAAATCAGCTACCATATCCCCAACTTTAAATTCAGGCAAACCAGATTGTTTGGCGCCGAAAAAGTCTCCAGGACCTCGCATTTCCAAATCTTTTTGACTCAATACAAAACCATCTGTCGTTTCAGTCATGATTTTCATTCGCTCTTTACCTTGCTCACTCTTTGGATTAGCTATCAACACACAATAAGACACTTTTTTCCCACGTCCAACACGTCCACGTAACTGATGAAGCTGGGCTAAACCAAAACGGTCTGCATCAATAATAACCATCATGGTAGCATTCGGGACATTTACTCCAACCTCAATAACAGTTGTTGAAACCAATACTTGTGTGTCGTTGTCTTTGAACTTTTGCATGATGGCGTCTTTTTCATCAGCCTTCATCTTGCCATGTAATAAATCAACATGATACGTCGGAGAGAAAAAGGTAGATAAGTGCTCGTAAATTTCCGTTGCATTTTTCACATCTAACATCTCTGACTCTTCAATCAACGGACAAATCACATACGCTTGTTGCCCTTGTCTTACTAACTCACGCATAGTTTCTAAAATACTATCCAATTGTTTTGGCAATGCCCAACGTGTTTCGATGGGTTTTCGTCCGGCTGGTAACTCATCAATAATCGAAACATCCATTTCGCCATAAGTTGTGATGGCCAACGTTCTAGGAATTGGTGTCGCTGTCATAAACAACACATCTGGATGATTGCCTTTTTCTCGTAATATTTTTCGCTGATTCACACCAAAACGATGTTGCTCATCTGTGATGACAATACCCAAATTAGAAAATTGTACTTCTTCTTGGATTAAGGCATGTGTCCCAACTAAAATATCAATTTCACCTTCTGCTAGTTCAGCTAATATTTGACGACGTGCTTTCGCTTTTGTCGAACCAGTTAATAACGCTACTCTAACTGGTGTATTTTCAAACAATTCACTTAGACTTTCCATATGTTGTTCTGCTAAAATTTCTGTTGGCACCATTAATGCTCCTTGATAGGATGCCGTGTAAGCGGCAAACAAAGCAAGTGCTGCTACCATTGTTTTTCCACTCCCTACATCTCCTTGCAGTAAGCGATGCATGTGATAGGGACTTCTCATGTCAGCACAAATTTCGTTGACAACTCGTTTTTGAGCATTCGTTAATTCAAACGGTAACGTCTTAATAAACTGTTTCAATTCATCCACATCATATAAAATAGGATTACCATGTTCTTTGGCTGTTTCTTCTTCTTTTAGTTGAATCATCTTTAATTGGAATAAGAAAAATTCTTCAAAAGCTAGTCGCCTTTTTGCTAAACGATTTTCTTCAATTGATTCTGGAAAATGCATGGCTCTAACAGCTTGTTGTTTAGGCATCAGCTTATATTTGTCCAATAAATAATCCGGTAAGTTTTCTTCAACCAACTCACCGTACCCTTCAAACCCCTGTTTAATCAGTTGAACCAGTGTTTGTTGTTTGATATGTTTATTCACACTATAGATGGGAGTAAACTCTTCTTCTTGCTGCTGTGTCGCCATTATTTTTAGGCCTGTTAACGACTTTCTCTTTGCGTCCCATTTACCAAAAACTGCAATTTCCTCTGACGAACGAATTTTATTTTTTAAAAAGGGTTGATTGAAAAACGTCACAGTTATAACAGCCTGCTCCACCATCATTCGAAAAACTAAACGGCTTTTTTTATGCCCATAGTAATTGACTACCCCATCAGAAATGGCAATACCTTTTAAGACTACTTTTTCTTGATCACTAATTTCTTCTAACTTTTTTTCTTGGATATCGTCATAGCGAAACGGATAATGTGTCAGTAAATCATTAATCGTTTCTATGTGTAATGTTTTGAGTGTCTCCACACGCTTTGGGCCAACACCACTAAGTGTCGCGACACTATCACTTAACTGTTTCACTTTGACTCCTCCTTTTTAACTGTAAAAAAAGTCAAACCAATGTTTGACTTTTTTATCTTATTCAGCTGCAAATAAATATGGATAAACTGGTTGATCTCCTTGATGAATCTCAACTTCTAAATCACTATCCATTTCAAGCAACGCTTCTTCTAATAATGATGCTTCTTCACTTGTTCCATCTTCACCAATTAAGATTGTCACAATTTCAGTGTCATCATCAATCATTTGTTTTAATGTTTCTAAACTTGCATCAAAACGACTTGGCATTGATACCACAATTTTCCCTTCAACCATGCCCAAGTTATCGTCTTTTTTAATTTCAACGCCATCAATGCTTGTGTCACGAACAGCCGTTGTGACTTGACCGCTTGTTACACCATCAAGCATTTCTAACATGTTTTTTTGATTTTCTTCAAGTGATACTTGATCATTAAATCCTAATAGTGCCGTCATTCCTTGAGAAATTGTTTTTGATGGAATCACGATCGTTGGCACATCACTCACTTCAGCGGCTTGATCAGCTGCCATGAAGATATTTTTATTATTAGGTAAGATAATCACGTTTTCAGCGTTCACTGATTGGATGGCTAACATAATATCCTCTGTGCTTGGATTCATTGTTTGTCCACCACTAATCACGTGATTAACACCCATGCTACTAAACAAGTCTTGAACCCCTTTACCAGCAGCAATTGAAATAATACCATAAGGTACTTTTTCTTTTGGTTCTTCTACAGCTGGTACACTTGGAGTATCAAGTAATGATTCATGTTGCAAGCGCATATTATCCACTTTGATTTTGATTAATGAACCAAATTTTTGACCATAATTCATGACTTCACCAGGTTGCTCTGTATGAACATGAACTTTGATGATTTCATCATCGGCTACAACTAATAATGAATCACCAATTTCATTTAAGTAATTTCTAAATGTGTCATAATCAAACGTACTATCAACTGTTGGTCCTTCACCAATTTTTACCATGATTTCTGTACAGTAACCAAATTTAATGTCTTCAGTTGACATATGGCTTTGAACACTGCGATGATGTTCAGCATTAACCATCTCTTCCATTTGAGCTGGTGATGGTTGATAAATTTCACTTTCAACTACTTTGCCAGATAAAGACTCAACGAAACCTTCATAGATAAAAACAAGTCCTTGTCCACCACTATCGACAACGCCAACTTCTTTTAAGACAGGCAACATATCAGGTGTTTTAGCTAACGCTTTTTTAGCACCTTTAAGAGCAGCTTCCATGACTTCTAATGCATCATCACTCTCTTTTGCTTTTTTCTCAGCGGCAATCGCAGCACCTCTAGAGACAGTTAAAATTGTTCCTTCAACAGGTTTCATCACTGCTTTATACGCAACTTCTACACCATTTTTAAACGCATCTGCTAAGTCTTGTGCGTTTAATTCTTCTTTATCTTCAATTTTTTTTGAGAATCCTCTAAATAATTGTGACAAGATAACGCCAGAATTTCCACGAGCACCCATTAAAAGGCCTTTAGATAAGATTGCGGCTAATTCTCCAACATGTTCCGTTGTTGCCTCTCTAACAGCTTTTGCTCCACTAGTCATCGATAAATCCATATTTGTTCCCGTATCACCATCTGGTACAGGGAAAACATTTAAAGAATTGACAAATTCTGCGTTTTGGTTCAGTCTGTTGGCGCCGACTTGTACCATTGCTTGAAATTGCCCTCCGTTGATTGCTTTTAGTTCCACTAAAATGTTCCTCCTCGTATGTTTAACACTTAATAGCACATGATTTTATTCAGGTTGCACACGCACGCCTTGGATAAAAACATTTACTGAATTTGCAACAACGCCAAGCATTGTTTCAAGATTGTATTTGACTTTTTCTTGCACATTACGACTTACTTCAGAAATTTTTGTTCCGTAGCTTACCATAATGTACACATCTACTGCTACACCGTTTTCTTCTTGGCGTACTACTACCCCACGAGAATAGTTTTCTTTACCTAAAATATCATTTAAATTGTCTTTAATTTGATTTTTGCTTGCCATACCAACGATCCCGTAAATATCTGTGGCAGCACCACCGACAACTGTTGCTATAACATCATTTGAAATTTCAATGGTTCCAGCTTGTGTTTTAATTTTTACAGCCATTTTACTACCTCCTCAAAGTCAGTATTACCCATTATCATTCTTTAGTTTATCATAAAGACGATTTTTATTAAAGAATAATTATCTTTAAACGCTTATAACATCACTCTTATTGTAACTTTATCATATTTTTTATTGCTTTTTGTTTCTTTTTATGATAAATTATTTTAGTATGATTAATAGAATCGTAAAAATGCCAGCAAAGCAAAGGAGGGAATATCATGGCAAAACAATGTTATATAACTGGTCGTAAAGCAAGAACTGGTAACAACCGTTCTCACGCAATGAACGCATCTAAACGTACTTGGGGAGCTAATCTTCAAAAAGTTCGTATTTTAGTTGACGGTAAACCAAAAAAAGTTTGGGTTTCTGCTCGTGCTTTGAAATCTGGTAAAGTTGAACGCGTTTAATAAAATAGATATTAAAAAAGCAACCTAACTAGAGGCTGCTTTTTTTATTTGTCTTTAGATTGAATGACACACATGATGCCACTTGAAAACGAAAACCTTGTCGTTTTACCAACGAATTCATTACTTGCATAGGAAGTTGGTTGCATCACATCAACATCATCTAAACGATACTTCGCATCATATAAAGATAAATGTGTCATAGGTGTTAAACAAACATATGCTAAATATTTTTTATCTGGCTCTTTTTCAAGAGTATAATCTCCTGGCAGAAAATAAGAAATCGTATTTTGATTGTCTTTTATCACAAGCCTTGTAGTGACTGATTTAAAGCGATCTTGCAATGGCAACCATAGATTAGCTAGAAAATGATCTATTCGCCCACCAGTGCCACCTATTAGGATGATTTTAGCGTCTTCTGATAGTTCACTAGCGACAGAAATACCAATTTCAGTATCCGTTTCATCTTTTTCAGCTGGGTATTGTGTCACTTTTTCTACATGTTCTTTAACATAAGAAAGTTCTTCAGAACTTAGTGAGTCAAAATCACCTACCGCCACATCAACAGATAAGCCATGACGAACACCTTCGTAAGCTCCCCTATCAACCCCAATAATATGACTTGCTTCATCAAATATATCCATGCTTGGCCATAATGATTTATCACTACCGGCCAACACAATAACCGACTTTTTCATTACTTACCTGCTTCTTTTAATTTTTTAATCGGCTCAGCGACATCATCATATTTATAAACATATGATCCGGCCACTAACACATCTGCTCCTGCTTTGACACATTCTTTTGCAGTCTTATCATCCACGCCACCGTCAACTTCAATTTCATAAGTGTATCCATTAGCTTGTCGTAACTCTGCTAGTTCACTTACTTTATCTAAACATTCTAAGATGAATTTTTGACCACCAAATCCTGGATTAACTGTCATCACTAAGACTAAATCAACCATTGATAAAACAGGTTTAATCACTTCAACTGGTGTTCCTGGATTAATGACAACTCCAGCTTTTACGCCACTCGCTTTAATTTGTTGAATGACACGGTGTAAATGAGTCGTACTTTCAGCATGAACTGTAATAATATCAGAACCAGCTTTTACAAACTCATCAATAAAACGTTCCGGATCTACTATCATCAAGTGAACATCAAAAATTAAATCAGTCATAGGACGAATAGATGAAATAAGTGCTGGACCGAACGTAATATTTGGAACAAATTGTCCATCCATTACATCAATGTGAATATAATCTGCTCCAGCTTTATCAACACGTTTAACATCTTCTCCCAATTTTGAAAAATCTGCGCTTAATATTGATGGTGCTATCTTTACCATAGTTTTTCCTCACTTTTATTTATTTTTTTTATATACTGGTTTTCGGTTATTAATCTCATCATAAAATTGTAAATAGTGATCATATCGACTAGCTAATATTTCACCAGTTTCAACTTTTCTCTTCACTTCACATTTTGGTTCATGACGATGTTTGCATTCTCTAAATTTACAGTAAACCGACGCTTCAACAAATTCTGGAAAACGTTTCGGCAATTCATCTAATGTCATTTCTAAGAAATCAATCGAACTAAAACCAGGAGTATCTGCTACTAATCCGTCAAATAAATCAATCAGTTCAACATGTCTCGTTGTATGGCGACCTCGTCCCAAACTTTCGGAAATCTCTCCTACTTTTAATGATAAATCTGGTGATAATTGATTTAACAAAGTTGACTTACCTGCCCCTGATTGTCCCATAAACACCGTTAACTTATCTTTAAAAAAATCTGTTAAATCTTCTAAAGATTCTTTCTCTGCAAGTAAAACAGGGTAACCAATCTGTTCATAGTCTTTCTGGATTTCTATCATCTCTTGCTTCACATCATCACTAGCTAAGTCCATCTTCGTAACATAAATAATAGGCGCAATATCTTTTTCAGATAACGTAACCAAAAATCGATCCAATAGATTAGTAGAAAAATTAGGTTCCACACAGCTCGATACAACGACACCTTGATCAATGTTAGCAACAGGTGGTCTAACTAAATCATTTTTTCGTTCATAAACATCTAAAATATAGCCATCTGTTTCATTTGTACTTTCAAATTCTACCCAATCACCAACAAGTGGTGTAATATTTCGATTTCTAAAATTCCCTCGCGCTCGTGTTTGATAACGCTTGCCTTTATAGTCAATGTAATAAAAACCACTTAACGCTTTACAGATTTGTCCTTTAGGCATTTACTTCCTCCTTTGATAATCACATTATTCTATGTGTTATTGTACCATATTTTTACACCCTTTTTCTTTTTTTATACAGACTTATATAGACAGAACATACATTACACAAATACAAAAAAGCAATTATCGACATCATTACTACGATATCAATAATCACTTTTTAATCATTCTAAATATCTATTCTTTTTTCTCTTTTGGTTCACTTTGACTTGGCTTGGTATTTCCATTATTTTGATTTTGTTGATTATTATTTTGGTTTCCTTGATTTTGATTAGTTTGATTTCCGTCTCCAGAATGTTGTGTCGTTTCAGTAGAATCTGTTGTGTCGCTTGAATGTTCTGTTGAACTACTTGGTTCAGTTTTCACAGGTTCAGGTCCTAATGAATAAACTACTGTAATATAATCACCTTTTTTAACTGGTGTTCCTCCAGCGGGTGTTGTGTATAGAACTTGTCCTTGTGGAACAGAGGAACTATAATCCTGTCCTTCACTTCGTAATAACAATCCTTCACTATCAATATATCTAGCTACTTGGTCTCGTGTGTATCCTGTCAAATAAGCAAGCGAAAAGCTATCCGGACCTTTACTAATAGTTAATGTAATTTTTTCATTTTCAGGAACAATTTCTGTTCCAGGTTGAATACTTTGTGACATAACATTATCTTTTTCGACATCACTAGAAGCTTCCTGTTTTTCACTAATGTTATTTTCTTTAAATCCAAATTTTATTAGCGCTTGTTTTGCTTCATTTTTTGACATTCCCTCAACATCCATCATCGAGACAGATTTTTTACCCGAACTGATATACAGAACAATTTCTCCCTTTTGCTTGATTTTAGATCCAATAGGTGGTTGTGTTTTAACAACACGTCCTTCTTCTATTTTATCATCAGAAATTGTCTCTATTTTAGGATTAACTTTAATTTTCTTTGCTTCTAATGCCTTAATCGCTTCAGACTGTGGCATGTTTTCTATATTAGGAATAGTCACCTCATCTTGCTTAGTTCCTAATGCGAATAATCCAATACCTATCACAACTAGTATACCAAGAATAGCAGCAATTGCCTTTCCTCTTTTTTTCGATCGAGGTTTGTCATTTGATGTTTCATCATTTTGACTATGTAAATCCAAATCAGATTCTTCTAATGGCATTTTTGATACGACTGGTTCAGGTTCTTTAACAGGAGTTAACATGATTGTCTCATCTGTCATAGAACTTGGTGCGTAAACTGGTTCATTTGCTCTTTCAGGGCTTAGAGAAGTACTCAAATCTGAATACATGTCATTGACTGTTTTGTATCGATCAGACACTTCTTTCGCTGTTGCATGAAGCACAACATTTTCTAATGCCTGAGGAATACTTGGATTATATTGACGGACTGATGGCACATCTTTTTGGAAGTGTTTCAATGCGATTGAAACAGCTGATTCTCCTTCAAAGGGCACCTGTCCTGTTAACAACTCATAGAGAATAATCCCTAAAGCATAAATATCTGATTGCCTAGTCGACATACCACCTCTTGCTTGTTCTGGTGATAAATAATGAACAGAACCAAGCAGTGTATTAGTTTGAGTTAAAGATGTCTCAGATAACGCGATTGCAATACCAAAATCAGTAATTTTCACATTGCCTTGTTCATCAACTAAAATATTTTGCGGCTTCAAATCTCGGTGAATAATGCCATGTTCATGGGCAAGTGAAACAGCTGACAAAATTTGTTCCATCATATAAACAACCGTATCTAATGGGATTGGGGAATAGTTACGAATATAGTGTTTTAAATCTGTTCCTCGAACATATTCCATGACAATATACTGCATGCCATTTTCTTCACCAACATCATAAACACTCACAATATTGGGATGAACCATTTCTGTTGCTGCTAGTGCTTCACGTTGAAAACGTCGAATTGCATTTTGGTCATCTTGAAAATCAAAACGCAATACTTTAATTGCAACTTCACGATTCAAAATCAGATCTCGAGCCAAATAAACATTTGCCATACCACCGCTACCAATATTACCAATTATTTCATAGCGTCCCCCTATTTTTGTTCCTATGTTTATCATGGTGTATCCTCCTGTAAGTCATCGTCAAAATCGATTATTAACACCGTAATGTTATCTGTTCCACCTGCTATATTAGCCAGTTCTATCAATTTTTCCACTCGATTTTTTAATAGTGAATCCGTCAACATAACTTCTTTAATTTCGTCATCGGTTAACATATTTGTCAATCCATCAGAGCATAGTAAAATCATGTCCTGTGGCTTAAATGAGATAAGAGAAATATCTACTTCCACTTCACCTGGTACGCCGATTGAACGAACCAAAATATTTTTCTTAGGATGATTTTGTGCCATTTCTGCTGAAATTTCACCTGTTTTTATCAATTCATTCACTAATGAATGATCATCTGTTAATTGCTTAATTTCCTCATCACGAACAATATAAGCCCGGCTATCGCCCACATGCGCTAAAATTAATTCATCTTCTAAAATAACCGTGGAAACGATGGTTGTCCCCATACCAAACATCTCTGGGTTTATACTTCCTTGATCAAAAATTCGTGCATTTTCTTCTTGTATATGATCGACTAACCAATCACACACATCATCTTTTTGAGTTAACATGGTTTCTTCCCAAACTTCGCCTAATCCAGTAACAGCAAGATAACTTGCTGTGTCTCCAGCTTGATGTCCACCCATTCCGTCAGCTACAATAGCTAACGTAATATTTTTTTTATTTTTATAGACACCAACAGTATCTTGATTATTTTTTCTCTTACGTCCTACACTCGTTTGGAATTCAATTTGCATGTTTACACTCCCTTAATCTATGTTTTTCGTTTGAAACAACTGATGAAAAATCCATCTGTATGGTAATGATGTGGGTATAATTGTAACTGTTTCTGGTGATAACTTTTTTCTAGTTCCTCTGATCCAGAGACATCTATCAACTCAAATTCAGGGTGTTTGTTTAAAAACTTCTCTACCACATCTTTATTTTCTTCATGAGTTAACGTACATGTACTATACGTAATTATACCGCATTGTGATACTTTTGACACAATACTTTCTAAAATTTCTAATTGAATCCGTTGCAAGTTCATAAAATCTTCAGGAGTTTTATGATATTTAATATCTGGTTTTCGACGTAATAATCCTAAACCTGAACACGGTGCATCAATTAGCACTCGGTCAAAACAATCATCTGGAAAGTTATTTTTCACTTCTCTTGCATCTAGTAATATCGCCTCAACAACATCTTCAACATGTAATCTTTCTGCATTTAACTCGATCAATTTTATTTTATGTTGATGGATGTCTAATGAAATCACTTTACCACCTTTATCCGCTTCTAAGAAAGTGGCGATGTGTGTTGTTTTCCCACCAGGTGCTGCACAGGCATCTAGCACAGTATCATTTACATTGATTTGCATACTTGGTGCCACTAACATAGAACTTTCATCTTGAATGGTCATTTTTCCTTCTTTAAACAATGAGCTACTTGCTAAAAATCCTTTTTCAGCAACCACTCCATAAGGTGAAATCTGACTTTCCTCTACTTCTAATCCTTCCTCTCGCAACACGTTAATCGCTTCATCTCTTGCAATGACTCGTGTATCTATTCGTGCACTCACATGGCTTGGTGTCAAAAGTGATTCTCCTAGTTGTTTTGTCTCTTCAAATCCAATATCGTCTATCAAACGTTTGGTTAACCATAAAGGCATACTAATTTCCATTGATAAACGTTCTACATCATCTTTAATATCATCTATAGAAGGCACTCCATGACGTTGAATGTTACGCAATACGCCGTTAACAAATTTTCCAATACCAGGATTTCCTTTTGCTTTAGCAATCGTCACAGCGTCATTAAAAATACCATACTCAGGAACTTTATCCAGATAAAGCATTTGATACATTGATAGGTATAATAATTGTTTTACCCACATATCGACTTTTTTAGCTTTTTTAATAAAAGGAGCTAAATAATACTCTAATGTCAATTGACGACTGATTGTGCCATAGACAATTTCTGTCATCAAACGGGCATCTTTATCAGATAGCTGATGGCGTTTGATTGCTTCATTGATTAAAACATTTGAATAAGCTTGGTTATTGGCAATTTTCGTTAGTAAATCTAACGCTGTATAACGAGCTGTATGTTTAATGTGTTTTGGTACTTGTTTTTGTTTACTCAAGAACGTCTCCTACTTCCACTGTTTTTCCGATTCCATTTAGAAAATCTGTCACACTTAATTGGCCTTTTCCTGCTGGTTGGATAGTATTTAATTGTAAAATACTTTCCTTGCCACAAGCTATTTGCAAGCTATGTTTATCTTTAAAAATAATCGTCCCTGGAGATTTGTCTGTGGTTTTATCTTGTACTGGTTGCACGTCCCACAATTTCCACCTTTTGTCTTGATACATCGCGTAAGCTACCGGCCATGGACGCATTCCTCTAACTTGGCAGTCGATTTCTTGGGCTGTTTTATTCCAATTAATTCTTTCTTCTTCCCGTGAAATATTTGGAGAAAAACTAACGAGTGATTCATCTTGCGGCGTTGGTGTCATCTTGTTAGCTAATAAATCTGGCAATATTTTTAACAACAATTCTTTCCCTAATAAGCTTAATTTTTCAAACATTGTTCCAACATCATCTGTATCTAATATAGGAATGGCTTCTTGGGCTAAAATATCTCCTGCATCCATTTTTTTAATCATTTCCATAATTGTGACACCCGTTTCTTTGTCACCATTGATGATTGAATAGTGAACAGGTGCTCCTCCACGATACTTTGGTAATAATGATGCATGGACATTAATCGCACCAAATTTAGGAGCCTTTAACAAGCGTTCAGGTAAAAATTGACCGAATGCTGCCGTGACGATTAAATCTGGATTAAGAGCGATAATCTCTTCTATTTCAGTTGATTGACTGATTTTTTCTGGTTGATATACTGGTAATTTTAAATCAAGAGCTGCTTGTTTTACTGGAGGCGGAGTTAACACACGTTTTCTTCCGACTGGTCTATCTGGTTGAGTTACAACACCAACCACATCATACCCTTCACTCACTAATCCTTCTAAAATTGGCACTGAAAACGCCGGTGTTCCCATAAATATTATTTTAGTCATAACCATGTTCCTCCATGTAATCAATTAATTCATCTGGTGATAGTCTTTCTATTATTTTATCAATAAATAGCCCACCATCCAAATGTTCTATCTCATGCTGCATCACACGCGATAAATAATCTGAGGCCTCAACCTCAACTTCATATCCTTCTCTGTCAACAAATCTCACTGTAATATCATCAAATCTCTCCACTGTTCCATAAACTTCCGGAAAACTTAAACACCCTTCGACATCGATGGTTTTTCCTGATTTTTTTATAATTTCTGGATTAATCATCTCAAAGATACCTGATTCGTCATCTATATGGACAATAGCCACTCGAGATGATACGCCAACTTGGTTAGCTGCAAGTCCTATTCCATCCTTTTCAAGCATAATGGCATGCATTTCATCTAATAAATCTATCAACTCATCATCAATTTCTGTCACTTTTTTTGTCGGGGTAGTTAATACAGTGTTAGGATATTTTATTATGTCTCTCATGTCAAACTCCTTTATTTTAAGCACTAAATAAAATGCTGTGGTTCCATATCGATACTAACGCGCAAGCCGCTTCTAATATCTTTTTGACTCTCTTGTAATATTTCTTCTAGTACTCGCCCTAAATTTTCTTCAAATCGATATTTTATAACCGTTTGATAAAAGTAACGACGATTCATCCTTGCCATTGGTTTTGGTGTTGGCCCTAAAATGACGGCTTGTGGGGTTAAGGCTTGTTTGATTTTATTTGCTATCTCGTGCATTTTTTTTGCTGCTTGAAGCTCTTCTTCATGGCTCACCACAAGTTGTACGGTGTAATAGTAAGGTGGGTATTTCCCTTGTCTTCGCAAATTCATCTCATGATGATAAAATGCTTCGTAATGCTGATTTTTTGCTAAAGTAATCGCGTAATGTTCTGGGTTAAAGGTTTGAATAATCACTTTACCTAGTTTTTCTCCACGTCCGGCACGACCACTTACTTGTGTTAATAATTGAAACGTCCGCTCACTTGAACGAAAATCGGGTAGATTTAATGCTGTATCTGCATTTAACACACCAACTAACGTCACATTCGGAAAATCTAGTCCTTTTGCTATCATTTGTGTGCCAAGCAAAATATCTGCTTCTTTGGCTTCAAATTTTTGTAATAGCCGTTCGTGACTCCCTTTTCTACGTGTTGTATCAACATCCATGCGTAAAATTCTAGCATCAGGTAATAATTGTTGCAGTTCTTCTTCGACTTTTTGTGTCCCTGTCCCATAATAACGAATTTTTTTACTATCACAAATTGGACAACATTGTGGAATACCTTCTTCATGGCCACAATAATGACACTTCATTGATTTTGTATCCATGTGAAGCGTTAATGAGATATCACAGTTTGGACAAGGCAACACATAACCACAATCTCGACACATCATAAAGGAAGAATACCCACGACGATTTAACATCAAAACCGACTGCTCTTTTTTCTCTAGACGCTCAGTCAATTCAGTTAATAAAGGTGCTGAAAAACTACCTGTGACACCTTGTTTCAACTCACGTCGCATGTCTACCACTGATACAGTTGGTAAAACAGCATTGTCCGAAGCTCGTTTGGTTAACTGCAACAAGTGATACACATTTTTTTGTGCCCTTGCTCGTGATTCTAAAGATGGGGTCGCACTTCCAAGTAACACTGGACAATGATGATACTCCCCACGCCAAATTGCTAAGTTTCTAGCATGATATCTCGGTGATTCATCTTGCTTGTAACTTGTTTCATGTTCCTCATCAATAATAATTAACCCGATATTTTCTAAAGGAGCAAATACTGCCGATCTTGCTCCAACAACAACTTGAGCTTCTTTACGTTCTATTTTACGCCATTCATCGTATTTTTCACCTTGAGATAAGCCACTATGTAACACTGCGACTTTATCACCAAAGCGTCGTTTAAATCGCGTCACGGTTTGAGGCGTTAAAGAAATTTCAGGAACTAACATAATGGCTGTCTTTCCTTCGTCTAAAACATTTGAGATTGCTTGAAGATAGACTTCTGTTTTCCCACTACCAGTGATCCCTTCTAATAAAAACACCTCATTTTTATTTTCAGACGTAGCTTCTGTCACTCTATCTAGCGCAACTTGTTGCTCATCATTTAAAACTAGTGCTTCATCTTGCTGAAATACTCTATTTTTATAAGGGTCGCGGTACACTTCTCGTTCTTCTTCCAACAGCCAACCTAATTCAACTGCTTCCTTAATAACTTGTCGTGATAAATCATGCTCTTCAACTAATTCTTTCACTGAAAACTCACCTTCTTGAGCGTCAATAAAAAAATTAAGTAATCGATGCTTTTGATGTGCATTTTTTCTAGTATTTACTTGAATATCTAATAGCATTTCTCTAGGTAAATTGGCTTGCACGACTTTCATTGTTTTAACTTTATTTTTAGTCGTCACTTCATAGCGAACATCGACACAACCTGCTTGTCTTAACCGGTGTAATTCTGACAAATAGGATGATTCCTTGATTTCTTCCCAATCTCGTTCTCCAAGTCCTAAAAAAACCTCTTCTTCTATGCGTTGTGGCACATCTTTTATCGCTACTAACCACTTTTTGTATGTCGAACGCATCACACTTGGTAACATCGTTTGCAAGCACGTAATTTTAAATGCAAAGGTGGTTTTTGCCATTTCATCTGCTAGTTGAAGTAATTCGTCATTAACAACTGGATGCAAATCTAAAACACCTACTAAAGGTTTTAATTGATCACTATCTTCTGTTTGATTATTTAAGAAATCAACTCCTACAACAAACCCTTGTATGTGGCGATTTCCATTTCCGAACGGTACTTCAACGCGCACACCAACTTCAACTGCCTCATCAATTTCTTGTGGCACAAGGTAGGTAAATGGCTGATCTGTTTGCATGGTTGGAACATCAACTATCACGTGTGCTATCTTTGACATTTTTTCACCTTCTATCGAATAAAAAAACCCAAGAGGTCTATCTCTTAGGTTTTTTATTTACATTTTTTTCTCAAATTGGATACGTGCTTCAAGTTCTTGATGTTCACGGCGTTTTAATGCTTTTTTTTCTTCTTCTTGTCTTCTAAGTAATTCTCTTTTTAGCTCTGGGTTTGGGTCAATAACCACATCTCCCACAGCGATTTCTTCTAACGCACGGCCAACATTTTTAACTGAAACAAATTTATCTGGTTCAATCATTGGTTGAGCACCTTCGTCTAGTTCATGTGCTCTTTTACTTGCTAAAATAACCAATGAATATTTTGAATCGACTTGCTCTAATAATGAATCTATTGATGGATATAACATAGTTTATAACTCCTTTAACATATTTTCATAACGATCAATCACATGGTTCACACGGTAATGCTCGCTTTCAATAATTTTTTTAATCCGTTGCACTGCTAATTCAACCTCATCGTTGACTACCGCATAATCATAATGACGCATCATTTCGATTTCTTCTTTTGCTTTAGTCATTCGTTTTTCAATAACTGCTAACTCATCTGTTCCACGATTAACGATTCGTGCTTTTAATTCACTAAAATCTGGAGGGGTTAAAAAAATAAAGACACCATCTGGTATTTTTTCTTTGACTTTCATGGCTCCTTGCACTTCAATCTCTAAAAAGACATCTTTACCTTCGTCTAGTGTCTTATTAACATAATCAAGTGGTGTACCATAATAATTTCCAACATACTCAGCATATTCTAACATCTTACCTTCAGAAATTAACTGCTCAAACTCGTCTTTTGATCGAAAGAAATAATCCACACCTTCGACTTCACCTTCGCGTTTATTGCGTGTTGTCATTGAAATAGAATACTCAAATTGATTGTCATCTTTTTCAAATAACGCTTTTCTGACAGTCCCTTTTCCTACGCCGGATGGACCGGATAATACAATTAATAACCCTCGTTCTGGCATCGTGTCGTCCTCTCACTTACAATTTTCTTAGTTTACCTTCTATAATGCACCCTAAACTTTGTTTTTGCAAGTATCTATGAGAATTTTTATCAATTATTCAATATTCTGAACTTGTTCTCTAATCTGTTCAATCAACGTTTTCAATTGAATCACACTAGATTTAACATCTAAATTAGTTGACTTTGATCCAATTGTATTGACTTCACGATTCATCTCTTGGATTAAAAAATCTAGTTCTTTCCCAACTGGTCCTTCTTTTCTTAGTAATTGTGCCATAGAATTCAAATGCACATTCAATCGATCCAATTCTTCAGAAATATCACTCTTATCCACTAAAATAGCCACTTCACTTAATAACCTAGACTCATCAATAGGAGTATCGGTCATCAAGTCCATCATTTTTTGTTTCAGTTTATCGTAATATTCTTGTTTTATGGTCTCTATTTTTCTTGATATCCTTGATATCTCTTGCTTAATTAAATCAATGTATTCATAAAAAAACGATTGAAGGCCCTCACCTTCAATTTGTCTACTTACATTTAGTGCTTCTAGCGCTTGCTTAAATACGGCTAATAAATCTACTTCAATATCATTTATCACATCATTTTTTTCTACTACCTCAACTAATGATGGATGTAATATCCCACCTTCTAAAAAGCGTTCTGCAGAAAAAGGTTGTTCTTTGTAGCGATGAAATTCAGCCTCACTTAAATCTTTTACTAGTCTATCTAATACTTTCCAGTTAATCGTTAACTCTTGAGATGATGAGCTTTCCCTTGTTAACGTGACGAAGCATTCTACTCTTCCTCTAGATAATTGATTTTTTAGTACTTTTTTCATCTCCATTTCAAGATGATTATACTCTCTTGGTAAACGAACTTGTGTATCTAAAAAACGGTGGTTGACTGATTTTATCTCAACCACTATCTGATAATCTTCTCTTTGACATTCTCCATGCCCATAGCCTGTCATACTCTTCATATTTTACCCCTACATGTTAGTTAGAGTTTCTTTTAATACAGCAAACTCTTCGTTAGTTAACGTTATGCCTTTTCCCATTTTTTCATGATTGGGTGCCCAATCACGTAAATCAAATTTTGCTGGTCGATTATTCCAGCTAATAAGATTTAATTCTTTTGTCCATCCTTTATTATTTTCAGATAATACGGCAATTTCTTCCAAAATTTCATAAGAAAATTCTTGACTCATATTTTTCTCTCCTTTAAAAAATGAATAAATAACGCTTGTAAGACTGGTTTCCAACTAATATCAAATAGCCTACCAATTATTTCTACTTTTGTTTCAATCAAATGATAATTATATGTCAAAACAGTTTTTTCAGACAGTGGGACAGTTTGTTTCACATAATCTGCTAACCATTCACTAAGTGATAAAAGCATTTGATCGTTGACGTCATCATTTTTCTCATTAAATACTGTGACAATTTCATCTGATAATTCATCTATAGCATATACTCTTGAAGGATCTACCGATAATATACGGGCAGTCTCTTCTAACAAATAAATGCTAAATAATTCTGGTTGAACATGATGTTGAACCATCCATCGAGGGGTTACTTTCTTACCTAACTGTTTAATAGCTTCTTGTGATTTAAGATACATTAAAAAATGTTTAGTTAATTTCACCGCTTCTTTTTTATAGTTATTTGGTTCTAGAGCATACCAATTTCCCTCATATCGGTGGAAAGTTCTCATTGTATCCAAATAGCCTAGTTGCATATTCCAGATAGCTCGTTCTTTATCAAATAATAACACCGTGCCTAATCCCCATTTACTACTAATCGTAATCTCACAAATATCACGAGGGGTTTTTACAGGTTTAATAACACCCGGCCCTTTCACATCAATTACAATTAATTCTTTTGCTCCATGATTAAGCAAGATATCTTTAGGTATATTATTACGATAACCACCATCTACATAATACTGTCCATTGATTTCACATGCCCTCATCGCAGGGTAAAATGATGATGTAGCTAATAGCCATTTACTTAATTCATCCTTTGGTACATCTTTTAATGACTTCACTGTCTCTTCCATTTTTGGTGCATGAGTTGTCACAAAATAAAAATCAATTGGTTTTTTATCTGGATCAAACATTCGGTCTTCATCAATCATCATTTCAATCATATGGTACAAAGGTGTACTATCAGCGCCGTTTTCTTTTAGTGCGGATAAAGTAAGATTTTTGACACCTTGAATCAAGTTTTCTCTTGTTTTATTTTCTTTATCACCAAGCGATAAGTTTAATATTTTATTTGTCGCAATATCACGCCACATATCTTCAGCGTCATGTAAATTACCTTGTACCATAAACGCTCCATTTAATGCACCTACTGATGTTCCACTGATCATACTATAGGTAACACCTAACTCTTTTAACGCGCGCCATGCACCTATTTGATAAGATCCCCTAGCACCACCACCACCTAAAACAATTCCAGTATGATAGTTTACGTGATAATAATACCCTGGTTTGGGATGATTTTTTCTAACAAAACCTAAATCTAACAATTTATTTTTGACCAATGAAACATCCGAAAAATCAGGTAAATACACTTCTGATAAAAGACGACTCTTGGCAATCTCATCAAGCAACATCATACATTCACTAAATCCAAATAAGTAGGACGTACTCACAATATTTGTTACACAAAAAATATTATCCTTAATTTCACCATCACACACAGCCAATAATTGATTTCCTTTATACCATCCAACTACTAGATAATCATCTCGCAATGAAAGACTATTTTTATAAAGTGCTTTTAATGCTTTTTTATGACTATTTTGAAATGGTAACCACTCTTTAGTTTGATAACGACTTAATTTATATAAATCTGATGGAAGCCACTCTTTTAACATTCTTTCACCACCTTTTCACGTTTTTTCACAAATATTCCATTGTTTTCACTACTATTATTTGTTTGACTAACCTATCTCTGCTCCGTATAATAAAAGAAAGAAAGACTTAAAAGGAGAATGACTGATGATAAAAAAGCAACCGTCTACAAAGCCTAATAAAGAAAATCATGTCAAAAAGTTTACTCGTTTTATCTCCCGTTCATCACAGAGATTTATTTCTTCTTTTTTAGATGATGAGTCAGAAAAGGAAAAGCATTTAGCTCTTATCCAGCAACAAATCAGTAAAGCCATACTTCAAAAGAGTCTGGTGGTTCTTCAATATCAAGAGCCATCACAAGCTAGTTATGAAACACTTGTTGGCAGAATTTATCAACATGCGATTAATCGCAATGCCTTAGTCATTAAATTACAAAAATCGAATGAAATCCGTATGATTTCAGCTAACTATATAAGGAAAATATCCATCATCCACCCTAATCATTCTCAAAATTTATCAATTAGTAAATAAACGAAACGACAACAGTTGTTTCGTTTATTTTATTTTTCTAAAATAATCTGAGCAAAGGCTACTTTGTCTGTATGAGTAATGGACACATGAACCTTCCCTTCAAATATAGACTGATACACTATTGGTCGACCACTTTCTTCTGATAACACCTCAATATCTTGAAATCCTACTTTTCCAATTCCTGTCCCATACGCTTTTGAGAAAGCTTCTTTACACGCAAAACGCCCCCCTAGAAATTCTGTTTGTCTCTTTATTTTTAACGTTTCAAATATTTCCAACTCATGAGACGTTAGCACACGAGAAATAAATTTTGGATTATTCTTTATAATATCTTCTATGCGATAGAGCTCTACAGCATCTATACCAATTCCTATAATCATAATTGGTGCTCCTTTTCGATGATAATGTTATTATAACGACATTAAAACAAAAAAGCGAATAGAATCATTTTATTACAAATAAAAAATACCAATCTAATCTTATTAGATTGGTATAACTATTATTTATCGTTGTTACGAATAACAAATCCACGGCCACCATCTTTTTTCTGTGATGGTTTGTTGTTTGATTTGTTGTTATTATTTTTTTTAGGTGCATCAGAATTGTTATAGCGTTTTTTCTTGTTATATTGCTCTTTTCCGCGTCCGCCACCTTTATTATTGTTACGACGGCTATAGTTACCACCTTTACCACGACCACCATTTTTATTATTACCACGACGGTTTGGTAATGGGCGTTCTGGTGTAATTTTTACAGGGACTTCAGCTGCATCATCTTTAGAAATTTGTTTAATTAACAACGCCACTAAATCTTCTGCTGTGTAGTCTTCTAATAAATCACTTGCTGCTAATTGATATTTTTCTAAACCATTAGCTGCTAATAAATCTTTAATTTCAGTAATCGCTGCACCAATTTGTCCTTCTACTGCTTCTTTTTTAGAAGGTGGACGAAGTGGTGTCATACGTTTTTTCGTTAAGTCTTCAATGACATGTAGATAACCCATTTCATTAGGTGTAACAAATGTTACTGACATACCTTCTTTACCAGCACGACCTGTACGACCGATACGGTGAACATAACTTTCTGGATCTTGTGGAATATCATAGTTGTAAACATGACTCACACCAGAAATATCTAATCCACGAGCTGCCACGTCTGTTGCAACTAAGATATCTAATTCGCCATTTTTAAAGGCCTTTAAAATACTCATACGTTTGTGCTGTGGTAAGTCTCCATGGATACCTTCTGCTTTATAACCACGCATTTCAAGTCCACGAGCCAATTCGTCGACGCGACGTTTTGTACGACCAAAAACAATTGTCAACTCAGGTGATTGTACATCAAACAAACGAGTCATAATATCAAATTTCTCAAATTCTTTACAACGAACGTAATATTGATCAATTAGGTTAGCTGTCATTTCTTTTGCTTTGATACGAACATGTTCAGGGTCTTGCATGAATTTAACCCCAATACGTTTGATTGAATCTGGCATTGTTGCTGAGAATAATAATGTTTGGCGTTCTGCTGGAACTTTTGAGATGATGGCTTCGATATCATCTAAGAATCCCATATTTAACATTTCATCAGCTTCATCTAATACAAGTGTTTCCACTGTATCTAGTTTCAACGTACGACGGTTAATATGGTCTAATAAACGGCCAGGAGTTCCCACAACAATATGTGGTTTGTTTTTTAACGCACGAATTTGTCGACCAATATCTGCTCCACCATAAACTGATTGAACTTTAATTTTTTTCTCTTTACCTAAACGGTATAATTCTTCTTGTGTTTGAATAGCTAATTCACGTGTTGGTGCAATAACTAATCCTTGTAACTCAGGTCTATTAGGGTCAATTTTATTTAACATCGGTAACCCAAAAGCGGCTGTTTTACCAGTACCTGTCTGTGCTTGACCAATAACGTCTTTTCCTTCTAAAGCTAATGGAATTGTGGCACTTTGTACGGGCGTTGCTTCTTCAAACCCAATATTTTCGATTGCTTGTAATAAGCTTTTTTCTAACTGTAATTCACTAAATTTCAAATGATATCCTCCTAGTTTGTTGCTATATCGACTGCTTTTCTTTTTATATAATGAAAAAAAATGAAAATAGGCATTCGTATAATACTATCATATTATCCAATAATTAACAATAAAACCTTGTCTATTCGTGACTTTTTAATAAAAATTCTACCACTTCACTCAGTCCCATTCCATTGCTTGCTTTCAGAAAAACAGTATCTTTTGGCTGCATTTTTTCCGATAAATGTGTCATCATTTCTTTTTTTTCTGTTTTTCGGTAAAAATGAATAGACCCTTGTGGCATTCTCTCATGTAACAAATTGTAAAGTGATTCCATTTGTTCACCATACAAATATACTTGATCAATTTTTTTAGGGGAAATATGTTCTGCGACACTTTCATGCATTTGATTTGAAAGCTCACCCAACTCTAACATATCTCCTAATACAATGAATTTTCTACCTTCTAATTTCAAAGCTGAAAATGTATCCAATACTAATTTCATTGCAGTTGGATTAGCATTATACACGTCACTTAAAATATCAATGCCGTCATTTGTTTTTAACCACTCTGTTCTGTTTTTAGTTAAATCAAATGTTGCCAGCCCATTTTTCATTTTTGAAACTGGCACATTGAAAAAGTGGCCAATCAATAATGCAATTAAAGCATTTTTTACGTTATATCCACCTAAAACAGGAATTGAAAATACCTCTCCTTCAAATAGATTGGTTTCAAACTGTGTGTCAACTTTCGTTTCTGAGAGGATAGATGCAGATAAAGTCGCTTCTGTTCCAATACCAAAAGTGTCAACCGTTTGTGGTATATCGATAATCATTCGTTTTAACAATGGCTCATCATTTGGGATAATCAAAACGCCATCCTCTTTAAGTCCTGCCGTAATCTCCATTTTTGCTTCCGCAATACCAGCTCTAGAACCTAAATACTCAATATGAGATTCGCCAATCAATGTAATCGCAGCGATATCTGGTTTTGAGATATTAGATAGCACTTCGATTTCACCTTTATGGTCCATTCCCATCTCTAAAACAAGCATTTCTGTGTCTTCTGGCATCGATAAAATCGTGTAAGGCAAGCCAATATGATTATTATAATTTCCTTGTGTTTTATATGTTTTATAGTGTTGCGACAATACTGCTTCTGTCATATCTTTTGTTGTCGTTTTTCCATTACTTCCTGTTATACCGATTACCTTTGGATGAACTTTTTCTAAAAAGTATTGAGCTAATTTTTGTAACGCCACTAATGTATCTTCCACTTTGATGTAGGATACACCCTCTGACAATTCTCTTTCTGATAATACTAAAAACGCACCACTTTCAATGGCTTGTGGAATAAAATCATGACCATCTCTTGCTCCTTTAAGAGGAACAAACAAACTATTTTCAATCACTTTTCTAGTATCAAATTCTACCGACTCAACACATTGGTCCTCATGTTGTATTGCATGATTTACCCCATTAACCGCTGCAACAATCTCACGTACTGATAAATTCATGGTCTTCCTTCTTTCTATCATCAACAAAAAAAGTTGAACATGTGTCCAACTTTACAACTGTTCAACTTCAATTTGTTGTTTTTTTTCAAAACGTAATTTAGCTAGTTGGATTAATTCCTCTAATAAATCGCCATAATTTAAGCCCATATTTTGCCATAACAAAGGATACATACTAAATGGTGTGAATCCTGGCATTGTATTCACTTCATTTAAAAAGACTTCATTGTTAGCTGTTAAGAAAAAGTCACAACGACTTAGCCCACTGCCGTCTAATGTTTGGTATGCTTTTCTAGCATAGTATTGCAATGTTTCTTGCAACTCACCTGATATATCAGCTGGAATTTGTAACTCCACTTTATTATCCAAGTATTTTGACTCATACGTGTAAAAAGCAACATCTTTAACGATTTCTCCAGCTAAAGTTGTTCGGATTTCATCGTTACCAAGAACCGCTATCTCTAATTCACGAGCTTCGATTCCTTGTTCGACAATGACACGACGATCAAAACGAAACGCTTCATCTATTGCTTGAATTAATTCATCTCGAGATTCTGCTTTACTAATTCCAACACTTGACCCCATATTAGCTGGCTTAACAAACATTGGATAAATCAAACTGCCTTCACATTCGGCTAAAATCTCTCCTTGATGGTCTTTATAACCATTTTTTGTTACAGCCACATACGGTAACTGCGGAATACCTACTTGTTGGAATAATTGCTTACCGATGATTTTATCCATCGCACACGCGCTAGCTAACACACCTGCTCCTACATAAGGCATATTAAGAACTTCAAATAATCCTTGAATAGTTCCATCTTCTCCATTTGGTCCATGGAGTACTGGGAATATCACAGCATTCCCCTCTTTTAAATCACTTGGCAAAATCGGTTGTGCATTAGCAATCGTTAAACGTAAATCATCTTCATTTAAAGGCGCTTCATTATAAATGCGTCCTTTTAACCAGTTACCATCCTGAGTAATATATACTAATTGCACAGAGTAATAGTTGTAATAAATCGCTTGTAAAATTGAAAATGCTGACAGTATTGAGACATCATGTTCAGCACTTTTTCCACCATATACTAAAAAAATCTTCATGGTCGTCCTCCTCAATTTGCTAGGATTTAATTATACTCTAGAATGTAATAAAATTCTATTCCTTATTTTTCATCTGTTATATAAAAAATCCAACTAAAATACTATTGGGTTCTTTATGTGAGTAAAATGCCACGCCATCTTTTGATGTTTATAAGTTAGCACACCTACTTTTTCTTCCATAAACAATTGATTGCTCTCGATTTTTCGTAAATTATCTTCAACAACATGTACTGGAATTCTATACTCACCCTCATCTAGACCAACCTGAGAAAACTCAAATACCGTGCCTTCTTGCATAAGGCTTTTTAGTTCTTTTACTATATCATATGGTAGAGGATTAATAGTTGTACATCGTTTTGAAAATATCGACCGGTTGGCATTCAATTGATACAATACCTTGTCCGTAATTTTCTTAGCTAACGATTGATAAAACTCATCAATATTTCGATAATATACTTTCATAACCTCTTGCTCTGTTTCGAAGAATGCATAATTATTCTGCAATTTATAAAAAAACGGCGAACGCAATTGCATTTTCATATGAGATAAATACAATATTTCCGCAATTTCATTAGCTGTTAATCGCTTTAAAGTATCATATTCCTCAAAATCAAGCCACTTTATTTCCTGACGATTATTATAATTTAGATTACTAAAATAACGATCCACTTGTTCTTGTCCACGAATGACCCTAAAACCTGTATGTGCTTCATACTCCCCTTCAATTTCACTAGCACCAAGCAACAACAAATTTTTAGGGCGATGAACAGTATAACGATCAAAGTCCTGATGACCTAGTCCTTTTGTTAAAACAGAGTTACTAATGCCATCTAAATGAACATATATATTTTGTCGCAACACTTTCACCTAACTTTCTTTTACTTGTCTATTTCACTAATATAACTATACCATTTTCCTACAACAAAATGAACAGATAACCACCTGTAGTTTAATTACGTTTAGGTTACAAAAAGCACTTCTTTTTTTTGAAAAACGACATAATAATGTAACATTTTATAATCTTCCTTTCTTTATTTTTTTATTAATTATGGTATGATAATTGTTAGAATTATAAAAAAAGGAGGCTACTCTTATATCTAAAAAACAAGACACGACACAAAATAGACGATCAACCAAACATAAAAAATCTCAAAAAACAATAGGACAAAAAATTAAAAACTTCTTTTTTAATCTCATTATGGTGATTCTATTTCTTTTAGGCGTTGCATTAATTTTTAATAACCAAATTAAAAACTTTTTAGTAAAAGAAAATACTGCTCAATATAAAGTTAATAAAATTACACGAGAAGATGTCGTCAAAAATGAAAAGAAAGATGCAACATTTGATTTTGACCAAGTTGAGTCTTTAGACTTTAACACGGTAACAAAGTCTCGTGGCCGTGATGTAGGAGATGTTATTGGCGGAATCGCTATCCCTAGCGTGGATTTAAATTTACCAATTTTAAAAGGTGTGTCTAATTACGTCATTTCAGTCGGTGCCGGAACAATGAAACCTGACCAAACAATGGGTAATGGAAATTATGCTCTAGCAAGTCATTATATGTATGATCCAACCCTTTTATTCGCACCACTAGTTCGAGTAGAATTAGGATCCTCTATTTATTTAACCGACTTAGAATATATTTACGAATATAAAGTCACAACGAAAGAGTACGTTGAACCAACTCGTGTTGACGTCATCGAAGACGTTCCGGGAAAACGACAAGTCACATTAGTCACATGTGATACTTCAGGTGAGCACCGCCTCATTTTACAAGGTGAGCTAGTTAAGAAAGTTAATGGTAAAAAGGCACCTAAAGATATGCATGATGCCTTTGAATTAGCTCAAAATAATTATTATTAAGACAAAATAAAAACTTTTCAGCGTAGAACTAACCACGCTGAAAAGTTTTTTATATATTTGGCAAGTAAAAGTTACGATTATCTAATCCAAAAATACGCTCAGTATACTCACCTGGATTAATTTGTTTTAAAGAACCTAGCATCATCTGAATTGACGCATCTAGATTATCTAAATGATGTAGGACTTCTGCTTCCATAATTTTCGGTCTAACAGGAGAACCATATTCTAACAGACCATGATGAGCTAATACCACATGTTTTAAAACTAATACTTCCTCATCTAATTCAGGTATGTTTAATTCAATACATGCTGTTGTAATTTCCTCATCAATCAAGACAATATGTCCCAATAAATTACCAGCTAATGTATACTCTGTTGCAACTGGCCCTGACAGTTCATGGACTTTCCCTAAATCATGCAACATCACCCCTGCATATAATAAAGATGGATTCAACTCAGAGTATTCATTTGCCACTGATTTTGCCAATCGTAACATCGTTAATGTATGAAAAGCAAGACCTCCGGCAAACGCATGATGATTACGTTTTGCAGCCGGATAATCAAAGAATTCTTTTTGATATTTACTAAAAATATGACGGACAATTCGATGCCATTTTGCTTGCGTAATATCTAACAAATAATCATTGAATTCTTGCTTCATCTCATCAATATCAATCGGTGCTTTTTCCATGTATAATGATGGATCTGTTGGCTCACCTTCTTTAGCCAAACGAAGATGCATAATTTTCACTTGTGGCATATTTTGATAAAGTTCACGCTTTCCGTTTAACAACACAACATTTCCTGTAGTAAATGTCGCAATGTCTTCATCTGACGCACCCCAATACTTGCCATCTATTGTGCCTGAGTTATCTTGAAAAGTAAACGCGATAAACTTTTTACCATTTCTAGCGACTCGAACATCTGCTGTTTTGAGCAAAACAAATGTTTCAAACGTTTCATCTACTACTAAATCTCTCAATTTTTTCATGCTGTTTCTTCCTTTCCAATAACCAATACAGACTTATCTTTTGTTTCAAAATAATCCCTCATGGTTGTATCAGACGTTAAACAGATTACTTGGTTATCTTTACCTAACATATCTAATAACTTAAACAGTGTTACTTTACGTGTGTCATCAAAGTGCAACCAACCATCATCAATAATAATCGGTGAGCCATAATCTTCACTATGCAAGTGAATAAAGGCTAAACGAAAGGCCATATACAACTGGTCTTTTGTCCCTGTTGATAATTGGTCGATTTTCCACTGCCTTTGATGATTGTCTACAATAATTAGTTGACCATCTTCAACTAGAACTTTGTGATACGTTTTATTAGTTAGTAAATTGAAGTAACCTGTGACAGTACCTAAAAGCGTTGGAAGCTGTTGATCTGATAAATATTGGAATAATCGTTGCACTAATTCTTCAGAAAAACGTAGCGTTAACCATTGTTCCGTCATTTCTTCAATCTTAGATAATTGAGTTGCTCTCTCTTGGCGTAAATCATCCAATGACCCATTTTTTTCCATTTGTTTCATATCATAATCAATCTGTTGCCACTCGGTTTGATAAGCCTTTTCTTGATCTTTATGCTCATCTTGTTCCGCTTTTAATTTCATTAAACTTTTATTAATTGACAATAAGTTATAATTCTTAGACAAATCAAACACATTTTCTAATTGACGTTCTAACTCATCAATACGATTAGCATTTTGACCTAACTGTTCTTGACGATTTAACCATTCTTTTGCTACATCAATTGGTGTTGATTCATGCTGATTGGTTAATTCATTAATCAATGTTTGGCAAGCTGATTTTTGATGTCTAATAGAAGCTAATTCACTTTGGATATTATTTGTTTCGCTACCTTCCAAACGGTTGATGGCTTCTTTTTGTGTATCAGCAAATTGTTTAACTTCTTTAAAGCTCTCACGTATGTTTTTACCTTCTAAAGGAATCCAATCTTTGGCAAATGAAAGAGACTCTTTATATGACGTAATGGCTTTATCAATTGTTGCAAGTTGTAATGTCATCTCTTGCTCATTTTTTTGGATATCGCGTAATTGACTAAAAACTGGTAAAGTCGTTAACCACATTGATACTGTTTCATCCATAGGGAAACCATAAGCTGTCACCCATTGTTCTTTTTGTTTATTTACTAACGCTTCTTGTTCATTGAAAATTGCTAAGTTTTTTTCTAAATCATTTAACTCATCAGCCAATTGATCGGCTTCATTTAGTTGCTGTTTATATATAGACTTCGCTTCTTCAGGTGTTACAGGATGATATTTGGGTACTTTATTTGCTTTAATAAACCCAAACACACCTAAACCGACAAATGCCGCTACAATAACGTACAACCATGACAATCCTAAAACAATGGCCAACAATAACATCATGACTGCAATCGCAAGTGACAAACCAGAAAACATTTTGATTGTAAATGAATCAAAGAATGGTGCCTCATCTATCTCACCATCTTCTGAGTGACTCATTGATGGAATAGATAACTGATTTTCTGATTTAGATAATTCTTTATCTAGATTTCGTTGTCTAATTGACAAGCGACTTTTTTCATTAGATAAAATGACTTGTTTTCTAAGTAACTCTTCCTCTGCTTCAGCTAGCTCTTTTAACGACTCTTCTTCTTTATCTTCAATCACCACATCAAGTAAGGCATTTGACAAACGATACTTATCGTACAACTCTTTTTTACTAGATGTGTAAGCATCCAACTGTTGTTGCAACACTTCTTGACGCTCACTGATAGATTGAACACTTAATTGATCATCTAACAATTGGTCAAATAATTCTTGATTTTCAAGATAAAATTGAACAGCTGGCGTGATGTCTTTAATGATATCACTTTGATTTTCTAATAATTCCGTTTCTTTTTTCGTTAAGAATTTATATTCTTGCAACGCTTCAGACACACTTTTAACTGTCGTTTTTGGTGCTTGTTCTGTGCTACTTCCACCTGTTTCTTGATTTAGCGTCTGCCATTCAGTATAAAGTGGGAAATATTTTTGTTGCTCCAGTAATGTTTTTTCAAGAGACATACTATCTTCAAGCTCTTTTTTCTCTTTTTCTAATAGTTTTTCTAACTCAAGTCGTCGATTCCATTTAGCACGATAAGTATTTTCCTGTTCCTCAACCAATCTAATGCTTTGTTCTAAGCGATTAAATTCTTTCAATTGTTGATTTAATAAAGGAATTCTACCTGATGGCTTATAAATTTGTTGTCTATCCTTTAAAAAATCATTTGAAATAGCTGTCAGCCTTTCACTGCCTGTCAAGCCAACCGTTAGGAGCAAACGCTGTAATCTCACTTCATTCAACTCATTTAGATCAATCAGTTGTTCTTGTTGAAAACTAAATACTTCATCAAATACTTCTTTCGTTAGTGGCGTTATCAACGACATCAATAAGTGCTCATCACCTACTCGACCATCCTCTAATCTAACATATGCTTGACCTTTATTCTTTTCTTTGAAACGTTCGATATATAACTCTCCATGAATAGGATGATCCACAATAATATGACCACCATACGTTGCACCTTCTACTGGAGTGAAATCACGTACCATGTCTCTTTTCTTAGGAAACCCAAATAAAATCGTGCGAATGAAATGATAAAGCGTAGATTTTCCAGATTCATTGTCACCAAAAATGAGCTGATTATCTTCCTTAAGATTGAAGACTTGATTATTAAATTTTCCAAACCCATTTATATATAATCGTCTTATTTTCATTGGCCTACTCCATTTTTAAAAATCATTTTATCTTTTACTAACTGACTACTTTCTTCAACAATCCGCTGAATGTCTTCTTCATCAAATATTATATTAGTCCCCACAATTGGCTGTTGGGTAATGTCCTTAGCGACTGAGAAAAACTCATTTCGTTGTAGAAAATGCTGAGACAAATCATCAATTAAACTCGCTTCAAAGCCCATAATTAATTGATTTGATTTAATTGGTTCAATCACAATATCTACTAACCAAATATAATACGATGTTTTGCGTAGTAGTTGACGTTGTAAGTAGCTTAGTATTTCTTCTTTGTGTAATAATAATTCACTAATGCCTTCTTCTGATGATGGGCTTAGCTTCACAACTAATAACGTGACTTCTTTCATGTATCTAGCTGCTATAATTTCTTTTTCTATTTTTGCTAATTGTTCTACTCTTGTTGTTTCTTTTAATGAGATATCTTGTTGTACCCATGTTGCTTTACTCACATCAATAAAACGTTGAGAAACACTTGATCCACTCACTTCAACAAAACTAACACCTTTAGTGTCTCGTTCTTTTCTTGTATGTCCTTGAGGTGTTCCAGGATAAATTGTTAATGGTTTTTCCATTAATTCTTCACTCTTATGAATATGCCCCAATCCCCAATAATCATATGTTGATTTTAATTGTGATAAAGAAAACGGTGCGTACTTACCTTCTTGTCCAATTTCGCCATGATAAAAACCAATATGATAATCCGTTTCAGTACTTCTTTCAGGAAATTCCAACGCCTTTTGGTCAGTAATCCACTGATGTTCATAAGAAAACCCACTAATCGAAACACTTTGACCGTTCTTTAAAGTCAGTACTTTTGTCGTTACTTCTTCTTTGTCAAAAAGTACGACATTTTCTGGCCAGTCAAACCAGTAACGACTCTTAGTATAGTAATCATGATTGCCAAAAGACATCACCACTGTAATGTGATGCTCTTCTAATTTTTTAAACTGATCTATAATAAATTTTTGTGTATAGATTGATGATGTTGCTTGATGAAACGTATCACCTACCACTAATAAAAAATCGACTGAACTTTTAATACACAAATCAATAATTGCTTCAAACACCTTATAATTTATTTGTTGTATCTCTTTTTGGAACGCTACATCTTCTGTAGTAATCCCAGAAAAAGGTTGATCTATATGTAAATCTGCCATATGAATAAATTTCATGCGCCACACTCCTTTTACTATCATCACATATTAAAGAAAATAAGTTCTATAAAAAATATAGGCGGTTAAGCACTTGCTTAACCACCCATCATTGTGTCGATTAATCTAACGTATATAAATCTTGAACTGGTTGCATAATGATGCGGTTTAAGTCATTAACAATCATGCTAAAAGCTTGTTCTTTTTGCATTAAATCTTGGATTAATGCTTCACCTTGAACTTTTTCTGCCATTTCTTGTGCTTTTTGAGCATCCTCGTCAGAAAATTCTTCACCTTGCATTTGTTTTTGTTGTAAGGTCATTTGTAGTTCTTGGAATGCTTTAAATAATTCAAATGCTTCTTGATTAGCTTTTACTGCATCAAAAGCACTACTTAAAGCTAAAAATTCATCCATTTGACGAATTTCGCGTTCGATTTGATTGGCACTATCATAAATATTATTTGACATATGTATGCTCCTTTAATAGAAATTTATTCTCTTAATATTGTAACATGTTTCGCTAAAAAAACCTACTCTTATTGGGTTACTCTGTCCCAAATACCTTGCCAAGCTTCGCCAACTTTATCTAAACCTTTTTTGATACCTTCTCCTACTGTGTCTGCACCTTGTTTGATTTTTCCACCCACATCATTTAATGTATCACCAATTCCGTCTAGTTTTCCATTAGTCGTCGTGTTATTTTCTTGGCTACCAATATATTCTTCAGTTTGTGTGGCGTCTTTTACTGGAAACGGCGTGTTGGGTGAGGCTCCCAGTATACTTTGCATCTCTGTTCTAAACACATTTGAAATGTAACTACTATCATTACCTGGTAAATAATGATCTGGTCCACTCTTATCAAAACCAATCCACGTAGCTACCACCACATCTGGTGTGTACCCAATCATCCACTGATCTTTTGACATACCATCTGCATTTATATTTTCAGTCGTTCCTGTTTTACCGGCTATTTGATAACCGTACGGCTGAGCAGCGGCTCCTGTTCCTGAACTATATACACCTTGAAGCATACTTGTCATCTCTTCAGCCACTTCAGGTGTTGTCACACGTGTTGATTTTGGTTTTTGATTCTCATATATAATCACACCATGTGAGTCTTCAATTTTTGTAATAAAATGTGTTTCTTTTCTAACTCCCTCGTTAGCAAATACCGTATATGCACTTGCCATGTCGATTGGTCTAGCTCCTTTTGTTAGCCCACCTAACGCAAGTCCATAATACTTATCTTCTTGGTCTAGCTTAATACCAAACTGTTCAACTTTTTTATATCCTCTATCAATGCCGATCTCATGCATTAACCAAACTGCTGGAGCATTTAAACTATGTATCAAGGCATTCGTCATAGATGTTTCACCACTATATGTGCGAGAGAAGTTATGCACATCATAATAAGATAACTCTTCATCTTTTAACATATCATCTGGTTTGTATCCTGCTTCTAAAGCTGGCGTATAAACAGATAGAGGTTTCATCGTAGACCCTGGCGATAATTTTGAATCAGTCGCACGATTCCAGCCACGATACGTGTACTCACCACGTCCTCCAATAATCCCCATCACACCACCAGAGCTAGGGTTAATCGCCACAGACGTTCCTTCTACAATGGCACCGTCTGACGCTGCAGGAGGAAACAAACTATCATCTGCAAACGTTTTGTCCATGCCTTGTTGATACACTTGATCTAAAGCTGTATATATTTTGTAACCGCCATTCGAAATTTCCGCATCTGTTAAGCCTGTTTTATCAGTCGCTTCAGAAATGACCGCGTCAAAGTAATAAGGATATTTATATGATTCCTTATCGGGTACATAGGTATCCGTTAAATAAATCGGTTCTTTCATCAAACCATCTGCCGTAGCCTTATCTAATTTTCCATTATCAACCATCACAGATAGCACTGTGTTACGGCGATTGACTGCATAATCCATATGATCAATCGGATTGTATAAACTAGGACCTTTCAACACACCGACAAGTACAGCTGCTTCATCAATTGTTAAATCTTTAGCATCTTTACCAAAATATTTTTTTGATGCATCTTGAATTCCCCAAACCCCACTACCAAAGTACGATTTGTTTAAGTACATTTCTAAAATTTCATCTTTTGAATACTCTTTTTCCAACTCTATTGCTAAAAAGAGTTCTTTTGCTTTACGCGTATATGTTTGTTGTTGGTCTAAAAAGGCATTTTTTGCTAACTGCTGTGTGATAGTACTCCCACCACCACCGCTATTATTTCTTCTAATCACTTTTCTAGCTGCGGCTCTTAGAATCCCTTTCACATCGTATCCTTTATGCTGATAAAAGCGGCGGTCCTCTGTAGAAATCAAGGCATCTACCACATACGGTGAGATGTTATCTAACGTTACAAACGTTCCGCCATTTTTTCGAAGCTTACCTGCTTCATCACCGTCTTTATCATAAATCGTCGTGGATTGTTCCAATCCTGCTTTTAACCCAGAAACATTCATACTCTTAGCTAAATAAAACAGATAAATGCTTGTGACTAAGACAACTGTTAAAGCTGTTAATAAAATTATTTTATTGATATGGTATTTCTTCCATATTCTTTTTTGATGTACTCGAAATGTTTGCCAATGAGGTTTTAACCATGCACCAAACCTGATTAGCCAGGATTTTATCACTTCTAAATACTTCTTAACTTGTTCCATGATAATGTCCTTTCTATTAAATTTTATGTATTTAGTGTATCATATTATCATAAATAACTGATACGTCTAAAGACTTATCTTCATAAGTCTATTAAAAATACCAAACAAACATTAAATTACTACGTGATATTTTTTAAAAAACGTTTAAATTAGAAAAAGGAGTCTACTTATGCAGCTGTCTATCACTTTACCAGAAGGAACACATGAAAAAACGATTCGTGACCTATTAGAAAACGATTGGCTCATCCCTAGGAAAGTCCGACATTTTTTAAGAACACGAAAAAATGTGTTAAAAAATAACCAACCTGTCATGTTCCATGAAACAGTAATAGCCGGTGATACAGTGACGATGATTTTCGAAGATAGTGATTATACAAAGCCCGAAATTTCCTTAGGGAATAAAGATTCGGTCAATGTCTTATGGGAAGATGATCATCTCATCATTGTCAACAAAGCATACGGTCAAAAAACTCATCCGAATCAACCGCAAGAGTCAGATACCTTACTAAACGACTTGGCTGCTTATTTAGCTCCAAAAAATCAACTTCCTTATGTTGTACATAGGCTTGATAAAGAAACAAGTGGGGCCATCGTTTTTGCAAAACATCCTATCATTTTGCCTATACTTGGCAGATTATTAGAACAAAAGAAAATCAATCGCTATTATGAAGCAGAAGTAAGTGGGATTATCAAAGAAAAACAATTTACTATTGATAAACCTATCGGACGTCATCGTCACGATAGACGAAAACGCGTAGTTGATACAAAAAAGGGAGCACATGCTAGAACCCATGTGTCGGTAGTTGAGGTTTTGAAAAATACAACTCATATCGAATGTAAACTGGATACCGGACGAACTCACCAAATTCGTGTGCATTTAGAGAACATCCAACACCCTATCGTTGGTGATCCTTTATATAATTAGAGAACATCCAACACCCTATCGTTGGTGATCCTTTATATAATCCGTCATCCACCTCTCCTAGACTACAGCTTCATGCAATATCGCTTCACTTAGTACATCCTTTTACTAATGAAGACATTGTTGTTCAAGCAACCCCTAGCTTATATGAAATAAAATAATAGAAAGGACTGTTTATTTTGGCTAAAACACTTTATCTAATGCGACATGGACAAACTCTTTTTAATCAACTTGGAAAAATTCAAGGTTTTTGTGATTCACCTTTGACAGATGAGGGGGTTCGACAAGCTCATATTGCAAAAAGATACTTTGAAGATAACCATATCGAGATTGACGCTTTTTATTCATCAACGCAGGAACGTGCATGTGACACGTTAGAAATCGTTGCTGGACACGATAACTACAAACGTTTAAAAGGATTAAAAGAATGGCATTTCGGACTATTTGAAGGTGAGAGTGAAAGTTTAAACCCTAAAATCAAACCAAATGAAATATCATACGGTGATGCTTTTGTTCCGTATGGTGGTGAATCAGCCGATGATGTCCAAAAACGTATGATCGATACGTTAACTAAAGTAATGAAAGAAGATAACTCTGATACAATTTTAGCAGTTAGTCATGGTGGAGCTATGTACTTATTTATTCAAGCTTGGTTAGATTTTAAAACAGTCTCTACTATTAGTTTTTCAAATTGCTCAATCCTAAAATTTTCATTTGATAAAGATACTTTCACTTTTATCGAATCCATCAATCATGAATTTTAAAAAGTAAAAAAGGCTGATCTAAAAGTATTGGCTGTGCAGTAAATCGTATTGATGGACAATATATTGATAAAAAAGTCTCAAAAATGAAATAGAATTAAGTGGAGTGAAGGAAGAAATTCTCTTACTTTTTTGTTTAACGCCGGTTGTAAAATTAAGCTAGACAACTAAAAAAATCATTTGCGATACACTCAAATTATTTTTCCAACCAAAGAAAACAGGGAAAGTGATTAAGCGTAATACCTATGTTATGAGAAGTTTTTATAATTTTAGGCTACGACTATAAATTCAATTTGCTTAAAATAATCTGTCTTTAAATCACCAAAAAAAATCTAGAAAACCAAATGTTTTCTAGATCCTAAATTCTAACGTTCGAGCTCTTACCAACACTAGTTGACAAAGAGCTTTTATTTTTAGCGATGGATATAAGTGTAACCAGATGCGCTAATTGTTTGTGTGTTTGGTCCAGTAGGTGATGAAAATCCTGTACCACCTTGTGAAATCGTAATAGTATTGTTAGCTGGATTATATGAATCAACATAAGCAACATGTCCATATGAACCATCTGCTGTCCATTGTCCTCCAACAGATTGACCTGCAGCGAATACGACAACTGCCCCTGTTGCTGGAGTTGAGTTTACTGTGTAACCATCTGCTGCTGCTGACGCCCCCCATTGAGCACCATTACCCCAATAAGTTCCTACCCAAGGAGCAACACTTTTAACATACCATGTACATTGACCAACAGCATACATATTACCTGAGCCTGAATGATCTACTCCTCCACCATTAGACGAAGTACTTCCTGATGGTGCACTAACTGGCTCCGAGTTTCCTGAAGAAGATGTACTATCAGTAGTTGGTTTTTCAACTGGTTTACTTTCTTGTACTGGTGCTTCAGAAGGAGTAGCCGTATTATCTGATGAGTTATCAGTTTTTTGATCTTCAGCTGGTTTCTCAGCTTTTACTGCCGTTGCTTCAGCTGGTTTTTTAGATGAATCTTGTTGAGCTTTTAATACTTTTATTTGAGCAGCTTTTGCTTCTTCTTTTTGTTTGTTTAATTTAGCTTTATCACTTTCAGCAGTTGCTTGTTCAGCAGCTAAACTTGTTTTCAATACATTTAACTCAGCTTGTTGAGCAGCAAGAGCATCTTTTTGACTTTGTAACTCTTTATAAGTAGCTGCCATTTCGTTGATTTTTTCTTCATTTTCTTGAATACTTTGTTCAACTGATTTTTGATCTTGCTTTTGTTGTTTAACTAAATCGTTGTTAGCATTAACAATTGTGCTCATAGCATGCACACGGCTAATAGCATCTGATAATGAATCAGCTTCTAATACTGCACTAACAAAGTTAGTACTTTGATCATTTGTTTGTGCATCTCTTGCTTGTTTTTGAATCGACTTTTCACGTTTTGCAATTCTTACTTTAAGTGTACCAATTTTTTCTTGTAATTTCTCAGTATCATTACTTAGTTCAGTTTGTTTTGCTTCTAATGATGCTACTTTTTCATTAACAGAAGCTACGGTTGATTCTAATGCATTGATTTCTGCTTGAGCTTTATCTTGTTGTCCTTTTAAGGCATTAATTTTTTCATCTTGTTGTTTAATTTGAACATCAACAGAATCTGCCAATACGATACTTGGACTAGCAACAGCTGTTAATGCAATTGAGCAAACCATAATGGTTGATAAAATATTTTTCTTCAATTTTTCTTCCTCCAACGAACTTATCTAAATTTATATAAAGTAATTTCTATTTTAATAATTTCCCTTTTCTTAACGACCTATTCATTCTAACATAGCCATATGTCAGATAGATAAAGGAATTGTTACAAAAACATTTCATTCCACTCGCTCTATCAGATTAATATATTTTTATAGACCATTTACGATATATTATTGTTCATTTTTAATGCATTTGCTCAATTGAACAAATGATAAAAAAAGTCACCAGCAATATGCTAGTGACCTAAGGAGTTGTTTATTCATTTTGCTGATATCTATATAATAAACCTAAACTATATGTATTTTTTTGTTCAATATAGAAATTTTTATGATTCTCTTTTTTATTTAAACACTTTAAATCTATCGTTGTTTTCCATATATTCTTTTTCTAAGGCTGGTGATTCAATCGATCCAATAACTAATTGTGCACGTAATTTCCAATTTGCTGGAGTATCCCATTCTTTAGCAACCGATTCATCAATAATTGGATTATAATGTTGCAAATTAGCACCAATATTTTTTTCAGTTAAAGCAGTCCACACGTTTGATTGAGTTAGACCACTCGCTTGTTCTGACCAAATTGGGAAATTCTCTGCATATAGCGCAAATTGTTCTTGCAATCCTTTTACAATATCTGTGTCCTCAAAGAATAAAATAGTTGCTTTTCCTTTTGCGAAGCTTTTTAATTTTTCTTTTGTATTTTCAAATGCTTCTGGAGGAGTTAATGGTTCTAATAATCCTTCTGTCATACTCCATAATTTTTCATGTGCATCATCGAATAAAAACACTACTCGTTGTGTTTGCGAATTAAATGCAGTCGGTGACTCTCTCACTACCTCTGTTACTAAGTCTACAATTTCATCATTAGTTAGTGGTGTATTTTTTCCTAAATCATATATCGAACGACGTTGTTTTAATAAATTTACAAAATTTGACATGTGTTAATCAATCCTTTTTTATTTATTTGATGTTTATACTATAACAACTAACATTAAGTAAGTAAAATTATATGCTTACTTGCTATAAGAAAAAAACAGCCGAAATATTTCGACTGCTTAGTTTAATTATTTTTTTGAATATAATTTCATAAAGTAATGTTTTAACATTGGGGGAGCAATCAATGTTGTCAGAATAACTGAAATAATCACTGTTGTGTAATATTCTTGAGAAAGTAGCCCTGCAGCTAATCCTGTTGTACCAATAATTAGTGCTACTTCACCTCGTGATACCATACCTGAACCAACAGAAAGTGAAGAGTGGTTATTAAACCCTGTCATCTTAGCCCCTAAGAATCCACCAAATAGTTTAGATAAAATAGCTACGATTGTACAAGCAACTAAGAATCCCATTTGGCTTAGTACCCCATCAAACGAAATACTTATGCCTACACTCACGTAGAAGAATGGTACAAATAAAGCATTTGCAATCGGATCAACCGTTTGCTCAACTTCATGTTGAAAAGAGGTTTGTGAAATAAATAAACCAGCTAAAAATGTTCCAATAATTCCTGCCATACCTAACATTTCACCAAAATAGGCAAAGCCAAATGCAACGATTAATGCTGCAGCTGTTACAGGTGCTGTTACTTTGAACCTTGAAAATAATTTCAAGAACTTAGGTACAATATAAATACCTACTACAAAAGCCACAACAAAGAAAAGAACTTTTTTCAGTAGTAACATCGGAACTGATGCGCTTGATGTATCTTCCCCCATAAATGACATGACAAAAGCTAAAAGTGTCACAACTAAAATATCATCTACCACAGCTGCTCCTAAGATGGTGGTTGCTTCACGAGTCTGCATCATTCCCATTTCTTTTAACACTTGCACGGTAATACTGACACTTGTTGCTGAGAAAAGGACACCTAAAAAGATTCCTTCATTGAACGAAAATCCAAATAATTCTCCCATTGCAAATGCACTTGCAAATGGTACGATAATCCCCAAGACCGCAACAGCAACTGATGGTTTCCAGTTTTTCTTTAGCTGTTCTGCGTCTGTTTCAAGTCCTGCAAGAAACATCAGTAACAATACACCTATTTCTGAAAACTCTTGAAAAATAGCTGAGTCATTTACCCAACCTAAAACTGCTGGTCCAATTACTATCCCAATAAGTAATTTTCCTAAAACTGCTGGTTGGCCAAGCTTTACAGACAAGTGACCGGCTACTTTCGTTGAAAATAAAATTAATACAATTGTAAATAATAGTTCCATATGTCATCCCCTACTCTTTTTTCTACCTACAATAATAAATCTATCAAACTATTTCATCCCTTGTAAAGATTTATCGTATTTTTTAATGCCGATATCATAAAAAACCCCTTTTATAAAAAAGCATCTTACTTTTTTCGCTCAATATAGTTGTAATATTATAAAACAGAAATAGAACATATTAATTCTTATCCATAATAGTTGACTGATAGATAAAAAAATTGTGTTAATAGATTAATGCCTATTAACACGATTCTTTACATATTATCTGATGACTAGCTACGGTTTAATCATTAATAAAAAACTTAATAGAGAGGTATTTAATTTAAGATTCATAATCTAAAATAGTTTTTAAATGCCGACTAATAAGAGCATATGCTTGAATTTCTCCCCACACTTCTTCAGTCATAACGTACTTACGAGATAATAGTTTAGGTGATTTGACATTATCATCAAGTTTTTTATAGAAGCGGTCAAATTTTTTCATCTTTGGATCAGCCCATTTTTTAAATTTGTTATCTTTATCTGCTAGTTCATCCCAGCGATCTGATAGCTCTTCAAGTTGTTCTTCAAAAGCCACATATTCTTTTTTACGAATTTTTTCTTTTCCCTCTTCGTCCTCTGTTTCACTTAAAATAGTATCGACATCATCCATTACTGTTTCTTCATCGTAACCTAGAACGTCGTCGTCATACTCTTCATCATAATCATAATCATAATCTTCGTCATAATTATAATCTTCATCATAATCATAATCTTCATCATAATCATAATCATAATCTTCGTCATCATTTTCAACAGTGACTTCTTCTTCATCTACATAATGATAACCTTGATCGAGAGGATCTTCCAATTGAATTAAATCTAACGTATCAGAATTCTGTACGTCAAGATTATCATCATCCACCATGTCTACCCGATCAAAAACAGGTTGTGTTGGTATTTCTATCTCAGGTAAAACATCATTTTCTAAAGATATGGAAGAAAATGTTCTATCTGCTATCGATGCTGTCGAGTAACTAGATTGTTTCAATTTAGCTAGTTCTTTTTCTAAGTCAAACACTCTATTAGCCGCTACTCTATAATTATTTTCCAATCGACTATAATTGTCTTGCCACTTAGACTGAGTTGATTCTTGCGAGTCCATCAATTGATTCACTAAATTTTGTTGTTTTTCTAAACGTTGAGATAAACGTTGAATTTCTTTATTTTTTGAATAAGTTAAATCATCAAACTCTTTTTCTTTTTTAGAAAATTGGTGCTGATATTCTTGAACAGCTTGTTGGTGTTCAAATGTTAATCGTTTCATTTCTTGTTCTTTTTGATGTAACTCATCGCTCAATTGTTGAACCATTGTTTGTCTTTCAGATAATAATCGATTTAATTTATCTTGTTGCTCTTGTAATCGTTCTTTCTCGGCAATAAGTTGCTTTCGTTGCATTTGAGCTTCTCTAATAGCTATTTGACTTTCTTGCTCTAGCTGAGAGAGTTCAGACTCCTTTTCTTTTAATTTTTTCGTTGCATCTCGTAAAGATTCTTGAACTTGCTCCTCAAATTGTTGATTTTCAGTAATTACCATACGCAATTCTTCATTTTCAATCTGAGCTTGCTGATGTTTTTGTTTCCAAGCTTCCATACCTTGGTCTAATTCAACTGTTAGCTCACTAACTCTATTTTTCAACTCAAGTACTTCTGATTTTTTTAATTGTAATTGCTGTCTGAAATCAATTTCATTTTCCTGATAAGAAATAATTTTTTGTTTTAAAGCGTCATTTTCTTGACTGATATGAGAAATTTTCATTTCGTATTCGCGTTGAGTCGTTTGTAAATCCATTTCAAATGATTTCGTTAATTGTGAATTTTCTGCAATTTTTTGCTCTAATTCATAGATTCGTTGTTGTTTATCCAGTAAATCTTCACTATCCTGAACAGTACGTTCTCTTATAAATAAGTCCTGAGCAACAGATTTGTCCTTAACTATATGAGTACTATTACTTATCTCATCATATCTATCATAATCCATCGCAACATTAGACGCTCCTAACTGATTAACTGTTTGGTTTTCAAGAATACCAAATTGGTCATACGCCTCATTCATTGCAGTTTTAAACAATTTAGGTGCGTTCGTTTTAATATTTCTAATTTGAGTATTTGAATACAGTCTACTTGCATCAAACGTTACCAATAATTCTACTTTTTCACGCGTTGTATAGTCTAAAAAAACACGTTCAATTGGATACAATGAAAATGTGTTTTCCCAACTAGATAAAAATAATTCTACTGCTTTACTAATAATTGATTGGGATAATTTCACTTTACGATTTGACCATTTTAACAATAATTGATTCTTCTTTGTTGCTATGTTCTGAACAGGTAATAAAATAACGCTCTGTTCATCTGGCTTTTTTGTTTCATCTTGATACAGTTGAACATCTATATCAAACTCCTCTAAAGGCATAACTTCAAACTCCCTCCACTATTTAGCTTATCATATTAACGTGTACCATCATTTATCTCAATTAGATACTCGCATTAATAGTACCTTTTCTGATGTGAATTGTAAAGTTGTTTTATTATAATAGACTAACATTTCTGTATCTTTTGTTTAGTTTTTATAAATAAAAGAGGCTGACCCAAAAGTCTCTTTACAGAAAACAAGCATTCCAAAATGAAACCTCTCATTTCAGAATGCTTGTTTTTTCGTGATTTCTTACTAATATCCTTCCTATTTTTTCTCAGTTTTCTTAAATTTAGTGCCATTAACGCAAATCCCAGCTCCTGTGAAATCTTATCTTTTCCTCTTACAGAGAATCGATTGAATGCCAAATTAGCCTTCAGATTTCCAAAGGCTGGTTCAACATCTATTTTTCTTTGACGATATATTTCTCCTGTGACATCCTCTTTCAAAAGCTCTCTTACGTGAGCTTTAAAATATTCCCAATTCCCATTTCTTTGAATCACTCGATTTTTACTACTCTTCGCACGAGTACATAATGCTCTAACTGGGCAATTTAAACAAGACTCACATTCATATATTTTAAGTTGTCTTTTGAATCCAGATTTATCCGTTCGAGTAGAGTAATTTCTAAATTTGACTTCTCGATTATTCGGGCAAATATAAGTATCTGCCAATTCATTATAAATCCAGTTATCTGGAATGAATGGATTTTGTTTATATTTTTTAGTGTGTTCTTTCTGATACATTGTATAAGTAATTAATGGAGTTCTTTCAAAATCATCTAAAATTGCTTGATAGTTTTCTTCACTACCATAACCTGCGTCAGCCACAATGTATTTAGGTAAGTCAAAATAAGATTTCTTGATAGTATCTAAGAAGGAAATCATTGTTTTAAAATCCGTTGGATTTGAAAATGTTTCATATGCTAAAACGTATTGATGATTGGTTGCAATTTGAACGTTATATCCAGGTTTTAACTGACCATTCATCATGTGGTCATCTTTCATTCTCATAAAAGTGGCATCATGATCTGTTTTAGAGTAGCTATTTCTACCGTTATAAATATCATGTTGTTCTTTATATTTTTGCTTTCTATAGATAAAGTCAGAAAAAGCTTTCAATGCTTTTTTAGGCTCTTTACGCTCAGAACGAAGTTCTTTTCTCTCTTGAACATCTGAAGTATTTTCAATTTTAGTGCTTAAATCACTTACTTTCATTTCCAACTCATCAATGATTTGTTTTAAATTTCCTGTGTTTAACTCATCATCTTCTGAACAAATAGATGGAATAATTTGCTCTTCTACAAGTTGTTGATAATAGGACTTTGACTTTTCTCTCAAAGATTCTTCATAACGTTGTGTACTCTTTTTCCAAACGAAGGTATATTTATTTGCGTTGGCTTCTAACTTTGTTCCATCAATAAAAATAGCTTCTTCATCAATTAATTGTTGAGAAACAAGCTGATTTCTAAATTGAATAAAACATTCTTGAAGTATCGGTTGAACCAGTGGGTTCACTCTGAATCGATTAATTGTTCTGAAGTTAGGTGTCTGTGATTGCGTTAACCACATGGCACGAATGCTATCTTTAGACATAGCTTCTATCTTTCTGCCTGAAAAAATAGATTGAGTGTAGCCACACAGAATAAGCTTCAACATCATTTTTGGATGATAAGACGAAGTTCCCATTCGATGCTCAAAAACTGAGAACACATCCACAGGGATGCTTTCTACTAACTCATCAATCGCAAAAGCGATATCATTTTCTTCTAAATAAATATCTAAATTCAGTGATAAAGTAACCTGTTTCGTGTTATAATTCTTATACATAAATAGCACTCCTTTTTAGTTGGTTTCGTCACTTTAATTATATAGGATAGTGCTATTTTTTACGTCAAAAAAGGAAGAAAATCGAAAAAAGATTTTCTTCCTTTTAGTTTATTCTAGAGACTTTTGGGTCAGCCTCTTTTTACTCATAAACATCCATTTCATATAGTTGTTTGAAATGCTCGTTTGTTTCTAACAGCTCTTTTGGACTGCCAGACATATCAATTTTTCCATCTTCAATGAACACGACTTCATCAGCATGATGAATCCCAACTAAATGATGGGTAATCCAAATCACTGTTTTATCTTTTAACACATTAAATACTGTTTCAAGTAATTGTTTTTCTGTTAGTGGATCCAAACCAATAGTTGGTTCATCAATAATAACAATTGACACATCTTGTAATAAGATTCTAGCTAACGCGATACGTTGTTGTTCTCCACCTGAGAATCGTTTTCCGCCTTCTTCAACTAATGTGTCCATCCCCTGTGGCAAACGCTCCACAACTTGTTTTAGGCCTGCTGCTTCGATCGCTTTTAATACGTCTTCATCTGTCGCATCTAAGTTACCTAAACGCACATTATTTTTTAAACTTGTATTAAACAGGTATGGGTGTTGATTTAGAACGCCAAAATATTTAGCTTGTTGGCCTTCCATCTCTTTAATATCCACACCACCAACTAACACTTTACCTGATGTTGGAAGTAAATCTCCGCGAATAATCTGAGTTAATGTCGTTTTACCTGTCCCACTTTTTCCTAATAATGCGACAACATCCCCTTCTGGTATCGTTAGGTTAAAATGAGATAGTAACTCTCGTTTACCTTGAGAATATTTAAAACTAACATCTTCTAACTGGATTGTAGTCGATTCTAAAGTAATTGAGTTTTTCGCCACTCCAGCGTCAAGTTTATCCGGATCTGGTAGTTTGGATAAACGCTGAACAGTATCTTCATAAATAGGTAACTCTTTAACTGAATCACTCACTGGCCCAAAGGCATCTAGTAATGGGAAAAATGACAACACAAATGCCGCAATCCAATTTAGTGCGCCGGGGTTTCCTTGACTAATAAAGTATGATCCTGACCAAATAAAGAGACAAATAGCTATCACACCAAAAATAAACTGCTTTATAATCCCTTCAAGTCTAGAGTAACGATTTAATTGATAATCTTCTTCTCTTACACTTGATTCAGCATCATTATATTGTGTTAAAAACTCTTCATAACGACCGCTGTATTGCCAGTCAGCTACTCCTAGAACAGCATCTGTTAAATCATTATATAGCACATGTTTTTTTGCTTTTTTACGGTACACTCTAGCATTATTAACTAAGATTGCTGCTAGTGGCAATACCACTAGAATTAAAGCAAATAAAATTAACATTAACCCAGCAAATGGTAGAGAGAAGTAACCTAATCCTATCACAATAAAGAGATATAAAATATAAGACGTACAGATTGGAAAAATCGTTCTTAAGTAAAGATTTTGGATATGGTTAATATCTTCTGATAATATCCCAAGTAAACTACCTGATTGATAATTTTCTTTTGTATCTGTTGCCTCTGTTTCTAATGAACGATACAACCTGACACGAATATCAGACGTCATTTTTAACACCCAGTTATGACTTCCTAAACGTTCGATATAACGAAATGTTGGTCTGGCAATACCAAATGCACGTGTTAATACAATTGGGACATACACCATTAGTATATTTTCAGGTTTTGCGGCCGAACGGCTAATCAAGTAGCCTGAGGTAAACATCAATGCTGCAGCTGAAAAAAACGTTAGAAATCCTAGGAATAAAACTAAGGCCAATAGCTTCTTATACTTCTTGAAAAAAGGTCTAACCCACTTATCTTGTTTTGTTAATAATAAGTGATCTTGTTTCATTTCTATAACCCTCCCTTCAATTGGTCAACAAAGTGTTGGTAGGCACCATTTTTAGCACGTAACTCATCATAAGTTCCTTGTTCCACAATTTTTCCATCTTCCATTACCAAGATATAATCCATCTCTCTCATCCAATGCAGACGATGCGTTGCAAAAAAGACAAGCTTATCTTCAAATAATGGTAACATGGTTTCTTTTAGTTCATACTCTGTTTCCACATCCAAATGGGCGGTAGGTTCATCAAATAGTAAAACTTTTCGTTCTTTATCAAGCAATGCTCTGGCTACTGCAATTCGTTGGTATTGGCCTCCGCTTAGTAAGTGGCCTCCTTCACCAATCACAGTATCCCAACCTTCTGGTAATTCTTCAATGACATCTATCAAACCTGCTTGCTTGATAGCTTCAGCACATTCTTCAAAACTTGCTTCTGGATGATAGAATGTAATATTTTCTTTTAATGTGCCATGGAAAATATAAGGATCTTGAGGAATATAAAATAATTGATCTTGCCAAACTTTCTTTTGCAAATTACTCATAGCAGAATCATTAATATGAATGCTTGGCTCTGTTGCTTCTAAAAATCCGCCTAGTAGCTTAATCAATGTTGACTTACCAGAACCTGATAACCCCACAATTCCTATTTTCCCACTCCCTTGCCAATCAAATGAAATATCCGTTAAGGTTGTTGCCTCTTGTGAGCCATTGTATTTTAACGACATATTTTTTAATGATAATTTGTCTAAATCATTCCATGAACCTTTTAAGTCCATTGTTTCATCATTTGTTAATTCTTTTTGATCTAAAATTGAAAAAATAGATTTTAACGTGTTTCCACCATCTAATGTCGCATGGTAGTCATTTGAAAAATCTCGTAAAGGTAAAAAGAAATCTGGTGCTAGCACTAAGGTTGTTAAAGCTGGTAATAATAAAATTTCTCCATTCATTAACTTAAACCCTAAAAAGACCGCCACAATTGCCACTGATAAAGTTGTAAAAAAATCTAGTGCAAATGTTGAAAGTATCGCAATTTTTAACGTACTCATTGTTGCTTTTCGGTAATCTTCACTAATGTCGTAAACATTTTTTTCATATGTCTTACTTAACCCTAAAAAATAAAGCGTTTCGATCCCTCTTAGAGAGTCTAAAAAATGATTACTTAATAACTGAAACCCTTCATATTGTCTATCTGCTTTGGCTCTTGCAGCGTATCCCAAAATAATCATAAATAAAATGATAACGGGAAAAACGATTAATAATATGACTCCTGAACGCACATCTTGCGTAAATACAAACACTAAGATAATCCATGGTATGACCATCATATTGGTTAATTTCGGTAAAATTAACGTAATATAGTTTTCTACTTGGTCAATCCCTTCAATCGTCATAGTAACCATGTTACCAGTCCCTTCTTTTTGAACAAAGTTAGGACCTAAACGAAATATTTTCTGTAGCAATTGTTGTCGGACTTTTCTTGCTTCTTGATACGCGTACTTATCAAGAGATTTATCTCGTACATACAACACTAGCTGTCTACCAAAAAAACAAGAAAAAAACCAAATAAGCGACATCGTTTGCGCTGCGACAGCTTCTCCGTTCCACAACGCACTGATACCTTTTGATAAAAAATAAGCCTGTCCGATAATTAATAAGGCTTGTAGGATTCCTAATCCTACAAGCCCAATTAAGACTGACCTAATTTTATCAATACGAAATAAATTCTTATCAATCAATCAGGTACAACTCCTTTTATCTATCTATCTTGACACGTTTGGTAAATTGTTTATATGCCCAAGCAATGTAAAGTAAGACGATTGGTAATAAGACAACTGTAACAATTGTCATTACTTTCAATGTATACGGTGTACTTGATGCATTTTCAATTAATAAACTAAACTGTGAATCTTTGGCGATCATAACACGTGGGAATAACCCATTAAATAAGAATGCTACAATCCCAACGAAGACTAATCCAGTTGAAATAAAAGATAATCCTTCTTTGTCTTTATAAGTGCCATAAGCAGAAAGTGCTGCAAAAACAACAATTAAAACTAAAAGAATCAATGAAGATGTAAAACGTTCAGTAAAGAAATCTGTTTTCAAATAAGCTAAGATAGCAAAAACAACTAATCCAGCAAATAATACTGGGTATAATTTTTTAGCAATAGCTAATGAACGTTCACGCACCGCTCCTTCTGTTTTTAATCGTAAGTAGTTTAATCCGTGTAAGAAACTAACTAAAGTCACTGCCACTCCACCAACGATAGAAAATAGGTTCACGTAATCAGTAAATGATGCATTCATCACGTTTTTAGATGCATCCATTGGTAGACCCATTACTAAGTCAACAAACATCATACCAAATAGAAATGGGACAATCACACTACCTAAAAACAATGCCCATTCCCAAGTATTACGTTCTTTCGCATTTTCAGAACTACTTCGGAACTTAAATGATACCCCGCGGATAATTAATCCTACTAAAATAAATAATAAAATTAAGTAGAATCCACTAAATAGTGACGCGTACCATTCCGGGAAAGAGGCAAACATTGCCCCACCAGCTGTAATTAACCATACTAAGTTACTTTCCCAAATAGGTCCAATTGTTTCAATGACTTGGTCACGTTCACGTTTATTACGTGCAACCAATTTAACTGACATCCCAACACCAAAGTCAAATCCTTCTAAGAAGAAGAATCCTGAAAATAAGACACCAATTAAAATAAACCATAAAAATTGTAAATTACTCATTTTACAGAACCCCCTTTGCAAATGGATCTATACCATCTTTTTTCGCTTCAGATGGATCCACATAGTAAGGCCCTTTTTTAACAGCACGTTTACAGAATACAAACATCACATAACCTAATACACTGAATAATAAGAAGTAAACAATGTTACTAATTAATAATGATGTTGCTGATACACCAGGAGACACACTATCTGCGATTGTAAATAGTCCATAAACAGTCCATGGTGAACGTCCTAATTCAGTTACTAACCAACCGAATGTGTTTGAAATGAATGGGAAACTAATGCCTGCTACAAATAGCCATAGTAACCATTTCATATTTTGAATCTTGTTTTTATGAAGCAAGAATAGTCCCACAATAGCCATTAATGCCATTAGTGTACCAAAACCTGCCATGAATCTGAATCCCCAGAAAAGAGTCTTAACTGGTAAATAGTAATCCATCTCTGAACCAAATTTGGCATCGTATTCGTCATGTAGATTTTTATTTGCTTGGTCCATCCCGATGTACTTCTCTTCTCCACCTAAAAGTGTTAGTAAGTATGGCACAGAAATTTCCCATTTTGTTTCTTTATCTTTCGTATCGATTGATGCAATAATGTTCCATGGTGCAGGAGAAGTTGTATCTTCATAGATACCTTCCATTGCTGCAAATTTCATTGGTTGATCGTTTGCAACAGCGATCATTTGTTGGTGACCAGCACCAATTGTTAAAATTGAACCAACTAATCCTAAAATCAATCCAATGTTCATTGATTTTTTAAAGAATTCCATGTCTTTGTTTTTAAGCATTTTCCATGCTGATGAACCTGCAATCACAAATCCACCGGTTACAATTGCACCAAATAATACGTGAGGGTATTCTACCCATAATTGATGATTTTTTAGTAAACCAACAAAGCTTGTTAATTCTGCACGACCAGTTGCTTCGTTGATTGAATAAGAAACAGGATTTTGCATGAATGAGTTCGCTGCAAGAATCCAAAGGGCTGATAGTGCTGTACCGATTGAAACTAACCAAATAAATAATAAATGCAGTTTTTCGTTAAACTTGTCCCAACCAAACATCCATAAACCAATAAACGTTGATTCCATAAAGAATGCTAATAGTGCTTCAACTGCTAAAGGTGCTCCAAAAATATCCCCCATAAAACGAGAGTATTCAGACCAGTTCATTCCAAATTGAAACTCTTGGATAAGCCCTGTTACAACCCCTACGGCAAAACCAATTAAAAAGATGTTACCCCAGAATTTTGCCATATCTTTATAGATTTGTTCTTTTTTAACAACATACATTGTCTCCATTACCGCAACAGCGAATGCCATCCCGATAGACATTGGCACGAAAAAGAAATGGAAGACAGTTGTCATACCAAACTGGAACCGTGCCAAAAATTCGATATCCATAAATAATCCTCCTTATATAAATCTATTTAACAAACTCATTATACCCGATAGGTCAAGTAGTTTCAAAACTTTTTCAACTCGTTATCAAGTAATAATAAATTTAAACAACGTTTTTTACACACATTATCTCATTGTGACAAATTCTTCTGCTCCTGTTGGATGGATGGCAACAGTTTGATCAAAATCAGCTTTAGTTGCACCCATTCTTACAGCAACCGCAAATCCCTGTAGCATCTCGTCAACACCCAATCCAATACCGTGTAATCCAACAATTCGTTCTTCTTTTCCGACACACACAAGCTTCATCCAACATTTTTCGCGAACTTCAGTAATCGCAAACTGCATTGGTGTAAATCTAGACGTATATATTTTAACATCCTCACCATATTGTTCTCTAGCTTCTTTTTCTGTTAAACCAACTGTTCCAATCGCTGGATGTGAAAATACAACTGTTGGAACGGTATGATACTCTAAATATAAATTATCTTGATTGTTAAATAATCGTTCGGATAATCTTCGTCCTGCTGCAATTGCTACAGGTGTTAAATTAATTTTATCAATGACATCTCCAACAGCATAAATACCTTCTTGTGTGGTATTTTGATACTGGTCTACTTTTATTGCACCTTTATCCGTTAATTCAACATCTGTCACATCAAGGTTTAACCCATCCATATTTGGCACTCGACCGATTGCCCAGACAATTTCATCTACCTCGATTGATTTTCCATTTTCAAAGGACAAAACGTAACCAGAAGCTGTTTTTTCAACACTCTTTGGTACACTATTTGCATGTAAATTCATGCCACTTTTCTCATAACTTTCAGTCAACCCTTGAATTAATAAGTCATCGAATTCACGTAAAAAGGTGTCACGTCTAAATGCCAAATGAGTCGTTGCTCCTAAGCCATGTAATACGCCAGCGATTTCCACTGCAATATAACCAGCTCCAACTACCGCTACACGTTTTGGTAGTTCTGTTAACTCAAAAAAGCCATTTGAATCAATACCATATTCTGCACCGGGAATATTCGGACGAATAATTTTCCCACCTGTCGCAATTAAAATATGAGGAGCAGTAAATGTTTCTCCATTTACTTCGACCACATTTTTTTCTTTAAATTTAGCGTAACCCTTAATATGAGTCACTCCATTACTTTCTAGCCCTTTTAAATACAAACCATTCAATCGTTTGATATACGTTTGGCGATTTTCGACTAAACGAGCCATGTCAAATCCGTCAACTGTTACATCAAAACCATATTCATAGGCTTGATGGTGTAGCATGTCATTCATTTGAGATGCTGACCACATCACTTTTTTAGGAACACATCCAACATTGACACATGTTCCACCAAGCTCGTTTCCTTCTATTAATAACACTTTAGCCCCATGCATACCTGCTCTATTAGCAGAAGCTATTCCACCACTACCTCCACCAATCACTATATAATCAAATGTTTTCATCCATTTTCTCCCTTCTTACTTCTGTTTACGAATCATATCACCAGGTTTAACTGGTTGTGCGACTGGCATCTTGACAATCATCATAGCATTTGGTGCTTTTTCAATTGATTCACCGTCTTCATTCCACATCTCTTTGATATCTTGTTCAAAGTGAGTAAATCCAGGTCCGTAAAATTCAATACGATCTTCGATTCTGAAATGATTTCGTTGTCTGATAGTAGCAATTTTAGTTTCGTCATCATATTCTAACACTTCACCAATGAACTTATACACTGGGATTTTCCGGCGTTTTCCAAATAATTGTTCCTCATCTGTTGGAATATGATAATAAAAACCAGTTGCTAATTCTCGTTGTGCCACTTTCCACAGTTCATCAATCCACTCTTGTTTACACACATAATTTTCCGGATCAGCCATGTAGCTATCAACTGCTTTTTTATAGACGTTAGATACTGTTGATACATAATGAATCGACTTCATGCGTCCTTCAATTTTTAGACTATCGACACCGTTTTTTACTAAATCAGGAATGTGTTCGATCATTGACATATCCACCGCGCTCATTGAAAACGGCTCACTCACTTCACCAGTGTCTGTTAATGAACGTCTTTCTTCACCAAATGGCATATCAAACAAATCATATTTCCAACGACATGATTGTGAACACCCACCACGGTTAGCATCTCTGTGACTCATATGATTTGATAAGGTACAACGACCTGAATAGGAAATACACATCGCACCATGAATAAAGGCTTCAATTTCAATATCCGTATTCTCACGAATTTTCGCTACCTCGTCCATTGAGACCTCACGACCTAACACCACTCGTTCTAGTCCTTCATTTTTCCAAAACTCTAATGTTTCAAAATTTGTCGCAGAAGATTGTGTCGACAAATGAATCGGTAAACCAGGTGCTTCGGTAATGCATACTTCAATTAATGCTGGGTCAGAGACGATTACCGCACTAATGCCAATATCTCGCAATTTTCTAAAAAACTCCCCAGCTCCTTTGGCATCTCCTTCATGCGTCACCATGTTAGCCGCCACATAAACTTTTGCTCCTCGCTCTTTAGCAAATGCGACACCTTCTTCCATTTCTTCATAAGAAAAGTTCCCAGCACGACTTCTTAGGCCATAAGCATTTCCACCAATATACACAGCATCTGCCCCGTAATGTATCGCAATTTTCAATTTTTCAAGTGTACCAGCTGGAGCCAGTACTTCTGGTCGTTTCAATGTATTTGTCATCTTTACTCTCTCCTATTTTATTTCCTCAGGATCTAAATAATAAAAGCCAGTATCCAAACTTCTTCCTTTTGGATGATGTTCCATAATCGTTTTTTGTAGCGATTTTGCCAAATCCTGTGTCCAAGTGTCTCCAATCAACGCTTTTTTAGCTGTAATAAAACTTGAAACAATACTCACGAAATCTTCCCCAGGAGTATACATACCATCTAATTTCCAATGTCTTAAACCAGCATCATATAATTCTTTTAATTCAAACATTAAGTCTACATCATTTGTGGCATAAATGTGTGTCCCATGCTTATCTTCGAAAATAGAATAATGTGTTTCTTCATCTTTAGGTTCAGATATAAACAACCCATCTTCTTTAGAAACATTGTCTTGTTGCTTCGTAAAATTAAAATAATTTGTAATCAATGGGCGTTTTGAGTGATGGATACAAGTCGCACCATACACTAAAACTTCAGTAAAGACTTGCGTATCTTTGGCAATTTGTTGCAACTCCTCAAACGGAATTTCTCTAGCTAAAATTGCACCAGTTGCCCCACGTTTGGCCCAAAAGTTTACTTGCCTTGAACTAGTCACCATTGTTTCAGCATTATATACATAAGGTAGTTTATATCCATCTCGTTGTAAGACATAAATCACACCAGGATCGCCTACAATAATATCATCTACTCCAATTGATTCTAAAAAACCCAAATATTCAGGAATAAGCTCCATTTTATCTGGATGCATAATCGCACTCACCGCAACACGAGCTTTTTTTCCTTTACTATGAGCTAATTGAACCAATTCAGTCATTTCTTCTCTTGCGAAATAATGCGGTAAACGTAACCCAAATTCCTCTTCTCCAAAACAAATTACATCAATATCCAATTCGACCAGTTGACGTGCCTGTTCTAATGAGTCCACTGTCGTACTTATCTCTATCATTCTAGACACTCCTATCCTTTATAAACACTTTTTATCCTAACATATTGCATAGATAAACCGCAAACTTTCACAAGGTAAAAGCGCTAGTTATTTAACTAACTAACGCTTGTTTGTTACACTTTTTCTACCTTTTTTACTTTTGTATTAATTTTCCCTTTTGATGCACCAAGAGTCACTATATCTCCTGTTTGAAGTTCACCTGACAAGAGTAATTCACTTAGTCTATCTTCGACTTCTTTTTGCAAAGCACGACGAATTGGACGAGCTCCGTATTCCGGATCAAACCCTTCACTACTGATAACATCAATAGCTGCTGAAGTTAATTTTAATGTAATATCTTGTTCTTTTAATCTCTCAACAACATCTTTAGACATGATTTTCACGATATCATGTAATTGTTGTTTATTTAATGAGTGGAATACGACCACTTCATCTACACGATTTAAAAATTCCGGTCTAAATGATTTTTTCAATTCTTCTAATATACGAGATTTCATCGCTTTATAATCTTTGGTTTCATTTGCTACACCAAATCCAACAGTCTTTTCATCTCGTAAAGAAGTAGCGCCGATATTTGATGTCATGATAATAATTGTATTTTTAAAATCTACTTTACGACCTTTGGCATCAGTTAAATGCCCATCATCTAGTACTTGCAACAACACATTAAACACATCAGGATGAGCTTTTTCTACCTCATCAAGTAATACAACAGAATATGGTTTTTGACGAATTCGCTCAGTCAATTGTCCTCCTTCATCATAACCAACATATCCTGGAGGGGAGCCGACTAAACGACTTGTACTATGTTTTTCCATAAATTCAGACATATCCACTCGAATCAAGGCATCTTCTGAACCAAACATCACTTCAGCAATTGTTTTAGCTAGTTCTGTTTTCCCAACACCTGTTGGCCCTAAAAACATAAATGACCCAATTGGACGATTAGGACTCTTCAATCCACTTCGCGCACGTCGAATGGCACGTGAAACAGATTCTACAGCCTCTTCTTGGCCGACAACACGTTCATGCATGACCTTTTCCAAATCAAGTAATCGTTCACTCTCTTTTTTCTCTAACTGTGTTAAAGGAATACCAGTCCATTGAGAAATGACAGATTCAATATCTTCTTCGGTCACTTTTTGTGTATAACCAGTTGATTCTTTTTCTTGTTTTTCAACTAATTTTGCTAATTTTTTTAAGGCTTTCTTTTCTATCTCTCGAATTTCAACCACTTCGGCAAAATTTTGTGAGATAATCGCTTCTTCTTTTTCCTTATAGATATCAGCTAATACCTGTTGTTGTTTCACTATTGGAGATGGTTTTTCCGCTTGATTCAAGCGTACTTTGGCAGCTGCCTCATCTATCAAATCAATAGCTTTATCAGGAAGCTGACGATCATTAATGTAACGAATAGATAATTTTACAGCTGCCTCAATAGCTTCTTGTGTAATCGCTACTTGATGATGCTCTTCATATTGTGTTTTTAGTCCTGATAAAATATCAATTGTTTCTTCTTCGTTTGGTTCATCCACTAAAATTTTAGCAAAACGTCTCTCTAATGCAGGATCTTTTTCAATATATTTTTGATATTCATCTAACGTCGTTGCCCCTATTGTTTGTAATTCACCACGAGCAAGAGCAGGTTTTAAAATATTAGATGCATCAATCGCACCTTCAGCTCCACCAGCACCAATCAACGTATGTAATTCATCAATAAACAAAATAACTTCGCCATCATGATAAATTTCATCCACTAATTTTTTCATGCGATCTTCAAATTCACCACGATATTTTGTTCCTGCAACTACTGCTCCCATATCAAGCATCATCACTCGTTTATTTCTCATATCTTTTGGAACATTGGCTTCAACAATGCGTTGTGCTAATCCTTCAGCAATTGCCGTTTTACCTACACCTGGGTCTCCAACTAAAACCGGGTTATTTTTTGTACGACGACTCAATATTTGGATCAGTCTTTCCACTTCGGTATCTCGGCCAACTAACGGATCCAATCGTTTTTCTCTAGCACTTTGAGTTAAATCTCTAGCCAATGACTCCAATGTCGGTGTCCCTTCATTTGTTAGTGATTTTGCTGTTTTACGAGACTTTCCATTCTTACTATTTTCATTAATACCAACTCTTTTTAAAATATCTTTGCGTAATTTTTTTAAATCTACCGTAAAGTTCTGTAGAATACGTGCTGAGAGCAAGGTATCTTCTCTAATTAAAGCAAGTAAAATGTGCTCAGTACCAATACTGGGTGCTCCTAGTCGTTTAGCCTCTTCTCCAGCAAAAGCTAACACATCTTTTGCTCTAGGTGAATATGGTAAAAGCTGACCTTTTTTGGTTTTATAGCTACCATATTGAACAACCTGCTCAATCTCTTCAAATATGGTTTCTTCGTCTATGTTTAATTTTCTAATTGCTTTTCCACCAACTCCTCTTGGCTCTTTTACTAGTCCTAATAATAGATCTTCAGTTCCAACAACATCATGTTTAAAATATCTAGCACTCTCTTGTGCTAATTCCAGTACATCATTTGCACGTTTCGTAAATAATTCGCTCATATATCTCGCTCCTCTTCTTCATAAGTTAAGCGCTCCAGCACATCAATCATCATATTCGCTCTTAATAGTTTTTCTTC